>NC_019966.1:1939474-2585966 GCF_000328565.1 Mycobacterium sp. JS623 | reverse complement strand
TCAGCGTGTGGAACAGGTCGTCGGTCTTGTCCTGGTCACCGGCATACGTTTCGTATTCGTCGGGGGTGGTAAGGAATGCGTACTCACCCGCGTCGGCGATCATCGCCAGCAGGTTGTCGAGCGCAGGCCCCTTGCTCACCTTGCGCTCGATGCCGGCGAACCGGGCTTTGAACTTGCCGGGCTTGGTCTCGATCACCGGCACGATGAACTTCCCCGTGATGTCGCCACCGATCACGATCGTGTCGCACTCGTAGTGCTTGGGGGTGGCGAGGAACTTCTTCCAGCACCGCTCGCTGCCGTGGATGTCGGTGCAGAAGTACATGCGCACGTTGGCGCCTCCAGAAGAAACGTGGGGATTTGGCGGACAGTTGCGAAGGTAGGAGCCAGTTGTTTCGTGCACAATAAATACCCGTGTCGATAACGTATCGAATATGCGTCTGTCGACGCGACGTAGTATCTATTGACATATCGCAGATATTGCAAACCGATACGGTATCGATTTGGCTGAAAGAAAACGTGGAGGCAGCTGTGAGTGAGGATCGCATGAGCCCGGTGCTGGGTGAGGGCACCGTCGAGTACGAGTGGATGACCTGGCCCGAGATAGCGGCGGCCGCCGCCGCGGACGCCCCGGTCGTGATCGCGGTCGGTTCGACCGAACAGCACGGCCCGCACCTGCCGGTCAGCGCCGACTGGGTGGTCCCCCAGGCGCTGTTGCGTCTGGCCGCGGCCCGACGCCCATTCATCGTCGGTCCAGCTATTCGGCTCGGCTACCGGTCACGCCCGGCCAGCGGCGGCGGTCAGCAGTTCCCCGGCACGCTGTCGCTGCGCGCGACGACGTTCATCGCCATGCTCGAAGACCTTCTCGAGGAACTGATCCGCACTGGATTCCGCCGAATCGTGTTGTACAGCTGGCACTTCGAGAACGCCAACTTCGTGTACGAACCGGCCTATCTGGTGTCCGGGCGCTACCCCGACGTGAAGATCGTCGTCGTCGAGAACGGCATGCCCGACTTCGCCGACGCCGATCTGGACATGCTGTTCCCGGACGGCTTCCCAGGTCTGGCCCTCGAGCACGCCGCGGTCATCGAGACGTCGCTCTTTGAGTACCTGCGCCCCGCCACAGTGCGCATGGACCGCATCGTCGACGATGCCCCGGCCCGCAACGTGCCGTGGGACGTGCTGCCGATCGACCCGACGATGTCGACTCCCACGGGCGTGCTCGCATCGGCGACCCAGGCCACCGTCGCCAAGGGAGAACTGCTGACCGAGCGGATCGTCGAGCACATCGTCTCCATCCTGGACACCGAATTTCCACTGCCCCTCAACGGTGCGTCGGTCCCGCTGGCCGCGGACGAGGCCCACTGAGATGGCGGGCGCTGCCCTGGTGACTGGAGGTGCGAGCGGCATCGGCCGCGCCACCGCCTACGCGCTCGCCGCCCGCGGATACCACGTCGCGGTCGATCACCTCGGTCGCGAGGCCGAGGCCAAGCAGGTGGCCGCTGACATCGGTGGCGTTGCCTACGAAGCCGACGTCTCGGATGTGGCGGCCGTCGACGGGCTGGTCGCTGCCGTCGAGTCCGACTTGGGCCCGATCGAAATCGCAGTGGCGTGTGCGGGTTTCGACGTCGACGTGCCGCTTGAGCAGGTGACACCGGAGTTGTGGCACAACAGCCTTGGGGTCATCCTCGGGGGCTGCGTCAACGTCATCGCCGCGGTCGGACCGCGTATGCGGGCACGGCGGCGCGGCTCGATCGTGGCAATCTCCTCGGAGCTGGCCCTGCTCGGCGACGGAGATCACGTGCCGTACGTGACGGCCAAATCGGCGATGATCGGCCTGGTCCGCTCAGTCGCCCGCGAATATGGCCCCGATCAGGTGCGGGTCAACGTCATCTGCCCGGGCCCGACGGACACAGAGATGCTGACCGAGCGGTGGCGCGGCGAGGACTACCGCCAAAGCATCCCGCTCGACCGCTTCGGCACCCCAGAGGAACTGGCCCGCGCCATTGTCGACGTCGCCGAGTGGACATGGCTTACCGGCCAGGTGATTTCGCCCAACGGCGGCGTGGTGATCCAGTGAGCGCCCCAGTGGCGCTGGTGACCGGCGCCGCAGGAGGCATCGGCCGCGCGATCGTGGCCGGGCTCGCCGGGGCGGGCTGGACTGTCGCGGCCACCGATCTGGCGGAGGCGGGCGATGTCACCGGCGCCGACGTGACGATCCCTGCCGACCTACGCGGGCGTGATGCCTGCCGAGCGGTCGTCGACGGGGTGCTCGCGCGTTTCGGGCGGCTGGACCTACTGGTAAACAATGCCGCGACGATGACAGTTGTCGAGCCGACCGTCGAGACGATGGCCTTATGGTGGCGCGACATCGACGTGAACCTGACCGCTCCGCTGTGGCTAACGCAGGCCGCCGCCGCGGCGCTGCGGGAGAGTGCCGGACAGGTCATCAACGCGTGCAGCATCTCCGGGCTGCGCGGGGAGCCCGGCTTCAGTGCCTACGCGGCGAGCAAGGCAGGGTTGCTCGGTATGACGCGGTCGTTAGCCCGGGAGCTGGCCCCCCTGATCCGGGTGAACGCGATCGCGCCAGGCCCGACCGAGACCGAGCAGCTCAATCGCGACGCCGAGTTCCAGGGCGTCGGGTTGGACGAGTTGCATCGCATGTATACGGCAGGCATGCCGACCGGCAGGCTGGTGCAGCCCGCCGAGGTGGCCGACCTCGTCGTATTCCTCACGGGGGCTAGATCTTTCACTGGAGAGTGCGTGCAAATCAACGGCGGGATGTTGATGTCATGAGACGATCACGGAACACGAACGGCCCACAACAGCGGCCGCGGAGGGGACGGAGTGTCGGTGGCGCAGCACACTGATCAGGGCCAAGTCACGATTGACACCGATGCCGACTCCGGTCGCCAGGGCCACATCCTCGTCGTCGCCGCCCGACTTTTCCGCGAGCGCGGGTACTTGAATACCACCATGACCGAGATCGCACGCGAGTGCGGGCTGGGTCAGTCGTCGCTGTACTACTGGTTCCGCCAGAAAGAGGACATCCTGCTCGGCCTGCTCGCGCTGAACCGCGTTTCGCTCGACTTCGCGGAACAGGTTGTGGCCGAAGGCGGTTCGCCCGCCGTCAGGCTGCTACGGCTGCTACGGCTCGACATGCTCGAGCTGTGCTCTTCGCCGATCGACATCTGCGAAGTCGAGGTGCTGGCCGAGCAGCAGCCCGACGTGTTCGTCGAGTTCTGGGCCGACACCGCCGCGCTGCATGGACATATCGGCGCTTTGATCAGCGACGGCATCGCGTGCGGCGAGTTCATTGAGTGTGATCCCGAATTCGCGGCACTGAACATCTGCGCAGCCGAGGAGGGCGTGCAGCGCCGGTACCGAAACTCGGCCGCACACGCCCCTGGCGGCACCAGCCCGTTCCGCCACCGGGACTACTCGCGCGAACACGTCGCAGGAGAACTCGCGACCATCGTCGTGCGGGGCCTGCTCCGCGATCCTGCGACGTTGCCCGCGCTGACCGCGGTCGCCTTCGACAATCTCACCGCTGCGCCCACCCCGACTGACGGATGACTCCCGAGACGCGCGTGGCCGCACTGCGCCGCGGCTGGTATCCGATCGCGCGCGCAGTTGATCTGGACCGCCCCCGGCAGGCGACGTTGCTCGGCCGGCGGTTGGTCACATTCCGCACCGCCGACAATCGACCGCGGGTCCTGCCCGACCGATGCCTGCATCGGGGCGGGGCGCTGCACCTCGGCGCGGTCATCGGTGACTCCATCGAATGCCCGTATCACGGGTGGCGATGGCGTGGCGCCGACGGGCATTGCGTCTACATCCCGTCCAACGGCCCATCCGCGCCGATCCCGAAGTCCGCCGTCATCGACGCCTTCCCCACCGTCGAGCGCTACGGCCTGGTCTGGACCTGCGTCGGCGATCCGCTGACCGGGCCGCCGCATCTGCCCGAACTCGAACCGCTCGGAATGACCTACGCCGCAGGCGATCCGGTCGACGTCGAGGCCGGAATCCTGGCCGCGATGGAGAACTTCCGCGACGTCGCCCACTTCCCATTCGTCCACCGAGGCACGATGGGGGACGTCCCGCACCGGGTGGCGAAGTTCGACGTGCGCCGCGAAGGCTACGAAACGTGGATGACACGGCACTACTCCGCCGCCAACGGCGAATCCGAACTGTTCCGCGACATCGAGGACCAAACGTTCGACTACCACGCGGTGGCACCGAGCATCGCCACCGTGCTGCTCGATCACGGCGTGGGCGGCAAGCGGGTCGTCATGGAGGCGTTCACTCCGGCGGGTCCGACAGGGTGCCGGATATTCCTCGTCTCTGGGACTTCGGCCGGCTACACCGCGCACGACCCGGCCGCAACACTTGCCACCGAGATGCAGGTGCTGCACGAGGACCTGCCGACCCTGAACACCTTGGACCCGCTGGAGGTGCCGTTCGAGCGCGAGCAGTACGAACTCTCGGTCGAGGCCGACCGCTACACGCTCGCGACGCGACGCGCCTTCGTCGACTTCATGCGCGATGCGGGTGAGGCCATCGATGGGGCCGCGGACCCGGCGTGTGGGCGTAAAAGCCCAAAGAATGCTCCAGCCGTGACGCTTTAGACACCTCCAATTGACCGCCTAAGCGGCCGCACGTCGATCCCAATCGAGAGAGTCTGTTGGGCAAACGATTCCGACGATTGCGGCACGCAAGGTACCAATGTCTCGTAGTGACAACGCACCGATCGTCGCCACACCCCCGCGGATCGTTGTGCACGAGGTGAATTCGGACGCGATGACTCTTCTGGCCGGGCCGTCATGGTGTGCGGTTTGGCCGCCCGCCATCGTCGTCGATGAGGCATCGGATGTCGTGTTCCCGCGGAATCGCGCCGGCGATCAAGGTATGAGCTACATCACCGGCCAGGTCTGGAGCGTCAACGGCGGCATGGATATGTGAGCCCACAAACCGCCTCGTGCTTACGGGATCGGCGCCTGCGGGTTCGAGTTCGGCGCCTCCCCCGCGTATAGCGGTGCGGGCCCCGTGATACTCGGCACCGCTTTCTCGATCGCAGGCACCGTCGGCTCAGTCGTCGTGGCGGGTGCGCTGGAGCTTCCCGCCGCTGTGAACTGCTCGCCCTGCATGCAATACACCGCCACGCCGCCAAGGGCGATCATGGCGCCACTACCGATTACTGCGGCACAGAGCCGTATGTTTTGAATGACCTTTTGGCTCATAGTCTTAGTGAACGCCGTCAATCTGGAATCATGCTGACGGACCGATGCCAATCGGCTACACGGCGCAGTTATTCCCGCTCAGGCGAAACGCTAAGCAAACTCAGACGCGATACTCAGGTGTCCAGCGCACCTGCGTGATTCGATCGGCGAGTTCCTCGGCGCTGCGCTTTTCAGCTACGCCGTCGGCGATCGCTTGCAGACCTACCGCGTGCGCGATGCGCACGGCGACGTCGGGAACGTCCGTCCACGCAGGCAGCAGTGGCTGGTTTGGATCGAGCAGTGCCGGCGAGGCGTCACCGAGAGTAGCGGCTGCGACCCGCATCATTTCATCGGTGACCCGGGTGGCCTGTGCCGCAGTGACGGCCAGTCCCATGGCCGGGAAGATATAAACGTTGTTGCACTGCGCAATTGGACGTTCGACGCCGTCTCGGTGCAACGGTGCGAACGGTGAGCCCGTTGCGATCAGCGCGCGACCGTCGGTCCAGGCGTCCAACTCCGCCGGATGCGCCTCGGCGCGACTTGTCGGATTGGACAGCGGGAAGATGATCGGGCGTTGGGTCTTGGCCGCGAGCTCGCGCACGATCTCCTCGGTGAAAGCTCCAGCGGCGGTGGACAATCCGAGCAAGACGCCGACATCGACATTGTGCACGACGTCGCCGAGTTGGGCAGGCCCGCTCAAGCCCCAATCCGCGACGCGGGCGACGGGCTTGGCGAACTTCTGCTGTTCGGCTGACAGGTCGGTTCGGTCCTCGGTGAGCAGCCCTTGGATGTCGACGACCCAGATCCGGTCCGCCGCATCGGCTTCGGACAATCCCTGCGCCATCATCTCACGCTGCACCATGTCGAGCACACCCATGCCCGCCGACCCCGCGCCGAGCATCACGACCTGCTGCTGCGACAGCGGGCGGCCTGCGACTTTCGCCGCGCCGTGCAGCGCGCCGAGAGCGACGGCTGCGGTGCCCTGAATGTCGTCGTTGAAGGTCAGCAACTTGTCGCGGTATCGCTGGAGAATCGGCAGTGCATGGGCGGTGGCGAAATCCTCCCACTGCAGCAGCACGTCGGGCAGTTCCTCGTGCACCGCCGCGACGAACTCGTCGATGAACGCGTAGTAGTCGTCGTCGGCGATCCGCCGGTGCCGCCAGCCCAAATACTGTGGGTCCTCCAGCAATTCGACGTTGTCTGTGCCCACGTCGAGCACGATCGGCAGGGTGCGTGCCGGGTCGATTCCGCCGATGAGTGTGTAGAGCGAGAGCTTTCCGATCGGGATGCCCATTCCACCAATGCCCTGATCGCCAAGGCCCAGGATTCGCTGCCCGTCCGTCACGACGATCACGTCGACGTCATGATGCGGACGGTTGCGCAACACCTCGCGCAATTCGGCTCGGTCGGGGTAGGACACGAAAAGCCCGCGCGGCCGTCGGTAGATCTCGCTGAAGCGCTGGCAGGCCTCGCCAACCGTCGGGGTGTACACGATCGGCATCGTCTCGGCGATGTGGTCGCGTAGCACGCGGTAGAACAGCACCTCGTTGCGGTCCTGCAACGCGCGCAGGTAGATGTGCCGGTCGAGACCCTCACGGCGAGTGGAGAACTCGTTCCAGCAATGCTCGACTTGCTGGTCGGCGGTCTTCTCGGCGGTCGGCAAGAGACCCAGCAAACCGTACTTACGACGTTCGTCGTGGGTGAAAGCCGTGCCCTTGGTCCTCAACGCGTCGAACAGCAGATCCTGCCCGGTCTTTGCTTCAGACAACTGGGGTCCCTTTCGCCGGCGCAGTTACGGGAGTTTGTTGATCAACTCTTCCACTCCAACGCGCGGACCGGTGAAGAACGGCGTCTCCTCGCGGGTGTGCCTACGCGCGTCGGTGGCCCGCAAGTCGCGCATCAAGTCGACGATGCGATGCAACTCGGGCGCCTCGAACGCCAGGATCCACTCGTAGTCACCCAGCGCGAACGCGGGCACCGTGTTGGCGCGCACGTCCTTGTAGCCGCGGGCGGCCATGCCATGCTCGGCCAGCATACGGCGGCGCTCGTCGTCGGGCAGCAGGTACCACTCGTAGGACCGGACGAACGGATACACGCAGACGTAGTTACCTGGCTCCTCCCCCGCCAGGAACGCCGGGATGTGACTCTTGTTGAACTCGGCGGGGCGATGGAGCGCGACGCTGCTCCACACGGGATCACTCGCACGGCCGAGGGCGGTCGTGCGGCGGAAATCCGAATAGGTCGCCTGCAGCGCCTCCACCGTCTCCGCGTGGGTCCAGATCATGAAGTCGGCATCGGCCCGCATGCCCGCGACGTCATAGAGGCCGCGGACCACCACGCCTCGCTCTTCCTGCTCCTTGAGGAAAGTCGCCATCTCGTCGACGGCGCCGGCACGGTCGTCACCCAGCGCGCCAGGGTCGGCCGCGAACACCGAAAACATCAGGTAGCGGACGGTCGCGTTGAGCTCGTCGAAATCCAGCTTGGCCATGTATCTATCGTGCCACGCGCGAGGTGACCAGCGACGCGGCCGCCCTCGTCGCCGCGGCTACACAAGCGGGCACTCCGATGCCGTCCAGGTATCCGCCCGCGACGGCAAGCGTCGGCGGCAAGCCGGCCCGCAGATCGGCGACCAGCTCGAGGTGGCCCGGCCCGTATTGCGGCATCGCGTCGATCCACCGGTGCACATGGCAGTCGACCGGCTCGACGTTGACACCGAACACCGTCGCCAAATCTTGCGACGCCCACTCCAGCAGGTCCTCGTCGCCTGCGCTGCGGGCCAGATCGTCGCCGAACCGGCCATACGACAGGCGCACCAACTCGACGTTTCCGCGCTGACCCCACTTGCGGCTCGACAACGTAATGGCCTTGGCGCGCAACCGTTCTCCGTGCGCCACCAGTACTCCCGACTGATCGGGCAGCGGGATGCCACCCGGCAGCGCCAGCGCCACCAACGCCGAGGATGCGACGCCAATGCGTCGGGCTGCCGCGGCGGTCCGCGGGGCAACGGTGTCGATCAGCCTTCCCAGCCTCGGCGCAGGCACGGCCAGCACCGCGGCGTCGGCGTGCCAGCGCTGCCCCTCGTCGTCGACCAGATCCCAGCCCGGCGGCGCCGCATCGACTCGATCGACGGCGACTTGCGCCCAACCGATGGCCGCCCGGCGTACCAGCTCGTCGACGAGCACCGTGTAGCCGCCGTCGATGGCGCCGAACACCGACCCGGTCAGCGGCGGCGGGAGCGTCTCACGGACCGCCTCGGTGAGGCTGCGCGCGCCGCGGTCCAACACGGCGGCCAAGGTCGGGACGGCTGATCGCACACCGATGGTGGCCGCAGATCCGGCATACACGCCCGCCAGCAACGGATCAACCGAGCGGACCACGACCTGGTCACCGAACCGGTCACCCACGAGTGCGGCCACCGACGGATCGGCGCCGGGACGCCAGGAAAACGGACGGGTGGGCTCGTCACGCATCCACGTGATCGCGGCATCGTCGACGAGGCCCGTGAGCGTGTCTGGATCCGCGGGTATGCCCTGCAGGGTGCCGATCGGCATCTCGTGCAGCCGGCGCTGGCTGTAGATCAACGGCCGGGCGCCGGTGGTGCCGATCTGTCGGCGTGCCAAGCCCAGCTCGGCCAGCAGCGCGGGCACCTCGGGCCGTCGCGCAATGAACGCTTCGGCCCCGACGTCCAGCGGCTGGCCGCCGACCCGTTCCGTGCGCAGCACCCCACCCAGCCGGTCCGCAGGATCGAACACGGTGATGGTCGCGTCCGGTCCCGCTGCGACCCGCAGCCGATACGCCGCCACCAGACCCGAAATGCCGCCCCCGACAACGGCATACGACGCAGTCACAGGGAGTGCACCAGCGCCACGACGTCGGTGATGACGGACGGATCGGTGCTCGGCAGCACGCCATGGCCGAGGTTGAAGATGTGGCCCGCTGCGCCGGCGTCGACCGCGCGCCTGCCGTCCTCGACAACGGCACGCACCGCACGCTGCGCCACGTCGAAGCCGGCCAACAACACCACCGGGTCAAGATTTCCCTGCAAGGCAGTTCCTGGCCGCACCCTAGCGGCGGCATCGGTCAGCGACGTGCGCCAGTCCACGCCGACCACGGTCGCGCCGGCCTCCGACATCGCGCCGAGCAGCTCGGCGGTGCCCACCCCGAAATGCGTCATCGGCACGCCAGCCTCGGCGAGCGTGGCGAACACCCTGCGGCTGTGCGGCAGTACATAGCTGCGGTAATCGGCCAGCGACAGCGTGCCTGCCCACGAGTCGAACACCTGAATCGCGTCCACCCCTGCCGCCACTTGGACCTGCAGGAATGCGATCGTCACGTCGGTCAGCGCGGTCATCAGCGCATGCCAGGTTTCGGGTTCGCCGAGCATCATCGCCTTGGTGCGTTCGTGATGCCTGCTGGGCCCGCCCTCGACGAGGTAGGAGGCCAGCGTGAAGGGGGCGCCGGCGAATCCGATCAGGGCAACGTCGTTCAGTTCGGCCACCAGCTGCGACACGGCCTGCGCAACAGGCGCAACCTGTTGCGGCTCAAGGGGTTTGATAGATTTCACGTCCGCGATGCTGCGCACGGGACGCTCGATCACCGGTCCGACGTCGGGCACGATGTCGAGGTCAATGCCCGACGCCTGTAGCGGCACGACGATGTCGGAGAACAGGATTGCGGCGTCGACCCCGTGCCTGCGGATGGGCTGCAGCGTGATCTCGGTGATCAGCTCGGCGTCGAAGCACGCCTGCATCATCGTGTTCTTGGCCCGCAGCTCCCGGTACTCGGGCAGCGACCGTCCGGCCTGCCGCATGAACCACACCGGCACGCGGCTGGGTTTGCGGCCGGTGGCTGCGGCCAGGTAGGGCGACTCGGGCAGTTCGCGGCGGGTACTCATTGGCACCAATGCTGCCATGCGGGCTCAGCCGCGTTGATCGTCATCCTCGCCTTGCTGCGCCAGATCGGGCGGCCACGGCCGCAGCCCTCGCACGGCCGGATCGGCCTGAATCTGGGACTTTCCTGGCTGGTCGTCGCGGTCGAGGCGGGCGATTTCCTCGATGGGCTGAGCAACCCGTTCCGGCATCGTTTCATCGTCTCATCTGCGGCGCAGGCGTCGCGCGCACGAAATCGGCGCGCCTGCGCACAGACCAGCCAAGATGGTCTAGCGTCAAACGGCATGACCACCGCCGAACCGGATCAGTTCCGTGAAGCGGTGGCGGCGATGAATGCCACCACCGTACGGCCGGAAATCGAGCTCGGCCCGATCCGCCCGCCGCAGCGGCTGGCGCCGTACAGCTACGCGCTGGGCGCCGAGGTCCGGCACCCCGAGACCGCCATCGTCCCCGAGCGCTCGGAGGGCGATGCGTTCGGCAGGCTGATCCTGCTGCACGACCCTGAGGGCGCCGAGGCGTGGGACGGCACCATGCGGCTGGTCGCCTACATCCAGGCCGACCTCGACCCGAGCGAAGCCGTCGACCAGTTGCTGCCCGACGTCGCGTGGAGCTGGCTTGTCGAGGCGCTGCAGTCGCGCGCCGAACATGTCACGGCGTTGGGCGGCACGGTCACCGCCACCACGTCGGTGCGCTACGGCGACATCTCCGGGCCTCCGCGCGCGCATCAGCTGGAGCTGCGGGCCTCCTGGACGGCGACGACGCTGGAACTCGGGCCGCATGTGCAGGCGTTCTGCGAGGTGCTCGAGCACGCGGCGGGCCTGCCTCCAGCGGGGGTCACCGACCTGAGCTCCCGCACGCGCGCCTGACGATGCAGGACTCCCCCGGGGATGACCCAGACGCCGCGGCCGCTGCTGAACCAGAAGCCGAGGCCACCCCACTGCTGGCGCCGCGTGACGGAGTGCCGCCACTATCGATCAGCCGAACCGAAATAGCAAGGGCCGCAGATGTTTTGGCTTCCGGACATGGACCGTTCGCGGTTGATGCCGAGCGGGCGTCGGGCTTCAGGTACTCCAACCGCGCGTACCTGGTGCAGATCCGCCGCGCCGGTGCAGGCACGGTGCTGATCGATCCGGTGAACCACGGCCACGACCCGATCGAGACGCTGGCGCCGATCGCCGAGGTGCTCGCCACCGACGAGTGGGTGTTGCACGCGGCCGATCAGGATCTGCCGTGTCTGGCCGAGATCGGCATCAGGCCACCAAAGCTGTATGACACCGAGTTGGCGGGCAGGCTGGCCGGCTATGACCGGGTGAATCTGGCGGCGATGGTGCAGCGATTGCTTGGCCTACAGCTGATGAAGGGACACGGCGCCGCCGATTGGTCGAAGCGTCCGCTTCCTGACGAATGGCTGAACTATGCGGCCCTGGACGTCGAGGTGCTGCTCGATTTGCGCGACGCGATTGCCGATGTGCTGGCTGAGCAGGGCAAAACCGATTGGGCCGCACAGGAATTCGAGTTCGTTCGGACGTACGAGGCGACGCCGACGCGACGAGATCGCTGGCGACGCACGTCGGGCATTCACAAGGTACGCAACCCGCGGGCGCTGGCCGCGGTGCGGGAGTTGTGGCAGACGCGCGACCACATCGCCCGTCGCCGCGATATCGCGCCGGGGCGGATCCTGCCCGACGCCGCAATCATCAACGCCGCCACCGTCAATCCGGACAGCATCGAGAAGCTGACGGAGCTTCCGGTGTTCGGCGGCAACCGGCAACGCCGCAGCGCGCAGGTGTGGCTGGATGCGCTGGCCCGCGCACGGATCGTGGATCCGCCGGACGCGCAGGAGCCGTCGAACGGCCCGCCGCCTGCGTCGCGCTGGTCTCGGCGTAAGCCAGAAGCGGCCGTCCGGCTGGAGACCGCGCGGGCGGTGTTGACCGAACTGTCGCAACGGGTTTCGGTGCCAACGGAGAACCTGCTCTCCCCCGAATTGGTGCGCCGGCTGTGCTGGGACTGGAAGCCGGTCGACGATGTCGCCGCGGCGGTCGACGAGTTTTTGCGCGACGCCGGCGCGCGGCCGTGGCAGCGCGAGCTGACCGTGCCGGTATTGGCCGAGGCACTTTCCGAGCGCGAGCAGAAATAGACGGGTGGTGCGGACTAGGCGATTCGGTCGATGTGAGCGAGGAAGTGTTCGAGCACCGCGTCGGGCGCCTCGATCTGCGGCCAGTGCCCGATGTTGTCGTCGAGCATCACCACGTCGGGATTCGGAATGACCCTCAGGTAGCGCTGCGCCATGTGCCTGCCCGAGTTGGGATCGATCGGGCCGTCGATCAACCGCATCGGGACGGCGGTCTCGCGCATCGCGCGCACCCATCGATTGCGGTGGGCGTAGCGGTCGTTGACGAACCGGCCGACCTTGTGGGTCACCCGCTTGCCGTCGTTGTATTCGAGGATCTCGTGAAACAGGTCGAGCATGCGTCGCGACGGCTTGGTGTCGGGCCCGAACATCTCGTTGATCGTCGGTTCGATGATTCGCTTTGACAGCGGGCTGCCCTGAAGCGGACTCAGCAAGTCCCCCAGCGGTGTACGCGACAACACCTTCTGCATCAGCCGCGGTGTGTATGCCTCATTGAACAAGCCGCCGTTGAGCCAGGTGATCGAGTCGATCCGCAGTGCGCCGTAGGCAGGTTGGCCGAACTCGTGGCGCGCCAACAGCTCTTGGCCGACCGAGTCCCCGATGTCGTGGGCCAGGATGTGCGCCGACTCGACACCGAGGTGCGCCAGCAACGCCTCGTGCATGTCGGCGTGGTCGTGAACCGAGTACTGGTAGGCGAACGGCTTGTCGGAGAATCCCATGCCGAGCATGTCGGGCGCGATAACGGTGAATCGCTCGGTCAGCCTGTCCCACAGCGGCGCCCAGTCACACGAGTTGAACGGATAACCGTGGATGAGCAGCAGATTCGGCCCGTGTCCCTCGGTGCGGTAGAAGATGTTGAAGCCCAGGTAGTCGAAGTACTCGCCCGCGGCTTTCCAGCGCTTCAACTCCGCGTCCATTGCCGCAGCCTAGCTGCTCGCCCAGTGGCCACTTGTGTCACGCGCACACGCGAAATGCGTGCAATAACTGGCCACTCGCCGATGGCAAAGGCTAGTCGAGGCGCTCGCTGACGGCAGGCTCCGTGGTATGCGCGCCGAGCGCGGCCACCCAGCCCGTGATTTGGCGGGCGATGTTGCGGTCAGTCAGGCCGACATCGGCCAGCACCTCACCGCGCGACGCCTGCGCGAAGAACTCCTGCGGTAACCCGACGTCGCGGCACGGCACGTCGATCTCGGCGTGCCGCAGCGCCGCCGATACGGCCGAGCCGACGCCGCCTGCAACGCCGTTGTCCTCGACTGTCACCACCAGCTTGTGCGCGCGGGCCAGCTCACCTATCGCGTCCGGCACCGGCAGCACCCAGCGCGGGTCGACCACGGTCACACCGATGCCCTGGTTGCGCAGCAGCTCGGCGACCGTCAGCGCCATCGACGCAAACGGGCCGATGGCCACCAGCAACACGTCGTCTGAAAGACCGTCCGCGGGCACGGCGAGCACGTCGACATCGCCGCGGCGTTCGAGCGCCGGTATGTCTTCGCCGACATCACCTTTGGGGAACCGAATGGCGGTCGGGCCGTCGTTGATGTCCAGCGCCTCGCCGAGTTCCTCGCGCAGCCGGGTACCGTCGCGCGGCGCCGCGACACGCATCCCCGGCACGATGCCCAGCATCGACATGTCCCACATGCCGTTGTGGCTGGCGCCGTCGGGGCCGGTGACGCCCGATCTGTCGAGCACCATGGTCACCGGCAGCTTGTGCAGCGCGACGTCCATCATGACCTGGTCGAACGCCCGGTTCAGGAACGTCGAGTAGATGGCCACCACCGGATGCATGCCGCCCATCGCCAGCCCGGCCGCCGACGTCATCGCGTGCTGTTCGGCGATGCCGACGTCGAAGAACCGGTCAGGGAAACGCTGCCGGAAGCTGGTCAGCCCCGTCGGACCCGGCATCGCCGCCGTGATCGCCACGACATCGCGTCGCCGCGAGGCATAGCCGATCAGCGCGTCGGAGAACGCCGAGGTCCAGCCCGGCCCGGGCACCGACGTCGCAAGGCCGGTCTCGGGATCGATCACACCGCATGAGTGCATCTGGTCGGCCTCGTCGTTCTCGGCCGGCGGGTAACCCATGCCCTTGCGGGTGACGACGTGCACGATCACCGGCGCGTTGAAGCCCCTGGCGCTGCGCAGCGCACTTTCCACCGCGTGCTGGTCGTGCCCGTCGATCGGGCCGACGTACTTCAGCCCGAGGTCGGTGAACATCACCTGCGGCGACAGCGCATCCTTGATGCCCGCCTTGACGCTGTGCAGGCACTGGTAGCAGAGTTCGCCCACCAGCGGCACGCCTCGCAGGGCCCGCTTGCCCTCGTCGAGCACCTTCTCGTAGCCCGGCTGCAGCCGCAGCCCGGCGAGGTGCTCGGCGAACCCGCCGATGGTCGGGGCGTAGCTGCGGCCGTTGTCGTTGACGACGATCACGACCGGCCTGCGCGCCGCGGCGATGTTGTTCAGCGCCTCCCAGCACATGCCGCCTGTCAGGGCGCCGTCGCCGACGACCGCGACCACGTGCCGGTTGCGATGCCCGGACAGCTCGAACGCCTTGGCAAGGCCATCGGCATACGACAGCGCCGAGCTCGCGTGGCTGGACTCCACCCAGTCGTGCTCGCTCTCGCTGCGCGACGGATAGCCCGAAAGACCACCCTTTTTGCGAAGCGTGTCGAAGTCATGGCTGCGGCCCGTGAGCATCTTGTGCACATAGGACTGATGTCCGGTGTCGAAGATGATCGGATCGTGCGGCGAATCGAACACGCGATGCAGGGCAAGCGTGAGCTCCACCACACCGAGGTTGGGGCCTAGGTGCCCGCCGGTGGCAGCGACCTTGTGGATCAGGAACTCGCGGATTTCCTGTGCCAGATCGCTCAGCTGCGACTGCGAAAGGTGCTGCAGATCGGCGGGACCGCGGATCTGTTCAAGCATTCGGTCAGTCTACGCAGAGGCGCTGGCCTCAGTCCTGTCGAGCTTGGTAGATGTCGGGCACACCATCGTGGTCCGCGTCCGCAGTCTCGAATTCATGGATTCGCCGGTAGGCGGCGTTTCGGCTCAACAACACCACCGACGCCAATACACCTGCGATAACGGACCCGACCAGCACACCGATCTTGACGTCATCGCCCGTCGGCGTGCCGTATCCGAACGCAAGTTCACCGATCAATAACGAAACGGTGAAACCGATGCCCGCCAGTAGCGACACGCCGAGCACGTCGCGCCACGCGAGGTCGTCGTCGAGGTTGGCGTGGGTGAACTTGGCCAACAAAAACGCGGTGACGAACACGCCGAGAGGTTTGCCGATGACCAGCCCCGCGATCACCCCATCGGTGACGGGATGCAGCAGCGCGTCACCGAGACCGGACCAGCCGCCCACCGTCACACCGGCGGCGAAGAATGCGAAGACTGGTACGGCGAAGGCCGCCGACACCGGCCGCAGCTTGTGTTCGAACAATTCGGCGGTGGGGTGGCCGAGGCTGCCTAGCACAGGGACGGTGAAGCCGAGGACCACCCCAGCGACCGTCGCGTGCACGCCGCTGGTATGCACCAGGGCCCAGGCGACCACGGCCAGCGGCATCAACGCCCACCAACGATGAATCCCGCGCTGCACCGCGAGCCCGAACAGTCCTATCGGGATCAGCGCGAGCGCGAGCGGACCGAGGGCCAGATGATCCGTATAGAAGATCGCAATAACGGTGATGGCGAGAAGGTCATCGACAACGGCGAGCGTCAGCAGGAAGGTTCGCAGCGCGGTCGGCAGGTGCGTGGACAACACAGCCAGCACGGCAACTGCGAACGCGATGTCGGTCGCGATCGGCACCGCCCATCCGTCGAGGTTCTCGGGATGCCCGCTGGCCACGTTGATCGCAATGAAGATCGCAGCGGGTACGACCATCCCGCCGACCGCCGCCGCGATTGGCAAGGCGGCCCGGCGCGGATCGCGCAGGTCACCGGCAACGAATTCACGCTTGAGTTCGAGTCCCACGACGAAGAAGAAGATCGCCAGCAGTCCGTCGGCTGCCCACTGCGACAGGGACAAGCGCAGATGCAAGGTCTGGGGTCCGAACGCGAAGTCCGACACTGAGCGGTACGCCTGCGCCCACGGCGAATTGGCCCATACCAGTGCGGCGCCTGCGGCAATCAGCAGCAGCACGCCGCCGACGGTCTCTCTACGAAGGATTTCGGAAAAACGTTGCGTCTCCGACCACGAGCCGCGCGTCAGCAGACGGAGGGGCTTGGGCATTGCCGAGAGTCTAATGATCGAGCGTCCGCGCGTCCGAATGCATTTCTAGTTGCCTCGCAGTGCCGTTTGCGGCATCTTTACGTGAGGAGCGCCGGGAAGTCTGGTCGGCAGTCGCACCGCAGGTGCCGACTTGAACGACGGCCGCGGGAGTTACCAGATGGCGCTGCAATCGCAATTTGGCAGACTACCGGCCCGCCAAGAATCCATATGGATTTGTGCTCATTGGCACTGCCGCGTCGTAGCGTTGACGTATGAGGGCGGAGCAGATCGCCGAGGACTTCCCAGCAGTTGCACTGAATTCCAGTGCGCTCGAGGCGGTCCGACTGTTGGCCACCCGACGGCTGCCCGGGCTGGTCGTCACGGACGTGAACGGGACTCCGGTGACGATCCTGCCTGCTTCGCAAGTCGTCCGCCTGCTCGTGCCGCCGTACGTCCTGGACGATCCTTCGCTCGCGGGAGTGTTGAGCGAGCCGATGGCCGACCGTGTTGCGGACAAGCTGAGCGACAAGACTGTCGAGTCGGTGCTGCCAAAACCGCCGCCCGATATGACGACGGTGAAGGCGGACGACACCATCGTCGAAGTGGCCGCCGCCATGGCGCGCAACCGGTCGCCGCTGGCCGCAGTGATGGGAGGCCAAGGACTCGTCGGTGTCATCACGGCTACCCACCTGCTCGAGGTGGTTCTCGCGCACTGAGCCCCGCTAGCCTGAGGGTGTTGCGGTGGCGATCGTCGCACTAGGCGTCTTCATCGTCGCCTACACCTTGATCGCGACCGAGCGCATCCACAAGGTCAAGGTCGCGCTCGGCGGCGCCGCGGTGGTGCTAGCGCTGGGCATCGTCGACTCCCAGGACGTTTTCTACTCCCACGAGACCGGAATCGATTGGGACGTAATCTTTCTGCTGCTGGGCACGATGGTCATCGTCGGCGTGCTCCGACAGACGGGTGGCTTCGAGTACGCCGCGATCTGGGCGGCGAAGCGGGCCGGCGGTTCCCCGCTGAGGGTGATGATTCTTCTCGTCCTCATCACCGCGACGGCCTCGGCGGTGCTGCCCAACGTGACCATCGTGCTGCTGATGGCACCAGTGACGCTGTTGGTGTGCGACCGCCTTGACATCAACCCGATCCCCTTTCTCATTGCCGAAGTGCTCGCGTCCAACATCGGTGGTGTATCGACGCTGATCGGCGATCCCCCGAACATCATCATCGGGAGCCGAGCGCACCTGTCGTTCAACGACTTTCTGATCCATCTTGCGCCCGTGGCGATCATCGCGATGGTGGCATTCGTGGCGGCACTCCCGTTTCTGTTCCGCGGAACGTTTGGTGTGCACGCCGACCGGGTCGCCGAGGTGATGTCACTCAACGAACGTGAGGCGATCCGCGATGTGCGGCTACTGGCCAAGTCGGGTGTCGTGTTGGCTGGAGTGATCACCGCGTTGGTCGCGAGCTCGGCCATCCACGTCGAGCCCTCCATCGTGGCGCTCATCGGTGCCGGTGTGTTGGTGATCATCTCCGGCCTGGAAAGTGTCCACTATCTGGCCAGCGTCGAATGGGAGACACTGTTGTTCTTCGCCGGATTGTTCATCCTCGTGGGCTCGTTGGTGAAGACGGGGGTGATCGCGAATCTGGCCCGGCTGGCGGGCGACGTCACCGGTGGCGACCCGCTGTTGGCGACGATGTTGATACTCGTCGTCTCCGCGGTGCTCTCGGGCCTGATCGACAACATCCCGTACGTCGCCACCATGACCCCGGTGGTCGCCGACCTCGCGACCACCATTCCCAATCCCGGCCACGTGCAGGCCATGTGGTGGGCCCTGGCCATCGGGGCCGGCTTCGGTGGGAACATGACTGCGGTCGGCGCGAGCGCAAACGTAGTAATGGTCGGAATCGCCGGACGCGAGGGGTACCCGGTCGGGTTCTGGCAGTTCACCCGCAAGGGATTTGTGGTGACAGTGCTGACTGTCGCGGTGTCGGCCCCCTATTTGTGGTTGCGCTACTTCGTCTTCGGCTGATGAACATGGCGAATCTTCCGTTTGACGCACAGGAGCGACTTGCGATGTGCGATCTCTTCGATGAACTCGGAGCTGACGCACCCACTCTGCTGAACGGCTGGACCGCCGAAGACCTTGCCGCCCATCTCGTGCTGCGCGAACACGACCTCATCGCCGGGCCCTGCCTGGTCCTACCCGGTCTGTTCCAACGGTTCGGCGAGCGACGCAGAGCGAAACTAACGAGGCAGAGACAGTTCGAGTTGCTGGTCGCACAGATCCGCTCGGGACCTCCGCCGGGCTTCTTCCGGATCGGCTGGGTCCGCGCGGGACCGAGCCTCAACGAGTTCTTCGTCCATCACGAGGATTTGCGCAGAGCCAACGGCTTGGGCCCGCGCGACTCCCTGGCGTCCGCACTCGAGGAAGCCTTGTGGCGGAACGTCTGCCAAGGGAGTCGCTACTTGAGCCGCCGCCTGCGAGACATCGGACTTGAGATCGAATGGGCGGGAACCGACAAGCGGTTCACGGTGCGACGGGCTCATCGGGGGGCAGTGCTCAGTGGGCGGCCTGGTGAACTGCTGTTGTACATCTTCGGCAGGCAGGCTGCGGCGCGGGTTGAGGTGACCGGACCGCCGAAGGCTGTTGCCACTTTCCGCCGGACGCGCTTCGGGATGTGAGCCACGAGGCCCTATCGGAGATTCCGTCGTTTGGAACGCTGGTACCAAAGGTAGCGGCCAGTCATGGGCGTTTCTCGGATACCGTGAATCGTCATGATCATCGAACGACAGAGCGTTGTCGATGCGCCGGCCGAGCAGGTCTGGGCGCGCGTGGTCACGCCGGAAGGCATCAACGACGAGGTACGGCCGTGGATGACCATGTCCATGCCGCGTGGCGCGGAATCGCTGACCGTCGACAATGTGCCGGTCGGCGTCCCGATCGGCCGGTGCTGGTTGCGGCTGTTCGGTCTGTTGCCGTTCGACTATGACCTGTTGACCATCGCCGAACTGGAGCCCGGCCGCGGTTTCGACGAGCAATCCACGATGATGAGCATGCGCACATGGCGGCACCAACGCACGGTGACACCCGACGGCGACGCCAAAACCGTTGTGCGGGACCACATCACATTCCAGCTCCGCGCTCCCCTGCGTCCCGCTACGCCGATCGTCGCAGCAGGACTGCGTGCCCTGTTCGGCCACCGACACCGGCGACTTCAGCGGCATTTCACTATTTCCCAGCGACACGGGCAAACCGAATAACCGCACACGACGTTAGCTACCGTGCACAATCAGGGCCATGGCTGACATCGGTGTTACCACGCAGAAGCCGCCGCTGGATCACACCTCCAAGGCCATCATCTACGCACTACAGCGAGACGGTCGGCGGCCGTACTCGGCCATCGCCGAGGAGGTCGGCATCTCCGAGGGCGCGGTGCGGCAGCGGGTGCAGCGCCTGGTGAGCGCCGGCGTCATGCAGATCGTCGCCGTCACCGACCCGACAGAACTGGGCTTCGGGCGCGAAGCGATGATCGGGATCAGCTGCTCGGGCGACAGCCTGCAGGTCGCCGAAAAGCTGACGCAGATCGACGAGATCGACTACGTGGTGCTGACGGCGGGCAGATTCGACATCGTGGTCGAGGTGGTGTGTGAGGACGACGCGCAGCTGCTCGACATTCTCAACACCCGCATCCGCTCGCTACCCGGGGTATACCTTGCCGAAACCCTGGTCTACCTGAGAACGCTTAAGCAGCAATACAACTGGGGCACGCGCTAGCTCAGCAGGCCCAATTCACGTGATACGGCCGAACAGCCCACAAACCCACTGACCTACGGATCCGTGCGGCGTGGCCGGTCGGAATTCGGCCACACGTACGGGAGATCGTCGGGGATGTCGGTGAGGATCGGCCGATAGCGGGACGGGTCCTTGCGCACAAGGGCCGACTGACTGCGGTGGAACGACGGATGGGCCAGGGCGGCAGTTCACCGGCAGCTGCCAGATCCGCCTGCACGCGTGGCGACGAGAGGCCGGTGCCGCGTGTCAGGTCGGCAACGAGGGTGCCCCCGCACGTGTCGACGCTACCGAGGTCGCACCAAATGGCGCAGATGTCGAGCCCTCAAGGACCGGCGCCTCTTCGTATCCCGCCCACATCTTCGCAGCGGGATGACGGCGCCATCCTTCGCCTGCGACGGTGAGCACACGCAGCATCTGAATGGTCTCGACCCGCTGCTTGCCAAGGCGGCGCTTGTCGAGCACACGCGCCGTATCACCGAAGTCGGCGGAGACCAGGAAATCCGCACCGCACTTGGCTACCCGCTATCGATCGTGAGTCAGCGAGGGTCTTGCGATTCGAGGATGGCCTTGAGACGCTCGAGGTCTTTGCTGTTCGCGCGCTTCATCGCCCGCGCCATCATCGGGGCCACGATCCCCGTGAAGCCGGAGGGTTCGCCGCGATTGCGCAGCTTCATCAGCGTGGAATCGGTTGTGACGTCGAACCACTCGTATGTCGTCTCCATTGGGAACGGTCCTTCGGCAGTGCGCATCACGAAGCGCTGCGCCGGGACGAAATCCACCACCTCGTAGGTGTACTCCAGCGAGCGGCCAAGGAATGCGGCCGTGAACTGGAATTGCGAACCCAGCTCCAACGGACGCGATGTCTTCCACTGGACGCTTTTGATGTTGACGTACCAAGCCGTCGCGTTGTCAGGGTCAGCGGCGTAGGCGGCCACTTCCGAACGACGTCTCTGGATGAGTGTCTCCACGGTGACGTCGAACTCGGCCATACCAACCGCTTACCACGAACCCGACCATTGACACCAATGTTCAGCACATCCTAAATTTAGAACATGCTGAATTATCCGCAACCCCTATCGCTCTACCGTGCCGTCACTGAGCAGGCCACAGTCGCCATCGAAGCGGTCCACTCTGACCAGCTCGCGTTGCCGACGCCGTGCACTGACTGGACCGTCCAGCAACTCATCGATCATCTCGTCGGCGGGACGGAGTACTTGTTGTCGGCCGCGGAAGGCCGCGAAGCCACGCAGTGGGTCGACGCGACGGGTGCCGACTACCGACGCGGCACCGCGGCGGTAATGGATGCGCTCATGCGGCCCGGCGTAATGGACAGAACCTGCATTTCACCACTTGGCTTCGAATGGCCCATCTCGCAGGCCGTCGCCGGAACGTTCATGGATGTGTTGATCCACACGTGGGACCTCGCACGCGCGACCGGCCAGGACGAAGGGCTCGACCCCGAAATGGTGGAGGCGTGTATCGCGATGTTCTTGCCGGAGATGCCGGAGCGAGGTCGCGCCGCCGGAATAATCGGTCCCGCCGTGGAAGTCGGCGCTGACGCCTCGGCACAGGACCGGCTGCTGGCGGCGATGGGACGGCATCCGTGAGCGACCCAGCAGTCGAAGACGCGATCCGCGCGCTGGCACATCCCGGTCGCAGGGCGATGCTGCGCCTGGTATGGGACGAGGAGCGGACCGCGACCGAGCTTGCCGATGCCGCGGGTCTGTCGCCGTCGGCGGCAAGCCAACACCTGAAGCTGTTGCGAGACACAGGATTCATCACGGTGCGCGCAGATGCCACTCGCCGGCTATACCGAGCCGACCTCGCCCGGGTGGCCGAAATCGCCTCGTTTCTCGATGACTTCTGGGCAACTCCCCTAGACCGCCTCCGCGCGGCCGCGGAGAAACGCCCTGGGGGCGCGTCGTGAAGCTCGCCGTCCAGCAGGTCGTCATCCACGCACCTGCCGAGAGGGTGTTCGAATATCTCATCGATCCGGTGCTTTTCGGCCAATGGATGGCCGAAGGCGCCACGCTGGATGCGCAGCCGGGCGGGACAGTGCGCTGGACACATCCGAACGGTGACACCGTTTCAGGTCACTACGTTGAGGTCGATCCGCCCCGCCGCTTGGTGTTCACCTACGGCTGGGAACGCACCGAAGTTCGGATTCCGCCAGGGTCGACCACGGTGGAGATCGACTTGGTAACTCAAAGCGACGGCACGACGCTGGTCACATTGGTGCATCGGGGGCTCGAAGGCGGCGCGGTAGACGCGCACCGCGGTGGATGGGCCCACTATCTGGACCGCCTGTGCAGCGCCGCCGAAGGCCGACCACCGGGGCCCGATCCGTGGGCGGGCCGCCGTGTGCCGACACCGGAGGAGATGGCTCAATGACGCCAGCGTCTGACGAACACTTTTGGGTGCTCGCCGAGCGCCTCTGCGCCGAGCCAAACGTCACACGATCCACCATGATGGGGCTGCCCTGCTTGCGCTGCGATGGCCAGTTCTTCGGTTGTCTTGACCGCCGCAGCGGCGAACTCGTCGTCAAGTTGGCGCAAACGCGGGTGGACAAGTTGGTTGGCGCCGGTCACGCACGCCCGTTCGCACCCGCGGGACGGCGCTTCAGGCAGTGGGCGACGATCAGCGTTGCGCAGCAAGACCTTTGGGGCGACTACCTGGCGGAGGCCATGTCATTCGTCATGCAGGCACCGGATCGGTCGCCCGATCCCAGGCGCGGTGTTTCGCCAACTCCGACGCGAAGGCCTCAGCGAACTCATCGGTGAGGTCGTCTGCAGCGGCGGCGGTCGACACCACCCCGTTCGACACGACGACGTCGGTGTCGTCGGCGAGTTGTTCGGCCACGCCCAGTTTGCGCACCAGGTCGACTCCGGAACCGAAGGCGCCGACGGCCTTCAGATGCTTGTACGCCTCGGTGATGAAATGCATTGCGTAGCCGTCCTTCGACAGCGTTTCATTCGAATCGGGGCCGCAGGGCACCACCACCGCGTCGTAGAGCACCGACGCCATCGTGGTGATAGCCCGGTCAACGGCGACTTCGCCGCCCGACCCGCCGGATAGCGTGCCACCCGCAACGGGCGCCAGCACTTCGACGATCGCGCCGTATTGCGCCATCGCGTCCTTGAACCGCTCAACGCCTTTCGCATCGACACCGTTGGCGGCCAGCACCGCGATCTTGCGGGTTGCGATGCTGTCGGTCGCGGTATTCAGCTGTGACAGCGCCGGCGAGGGCGCCAACTTGTCGTCGACCGGTTCCTCCGCGGGTTGCGGCAGCCCCAGCTTTGCCGCGACCTGGCCGGCCAACTCATGGTCGACGAGGTTGAGCTCATCGACGACGCGCGCGCGGATCTCCGGCGTTTCCACCTTGCCCAATTCGAAGGCGTATGCGTCGACGATGTGTTTGGCCTCGACCGGCGACATGCTCTGCCAGAACATCCTCGCTTGGCTGTAATGATCTTGGAAACTCTTGGCGCGCTGGCGAATCTTGTGACCGTCGACCTTCTCGGTGTAGTGCCGGAACACATCCTCATCCGCCAGCGCAGGGCAGCCGCCACCGAGCGTATTCGGGAAATAGCTGGACCTGCCCTGGGGTATCGCTTGCTGGCCGTACCCATCCTGCTGGTTGGTGCGGACGTCGGCCACCGGCCGGTTGACGGGCAGCTGTGCGAAATTCGGGCCGCCCAACCGGATCAGCTGCGTGTCCAGGTAGGAGAAGTTGCGGAACTGCAGCAGCGGATCGTTGGTGAAGTCGATGCCTGGCACCACATTCGCGGTGTGGAACGCAACTTGCTCTGTCTCGGCAAAGAAGTTCTCCGGGTTGCGGTTCAGCACCATCTTCCCGACCGGTCGCACCGGAACTTGTTCCTCCGGAATGAGTTTCGTCGCGTCGAGCAGATCGAAATCGAAGTTGAACTCGTCGCTTTCACTGACCAGTTGCACGCCGAGCTCCCACTCGGGGAAATCGCCAGTCTCGATGGCCTCCCATAAGTCGCGCCGGTTGAAGTCGGGATCCTTGCCGGCGATCTTCTGACATTCATCCCAAACAAGGGAATGCACACCGAGTTTCGGCTTCCAGTGAAACTTCACGAACGTGCCCTCGCCCTTGGCGTTGACGAAGCGGAACGTGTGCACACCGAATCCCTGCATCATCCGGTAACTGCGCGGCAGGGCGCGGTCCGACATCAGCCACATGATGGTGTGCAGCGTCTCGGGCTGCAGGGAGACGAAGTCCCATAGCGTGTCGTGCGCGGACTGCGCTTGCGGAATCTCGTTGTGCGGCTCCGGTTTCACCGCGTGCACGAAGTCGGGGAACTTGATGCCGTCCTGGATGAAGAACACCGGAAAGTTGTTGCCGACCAGGTCATAGTTGCCCTGCTCGGTATAGAACTTCGTGGCGAAGCCTCGCACGTCGCGGACGGTGTCCGCCGAACCGCGCGACCCCGCAACCGTCGAGAACCTGACGAACACCGGGGTCTGCTTGCCGGGCGTGGTCAGGAACTTCGCGACGGTGTACTCCGCGAGTGAGTCGTCATACGGCTCGAAGTAGCCGTAGGCGCCCGCCCCGCGGGCGTGCACGACGCGTTCGGGGATGCGTTCGTGATCGAAGTGGGTGATCTTCTCCCTGGCGTGGAAGTCCTCCAGCAGCGTGGGGCCGCGTTCGCCGACGGTCAGAGAATCGTCGGTGTGGTCCACCCGGACGCCCTGCTGGGTGGTCAGGTAGCCGGTTTCGCGGCTGACGCGGGACTCGTCGAGTTGGTCTTGCTTTGCGTTGTGGCCATTCTTATCCGCCATGGCGGGGCGGGTACCCACCATCCTCATCGGCAAACGGTCAGCGGGTGAGCACCGCGACGCACTCGACGTGGTGCGTCAGCGGGAACGAGTCGAACACCCGCAGGTCTTCGACGGTGTAGCCGTGCCCGAGGTACAGCCCGACATCGCGGGCGAAGGACGCGGCCTCACAACCGATGTGAATCACCCTTGGTACCTCGGCGGCGGCCAGCATGTCTATCACGTCGCGTCCGGCCCCGGACCGCGGCGGGTCGAGCACCGCGACATCCGCGCGCTCGGTCTGCGCCGACAGCGCACGGCGCACCGAGTCCGTCACCACGGACACCCAACCGAGGTCGGCCAGTGCTGCCCGCGCCGACCGCGAGGCACCACGTGACGTGTCCACGGTGATCACCTTGCCTCGGTCCCCGACCCCCTGTGCCAGCACAGCAGCGAAAACCCCTGCGCCGCCGTACAAATCCCACGCTGTCATACCGGAGTCGAGCTGCGCCCAGCCCGCCACCAGATCGCTGTAGACGCTTGCGGCATCGCGGTGCGACTGCCAAAACGCCGTCACCGGCACCCGCCAGATCCGCTCCCGGACGCGCTGCACGGCCTCGTAGCGGCCCTCGGCCACCAGGGTCGTCGTCTTGCGCCCGGTCCGCGGTCCCGATTGGACGACATGGCGGTTGCCGTCATCGTCGACAACGACGTGCAGCTGCGCGCCCGGCGGCCATCGCCAGTCGTTCAAGCCGTCGAGCATGCCGGCCGGAAGCTGCGCGCAGTCCAGCTCTGTGACCAGCTCCGAGCTGTGGTAACGATGGAAGCCCGCCCGGCCTTCGGCCGTCGTGTCCAGCCTCACCCGCGTCCGCCACCCCGTCGGTTCGCCGTCACCGACCGGCTCGGCGACGGCGGAGTGCTCATCGCCCCATTGGTAGCCGCCCAGCCGGGCCAATTGGTTGGCGACGACTGCACCTTTCAGCCTGCGCGTCGCCTCCGGTTCGGCGAACGCGAGATCGCAGCAGCCGGCGCCGTCCACACCCGCGATCGGGCACAGCGAATCGACGCGGTCGGGCGACGGCTCAATCACCTCGACAGTGTCGGCGTGCCAGTAGGATCCGTGGTCGCCGACCACCCGCACCTTGACCGTCTCGCCGGGCAATGCGTAGCGCACGAATACGACCCGACCCTCGTGGCGCGCCACGCAACTGCCGCCGTTGGCCGGCGGCCCTGCGGTCAGCGTCAGTTCTTCCGGCCAGCGCGGTGCCTCGTCGACCTGTTCGCTCAATCCAGGAAGCCTCTACGTGCGTCGCCCGGAGCCGCATGTGGCTGCATCATCTTGATCCGCTCCGACGAACTCAGTTGCCACGGAACCGAAGTCACCATCACGTTCGGCATGAACAGCAGCCTGCCCTTCAGCCGCAGCGCGCTCTGGTTGTGCAGCACCTGCTCCCACCAGTGCCCAACGACATACTCAGGAATGAACACGGTGACGACGGTGCGCGGTGACTCCTTGCTGACCCGCTTGACGTAATCGAGTACCGGGCGGGTGATTTCACGATACGGCGAGGCAATCACCTTGAGCGGCACGCTGATATCGCTCTCCTCCCAGCGGTGCACCAGCTCACGAGTCTCGGCGTCGTCGACGCTGACCGTGATGGCCTCGAGCACGTCGGGCCGGGTGGCGCGGGCGTAGGCCAGTGCCCGCTTCGTCGGCATATGCAACTTGGACACCAGCACGACGGCGTGGTTGCGGCTGGGCAGGACCATGTCGTCGCCGTGCTCCGCGGCTTGTTGCTCGAGTTCGTGGGCGACGGTGTTGTAGTGCCGGTGAATCGATTTCATGATGATAAACAGCGCGCCCATCGCCAGGATCGCGATCCACGCGCCCGCGACGAACTTCGTCACCACCACGATGATCAGCACGGTCCCGGTGCAGATGCAACCGATCGTGTTGATCACCCGGGACCGCATCATGTGACGGCGCACGGCAGAGTCCGTTTCGGTGCGCAGCAACCGCGTCCAGTGCCGCACCATGCCGATCTGGCTGAGCGTGAACGACACGAACACGCCGACGATGTACAGCTGGATCAGCGCGGTCACCTCGGCGCGGAAGGCCACGACGAACGCGATCGCGGCGAACGCGAGAAACAGGATGCCGTTCGAGAACGCCAGCCGGTCACCGCGGGTGTGCAGCTGACGCGGAAGGTAACTGTCCTGCGCCAGAATCGATCCCAGTACCGGGAAACCATTGAACGCCGTGTTGGCGGCCAGGA
Organism: Mycobacterium sp. JS623; assembly: GCF_000328565.1. Taxonomy (NCBI): domain Bacteria; kingdom Bacillati; phylum Actinomycetota; class Actinomycetes; order Mycobacteriales; family Mycobacteriaceae; genus Mycobacterium; species Mycobacterium sp. JS623. Next base: position 2,558,664 of record NC_019966.1, on the reverse strand, counting down.
TCAGGATCAGCGCGGTGACGCCCGCGATCAGGTACAAGCCGACCGGGAAGTCGTGGAACACAGCGTCGGCCAGCTGCGCGATCAGCGTCTTCTGGTGGTAACCCGGTGGTGCTCCGACAAGCTGCGCGGTGGTCTCGGCGACTTTCGCGCCGGTCTCTTTGGCCAACAGGATGATGCCCATGAACAGTGACACCGCGATGGCGCCCAGTAGCAGCAAGGTGGTGGCGGCGTTGCGGGACTTGGGTTTCTGGAACGCGGGCACCCCGTTGCTGATCGCCTCGACGCCGGTCAGCGCCGCGCAGCCGGACGAGAATGCGCGCGCCACCAGGAACACCATCGCGAAGCCGAGCACGTCGCCGTGTTCGGATTGCACCGAGAACGAGGCGGATTCGGCGCGCAGCGGGTTGCCGAGCACGTAGATCTGAAACAGCCCCCACACCAACATGATGTACATGCCGATCATGAACGCGTAGGTGGGGATCGCGAACGCGGTTCCGGACTCCCGGATGCCACGCAGGTTCAACGACGCCAGCACCAGGATCGCGAGGACCGCGAACAACACCTTGTGATGGTTGATGAACGGTATCGCCGAACCGATGTTGGCCATCGCCGACGCCATCGACACCGCAACGGTGAGCACGTAGTCCACCAGCAGCGCGCTGGCCACGGTCAGGCCCGCGGTGGGGCCCAGATTTGTGGTGACGACTTCGTAGTCACCACCGCCGGACGGGTAGGCGTGCACGTTCTGCCGGTAACTGGCGATGACGATGAGCATGACCGCGGCGACGGCCAGCCCGATCCACGGCGCCATCGAGTACGCGCTAAGACCGGCGACGGAGAGCACCAGAAAGATTTCCTCTGGCGCGTAGGCCACCGAGGACAGCGCGTCGGACGCAAACACCGGCAATGCGATGCGCTTGGGTAAGAGCGTGTGAGCGAGCTTGTCGCTGCGAAACGGTCTTCCGAGAACCAACCGGCGTGCAGCGGTCGAAAGCTTGGACACGAGAGCCAAGAGTAAGCCCGACGGCCGTTGGCCGTCGGAAAGCGGTACGGTTCCGAGTGCGCGGGTTCGCCACAGACATGCCGGAAAGGACCATCAGGTGCGTGTAGTGGTCATGGGATGCGGCCGGGTGGGCGCGTCACTGTCAGACAGCCTGGCCCGGATCGGTCACGACGTGGCGGTCATCGATCGCGACAGCACGGCATTTCATCGGCTGTCCCCCGAGTTTCCCGGGGAACGCGTACTCGGCATGGGATTCGACCGCGACGTGCTGCTGCGGTCGGGCATCGAGGAGGCCGGAGCCTTCGCCGCCGTGTCGTCCGGCGACAACTCGAACATCATCTCGGCGCGGGTGGCGCGCGAAACGTTCGGCGTCGAGCGTGTCGTGGCCCGCATCTACGACGCCAAGCGCGCGGCCGTCTATGAGCGCCTCGGCATCCCGACCGTGGCCACCGTGCCGTGGACGACCGACCGGCTCCTCAACCTGCTGACCCGCGAGACCGAGACCACCAAGTGGCGCGACCCGACCGGCAACGTCGGCGTCACCGAGCTGGCGCTGCACGAGGACTGGGTCGGCCACCGGGTCACCGCCCTCGAGACGGCCACCGGCGGTCGCGTCGCATTCGTGATCCGGTTCGGCACCGGGCTGTTGCCGGACCCGAAGACCGTGATCCAGGCCGGCGATCAGGTGTACATGGCGGCGATCGCCGGGCACATCGCCGAAGCACTGGCCATCGCGGCGTTGCCGCCGAGCGAGGATGTCGAGAGCGCATGAAGGTCGCCATCGCCGGGGCAGGGGCCGTCGGCCGCTCCATCGCCCGCGAGCTCGTCGAGAACCACGAGGTGACGCTGCTGGAGCGCAATCCCGACCACATCGACGTCGACGCCATTCCGGCCGCGCACTGGCGCCTCGGCGATGCGTGCGAACTCAGCCTGCTGGAATCGGTCAAGCTCGAGGAGTTCGACGTCGTGATCGCGGCCACCGGCGACGACAAGGTCAACGTGGTGGTCAGCCTGCTGGCCAAGAGCGAATTCGCGGTGCCGCGCGTGGTGGCCCGCGTCAACGATCCGCGCAACGAATGGCTGTTCGACGAAAACTGGGGTGTCGACAAGGCGGTGTCCACGCCGCGCATGCTCGCCTCGCTCGTCGAGGAGGCCGTCGCCGTCGGCGATCTGGTCCGGCTGATCGAGTTCCGCAAGGGCCAGGCCAACCTGGTCGAGATCACCCTGCCCGACGACACACCGTGGGGCGGCAAGCCCGTCAAGCGGCTGGAGCTGCCGCGCGACGCCGCGCTCGTGACGATCCTGCGCGGACCGAGGGTGATCGTGCCGGAGGCCGACGAACCCCTCGAGGGCGGTGACGAACTGTTGTTCGTGGCCACCAGCGAGGTCGAGGACGAGTTGCAGGAACTGCTGCTGCATCCACAGGCGCGCTGAGCGTCAACGCTCGGCGTAGGCCGGCGGCGGCGTCGCGCGGTCGTGGCAGCGGGCAGCGTCCTTCGCCGAGATCCGGCTGTAATCGCATTGCGCGTTCTGGATACCAAACGCAGAGACCAGCCCGGCAACCACAAGCAATGCCGCAGTGACCAGTGCGCCATGTCGGAAACCGGCGAAATCGACTGCGCCGCCGATGATTACACCCGCGAACGCAATCGCGATCAGGCCGGCGATTCGCGAAACGGCGTTGTTGATCGCCGAACCGATGCCGCTCTGCGCAGGATCGACAGCGGCCAGGATCGCGGCGGTCAGTGGCGACACCGTGATCGTCAGCCCCAGCCCGAACACCACCAGACCCGGCAGCATCTGGGTGGCGAAGTTGAACGGCTCGTGCGCTGTCGCCAACCATAGGTAGCCGCCCGCGCCGATCAGCGGGCCGATCGCCATGAACAGCCGCGGCCCGTGCACCCCCGCCAGTGTGCCGAAGCGGCGGGCCAAGAAGAACGACAGCACGGGCACCGGGAGTGTGGCCAGCCCCGCCTCGGTGGCCGACAAACCGGCGGCCTCTTGCAGGAACAGCGCAACGATCAACATGCCCAGCGATACCGCCGCATAGAGGAAGACCGTGGCCATGTTGCCCACCGCGAAATTGCGGGCGGCGAAGATATGCAACGGCATCATCGGGTGCGCAGTGCGACTTTCCCAACACGGGAACGCGGCCAGGCACGCCAGCCCGATCACCAGGCCCGCCACGACCGGCGGATGCGAGAAGCCGAGCCGTTGCCCTTCGATCAGGGCATACACCGCCCCGGTCAGCCCGACAGCGTTGAGCACCGCGCCGACGACGTCGATACGAGCGGACCGATCTCCGGTGTCGGGTGACAGCCTCGTTGTCAGGTACAGCGTGGCCACCAGCGGCAGGATGTTGACGCCGAAGATCCACCGCCAGCCGACCGCGTCGACCAACAGACCGCCGAGCAGCGGGCCGATCACGAAGGCGGTGCCCGTCCACGCCGTCCACGTTCCGATGGCGCGGGCCTGCGCGGCGCCCGAGAACCGCGCGTTGATCATCGCAAGCGAGCTGGGCACCAGAAACGCCGCCCCGACACCCTGGAGGCAGCGGGCCGCGACCAGTATCCAGCCGGTTGGCGCCAACGCGCACAACACCGACGCGACGCCGAATAGCACGACGCCCATTCGCAATACGGCCAACCGACCGAACTGATCGGATATCGCGCCCGCGACAAGGATGAGAGCCCCGAGGGTGAGCAGATAGCCGTCGACGACCCACTGCTGCAGCGCGAGGCCGCCGCCGAATTCGCGCCCGATCGCGGGCAGGGCCAGGTTGACCACCGACCCGTCGAGGAACGCGACAAACGAGGCCAGCACCGCGACCGCAATCAGCGGCCGGTCGGTATCGGTCTCAGTGGGCATCGGGTTGAGCGATGTCCCCGTGCGCCTCTGCAGTCTTCGCAGTTTCCGCGGCATGATGCGCATGCAGTGCCCGCTGGGCCGCCCGAATGGCCAGGTACGTCACCAGCGCGGCCACCGCGGTCAGCGGCCACCCCATCGCGATGCGTGCAATACCCAACCAGCCCGTCTGGTTGGCGTCATAGAGGTGCTGCTGCACGACGAATCGCGAGGTGAACACCAGCACCCACACGAACGTCGCGAGGTCGAACGCCACCACCGCTTTTCGCAGCCCGCGCCAGTCGCGGTCATGCGAGTTGACCCACCCCCAGATGTAGCCGACGGCCGGGCGCCGAATCAGGATCGAGAGCCCGAAGACGACGGCCCAGAACAGCGACATCCAGATGCCGAGCAGGAAGTAGCCCTTCGATTCGCCCACCAGATAGGCGATCGCCGCGCTGATGCCAACTCCGATGAAGCCCGAGATCGCGGGTTGGGCGGACTCGCGTCGGATGAGCCGCCAGATCAGGATCAGTGCCGCCACCCCGAGCGCCGCGCCGATGGCGGGCAGCAGCCCGAAGGCGGTTGATATGGGAACGAATACGACGACGGGCAGAGAGGAATAGATCAGGCCGCTGATGCCGCCCATTTGTTCGAGGACGGCGCCCCCGCGAGCGGGGAATGGGCTTGAGTTTTGGTTCGAAGTCCCCGGTTCAGGTCCGGGGTCGCTCACTTCTGAATCTCGTAGTGCGGGTTGTACATCGCCTTGGCGCCGCTGTCGAGCTTGCCGATCCGGCCGTGCACCCGCAGCGTGCGGCCGGACTCGATACCGGGAATGCGGCGCTGGCCGAGCCAGACCAGCATCACCGAGTCGGTCCCGTCGAACAGTTCCGCCTTGACTCCGCCGGAGCAGCCCTTGCCGTTGCATTCAACGCTGCGCAGGGTGCCGACCATTGTCACCTCTTGGCCGCGGTGACAGTCGATCGCCTTCTGGGCGCCGGTGCTGGCGGCTTCGTCGGTGAGCTCTTCTACGTCGAGTTGCTCCGGGTCCTCCGTCAACCGGCGGGTGAGCCGGCGCAGATACCCTTCGGCCGTAGCCATGGCCTCTCCTGACTTTTGCAGATCCACCATGGATCTACCCAATCCAACGCCACGGTAGACCTCTTGGTTCCGAGATGCCACGCGGGGCCGGGTCGGCACGCCGACGAGTTGGTGAACAGGGGACGATCGTGTGATGGCGGTCAATCTGCGCGGCGTCACGACGGTCCTGCTGCCCGGCACAGGATCCGACGATGACTACGTCTACCGGGCGTTTTCCGACGCTCTGCACGACGCAGGCGCCGTTGTGGTGACCCCGGCGCCGCGGCCGGAGCGGCTCATCGACGGCTACCGCCACGAGCTCGACAACGCCTCGCGGGGCGGCCCGATCGCGGTCGGTGGAGTGTCAATCGGGGCGGCCGTGGCCGCCGAGTGGGCGCTGGCCCATCCCGCTCACGCCGTTGCCGTGTTGGCGGCCCTGCCCGCCTGGACGGGCGACCCGGACACGGCGCCGGCGGCGCTGGCGGCGCGGCACTCGGCGGAGATGCTGAGGCGCGACGGGCTGGCGTCGGCCACCGCGCAGATGCGCGCGGGCAGCCCGGCGTGGCTGGCCGACGAGCTGACCCGATCATGGGTGGGGCAGTGGCCCGCGCTGCCCGATGCGATGGACGAGGCCGCCCGGTTCGTCGCGCCGACGTGCGGCCAGCTGGAGGGGCTGGCCGCGCCGATGGGCGTGGCGTCGGCGACCGACGACCCGATTCATCCGGTCGAGGTCGGCCTCGAATGGGTGGCAGCCGCACCGCGTGCGGCGCTGCGCACCGTCACGCTGGACGAACTGGGTGCGAACCCGTCGGTGCTGGGCGCCGCGTGTCTGGCGGCGCTGGCCTCTATCGAGTGATTACGGCACGTTTACACGCGCTCAGCGTGTGTTTCGTGCACAAATCGCAGGGCTTAGCCGCCGGTGATCGTGCGCAGCTGCTGCATGGCCGACCCGAGCTCGCTGCGGCGTGCTGCGGGCTGCGGGGGCGGCTGCTGCTGAGCCTGCTGGGCCTGTTGCATCTGCTGCTGGGCGGCCTGTTCGGCGGCCGCACGCAACTGCGCGGCCATCGGCTCTGGCAGCTGCACCTGCAGCGGAGTGCGAACCGGTAGCGGGGTCTCTCCGCGCCGAACGACGGTGTCCGCCAACGCATTTCGCGCCTCGTCGGTCAGCGCCGCGGTTTTGTCCTGCGGGCCGTTGACCACGCAGCGGATCATCCAGCGGTACCCGTCGACGCCGATGAATCGCACGACACCCGTCGGCTGATTCGGTTCGGGCTTCGAAACGCCGATCACTTCGCGACCCCACGGGCCGTCCTCGATGCGGACCTCGGGCACGTCCTTCCGCAGCGAGTCGGCCAGTTCGGTGGCGACCTCCCGCCACAGGCCCGCGGTCTTCGGCGCGGCGTAGGCCGCGATGGTGAACCGGCCGTTGGGCGTCACCACCCACACCGCGCTTGGCACACCCACCTCGCTGAGTTCGACCTGAACCTGACCGGCCTCGGGCATCGGAATCAGGACCGAGCCCAGATCCAGCCGGCCGAGCGCCGCTGTCGACGGATCGTCGAAGTCGTCGATGTCGAACGGGCCGTCGAGGTCCTCGTCGACGGGATCGCCCGTCAGGTCGTCGTCGCTGTCGTGGTGCTTTCCGAATGCCATCTCACAAACTCGCATGTCCGCCGGAGGAACCGTGGCCACCGTCGCCACGGGTTGTGTCGGCCAAGCCGGCCTCGTCGAACGACGTCACCTCGACCAGCTCGGGCAGCTCGACCCGTTGCACAAGCAGCTGGGCGATCCTGTCTCCCCGGTTCACGACGATCGGCGTCTCCGGGTCCAGGTTGATCAGTGAGACCTTGATCTCACCACGGTAACCGGCGTCGATCGTGCCAGGGCTGTTAACGATCGAAAGGCCCACGCGCGCAGCCAAACCCGAGCGAGGATGCACCAGTCCAACCATGCCGTGCGGGATGGCGACGGCGACGCCGGTCGGCACCAACGCCCGCTGACCGGGCGCCAGCTCGACGTCGAGCGCGCTGAAGAGGTCGACGCCCGCGTCGCCGTCATGAGCACGGCTGGGCATCGGCAATTCACGATCCAGGCGCACGACCGCCAGAGAAGTGGACACGACGTCAGAGATTACTCTTGGCCGCGTGTCCGACACGCGCGCCACGTCGCAATCCGTGCGCTACCGCGAACGGTTGCGAGTGCCTTGGTGGTGGTGGCTGCCCGGACTGGGGCTGGCCGGGCTGATCGCATTTGAAGTCACCATGGGCGTGCCCGCGCTGCCGAACTGGGTGCCATTTGCCGTGCTGTTGCCGGTCGCCGCCGTCGTGCTGTTGTGGTTCGGCAAGACGGAAGTACGCGTCGTCGCGGGTACCGACGGAACCGAGCTGTGGGTAGGGGCGGCCCATCTGCCGGTCAGCGTGATCGCACGATCGGCCGAGGTGCCGAAAACAGCGAAATCGGCTGCGCTGGGCCGCCAGCTGGACCCGGCCGCCTACGTCGTACACCGGGCATGGGTAGGCCCCATGGTTCTGCTGATCCTCGACGATCCCGACGATCCGACGCCGTACTGGCTGGTGAGCTGCCGGCGTCCGGAAAAGGTGCTGGCGGCAGTGCGCGGCTGAGCCGCTAATCCGACCGCAGCGCTCAGGCCGCGCAGTCGGTGCAGATCATCACGCCGTTCTTCTCGCTGGCCAGTCGGCTGCGGTGATGCACCAGGAAGCAGCTCGAGCACGTGAACTCGTCGGCCTGCTTCGGGACCACTCGCACAGACAGTTCCTCGCCGGAGAGATCGGCGCCGGGCAGCTCGAAGGACTCAGCGGACTCGGACTCGTCGACATCTACGACCGCAGACTGGGCCTCGTTACGCCGCGCCTTCAGTTCCTCGAGCGAATCCTCGGAAACATCATCGGTCTCAGTGCGCCGCGGGGCGTCGTAATCGGTAGCCATCTTCCTCGTCCCCTCCGTCAAACCTTGCAGCAGAGCTTTGTACCAGCGTCGAACGCATTCCCCAAACGATTCGTGCCCGTTCTGACACCCGTTCCAGTGTGATTTACGTCACAGTGTAGGTCTCACCGCAGGAAGGACAGCTTGTCATTGCCCTTAGAGTGCAGGCGTGGTCGCGCAAATCACAGACGGCACCGCGTTCGACAAGCGCGGTCGGCCCTTCCGCCGGCGTAATTACCTGCCTGGCATCCTGCTGTTCGCCGCCCTGGCGGTGGTGACGCTTCTGGTGTGGGTGATGGCACTGAGCAGGCCGCCGGATATCCACGAGGCCACGATCTGCAATGCGCCGCCGCCACCTGCAGATCCGGCCGCCCCGGCGCCGAAGCTGGGTGAACAGGTGACCCGCTCCGATATGACCGACGTGATGCCCGCCAAGCTCGCCGACGCCAAGATTCGCGTGCTCAACGCCAGCGGCCAGGGCGGTCAGGCCGCCGAGGTGGCCGGCGAGCTGCGTGACCTGGGCTTCGCCGAACCGGCCGCGAGCAACGACACGCTGTACACCAACTCTCGGCTGGAATGCATCGGCCAGATCCGCTTCGGCCCGGCCGGGCGGGCCGCCGCCGCGGCCGTGTGGCTGGTCGCGCCGTGCACAGAGCTGTACCAGGATCAGCGCAGCGACGACACCGTCGACCTGGCGATCGGCACCGAGTTCTCCCAGCTGACCCACAGCGACGACATCGACGCGGTGCTGGCCAGCCTGCGGCCCGACGCCACACAGGCCGCCGATCCAACCCTGTTGAAGAAGATTCACACCGCCACCTGCTGACGCCGAATTGCGTTGGGGCAAGCGGGCATTCGCGCTTATCACCCGCCCGAACGACGCAACGCGTCGGTCAGCGCCTCGGCGATGCCCGGCGCGGCGGCCATGATCCGCCCAGCCGCCCGATCGGCAGGCGGCAAGCTCACGATTGCGCCTGCTTCGGCCGCGATCAGCGCACCGGCAGCCCAGTCCCAGACGTGCACGCCGTCCTCGTAGTAACCGTCGAGCGCTCCGGCGGCCACCATGCACAGATCGAGCGCACATGAGCCGATGCGTCGCACGTCGCGCACCGCGGGCAGCAGCCGGGCAAGCACCTCGGCCTGCCGTGCGCGCTGCTCACGCGCGTAGGAAAACCCGGTGCCTACCAACGACATTGACAGCTCAACGGCCGCGCTGGAGCGCAGCGGCGTCGCGACACCGTCGCGCTGAACATGTGCGCCGTGTCCCAGCGCAGCGGAGTAGAGCAGACCGGCGGGCACGTTTGCGACGGCTCCGGCCAGCGACACGCCGTCGCGCTGCACACCCACGGACACCGCGTAGCTCTCGATTCCGTAGACGAAGTTGACCGTGCCGTCGATCGGGTCGAGCACCCATGTCAGGCCGTCGCGCCCGCCGGTCGAGCCGCCTTCCTCCTCGCCAAGGATGTTCTCCCCCGGCCGCAGTTCCGCCAGCCGGTCGCGCAGCAGCCGCTCGGTTTCGGTGTCGACGACGGTGACGGGGTCGGTGGGTGTGCTCTTGGTCCGCACCGCCGCGTCCGCGGTCGGCGCGGGATTCCCGAAAACCTCGAGGCGCCGGCGCCGGACGAAATCGGCCGCCTCCGTCGCGAGCTGCTCGGCGACCGAGCGCAACTGGATTGGGTCGGTGTCGTTATCCGTCACGGGTCCATCGCAGCACATTCGGAGTTAACCGGTTGTGTGACAGTCACGCATGAGATTTCCCGAGCTACTAGTGTGTGGGGCGCGTCGCACCTGCCCGCGTCTGTGAGGAGCCCTCATGACCGCCACCGATTCACCCGCCGCGGACCCCGCCACCAACGGCGGCTCGCAACGCCGCGGCTTCGGTATCGACGTCGGCGGCAGCGGCGTCAAGGGCGGCATCGTCGACCTTGACACCGGGCAGCTGATCGGCGAGCGCTTCAAGCTGGAGACCCCGCAACCGGCCACTCCAGACTCGGTCGCCCAGACGGTCGCCGCGGTCGTCAAGCAGTTCGGCTGGACGGAGCGCCTGGGCGTCACCTACCCCGGCGTCATCACCGACGGCATCGTCCGCACCGCGGCCAACGTCGACAAGCGCTGGCTCGGCGTCAACGTGCGCGAGACGTTCGCCAAGGCGCTCGACGGCCAGCAGGTGACCGTGCTCAACGACGCCGACGCGGCGGGACTGGCCGAGGAGAAGTTCGGCGCGGGCCGGGACAATTCCGGGGTTATCGTGCTGCTGACGTTCGGCACCGGCATCGGCTCGGCGGTGATCCACAACGGGGTGTTGCTGCCCAATACCGAGTTCGGTCATCTCGAGGTCGGCGGTAAAGAAGCCGAGCACCGCGCGGCGTCGTCGATCAAGGAGAAGAAGGGCTGGAGCTACGAGCGCTGGACAAAAGAGGTGACCAGCGTGCTCGTTGCCATCGAAAACGCAATCTGGCCCGACCTGTTCATCGCGGGCGGCGGCATCAGTCGCAAGGCAGACAAGTGGATTCCGCTGTTGAAGAACCGCACGCCGGTGGTGGCCGCCGCGCTGCAAAACACGGCAGGCATCGTCGGCGCGGCGATGGCCGCTGAGGTCGACGTCACCGCTACTGGGAAGTAGCCAGCCCGCCGACGCGCCAAATTTGCCGCTCAACACGGCTGTACCTCACACTGTCGTTACAATGGTCGACGGCGGCCGCATCCCGGATAGCGGCGAGATCAACCGCCAATATTCGACATAGCCGACGCTTTCGATGGTGCACGACCGTGCCCGTTGGATTTTGCAAGACCGAAAGGGTGTACGTGGCAGCGACAAAGGCACGCCCGGCAACCGATGAGCCGGTGAAGCGCACCGCTACCAAGACCCCCGCCAAGAAGGCCTCGGCGGCGAAGTCAACCAATGGCTCCGCCCCTGCGAAGCGGGCCACCAAGACCGCCCCGGCCAAGGCCGCGAAGGCTCCCGCGGCGAAGGCCGTCAAGGCCGCGCAGGCCAAGCGGCCCGCCAAGGCCAAGGCGGACGGCCCCGCGCCTCGCACTCGCGGTAAGAAGGCGACTTCTCCCGAGGGCACCGTCGACGAAGACCTCACCGAAGAGGTCGAGGGCGACGACGATCTCGAAGCCGAGCCTGGCGAGGACCTAGAGGACGACGCCGACCTGGATCTCGAAGACCTCGAGGTCGACGACGAAGCTGTCGTCGTAGTCGAGGGCGACGAGGCCGAGGCCGAAGCCGGGGAAGGCGAAGCCAAGAAGCCCAAGGTCAAGCCCGCTGAGAAGGCGGCAACCGAGGATGACGACGAGGAGATCGCCGAGCCCAGCGAGAAGGACAAGGCCTCCGGCGATTTCGTTTGGGACGAAGAGGAATCCGAGGCGCTGCGTCAGGCCCGCAAGGACGCCGAGCTCACCGCGTCCGCCGACTCGGTTCGCGCGTACCTCAAGCAGATCGGCAAGGTGGCGCTGCTCAACGCCGAGGAAGAGGTTGAGCTGGCCAAGCGGATCGAGGCAGGCCTCTACGCCACGCAGTTGATGTCCGAGCTGACCGAAAAGGGCGAGAAGCTGCCGCCCGCGCAGCGCCGCGACATGATGTGGATCTGCCGCGATGGTGACCGCGCCAAGAACCACCTGCTCGAGGCGAACCTCCGTCTGGTGGTGTCGTTGGCCAAGCGCTACACCGGCCGCGGCATGGCCTTCCTCGACCTTATCCAGGAGGGCAACCTCGGCCTGATCCGTGCGGTCGAAAAGTTCGACTACACAAAGGGTTACAAGTTCTCGACGTATGCCACCTGGTGGATCCGGCAGGCGATCACCCGTGCGATGGCCGACCAGGCCCGCACCATCCGCATCCCGGTGCACATGGTCGAGGTGATCAACAAGCTCGGCCGCATCCAGCGTGAGCTGCTGCAGGATCTGGGCCGTGAGCCCACGCCCGAAGAGCTGGCCAAGGAAATGGACATCACGCCGGAGAAGGTGCTGGAGATCCAGCAGTACGCGCGTGAGCCGATCTCACTGGACCAGACCATCGGCGACGAAGGCGATTCGCAGCTCGGCGATTTCATCGAGGACTCCGAGGCGGTCGTCGCGGTCGATGCGGTGAGCTTCACGCTGCTGCAGGATCAGTTGCAGTCGGTGCTGGAGACGCTGTCCGAGCGCGAGGCAGGTGTGGTGCGGCTGCGGTTCGGCCTCACCGACGGTCAGCCGCGCACGCTCGACGAGATCGGTCAGGTCTACGGCGTAACGCGCGAGCGGATCCGGCAGATCGAGTCCAAGACGATGTCAAAGTTGCGCCACCCCAGCCGTTCTCAGGTGCTGCGCGACTACCTGGACTGAGCCATTCGCGTTTCCCCGCCCGGCGGCATGACAGTCATGGCGGCCGCCGCTCTTCTGATCGCCGGCCTGACTGGTTGCTCGTCTGCCGACCGCGGCGCCTCGCATGCCGACACACTGAAGACCTGGCGAACACACGCACAGCCATCGATCGACAAGATGAACGACGCGATGACGTGGTTCGAGGGCGCGGTGAAGAGCTCCGACTACGCCGGCGCGCTGGACGCGTGTCGCGCATTCGCCGGCGGCGTGGACAGTTTGGAGCGGCAGCTGCCGACACCGGATGACAGTGTGACGTCCGTGCTCAAGGAAGCCGTGGGCCACTTTCGTGACTTCGACCGCCAGTGCGTGACGGTGAATCCGCAGATGACTCAGGACCAAGCCAATGTCGTGGTGTCCTACCGGGACAAGGGAATCGAGCGAATCAAGACGGCCGTCGACATGATGGACCGCATCGAGGCGCAGTGAGCAGAATACGCCGCTGACCGGTTGCTGCTGTGAGGTTGCTGAACGGGTAAGGTCTCGCCGTGCCTGAAAGCCTCTCCCAATCCCGCCACTCGCGCTGGTGCGCGCAATCAACGTCGTTCGCGCCGGCGCGCAACGCGCCAACCGCATGCTTGCCCCCGGCGGCATCAACGTTCTCGAGTTGCTGACCGGCGCGTGGACCGCACAGGCGCTCTACGTCGCGGTGAAGCTCGGCATCCCCGACGAGCTCGCCAAGGGGCCACTGTCCGCCGCCGAGGTCGCGCGCCGGGTCGGCGCAGATCCTGACGCCGTCTACCGACTGATGCGGGCGCTGGCTTCCCGCGGCGTGCTGCGCCATCGACGCAACCACACGTTCAAGCTCACCTCGATCGGCAAGGCGTTGCGCACCGGCACGCCCGGCTCGGTGCGCGACTTCGCGCTGTTCCTCGGTCACCCACTGCGCTGGGAGGACTGGGGCAACCTGCTGTACTCCGTGCAGACCGGAAAGCCGTCGGTCGACATGCTGCGCGGCATGGGCTTCTTCGAGTACGTCGACACCGACGCCGACCTGGCCGAGGCGTTCAACAGCGCGATGACTGCAGGCAGCGAGTTCGCCATCTACTCGGTGCTGGCCGCCTACGACTTCAGCGGCTTCCGCAGGATCATCGACGTCGGCGGCGGCCACGGCCGGCTGCTCTCGATGATCCTGGCGAAGGCGAACACCGCGCGCGGCATGCTCTATGACCTGCCCGCCGTGGTCGACGGCGCCGGGCCTGAACTGACGAAAGCCGGTGTCGCCGAGCGGTGTGAGGTGCTCGGCGGGTCGTTCTTCGACTCGGTTCCCGAGGGCGGTGACGCCTACCTGATGAAGGCGATCCTGCATGATTGGGACGACGACGACGCGCTCAAGATTCTGAACAACATCAGGACCGCGATCGCGCCAGCCGGCAAGCTGCTGCTGCTGGAAAGCGTTCTGCCCGAACGGTCTTCATCAGACATTGGTTTGCTGTTCGACCTCGAGATGCTGGTAGCTGTCGGGGGCAAGGAACGCACCCGCGCAGAGTGATCGAACTTGTTGAGCCGGGCCGGATTCCGGCTGAACCGGGTCATTCATACGACGACGCCGGTGTCGATCGTCGAGGCGGTCCCTGCCTGATCAGCCCCGCGAATCACGCCATGCCAGAGCTTCTTTCAGTTCGGTGAGGTCATAACCCTCGCTCGCCAGAACCGACACCTGAAACATCGTCACCCCGGCATCGACGAAACGATCGGCGTCAGCGGGGGTCGTCCACGCTACCGCTCGCTCGATCTCCCGGTGATCACGCCCGATGCTCTGAGCGTTCTCGACAACGATGTCGTTCTTGCGCAGGAAGGTTTCCACGTCAGCGTGGACATGCCAGATATCGGCGAATCGCGCGACGGTTGGCAGCGTCTTGCGCTCGCCTCCCCCGCCGATGAGGATCGGAATCTTGCGCACCGGCGGTGGCAGCAGCTTCGGCAACCTGTTCTCGATGCGCTCTAGGGCATCGACGAACACCGCATGCCGTGACGACACGGTGCCGAACTCGTAGCCGTACTCGGTGTAGTCGGGTTCATACCAGCCGGCACCGAGTCCGAGGATCAGTCGCCCGCCGCTGATGTGATCGACGGTGCGGGCCATGTCGGCAACGAGATCGGGATTGCGAAATCCAGCTCCGCCAACCAACAGCCCAATCTCGGCGCTGCTGGTGATTTCGGCCCACGACGCGAGCGCGGTCCAACTTTCGAAGTTGGGCAGTGGCGGATGATCCTCGTCGACCACCGGCCGACCGTCGACTATGCCGCTGATCGCCGGCACGACGAAGTGGTCATAGCCAAGTACGACGTTGGCACCAGCGTCTTCGGAGCGCAACACGGTGTCGCGCCACGCGGCGTAGCTCGGGGTGCCTCCCGGCGGAATCTGAACGGCAATGCGAATCGATCGAGTCATGTGAGATCCGACCGCGCGGCCATGTGGATTATTCCTTCACTCGGCGAGTCTGTGAAGCGACGCGAGGTGTCAGGTGAGGGAGGCTGGGTATCGGCTGAAATCGCCGCTGCGCCCCACCCCCGTCCATAGTGTTGAGCCGACGTCATTCCAACGATGGGGTTAACGATGATGGAAACCATTTGGATCCAAGGTCGGTTGGTCTTCGCCGCTGCAAGTGGCGTGATGATCGCGCTCGCAACGATCGGCGCCGTCATCGTCGCGCCGAGCATTGATCCCGCGCATGCTGTCGCCCAGGGGTGTTCGGACAGCGAAATCGAGGACAGCTACTCGCTGCAGTGCGTTCCCAGCACGGTGCCCGACTTCAACGATCAGATCACAGAAGCCGAAGCGGCGGAGCCCGGCTTCAACAGCCATCCCGGTGGCGGCGGCGGCCATCGCTGATCCTTCGCCAAAACCCTTGCCAGTCAGCGCTTCTTGTCGCGCACCTTGTACGTCGACGGCCACGACTCGCGGGTCTCGTCGCCGACCAGCGGAACTCCCTTACTGCCGATCCTGATGTCGTAGGGTTCTTTGCCCGGACCGACTTCGCGGTTGGCGTGTTCAGTCGCGAGGTAGATCAACTGGTCGATCTCGGCCTCGGCGAACGCCACGAACGTGGTCTTGCGCACGATGTCCTCCGGCGGCGGGGTCATCTTCTCAGGCAGGATCCGCGACGCCAGAGCCGCCAGCCCAAGCAACGAGAACGGGATGACCCAGTAGCAGACGAACGACAGCGGCGTCTTGGTGTCGAGGATCGTCGCGTCGCCGTACACGAGCGGCGGGATCGCCGACGAGACCGTCATACCGGCGAACGCGGCGACCCAGATCCACGTCAGCAGCGAGGTGATCTTGCCGAACAACTCGCTCTCCACGACCTCTTTCGGCTGATCTACTTGGGCAAACTCACGCACGAACGGCCTGCCGACAAGCGCACCGGTCAACGCGACGAGGAAGATGCCGGCGTTGCTCAACGGCTGAATCCAGCGCTCCATGAACGACTGGTCCAGCGTGAACGTCAGCACCGTGAGGATCAAAAACGTTGCGACTGCACCGGTTTCGAGGGTGCGGCCGGGCGCTCCCCTGACCCGCCCGATCACGAACGACAGCACCGCCACCACGAGCGCGACCAATACCGCTGTCGCGAACGGAACGTTGCCGACAAGCACCCAATAGACGATCCACGGCGCGAAGCCCAACAGAATGCCCACGGAGGGAAGTCTAGGTTGTCAGTCAACGATGGAACTGTAAACCTCTTGCACGACCGATATCCGTCGCTAGTTTGAACTGATGACGCAGCGCCACACGGTGTCTTCCGGCTCGGAGTATGAGTCTTTGGTCGGGTATTCGCGCGCGGTCCGCCTCGGCCCCTTCATTGCGGTGGCGGGCACCACCGGCGCGGGTGGCGACATTGCCGCTCAAACACGGGATGCGTTGCGCCGCATCGAAATTGCGCTGCAAGAGGCGGGCGGGTCGCTGTCCGACGTGGTGCGCACCCGCATGTATGTCACCGACATCTCGTTGTGGCAGGAAGTCGGGTCGGTGCACGCAGAGGTGTTCGGCGAGGTTCGTCCCGTTTCGACCATGGTGGAGGTGTCCGCGCTCATCGCGCCCGAGTTGCTGGTCGAGATCGAAGCCGACGCCTACATCGCCTAGGCCAGTGGCGCGAACCGACCCTTTTCGTCGGGCGGATAGGGCGTGACGTTTATCACAGCGTTTACGGTCAATGCCCCGTACAAGTGCGGGAACAGCATGGCTTCGGGATCGGCCGCGACGCCGGGTTCCCACCGGACAGGAGCGGTCAGCCGTGCGGGATCGATTCGGAGCAGCACAAGATCAGTACGGCCGGCGTAGAGCCGGTTGGCCGGCAGATGAACCTGTTCAGGCGTCGACAGGTGAACGAACCCCTGCGCCTCCAGCGAATCGGGCCGATGCTCACAGCCAATCTGCGCCGCACGCCATTCATCGTTGCTGCAGAGATGGACCAGGACGCTTGGGGTGCGAGGCATACCGTCAGCCTGCCCGCGTTGCAAATCGACGCAAGCGTGAGACACGACACACCCGTAAACAGCCGGGGAACAAGGCCGGAACCGAAAACGTCTGAGACAGTGGATGTACGCGAATCACTACGGAGGTCGCTATGAACGCAACGCTCACCAGTCCCGAACTAACCAGGGCTGACCGCTGCGATCGTTGTGGAGCGGCCGCACGCGTACGCGCAAAGCTTCCGTCGGGAGCAGAATTGCTGTTCTGCCAGCACCATGCCAACGAGCATGAGGCCAAGCTGGTTGAACTCGCCGCGGTCATTGAAGTCAGTGCGCTGGAGCCATAACACCGAATAGGCCATGCTGGACTGGTCATGAGTGACCAGTCCGAGCCGCTGCCGGTGCCGCCGTCCCGTCACCACATCTGGCACATCGCACGGCGCACGTTGGCGAAAAGCTGGGACGACTCGATCTTTTCGGAGTCCGCGCAGGCGGCATTCTGGTGTGCGCTGTCTCTGCCGCCCCTGCTGTTGGGGATGCTGGGCAGCCTGGCTTACGTCGCGCCGTTGTTCGGCCCGGACACGTTGCCGACGATCCAGGACCAGTTCATCAGCACTGCCGCTCGGTTCTTTTCCCCCAACGTCGTCAACGAGATCATCGCGCCGACCGTCCGAGACATCGTCAAAGGCGCCCGCGGCGAGGTGGTGTCGTTGGGGTTCGTGATCTCGCTGTGGGCCGGCTCGTCGGCGATTTCGGCTTTCGTCGACTCGGTCACCGAGGCGCACGACCAGACACCGCTGCGCCACCCGGTGCGTCAACGCTTCTACGCGCTGGGCCTGTACGTGGTGATGCTCGTCGGGGCGATCGTGGCCGCGCCCTTCCTTGCGCTTGGGCCGCGCAAGATCGCGGAGTTCCTACCGGACAGCTGGGACAGCGTGCTGGCCTACGGGTATTACCCGGTGCTGTTCGTGGGCCTGATCGTGGCGATGAACGTCCTCTATCGGGTGTCGCTGCCCAAACCGCTGCCGTCACACCGGCTTCTGATCGGCTCGGTGCTGGCCACCGTGGTGTTCCTGATCGCCACGTTCGGGCTCCGGGTGTATCTGACGTGGATCACCAGCACCGGCTACACCTACGGAGCACTCGCGACGCCGATCGCGTTCTTGTTGTTCGCGTTCTTCCTCGGCTTCGCGATCATGATCGGCGCCGAGCTGAACGCCGCGATCCAAGAGGAATGGCCTGCACCGGTCACCCACGCGAAGCGGTTCCGCTGGTGGCTCGAGGAGAAGGCCGAATCGCTCAACGGAACCGGTCCCATTCCGACCCAGCCGGCGGCGACCCCGACCGACAGCGAAGCTACTTCTTGAGCTTCTCGTAAATCCGCTTGCACTCCGGGCACACCGGGGAACCCGGCTTGGCCGCCCGCGTCACCGGAAACACCTCGCCACACAGCGCGACGACGTGCGTACCCATCACGGCGCTCTCGGCGATCTTGTCCTTCTTCACATAGTGGAAGTACTTCGGGGTATCGCTGTCAGTCCCGTCGTCGACGCGTTCGTCGGTGTCGGTGCGCTCGATCGTCTGGGTTCGCATGTTTCCCATTTTGCCCGTAAGAAATCCGACTCGTACAGCGGATGACGAGTGTGGAACAGTGGAGCTATGAAACACGGCCCCGAGCTGAGTTTCGACGACGACGGCCGGCCCGTCTTGATCACTCGCGCAGCGATTCCTTATGAGGAGGAGCACCGCGCGCGGGTGCGTAGGTACCTGACCCTGATGTTCTGGCGCGTTCCCGCACTGATCCTCGCCGCCGTCGCGTACGGCATCTGGCACAACGGTCTCATCTCGCTCGCGATACTTCTCGTCTCGGTCCCGTTGCCGTGGATGGCGGTGCTGATCGCCAACGACCGCCCGCCGCGGCGGGCCGAGGAACCGCGGCGTTACGAGTCAGCCCGTCGGATACCGCTGTTTCCCACGGCCGAGCGGCCCGCGCTGGAGCGCGGCATCCGCCCCGCGTCGCAAGCGGGCGAGGGCGATTCGCCGCGCGATGTTCCGAACTGAGAAAGTTCTGGCTCTATTCTCAGGAGAATTTCAGGTCGCCCGCGAATAACCGCAGATCAGAAGGTGTGAACCGGGCAACGGGTGGGAACTCTTAACGGCACGTGGGCGTTGTAGCTCATGACAGTTCGACCCAACCAGGAGGCCGTCATGGCAAATGCCACCACCACCCGCGTCGACTCCGACCTGGACGCCCAAAGTCCGGCCGCTGACCTCGTGCGCGTGTACTTGAACGGCATTGGCAAAACGGCCTTGCTCAATGCCGCCGATGAGGTCGAGCTCGCAAAGCGCATTGAGGCGGGCCTTTATGCGGCCCATCTGCTCGAAACGCGGAAGCGCTTGGGCGAGAACCGCAAACGTGATCTCGCTGCGGTGGTCCGGGACGGCGAGGCGGCCCGTCGGCACCTGCTGGAGGCGAACCTCCGGTTGGTGGTGTCGCTGGCGAAGCGCTACACCGGTCGCGGGATGCCTTTGCTGGACCTGATTCAAGAGGGCAACCTGGGTCTGATCCGCGCGATGGAGAAGTTCGACTACACCAAGGGATTCAAGTTTTCGACGTACGCCACGTGGTGGATCCGCCAGGCGATCACCCGCGGTATGGCGGATCAGAGCCGCACCATCCGGCTGCCCGTCCACCTTGTCGAGCAGGTGAACAAGCTGGCCCGGATCAAGCGCGAGATGCATCAGAACCTGGGTCGCGAGGCGACCGATGAGGAGCTTGCCGAGGAGTCCGGCATTCCCGCGGAGAAGATCGCCGACCTGCTCGAGCACAGCCGCGACCCGGTGAGCCTGGACATGCCCGTCGGCAGCGACGAGGAAGCCCCGCTTGGCGACTTCATCGAGGACGCCGAGGCGATGTCGGCAGAGAACGCGGTGATCTCGGAGCTGCTGCACACCGACATCCGCCACGTGCTGGCCACGCTCGACGAGCGCGAGCAGCAGGTCATCCGACTGCGGTTCGGCCTCGACGATGGCCAGCCCCGCACCCTCGACCAGATCGGCAAGCTGTTCGGGTTGTCCCGAGAGCGGGTTCGCCAGATCGAGCGTGAGGTGATGGCCAAGCTGCGCAATGGGGAGCGCGCCGATCGACTGCGCTCCTACGCGAGCTAGCTGTTGTCCAACGACAGCTAGCCACTGACTAACGACCCCGCCGGGACCCCCCAACCGGCGGGGTCGTTGCCGTGTGCGGCTCGGTTTTCCCAGCTTGACCGGTAGACTCTGGCATGACGGAGGGTTGCCTAATGAACGATCTTGTCGATACCACCGAGATGTACTTGCGGACCATCTACGACCTCGAAGAAGAGGGCGTAGTGCCTCTGCGTGCGCGCATCGCGGAGCGCCTCGAACAGAGTGGACCCACCGTCAGCCAGACCGTGTCCCGGATGGAGCGCGACGGCCTACTCCATGTCGCCGGTGACCGCCATCTCGAGCTCACCGACAAGGGCCGCTCCCTGGCCATCTCCGTCATGCGCAAGCATCGGCTTGCCGAGCGCCTGTTGGTCGACGTGATCGGGCTACCGTGGGAAGAAGTGCACGCCGAGGCCTGTCGGTGGGAGCACGTGATGAGCGAGGACGTCGAGCGCAGGCTCGTTCAGGTGCTCGACAACCCCACCACCTCTCCGTTCGGCAACCCCATTCCCGGCCTGTCCGAACTCGGCGTCGACGACTCGATCAACGAGGCGGTCAACCTGGTGCGGCTCACCGAACTGCCATCCGGAATGCCCGTGGCGGTCGTGGTGCGACAGCTCACCGAGCATGTGCAGGGCGACACCGAATTGATCTCGAAGCTGAAGGAAGCCGGCGTCGTGCCGAACGCCAGGGTGACCGTCGAGGCCAACGACCACGGCGGGGTCATGATCGTGATCCCCGGCCACGAACAGGTCGAGCTCCCCCACCACATGGCGCACGCTGTGAAGGTCGAAAAGGTCTAGCGGCGGGCAGGAGTGCCGGGGGCACCTCCCGCCCGAAGGGCAGGGGACGACCCGGGGTGTGTTGAGCCGCAACGTCATCCGGCGCGCCGACCGATTGTGCGCATCGGTGGCAGCTGCACGCCGAGCCGTTCGGCCAGCCGGTAGCCGGTAAGCGCCAGATCGCGAATCTTCTCGGGACGAAGCCCCGACTGCAGCGCGGTGTCGAGCATGCCGGCCATGCGATGTGTCGGGTCAACGCGCAGCGCGGCTTCCAGGGATACGCCCGCCAGCGGGCCGTCGCCGCGCGCGTACGCCGAGAACGCCAGCAGCACGAGTGCCTCCACCCGCCACGGTTCCGGCAGGCTGCGTGACAGCAGCGCCCACAGCCCTTCGGCCTGGCCGGCGTTCTCACCGACGGCCAGCGCGTAGAGAGTGTCACGAACGCGAAGGTCGGTCAACGCTAAACCCAGCCGGGCCAATTCGTCGTCGCCGAGATCGACAGCGTCGGCCACGCGTACTGCCGCCGCTATGGCCGCCTCGACGTCTGCCCGCGCCGCGTCATCCGGCCTCTGGGAAGCGTCCGCTGTGGCGTCCCCGATGAGCTCGGCGAGCATGTCGGTTCGGGTGCGGTCGGCCACCTCGATGACTTCCTGCAGCTCAGCACGCCGGGTGTACAGCCTGCGGCCGTCCAGAACCGCGGCCATGGCCAGCGGCGAGGCCGACGGGTCCTCGACGGTGCCCGCGTTACCGCAGCCGTCCGCGCAGTGCCAGCGCCCGCCCGCGGCGACGCGGTCGACGACATGCGCTGCGAGAAGTTCGATACCCCGGTTGGCCAGCGCGGTGGTCAAACCGTCGGCAAGTTCGCGGTATTCGTCGCTGCACATCCGGCATCCGAAACCGTCCTCGTCGATTACCACCGCGATTGCGGAATCGGGTTTGGCCGCTGACGCCACGTCGGCGATGTGCGCGAGCGAGTGCGTCAGTTCGTCTGAAAGATCAACGCGCATAACGCATCCCATTTCGCCACCGTCGATGGTCACGAGAACGAGGGATTTCTCCGGCACAAAGCCGAGCACTGCGGGTAAGGCCGCGATGAGCACTCCGGGCCGGTTGAGATGAAAGTCGGATGATTGCGATGTCGTCATGTCGCCAAGATCGCAACGAGCACCGCCGTATTTCGCGCCGCAGCGTGTCGTCCGCAGGCGCCTGGGGATGAGTTCGCGACTGGGGACAAACTGGGAGCTGCTGACAGAGGCAAATATTCACGTGTCGTTGACGCCCGTCGGCGTGCGAATAGGCTCCAACCGGCGTAGACCTTTTGCCATGGGTTCCATGGTTGAGTACGACCTCGTCGTCATCGGTTCGGGTCCGGGCGGCCAGAAAGCCGCGATCGCAGCGGCGAAGCTCGGCAAGTCGGTGGCGGTCGTGGAGCGCGGGCGGATGCTCGGCGGCGTTTGCGTGAACACCGGAACCATCCCGTCCAAGACACTGCGCGAGGCCGTCGTCTATCTCACCGGCATGAGCCAGCGCGAACTGTACGGCGCCAGCTACCGCGTCAAGGAGAAGATCACCCCCGGTGATCTGTTGGCGCGCACCAACCATGTCATCAACAAGGAGCAGGACGTGGTGCGCAATCAGCTGATGCGCAACCGTGTCGACCTCCACACCGGTCACGGCCGGTTCCTCGACGAACACACCGTGTGTGTCGATGACCAGACCCGTGGTGAGAGAACGACCGTCCGCGGCGAATACCTCGTGATCGCAACCGGCACCAAGCCGGCCCGCCCAACCGGTGTCGAATTCGACGAGGACCGGGTGTTGGACTCGGACGGAATCCTCGACCTGAAGTCGCTGCCGTCGACGATGGTCGTAGTGGGCGCCGGCGTGATCGGTATCGAGTACGCCTCGATGTTCGCCGCGCTGGGCACCAAGGTCACCGTCGTCGAGAAGCGCGACAACATGTTGGACTTCTGTGATCCCGAAATAGTCGAGGCGCTGAAGTTTCACTTACGCGATCTCGCGGTGACGTTCCGGTTCGGCGAGGAGGTGACCGCCGTCGACGTTGGCGCCGCGGGCACGGTCACCACGCTCGCCAGTGGCAAGCAGATCCCCGCCGAAACGGTGATGTACTCCGCAGGCAGGCAGGGCCAGACCGAGCACCTCGACTTGGCCAACGCCGGACTCGAAACCGACGACCGCGGAAGGATTGTCGTCGATAGCAACTTCCAGACGAAGGTCGACCACATCTATGCCGTCGGCGATGTGATCGGTTTTCCCGCACTGGCCGCGACGTCGATGGACCAGGGCCGGCTGGCCGCCTATCACGCGTTCGGTGAGCCCGCGAAGGGCATGACCGATCTGCAACCGATCGGCATCTACTCCATTCCCGAGGTGTCCTACGTCGGCGCCACCGAGGTTGAGCTGACGAAGAATTCGATACCCTACGAGGTCGGGGTGTCGCGTTACCGCGAGCTAGCGCGGGGTCAGATCGCGGGCGATTCCTACGGCATGCTGAAACTGTTGGTGTCGACCGATGACCTGAAGTTGTTGGGCGTACACATCTTTGGCACCAGCGCCACTGAGATGGTGCACATCGGCCAGGCAGTGATGGGGTGCGGCGGCACCGTCGAATATCTGGTCGACGCGGTCTTCAACTATCCGACGTTCTCGGAGGCCTACAAGGTTGCCGCGCTTGACGTGATGAACAAGTTGCGCGCGCTCAACCAGTTCCGCTCCTAGCACGGCTAGCCGCAATCGTCGTCGAGCACCGTGGGCGCGACGTCGCCAGGTCCGCCGGCTTCGGCACGCGCCAGCAGGCGCTTGATCGCATCATCGAAAGGTGGTGAGTACGAGATGCTTTCGTCTGCACAGCCTCCGCCGTTGAGTCCACCGATCACACCTGCGACGGTCGATCCCTCGATCCACGGAGCGCCGGACAGGCCGTCGATCAACTGCGCGCAGTCGAACGCCGGAAATCCTTTTGTTGGCTGCGCTGTGGGTGTCTGACAGCCGATCGGACCACCGCCGACGCCCATCGCGTAGCCGGTGACGGTAATGACGGTGCCCGGTTTCGGCGTCTGCCCGAGTTTTAGTCCCCCACCGGCCAAGTCCTTCACCGATCCGCCGGCGTCTCGGCTCACCCGTGCGATCGCGAAATCGGCCATAGGGTCCTGGTTTTGCACCCAGCGCGGATCGAGGTAGACCGCATCGATATGCCAGACGTCCTCGGGCGCCGCCGTGTCGTGCAGACCCGCAACGAATGTGGCGTCGACCCCCTGGGCTACGCAGTGCGCCGCGGTGAGGATCAGATCACCGGCCGCCGAATCCAGCACCCCGCCGGTGCAGGTGTGCAAATCGCCGCCGCCCAGAAACACCGCGCCCACCCGTGGATCCGGCGCCATCGGCCGCGCCGTGGGGGGCGGCGCTTTCGCAGTGGACGGCTGCTCGTTGGCCGCGACGCTGGGGGCCTGCTCCGGTGGCTGGTTCTTCGCACACGCCTGTGCCCAGAACGGCAACGCAGCCAGCAAGCCGCTCACCAGAACCGCCCGGCCGGTCGCGAAGAAGCGCATGAGCACCGATCTTGCCCCACCGCTGGGCGCTACGCCCCGACGATTGGCTGGGCGACCAGACTGGCAAACTTTCACCAGCAGCGGTTCACCGGCATCCGATGCGGGCATCCCAGGCGGAATGCGAAATCGGCGGCGTCTTGTTCGTACAAATGCAAGGGCCGCAACCGCATCAACGACGAAATGCGCCACACTTAGACAGATGGGTGCCAGGAGGCGAGGCAATGGCTGAGAACGCCGATAGACCAGAACAGCACTACCAGCCCGAGCACACCGGGATGTATGAGCTGGAGTTTCCCGCGCCGCAGTTGTCGTCGCCTGATGGCAGCGGGCCGGTGATGATCCACGCCCTCGAGGGGTTCTCGGACGCCGGCCACGCGATTCGGCTGGCCGCGCAGCACCTGAAGAACACCCTTGACACCGAGCTGGTCGCATCGTTCGCGATCGACGAACTGCTGGACTACCGGTCACGCCGGCCATTGATGACGTTCAAGACCGACCACTTCACCGCCTATGAGGAACCCGAACTCAAGCTGTACGCCCTGCACGACAGCCTCGGCACGCCGTTTCTGCTGCTCGCGGGCATGGAACCGGACCTGCGATGGGAGCGGTTCATCACGGCTGTCCGGCTGCTGGCCGAACGGCTCGGCGTGCGCCGGGTGATCGGCCTTGGCACCATTCCGATGGCGGTGCCGCACACCCGCCCGATCACCATGACCGCGCACTCCAACGACAAGGAGCTGATCGCCGAGCACACGCCATGGGTCGGCGAGGTGCAGGTGCCGGGCAGCGTGTCCAACCTGCTGGAGTTCCGGATGGCGCAGCACGGCCACGAGGTGGTGGGCTTCACCGTTCATGTGCCGCACTACCTGGCGCAGACGGACTACCCATCGGCGGCCGAAGCGCTGCTGTCCGAGGTCGCCAGGAGCGGTTCGCTGCAATTCCCTCTCGCCGAACTGACGCAAGCCGCCGCCGAGGTGCACGACAAGATAAACGAGCAGGTCGAGGCCAGTAGCGAGGTCGCTCAAGTGGTGGAGGCACTGGAGCGCCAGTACGATGCGTTCGTCGCCGCTCAGGAGAATCGGTCGCTGCTGGCGCGCGATGAAGATCTACCCAGCGGAGACGAACTCGGCGCGGAATTCGAGCGGTTCCTCGCACAACAGGCCGACGACAAGCCCAAGGACGACGACAACTAGCCGCTGCCCGGCCCGACAACGAAGTTGGCTGAATTGATCGCGACAACAAGGTTGGCGCAATGAGCGAGCGAAAGCCCAATCTGCGTACCGTGCGGGAACTGACACCCTCGCTGCAGTACCGCACCATCCACGGGTACCGGCGCGCGTTTCGGGTGGCCGGCTCCGGTCCTGCCATCCTGCTGATCCACGGGATCGGCGACAACTCCACCACGTGGAGCACCGTGCAGAGCAAGCTGGCGCAACGCTTCACGGTCATCGCTCCCGATCTGCTGGGCCACGGCCAGTCCGACAAGCCGCGTGCCGACTATTCAGTTGCCGCCTACGCCAACGGGATGCGCGACCTTCTTTCGGTCCTCGACATCGACAACGTCACGGTCGTCGGCCATTCGCTCGGCGGCGGCGTGGCGATGCAATTCGCTTATCAGTTCCCGCAATTGGTCGACCGGCTGATCTTGGTGAGCGCCGGTGGCGTGACCAAGGACGTCAACTTCGCGCTGCGGTTCGCCTCGTTGCCGATGGGCAGCGAAGCCCTCGCGCTGCTGCGACTGCCGCTTGTGCTGCCCGCGCTGCAAGTGGCGGGCCGTGTTGCGGGAGCCATGTTGGGTTCCACCGGCCTTGGCAGGGATCTGCCCGACGTGCTGCGCATCCTTGCCGACCTGCCCGAGCCGACCGCCTCCTCGGCGTTTGCCCGCACCCTGCGCGCCGTCGTCGACTGGCGGGGCCAGGTGGTCACCATGCTCGACCGATGTTATTTGACGCAATCCGTTCCGGTGCAACTGATTTGGGGTAACCGCGACTCGGTGATCCCAGTGGGCCACGCCCGGATGGCGCACGCGGCGATGCCGGGCTCACAGTTGGAAATCTTCGAAGGCTCCGGGCATTTCCCATTCCACGACGACCCCGACCGTTTCGTCGAGGTGGTCGAGAAGTTCATCGATTCGAACGACCCCGCGGTGTACGACCAGGAATACCTCCGCGGCCTGCTGCGGTCGGGTATCGGCGAGGGCACCATTGTAGGATCCGTCGACACCCGCGTCGCAGTGCTCGACGCGATGGGCGCCGACGAGCGCAGCGCCACCTGATTTGGCGACCACGTAGCATCGGCCACATGGCCATCGACGTGACAGTGTTGCGCGTTTTCACCGACCAGGACGGCAACTTCGGCAACCCCCTCGGTGTGGTTGACGCCAGCCAGGCAGCGCCCGGGCAGCGCCAACGGATAGCTGCCCAATTGAGTTACAGCGAAACGGTATTCATCGATGTGCCGAGGTCCGGCGCCAACACCGCGTACGCGCGCATCTTTACGCCTGCCACCGAATTGCCGTTTGCGGGGCATCCGACGGTCGGAGCGTCGTGGTGGCTTCGCGACCGCGGCGTCCCGGTCCACACCCTGCAGGTGCCCGCGGGCATCGTGCAGGTCACCTACGAGGACGACGTCACCGCCATCAGCGCCCGCTCGGAGTGGGCGCCGGAGTTCGCCATCTATGACCTCGAGTCAGCCGATGAGCTCTTCGATGCCGACCCCGACGGTTACCCAGACGACATCCAGAATTACTTGTGGACATGGACCGACCGCGAGCGCGGTGCGATCCGATCGCGGATGTTCGCCGCGAATCTCGGAGTGCCCGAGGACGAGGCGACGGGAGCTGCGGCGGTGCGGATCACCGACTACCTCAGCCGCGACCTGACCATCGTGCAGGGCAAGGGCTCGGTGATCAACACCCAATGGAGCCCTGAGGGTTGGGTACGTATTGCCGGTCGCGTCGTGAACGACGGAACCAAGCAGATCGACTGAGCCGGCCCGCGACTCAACTCTGCGCGGGGACCTCACGAGCAGCGCGCAGCGCCTCGATCTCGCGCTCGAAATCCTCGGCCGACTGGAATGATCGATAAACCGAGGCGAACCGCAGATACGCGACCTCGTCGAGTTCGCGCAGTGGGCCAAGGATCGCCAGCCCGACCTCTTGGCTGGGCACCTCAGGCGAACCCGTCGCCCGCACCGTGTCTTCCACCTGCTGGGCGAGCATGTTCAACGCGTCGTCGTCGACCTGTCGGCCCTGGCAGGCGCGTCGCACGCCGCGGACGACCTTCTCGCGGCTGAACGGTTCGGTGACCCCGCTGCGTTTGACCACCGCCAACACGGCGGTCTCGACAGTGGTGAAGCGTTTACCGCACTCCGGACACGATCTGCGTCGCCGGATCGCCTGGCCTTCGTCGGTTTCGCGGGAATCCACCACCCGGGAATCGGGGTGACGGCAGAACGGACAGTGCATCTCCGCTCCTTCGCCGCGACGACAAACAACTACCTCGAACGTCTTCGAGCGTACCTGCGTGCCGCCGCCGGAGCCTAGTGTCGGTGCGATTCGGGCACCCAGCGCCGAAGCGGCTACCGAAGGCGCTGTGCGGCAATATCTTTCACCGCTCACGGTGGATTCAGGTGCCGATGGGAGCGATGAGTGTCTGACCGGCTTGCAGCGCAACCGAATCGAGCTGGTTGAGTTCCTGGATGCGCTCGACGACCTGGCCGACAGGCGAGTCGGGGGCCACCCGGTGCGCCACCTGCTGCAGCGTCTCCCCCGTCTGGACCTGCACAACGGCCAGCCGAGCGGGCACCGGCGCATCGCCTCCGGTCACCCCACCGAGCTGGGCGACCAGGCCCAGCCAGACCGTGATACCCGCCGCGATGAGGGCGAGCATCACCGTGGTTGCCGGGGTGATGGGGCGCCGGCGGTGCGAGGCCCGCGACATCAGCACGCCGGTACCGCGGTACCGCATCGGCGCCGCGTCGGGCCGGCTCGCCCGCGGCCGCCGCCTGGCCTCTGCCGGCCGTGAACCGGGCCTGACCACCGGCCTGAGCACCGAATCCGCCTGGATCTGTCGCGTGTCGAGGATCGTCATCTGCTTGCCTTCCCGTTCCGGCTTTTCGCTCTGGTGTTCGAATGCTATCGCTCACTTGTTCGATTTATAGAACATGTGATCGAACTGTTGCCAAACGATAGGACAGCCCACCGACAAATTTCTGCCACCTGATCCGGCAGGCGGCTCCGATGCGACACGCCTCGAACACATGTTTGATTATTGGGTCAGCGCGGACTACATTCGGCGCCATGAAGGACGACGACACGGACAGTTCTGGCAGCACGGAAAGCACAGGCGGACGCCGAGGTC
The DNA here is from genome assembly GCF_000328565.1 of Mycobacterium sp. JS623. Lineage (NCBI taxonomy): Bacteria > Bacillati > Actinomycetota > Actinomycetes > Mycobacteriales > Mycobacteriaceae > Mycobacterium > Mycobacterium sp. JS623. Next base: position 2,530,118 of record NC_019966.1, on the reverse strand, counting down.
TCGAGAGCGCCCTAACCGAGCGTCAACGCACCATCCTCGATGTCATCCGCGCCTCTGTGACCAGTCGCGGCTACCCGCCGAGCATCAGGGAGATCGGCGATGCGGTCGGGCTGACGTCGACTTCGTCGGTGGCCCATCAGCTACGCACCCTGGAGCGCAAGGGCTACCTGCGGCGCGATCCCAACCGCCCGCGCGCAGTCGATGTCCGCGGTGCCGACGACGGCCTCACGTCGATCGTCGCCACCGACGTTGCGGGCTCCGACGCGCTACCGGAGCCCACGTTCGTTCCCGTGCTCGGCCGTATCGCCGCGGGCGGGCCGATCCTGGCCGAAGAAGCGGTCGAGGATGTCTTCCCGTTGCCCCGCGAACTGGTCGGTGAGGGTTCGCTGTTCCTGCTCAAGGTCGTCGGCGACTCGATGGTCGATGCGGCCATCTGCGACGGCGACTGGGTCGTCGTACGTCAGCAGAACGTGGCCGACAACGGGGACATCGTCGCGGCGATGATCGACGGCGAAGCGACGGTCAAGACGTTCAAGCGCACCCGCGGTCAGGTGTGGCTCATGCCGCACAACCCGGCGTTCGATCCCATCCCCGGCAACGACGCCGCTGTGCTCGGCAAAGTCGTCACCGTGATCCGCAAGATCTAATTGGCTCGCAGGAATCCGTTCGTCCGAGCGAGTTCCTCACTGGCGAACCAGATTTCGGCGCGTGCGTCGTCGTAGAGGGTGGTGCCTGGCGCCCAGTACAGCCCAGACTTGGTGTCCGCCTTGATCGGGTAGCCCGCGGGCGCCTCATTGGGATCGTCGAGCGGCAGATGCAGTGCCGTGCCGTTGGGCGCGGGTTCGCCGATCTCGATCCGCGCGTGGCGCCCTGTGTCGGTCAACGGATCGCGTTCGATGCCGGTCGGCAGCAGCGTCGGCGTCGTGTCGACCTTGTCGGGATCTTCGTCATTGTCTTGGTGCGCAACAGCTTCCGGTGTGGCTACCCGTTCGCGCGCGGTGTCATCGTCGTCATCCTCGTCGGCGCCTTCGGGAGGTTCGGGCGGCGCGCCCCATACGTTCCTCGGCGATTGGTGATGCTGCTCGTCACCGGACATCGTCGGTGGCGAGCCCAGCCCCTGGTGCGCATAACGACCGCTGAACTGCTCGGCCGATTGATCGCCGGGATACGACGACCCGAATTCGTCATCGCCGTCATCGAAGATGTCGCCCTCATCGTGGCCTCGGCGGTTGCGTATTGCCGCCACCGCTACCAGCCCGGCCAACACCACCACCGGAATGATGGCAAGCAGCCACCACCAGCTCCACGCAAACCACTTCTTGCCGTTGGTATCTGAGGCCTGCGGGCTGGCGGGTGCCTTGGGCACGTCCTGCCCAGGCACTTGCAAGCCGGCGAGCTGCGAGGCCAGATTCGCAGGCTCGGTGCTGAAGGAGTTCTTGGACCGGTCCCACGAAACCACGCCGCCACTGAACCGTTGCGTGATCACGTCGCCGTTCTCGGTCTGGTCGGCCATCGGTGCGCCAAGCGAACCCGCCGCGCCGCCCAGCTTGTCCCACGCGGCGTTCATGGCGCCGCGCACGATGACGGCCCCGTAATCGGGGGTCCAGAAGATGACCGGGTGGTCCTTGCCGGAGAAGGTGGTGATCCGGCTGTTGGGCAGGCCGCCGTCGCCCTCACTGGACGCCGGTAGGCCCAGGTCGCCCTGCGGCCCGCCGACGCTTTCGTACTTCGCCAGTACCTGTCCCGTGACGACGTTGGCTCCCGTCGCGGGGCTGAAGAAGATCTTGCCGCCGGCGAAATTCTGGCCGAGGCCGTCTGTGCCGATCTTGTACGGCTCGCCTTGCGCAGCGCCCAGCGGGCCCAGGGGTCCGCCGGCGGCGCGCCGGGCCGTATTGATCGCCGATGTCGGGTCCTCCGAATATTGCAGCCCGGTCAGCTCGCCGGCGAGCTCGGGCGGAACCGTCGTGAAGTCCTTGGACTTCCTGTCGTAGGACACCTCACCGCCGGTGAACTTCTGCGTGATGAGGTTGCCGTGATACGTCTCGTCGTCGCTGGGCACACCGAGCGCGCCCGCTGATCCGCCCAACTTGTCCCACGCGGCGTTGATTGGACCGCGAACGACCCGCGCGCCGGTGTCGGGCGTCCAAAAGATGACGGGGTTGTCGGGGGCGCTGAACGTGGTGTTTCGGCTGTCGGGAGCCTTGCCTGCGCCTTCGTCGATGGTCGGGAAGCCAAGGTCGCCGTCCGCCGGGCCGCCGAGCGACATGTACTTGTCGAGAATCGCGCCCATCATGGCGTGAGCACCGGTGGCCGGCGTGAAGAAGATCTTGCCGCCGGGAAAGTTCTGACCGAAGCCGTCGCCGGCCGGATAGACGCCGCCATCCTTGGGTCCGAGCGGGCCCGTATCGCCCCCTGCGGCTTGCCAGGCCGCGGTGATCGCCGCGTCGGCGTCGTCCTGGGGCGTAGCCAGGGCCGCGGGCGCGAGCCACAGCAACGCCGCAGCGCTCAACAGGCCGATGGTCGTCCGCGCGATCAGGCCCCTGCCCACCATGCCCCGTTTCGTCATCCGACAGGTCACGTTAATCCTCGCCTCCGTGACCATGTCAGACGACGATAACCAAGCGCGCGTGGCGAAACAGCGCAACCCGGCGCCCGGCGTGCCGCTCAGCGGTGGCTAGACACCCATGCTGCGGCCGATGATCTCCTTCATGATCTCGGTCGTCCCGCCGTAGATGGTCTGCACACGGGAGTCGAGATAGGCCCTGGCCACTGGATATTCGCGCATGTAGCCGTAGCCGCCGTGCAGTTGCAGACAACGGTCGATCAGATAGACCTGCTTTTCGGTGGAGTACCACTTGGCCATTGCGGCCTGCTCGGCGGTCAGCTTCTCCTCGAGGTGCAACTTGATGAACTCGTCAACCATCATGCGCACCACCGTGGCTTCGGTCGCTAGCTCGGCCAACACGAACCGGCTGTTCTGCTGGCTGCCGATCGGACGGCCAAAAGCCTTGCGCTCCTTGGTGTATTGCAGCGTGTCCTCGAGCACTGCCTCCATCGCCGTGGCCGCCATCACCGCGATACCGATCCGCTCCTGGGGCAGGTTCTGCATCAGGTAGATGAAACCCTGACCCTCCTCGCCGAGCAGGTTTTCGGCGGGCACCTTCACGTCGGTGAACGAAAGCTCCGCGGTGTCCTGCGCGTCCAGACCGATCTTGTCGAGTTTGCGGCCGCGTTCGAACCCCGCCATGTCGCGCTCGACGACGAGTAGCGAGAAACCCATCGCGCCCTTGTCCGGGTCGGTGCACGCGACAACGATCACGAGGTCGGCGTTGATGCCGTTGGTGATGAATGTCTTCGCGCCATTGAGGATGTAGTGGTCGCCGTCTTTGACGGCCCGGGTCTTGATCCCCTGCAGGTCACTTCCAGTTCCGGGCTCGGTCATTGCGATCGCGGTGATGATTTCACCGGTGCAGAACTGCGGCAGCCACCGCGCCTTCTGCTCGTCGGTGGCCAGCCGCAGCAGGTACGGCGCAACCACGTCGTTGTGCAGGCTGAAGCCGATGCCGCTGTATCGCCCGGCAGTGGTCTCCTCGGTGACGATCACGTTGTAGCGGAAGTCCGGGTTGCCCCCGCCGCCGTACTCCTCGGGCACCGCCATGCCGAGAAAGCCCTGCTTACCGGCTTCCAGCCAGACGCCGCGGTCGACGATCTTCTCCTGCTCCCACTGCTCGTGGTACGGCGCGACGTGCCGGTCGAGGAACGCGCGATAGGACACGCGGAACAGGTCGTGCTCGGGCTCGAAGAGGGTGCGGTCGTATTTGACGACGCTGCCCATGGGACCTCCATGAGTTGGTACGGGCTGTTACCGCCAAAGGTACCCCATCCAACCGGATGGTTGGTCGACGGGCGGCGAAGCACACTGGGCCCCAGCGGGGGGCGTTCTCGAGTCCAGAGAACGTCACCGTCCGGCCCTAGAATCCGATACGTGACCCGCCCCCCGACGAGCCTGACGCATTGGGGCGGGTTCTCGGTGGAGGTCGAATCCGGCGATATCGCGTCTGTGACGCCATTGGCCGGCGACACCGACCCGTCACCGCTACTGGGCAACCTGCCCGCTTCGATCCGGCACCCCGCGCGCGTCGCAACCCCTGCGGTTCGCCGCGGCTGGTTGCGTGACGGGCCCGGCCCCACCACCCGCAGAGGCGCCGACGAGTTCGTCGCCGTCTCGTGGGACGAGCTCACCGACCTGCTTGCAGGAGAGCTGCGGCGCGTCATCCAAACACACGGGAACGAAGCGATCTACGGCGGCTCGTACGGCTGGGCCAGCGCCGGCCGGTTCCACCACGCCCAGAGCCAAGTCCACCGGTTCCTCAAACTCCTTGGCGGATATACCTTTTCGCGGCACTCATACAGCCTCGGCGCCACCGGCGTCATCATGCCCCGGGTAGTCGGTACGCACGGTGACCTGTTCAAACGGTCTACGTCGTGGAACGTCATCGTCGAGCACACCGATCTGCTGGTCTGTTTCGGCGGCTTGGCGCTGAAGAACACGGGAACCAACCACGGCGGCACCACAGGCCACCCGGCCCGCGACGCACTGCGCCGGTTCCGCGACCGCGGCGGTCGCATCGTGTCATTCTCGCCCCTGCGCGACGACGTCGACGGCGACTGCGAATGGCATGCGCCGGTGCCGGGTACCGACGTCGCGATCATGCTGGCGCTGGCCTACGTGTTGGCACGCGAATCGCTGGCCGATCGGGATTTTCTGAACACCTACTGCACCGGCTACGACCGCTTCGAGCGGTATCTGCTCGGTATCGACGACGGCGTGCCGAAGTCCCCCGAGTGGGCGTCGCGGATCTGCGGGCTGCCCGCCGGTGAGCTGTCCGCACTGGCGCGACGGATGGCGGCACAGCGCACACTTGTGACCGTCAGCTGGTCGCTACAGCGCATCCGGCACGGCGAGCAGGCGCCGTGGATGGGGCTCACGCTCGCGGCGATGCTGGGCCAGATCGGCCTTCCCGGAGGCGGTTTCGGACACGGCTACGGTTCGATGAACGAACCGGGACTGCCACCGCTGCGCTTCGGGTTGCCAAGGTTGCCGCAGGGCCCCAATCCGGTGCAGACGTTCATTCCTGTGGCAGCCATCAGCGACATGCTGTTGCGCCCCGGCGAACCGTTCGACTACAACGGCCAGCAGTTGACCTACCCGGATATCAAGTTGGTGTACTGGGCCGGCGGCAACCCGTTTCACCATCACCAGAACATTCCGCGGTTGCGGCGCGCCCTCGGCCGCGTCGACACGATCGTCGTGCACGACCCGTACTGGACCGCAATGGCCAAGCACGCCGACATCGTCGTGCCGTCGACCACCGCGTTCGAGCGCGACGATTACTCCGGCTCCCGCAACGACCCGCTGCTGATGGCCATGCCAAAGCTAGCCGAGCCATATGCGCACTCGCGTGACGACTACACGACATTCGCTGCACTCGCCGAGGCGCTGGGGGTCGGTGATCAGTTCACCGAGGGTCGCACGGCAAGCCAATGGCTGGTGCACCTGTACGAGAAGTGGGCGGCGGGACTGGATTTCGCGGTGCCGACGTTCGACGAGTTCTGGGCGTTGGGACAACTTCGGTTACCCACGGAGAGCGGTCTGACACTGCTGGCGGACTTTCGCGCGGATCCCATTACGCACCGGCTTGCGACTCCGAGCGGGCGCATCGAGATCTTTTCCGATGACATCGACGGGTTCGGTTACGACGATTGCGCCGGCCACCCGATGTGGTTCGAGCCATCCGAGTGGCTCGGCGGCGCTCGCGCTGGCGACTACCCGTTGCACCTGGTGGCGAACCAACCAGCGACGCGGCTGCACAGTCAGTTGGACATCGGTGCGGTGAGCCAAGCTTCGAAAGTACAAGGGCGCGAGCCCATCCGGATGCATCCTGTCGACGCCGCGGGGCGCGGGCTGGCCGACGGCGACGTGGTGCGGGTGTTCAACGACCGCGGCGCCTGTCTGGCCGGGGTCGTGATCGACGATCGTCTGCGCCGCGATGTCGTGCAGCTGTCGACCGGTGCCTGGTTCGATCCGGCCGAGCCCGCCGATGCCGACGCCATGTGTGTGCACGGCAATCCGAATGTGCTCACCGACGACACCGGCACGTCGTCATTGGCGCGGGGCTGCACCGGCGCTCACGTACTGGTGCAGGTCGAGAAGTTCACAGGGCCGCTTCCGGAAGTGCGGGCACATCAGCCACCGGTGATCGTCGACCGATGAGCGAAGCACTGACTGTCGAAGAACGTGGCCAGCCAATCACATTCACGTTCGGCGACATGATGCGCTATCACGGACCGCACTCCCCCACCGGAGTTGCGGTGGCGTTCAAGGTCATGCAGCGCGCATTCGCCGACCTCTCGCCCAACGAAGCACCGGCTCGTCGAACGATCAAGGTACGCACCCCGTTTCGAGGTCCCGGCGCGCGCGACGGTTTTGAGGCGGTGACGCGGGCGGTGTCCGACGGGCGCTACGTCGTCGACCGCACGTTGGTCAGAAGCGACCGGGGTCGACTTCTCGAGGACTTCGTGTTCGTCGTCGACATCGGCGGCCGCACGATCACCCTTCTTCTGCGCGAGGGATTCGTTACCGACGAGTTCATCGACCTGGCCCGCACCGACGACCGTACCGATGCGCAAGAGCAACGGCTCGACGAGCTGAAAGAACAGCTCGCTCACCGCGTGATGAGCACCGCCGCCGAGGCGCTGTTCGATATTGCCTGATCGGCATTGCCTGACCGACGTGAGTAATCCCACTCCATGTTTGCCTACGAGCGGTTATGGGGATTCCGGGATCACGTGACCGTACCGACCAGGAGGGTGAAGCAATGTCGGAGAAGAACAGCGGACCCGAGGAAGCCATCAAGGGTGTCGTCGAGGGCGTAAAGGGCAAGGCCAAAGAGGTAGCAGGCGCCGTCGCCGGCCGCGATGACCTCTACCGCGAAGGCCAGGCGCAGCAGGACAAGGCCGATGCACAGCGCAATGCCGCGCAGAAGGAAGCCGAAGCCGAAAGTGCCAGGGCCGCCGCCAAGACCGCCGAGAAGCGCCAGGAGGCCGAGCAGCGGTAACAACGTAACGGAATACGCGCAGACGCAAGGAAACCCGAGGGGAGCCTTGCGTCTGCGCGTATTCGCGCCTCAGATTGCGACCAGGTCTTCTGCCCTCGACCAGGGTGGCCGTGGCCCGCTACTTCGAGTTTGATTCGGGCCGTTGATCTTTCGAGCTCTGTGATAGTTTCCATGATGGCTCACCGGATGCATAACCGCCTCGGCGCACCGCGCAATTTTTGCTTGGTTTGACGTGACTTTGCTCTCCGACCATCAGCCCTACCCGGTTATGGGCCGCATCCATCGCTCAATGGCCAGGTAGATGGCTGTTTTTGGTAGCCGTAAACGGCGCAAACCGGATTCGCTGCGTTACTCAACAGCCAACAGGTGGCGTGCGCGGCGGCGGTGTCCGTCGCGTGCCAGTCGCCTCGAATGCCGCCGCCAGCCGCAGCAGGGCGACGTCGTCGTGGGCGCGGCCGGCAAATGTCAACCCCACCGGCATGCCGATGTCCGCCATCGTGCCCATCGGCACAGTCACGCTCGGGATGCCAAGGTGTCGAATCGCCAGGTTTCCGTTGGCGACCCACACGCCGTTGCGCCATCCGAGGTCGGCCGACGCTTCGTTGACGTCCATGTCGGCGGAACCGACATCCGCGACGGCCGGGAAGATCACAGCGTCCAAGCCGAGACCGTCCATCCAGTCCTCGAGGTCGACGCGACGCGTCTCCTCCAATCCGCGCACTCCCTGCTCGAGATGCGGGATCTCCAGGAACGAATTCATCGGGTGGTCCCTCACCTGCGCCGGATAGCTTGCGATGTCGTCGTCGAAACCGGTGTACCGGTCGGGCAGCGCTCCAGGCGGATGCGGGAAGATGCGTGAGCCGTCCACGTCGGCCAACCGGTTCAGCGCGGGGTCGCCGTTGTCGTCGAGGAAGTCGTCCCATGCCCACGCGCTCAGGTCGAGCAGCTCACGAGCCAGGTACTCCGGACTCACAAGGCCGCGCGTGAAAATCGTTGGGGCTCCTGGCCTGTCGCCTTCATAGTTGCTGACCGTGGGAAAGTCCACCTCGATGACCTCGGCGCCTGTGGACTCGAGATCCCGCCGTGCCGCGTCGAACAACGCAAGCACCGAGGGCCGCGTCTCGATCCGCTGGCCCGTCGGCCCGCCGATACCCGGCAGTTCGGCACTGCCGGCGTCGGGGTCGGCGTTGATGTACATCCGCGGCACACCGAAGCGCGTGCCGACGATGCTGGCGGGCGACACCTTCCGATACGTTGCGGGCCGGTGATCACTGGGGCGCGGCAACGGGATCCACGGCTGGCTGCGCCAGAAGTCTCCGCGCGCATTCGCGTCGTCCGCGACGATCACGTCGAGCACCTCGAGTAAGTCGGCCATCGTCCTGGTATGCGGCACAACGACATCCATCGTCGGCACCAGCGGCCAGCCGCCCCGCACGGAGATGATGCCACGCGACGGCGTGTACGCACACAGCGCATTGTTCGACGCTGGGGCCCGGCCCGACGACCACGTCTCCTCGCCGATGCCGAACGCACAGAACGACGCCGCCGTTGCGGTGCCCGACCCGTTCGACGAGCCGGATCCGAAGGCAGCCGTGAGATAGTCGCCGTTATATGGGCTTTCAGCGCGGCCGTACAGCCCCCGCTGCATGCCGCCGTTGGCCATCGGCGGCATGTTCGTCAGCCCGATCAACACCGCCCCGGCATCGCGCAAGCGCTCGATGACAAAGCAGTCCTTCTGTGCGACCAGGTCGGCGAACGCTGGGCTGCCCGCGGCCGCCGTGAGCCCGCGGGCCAAGTAACTGTCCTTGGCGGTGTACGGGATTCCGTCCAGCGGTCCGCGGGTCTGCCCATTCGCCCGGCGTTCGTCCGACGCCTCAGCGTCTGCGCGGGCCTGCGGGTTGAGCACCACCACGGCGTTGAGCCGGATGCCGGCGTGGTCATAGACGGCGATGCGCTGCAGGTAGCTTTCCAGCAGTTCCACGGCCGTCACGGACCCCGCCTCGAGTGCAGCCCGCAACTGCGCGATGGAGGCTTCGACGACGTCGAACGACACTTAGAACGTCGCGAACTCTTGCAGGCTTGCGGCCAACGGAACCGGCACGCGCGCCTTGATTCTGGTGCCGTGGGCGGTGTGCTCGGTGGCGTCCACCCGGCCGTCGGCGTGCACCTTGTTGACCAGATCACCGCGGTCGTAGGGAATCGTCACGTCGACCGCGGTGTCGGTGGGCTCGATCACCGCGGCCATCCGCTGCTGCAGGCGCTCGAGCCCGTCGCCGGTGCGCGCGGATACGAACACCGCATCAGGCAACGCACTGCGCAACTGGGCAAGCGTCAGGCCGTCGGCCGCGTCGATCTTGTTGACTACCAACAACTCTGGCGGCGGCTTGCCATCGTGGTCTGTCACGACTTCGTTGACCACTTGCCTGACCGCGTTGATCTGCGCCAGCGGATTGACGTCGGAGCCGTCGACCACATGCACCAGCAGATTGGCATCGACGACCTCCTCCAGCGTGGACCGGAACGCCTCGACCAGCTGGGTCGGCAGATGCCGCACGAACCCGACGGTGTCGGTCAGCACGAACGGCCTGCCATCCGCGAATTCCCCACGCCGCGTAGTCGGTTCGAGTGTGGCGAACAACGCGTTCTCGACAAGCACACCCGCGCCGGTCAGCGCGTTGAGAAGACTGGACTTGCCGGCATTGGTGTAACCGACGATCGCGATGGACGGCACGTCGCTGGCTACCCGCTTGCTGCGCTGGGTGTCGCGGACCGTCTTCATGTCCTTGATCTCGCGGCGCAGCTTGGACATTCGTTCGCGGATGCGACGCCGGTCGGTCTCGATCTTCGTCTCGCCGGGACCACGCAGGCCCACCCCGCCGCCACTGCCGCCGGCACGCCCGCCGGCCTGCCGTGACATCGACTCACCCCAGCCGCGCAGCCTGGGCAGCATGTACTCCATCTGGGCGTACGCCACCTGCGCCTTGCCTTCCCGGCTGGTGGCGTGCTGGGCGAAGATGTCGAGGATCAGCGCGGTGCGGTCGATGACCTTGACCTTGACAGCCTTCTCCAGCGCGGTCAGCTGCGCGGGGCTCAGCTCGCCGTCGCAGATCACGGTGTCGGCACCGGTAGCCAGGACGACCTCGCGCAGCTCCTGCGCCTTGCCGGAGCCGATGTAGGTCGACGGGTCCGGCTTGTCGCGACGTTGGACGAGGCCCTCGAGCACTTCGGAGCCTGCGGTCTCGGCGAGCGCAGCCAGCTCGGCCATGCTCGCGTCGGCGTCGGCCGCGCTGCCTTCGGTCCAAACACCAACCAGCACAACGCGTTCCAGCCGCAGCTGCCGGTACTCGACCTCGGAGACATCGGCCAGCTCGGTCGACAGGCCAGCCACGCGGCGCAACGCCGTGCGGTCTTCGAGGGCGAGCTCACCCGCGCTGGGAGTGCCGGGGCGAAAATCGGGATACGTCATAAGCGAATACACATTTGCACGGCTACCACTGCACGTGCACCCCAATTAACGCTGCGCAACGCGCCACCATTCCTCTGATAGCTCCCCCTGCGCCACGAGCACCGACGGCCCGCGCAGGTAACTGCTGGCGTCGGTAACCGTGACGGTGACCTCGCCGCCGGGAACGCGCACCTGCAGTGTTCCTGTGGTCGCCCCGTCGAATGCCAGCGCCGCCACGGCGGCGGCGACGGTTCCCGTGCCACAGGATCGCGTCTCTCCGACACCTCGTTCGTGAACCCGCATCGACACGGCTCCACCGTGCGGTGCCGTCAAAACCTCGACGTTGACGCCCTCAGGGAACTGCGCGCGATCGAACATAACCAGCGCGGCGACATCGAGGGCCGCGAGTTCGTCGATGGTCAGATCGGCGTCGACACATGCCAGATGCGGGTTACCCACGTCGATGGCCAACCCGGCGAACGGCCGTCCGCCGACGATCGCCTCACCCGTGCCGAGTTGGTTGACCTTGCCCATCTCGACCGCGACGTCCGCGGTGGCGTCATCCCACTGGTGCAACACCACGGGGCGCGGCCCGGCCAGCGAGCCGACGACGAACTCGTCGCGCGACTCGAGCCCGCTAACCCGCAGGTAGTGCGCGAACACCCGAACCCCGTTGCCACACATCTGCGCAATCGAGCCGTCAGCGTTGCGGTAGTCCATGTACCAGTCGTCCGCCGCGACACCCTCGGGCAACCGGTCAAGACCGGCGGCCCCGGCCGTTGACACCCGCAGCACCCCGTCGGCGCCAAGGCCCCGGCGGCGGTCGCACAACGCGGCCACTGCGGCAGGCGTCAACGACAGCAGGCCGTCGGGATCGGGCAACAGCACGAAGTCGTTCTGCGTGCCGTGGCCCTTGGCGAATTTCACGTGTTCAGGATACGTGCCGCCATATCCGCAGCGTGCGCTCGACGTTGTCGGGGGCGCTGCCGTCGAGCCATGCGATGCGGTGGTCGCGGCGGAACCATGACCGCTGGCGGCGAACATAGCGGCGGGTGCCGAAGTACGTCGGTTCGCGGGCCGCCGACCCGTCGCCGCCCGCGTCGAGGTCCTCGATCACCTGCGCGTAACCGAGCGCGCGGGATGCGGTGACGCCGTCGCGCAGGCCCTGACCCAGCAGCGTGCGGACCTCGCCGACCAAGCCGTCATCGAACATCCTGTCTGTGCGTCGCGCCAGCCGCTCGTCGAGAAGCGCTGTGTCCCAATCTAATCCGACAATCGCAGTATCCCAGCGCGGCGTCCCGATCACCGGTGCCGAGGCGGAGAACGGTTGCCCGGTCAGCTCGACGACCTCGAGCGCACGCACGATGCGGCGACCGTCGGTGGCCAGGATCGAGGCAGCGGCGGCAGCGTCGACCCGGGCGAGCTCCTGATGCAGTGCGCCGACGCCGACCTCGGCCAGTCGGGCCTCCCACTTCGCACGCACGCTGGCGTCGGTGGCGGGAAATGACCATTCGTCGAGCAGCGACTGGACGTACATCATCGATCCGCCGACGACGATCGGAACGGCTCCACGGGTGGCGATCGCCTCGACGTCGGCGACCGCGGACTGCTGGTATCGGGCGACAGTGGCGGTCTCTGTCACCTCGAGGACGTCGAGCTGGTGGTGCGCAATGCCGCGACGCCCGGAAACGGGCAGCTTGGCAGTGCCGATGTCCATGCCGCGGTAGAGCTGCATCGCGTCGGCGTTCACGATTTCGCCGCCGACGCGTTCGGCGATGGCGAGCGCCAGCGCCGACTTGCCGGTGCCGGTCGGGCCGATGATCGCCAGCGGTCTCATGGGGTCCAGACGCCAGCGAAATACCCGACCCCGTAGGGCGCGCCGCGATACAGCTCCTTGGCCGAACGCGGCTCAGCAAGTCCTGCCAACACCTGATACGCGACCCGGCCGACGATCGTGTCGGGTAGCCGAGTCAGGGCGGCGGCATCGCCCGCGGCGAGCGCGTCGTCGAGCGCGTTCTGCGTGGGTATCGAGTCGGGGTCATAGCCGCCCGGCGCAGGCGGGGCCAGCGTGTGCGCGCCGTCGGCGACGACGAGTACACCGATCGGGTCGGCCGCTTCGTCGAGCTCGGCGCGCAACCCGCGACCGCGGGCCAGCGCGGCGTCGACGTCATGGTCCTCGGAGTACACCCGCACCGCGGCATGCGCGCCGGGGTTGGTCTGGCCGCGGACCCAGCCCGCGATCAACGCGCACAACGGCAGGTCGGTAGGGGCGGCCGAGGCGTCAGGCGAGAGCGTGACGCGCAGGTCGACGCCGTATCCCGCGAACGTCCCGACGGTGGCAGGGCCCAATACCGCGTCGGCGGAGCCGACTCCGACGGCGATCCACGTCGCCGGCAGCGCTGCCGCGGCCGCGAAGACGGCATCTCGCAGGCCGGTCAGCTCCTCGGTGGCACCGGCGGCCAGCTCCGGGACCATGACGGGTGCAGACGGGATGGTCGCGATGGCGCTCAGCACGGTCCCAAGTTAGTGCTCACGCGGGTTGCGTGGTGGCACCGACCGCTTCGCCGCGAGCCAATGCGACCGTCGCGACGACCATCACCGCCACCGCGACGATCAGCGTCAGCCACCCGGCGTCCCCCGGGCGCAGCGTCTCGCCGAGCACCACGATGCCGAGCACCGAACCGACCACCGGCTCGGCGACGGTCATGGTGGGCAGCGTCGCCGTCAGCGCGCCTGCCCGAAACGATGACTGTTGCCACGATGTGCCCGCGATCGCGACGAGGACCCAGACGTATAGCTCGGGCGTGCGCAGCAGCGTCCACAATCCATCGTCGAGGCGATCCACCACGCCCTTGGTCAACACGGCGAACAGACCCCACAGCGCGCCGGAAACCACCGCCAACAGCACGGCGCTGACGGGACCCGACCAGATCCGAGCGCCCACCACGCACAACACCAGCGCCGGCCCGAGCACGGCGATCACCGCGGTCCATGTTTCCAGCGACGCCCGCGAATGCCCCGCGGTCGGATTGCCGACGGTCACGATGACCGCGACGGCGGCGGCGAGCAACACGGCCCATGTCCACTCCCAGCGTGTCACTCGCCGATGCGCCAGCCATGCACTGATCGGCAACGCGAACAGCAGCGACGTCACCAGTAGCGCCTGCACCAACAGCACCGAGCCAAACCCGAGCGCTGCCGCCTGCAGCGCGAACCCGACCGCCGCGACGACGCTGCCCAGCCACCATTGACCGTCGCGCAGCAGGCGCATGAACAGCTCGACGTGGCTGACCGGTTCGTCGGTCACCTCCTGTGCTGTGCGTTGGTGGATGACGTCGCCGATCGCGATGAAAAACGCCGCGCCGAGGGCAAGCAGGGCGGCGATATCCGCCTTGTCCATCCGGGGCCTCCCGTTGTGTTCGGAAAGAGCGTAGGCATTTGCATCGCGAAAGGCGTGGGCACGGGCCGCCGTGACCTGTTTGAATAGCGTTCGAGCTATCAGGCGCCGCGTCGCGCGGCAGGTGCGCGGATTCCCGCGCGGAGGGTGCGAGGTAATGGAGATGACGACCAGCGAGCACGGCGGGCAGTCCGCCGTTCCCAAACCCGCTCCCCGGCCAGGACCGCCGCGTCCCTCACCTCGTCCCGGGCCGCACCCGACGCCGACGGTCGCGGTACCCGCGTCAACCGATCCGCACCGGTTCGGCCGCGTCGACCCCGACGGAACTGTCTGGTTGATCACCGGATCCGGTGAGCGCGTCATCGGCTCGTGGCAGGCCGGCGATACCGAGGCGGCGTTCGAGCACTTCGGCCGTCGCTTCGACGACCTGCACACCGAGGTCGCGCTGATGGAGCACCGGCTGGAGTCCGGGACGGGCGACGCGCGCAAGATCAAGTCGGCGGCCGCGGCGCTCGCCGAGACGCTGCCGCAGGCGCACGTGCTTGGCGACGTCGACGCGCTGGCCGCGCGGTTGACCGCCATCGTCGAGCACGCCGATGAGGCCGCCCAGGCGGAGCGGGCCAAGCGCGATGAGTTCCGCGCCGCGCAGACCGCGCGTAAGGAAACGCTGGCCGCCGAGGCTGAAGAGCTGGCTGCAAACTCGACGCAGTGGAAGGCTGCCGGCGACCGGCTGCGCGAAATCCTCGAGGAATGGCGGACGATCAGCGGGCTGGACCGCAAGACAGACGACGCGCTGTGGAAGCGCTATTCGACGGCCCGCGAGACGTTCAACCGTCGCCGTGGCTCGCACTTCGCCGAACTCGACCGCGAACGCGCCGGCGCGCGGCAGGCCAAGGAAGAGTTGTGTGAGCGAGCCGAGGCACTGTCCAGCTCCACCGATTGGGGTGCGACGAGCGCGGCGTTCCGTGACCTGCTGGCGGAGTGGAAGGCGGCGGGCCGCGCCGCCAAGGACGTCGACGACGCGCTGTGGCAGCGATTCAAGGCCGCGCAGGATGTCTTCTTCTCCGCTCGCAACGCCGCCAGCTCGGAGCGCGATGCGGAGTTCCGGGCGAACGCCGAAGCCAAGGAGGCGCTGCTCGCGGAGGCCGAAAAGGTCGACACCTCCGACCTGGAGTCTGCGCGGGCGGCGCTACGCGTGATCGGCGACAAATGGGACGCGATCGGCAAGGTACCGCGTGAACGCAGCGCCGAGCTGGAACGCCGACTGCGGGCGATCGAGAAAAAGGTGCGCGACGCCCCGACCGGTGGTGTCGACCCCGAAGCGAAGGCCAGGGCCGACCAATTCCGTGCTCGCGCAGAGCAATTCGAGCGGCAGGCGGAGAAGGCCGAGGCGGCCGGGCGGACCAAGGACGCCGAAGAGGCGCGGGCCAGCGCCGAACAGTGGCGGCAGTGGGCCGATGCGGCAGCTCAGGCGCTGAAGGGCAGCTAGCTCTTCGCCGTTCCGTTCTCGCCGTTGTCGGTGTCGTCGTTCAGCGTGTCCAACAGGCCCTTGGCCTGACGGTCGGCGGCCTGCTTGCGGCGTTGTTCCTCGGCCGCGAGTTGCAGCGCGGTGCGCGCCCACACTGCGCGCGCCCAGTTGAAGGCCAGCACGATCACCGTGAGCCAGGCGATGATCAGTCCGATGCCCGGCCCTGGATGGTGTGCGGGCGCGGTCTGCCGCGACCACACCGCGAGCAGGCCAGTGAACGACGCCACCGTCGACCCGGCCAGCGCGATCCACGCCAAGCTCCACCGGCGGGTCAGCAGCGCCAACATCGAGAAGCCGACGCCGAATACCAGCGCCAGCCAACAGAACACCCGCGACGGCAGCGCGATGCCGTTGCGGATCGCCGCGTCGTCGCCGACCAACACGTCCCAGCCTTTGGTGTCGCCGGTGTGCGGCAGCACGAAGCTCAGCAGCAGCACGAACACCGCGACTGCGATCACCAATGCCCGTGCGCCGGGGTCGATTTCGCGCGCCACCCGGCGCTCGGCAGCCTCGAGGTCGCCCTTGAACTCGTCGAACTTGCCGTTGTTCTGATCGCCTGAGGTCACCGGGCACACCCGGACGAAGTCGGCGCTTGCGCCGGGACACCGATGCCGGGCATGCCCAGGCCGACGCTGAATGTCGCCGACCTTCCGGCTCCGGCGCTGAATGTCGCCGACCTTCCGGCTCCGGCGCTGAATGTCGCCGACCTTCCGGCTCCGGCGCTGAATGTCGCCGACCCTCCGGCTCCGCTGAATGTCGCCGACCCTGCGGCTCCGACGCCGGTGCGCGGCGTGAGCCCCGCAGCGTGGGCGTCGCCGGCCCTGGTGCGCCGGTGAGTGTGTGGGGCACCGTCGGCGATCAGGTGATGCGGCGCGGCGCCGGTCACGGTGGTGGTGACGATGTCGCCGGGCCGGATCTTGAGGCCAGCGGGGTCGAAGTGCACCAACCGGCCGTCGCGGGCCCGGCCGGACATGCGTGCGGTGCTGGCATCCTTGCGACCTTCACCGGTGGCGACCAGCAATTCGACGGTGCGGCCGACCTGCGCGGTGTTCTCCTCCAGAGAAATGCCTTCCTGAAGGTCGATCAGCCGTTGATAGCGTTCTTGGACAACGGCTTTCGGCAGCTGCTCGTCGAGTTCGGCGGCCGGAGTGCCGGGGCGTTTGGAGTACTGGAAGGTGAAGGCGCTCGAGAACCTCGCCTGCTCAACCACATCGAGCGTGGCCTGGAAGTCTTCCTCGGTTTCACCAGGGAACCCGACGATCAGGTCGGTGGTGATTGCGGCATGCGGGATAGCGGCCCGGACACGGTCGATGATGCCGAGGTACTTCTCCGCGCGGTACGACCGCCGCATGGCCCGCAGGATCCGGTCGGAGCCCGACTGCAGCGGCATGTGCAGCGTCGGGCACACGTTCGGGGTCTCGGCCATCGCCTCGATCACGTCGTCGGTGAATTCGGCGGGGTGCGGCGACGTGAAGCGCACCCGCTCCAGACCCTCGATGCGCCCGCAGGCGCGCAGCAGTTTGGCGAACGCGCCGCGGTCGCGCGGCTGATCCGGATCGGCGAAGGAGACGCCGTAGGCGTTGACGTTCTGGCCGAGCAGGGTCACCTCGAGGACGCCCTGGTCGACAAGCGCCTGCACTTCAGCGAGCACGTCGCCCGGCCTGCGGTCGACCTCTTTGCCGCGCAGCGCGGGCACGATGCAAAACGTGCAGGTGTTGTTGCAACCGACAGAGACCGAAACCCATGCGGCGTAAGCGGATTCGCGCGCCGCCGGCAACGCGGACGGGAATTCCTCAAGCGCTTCGACGATTTCGACCTGTGCGGTGCGGTTGTGTCGGGCGCGTTCGAGCAGAGTCGGCAGCGACCCAATGTTGTGGGTGCCGAACACCACGTCCACCCACGGTGCCTTCGAAAGGACGGTGTCGCGGTCCTTCTGCGCCAGGCAGCCGCCGACGGCAATCTGCATGTTCGGGTCGGCCTGCTTGCGCGGTGCGAGGTGGCTGAGGTTGCCGTACAGCTTGTTGTCGGCGTTTTCGCGAACCGCGCATGTGTTGAACACCACGACGTCGGCGTCGGCTCCGTCGGCCGCGCGCTCGTATCCGGCGGATTCCAGCAACCCGGCCAGCCGTTCGGAATCATGCACATTCATCTGGCAGCCGTAGGTGCGGACCTGATAGGTGCGGTGCTGCTGGCGAACGGGACGTATCCCGTTCTCCTCCTGCGTCACCATCGAAGTCACGGCCCCATGGTACGGACCACGTCGCCGCGCCATTCGGACGGATTCCCAAGTTGCGGGCAAGCTGAGCATTCCCTGGGTAAGGTCTGCACCCATGGGGACGCCCGGCGGTGCGCCGATGATCTCAATGGAGGCGGTCAACAAACACTTTGGCGCCCTGCACGTGCTCAAGGACATCAACTTGAAGGTGGACCGCGGAGAGGTGATCGTCGTGTTGGGCCCGTCCGGTTCGGGCAAGTCGACGTTGTGCCGCACCATCAATCGCCTTGAACCTATCGACTCGGGCACAATCGAGATCGACGGCGTTGCGCTGCCCTCCGAAGGAAAAAAGCTGGCGCAGCTGCGGTCCGACGTCGGAATGGTGTTCCAGTCGTTCAACCTGTTCGCACACAAGACAATTCTGGATAACGTCACGCTCGCGCCAATGAAGGTTCGCAAGAAGTCGAAGGCCGAGGCCCGCGAAAAAGCGATGACACTGCTGGAGCGGGTCGGCATCGCCAATCAGGCGGACAAGTATCCGGCTCAACTGTCGGGCGGCCAGCAGCAGAGGGTGGCGATCGCCCGGTCGCTGGCGATGAACCCGAAGGTCATGCTTTTCGACGAGCCGACGAGCGCGCTGGATCCCGAGATGATCAGCGAGGTACTGAACGTCATGACCGGGCTCGCCAAGGACGGCATGACCATGGTGGTGGTCACGCACGAAATGGGTTTCGCCAGGGGGGCCGCGAACCGTGTGGTGTTCATGGCCGACGGCGCCATCGTCGAGGACGCCGAACCCATTGAATTCTTCGAGAAACCGAAGACCGATCGGGCCAAAGACTTTCTCGGCAAGATTCTCCGTCACTAACGCTCCGGCGAAAGGAACCGACCAATGCCGTCCATGAAAGTGCGTGTCGCAGGTGCCATTGCGCTAGCCATCGCGTTGCCGTTCGCGGCCACCGCGTGCGGCGGCGGTGGTGGCGGCGGCGGCGACAAGATCGTCATCGGAACCAAGTTCGACCAGCCGGGCCTCGGGATGAAGAATCCCGACGGAACGATGAGCGGCTTCGACGTCGACGTCGCGAAGTACGTTGCCAAGGACCTCGGGTACAGCGAGGACAAGATCGAATGGAAGGAATCCCCGTCCGGCCAGCGTGAGACGCTGATCCAGAACGACCAGGTCAAGTTCATCGCCGCGACCTATTCGATCACCGACACCCGCAAGCAGAAGGTCGACTTCGCCGGGCCGTACCTGATCACCGGGCAGAGCCTGCTGGTGAAGGCGGACAACACCGACATCTCCGGGCCGGAGTCGCTGCAGAACAACAAGAAGCTGTGCTCGGTTTCGGGTTCGACGCCGGCACAGCGGATCAAGGACAAGTACCCGGGTGTCCAGCTGCAGCAGTACGACACTTATTCGGCCTGCGTCGAGGCACTGAAGAACGGTGCAATCGACGCGGTCACCACCGATGAGGTGATCCTGGCCGGTTACGCCGCCCAGACCCCCGGCGCGTTCAAGATCGTCGGCAAGCCGTTCTCCGAGGAGCGTTACGGCATCGGCATGAAGAAGGGCGACACCGACCTACGGACAAAGATCAACGACGCGATCACCAAGATGGAACAGGACGGCGCGTGGAAGGCGGCGTGGGACAAGAACCTTGGCCCCGCGGGCATTCCGGCACCGACGCCGCCGCCGGTCGACAAGTAAGCGCCTTTCTCCGACGTGGAGCTGTTTACCAAGTACCAGAGCCAGATCTTCGAGGCGTTCTGGACCACTATCCAGCTGACGGTCTTTTCCGCGATCGGCGCGCTTGTCCTGGGCACGCTGCTGGCCGCGTTCCGCCTTTCTCCGGTGCCGATGCTCACCTGGATCGGGACGGCCTACGTCAACGTGGTGCGTAACACGCCGTTGACGCTGATCATCTTGTTCTGTTCGTTCGGCTTATCGCAGACGCTGGGGATCACGCTGGTCGATTCGAAGTCACTGACGTCGATCGTGGACAGCAATTTCCGGCTCGCGGTGCTCGGGTTCACGGTCTACACGGCGGCGTTCGTGTGTGAGACGGTGCGGTCGGGTGTGAACACGGTGCCGCTGGGCCAGGCGGAGGCGGCGCGATCGCTCGGCCTGACGTTCGGGCAGAATTTGCGAATCATCCTGCTGCCACAGGCATTTCGCGCCGTGATCAGTCCGCTTGGCTCGGTGCTGATCGCGTTGACGAAGAACACGACGATCGCCTCCGCAATCGGTGTCGCCGAGGCGGCGTTGCTGATGAAGGAGATGATCGAGAACGAGGCCGCGCTGCTCTATATCGGCGCCATCTTCATGTTCGGGTTCGTCATCTTGACGCTGCCGATGGGCCTGTTCTTCGGATGGCTCGGCAAACGGCTGGCGGTGGCACGGTAGATGGCAGGTTCAGTCCTCTTCGACGCGCCGGGACCACGGGCACGCGCACGGAACCGGGTGTTCAACGTCGTCACCGCGCTGGTCGTCGCGCTGGTGATCTGGGTGGTGTATTCCCAGCTGAACGCGAAGGGTCAACTCACCGCCGCGAAGTGGGAACCATTCCTGACTGCCAACCTGTGGAAGACCTACATCCTGCCGGGCGTGCAGGGCACCCTGACCGCCGCTGCAGTGTCAATCGTGTTGGCGCTGACGCTGGGCTTCGTTCTCGGTGTCGGCAGGCTTTCCACTCACCCCGCGATCCGCGTCCCGTCCGCGGTGTTCGTGGAGTTTTTCCGCGCGGTGCCCGTGCTGATCATGATGATCTTCGCGTACTTCTTGTACGCGCAATACGACGTCTTCCCGTCCAAGCACTTGGCGCTGGCGGGCGTCATCACCGGCCTGACCTTCTATAACGGTTCGGTCATCGCCGAGATTGTGCGCGCCGGAATCCTCGCGCTGCCTCGCGGGCAATCCGAGGCCGCGTCAGCGCTCGGTCTGCGTTGGGGTCAGACGATGCGATCGATCCTGCTGCCGCAGGCCGTCACGTCGATGTTGCCGGTGCTGATCTCGCAGATGGTGGTGGTTCTCAAGGACACAGCGATCGGCTACCAGATCACCTTCCTGGAGATGGTGCGCCAGGGCACGCAGGTCGGCTCTTCATACGGCAACTACGTCCCCGCGCTCATCGTCATCGCGGTGCTGATGATCAGCGTCAACTTCACGCTGTCCTGGTTCGCGACATGGTTGGAGGGCCGGATGCGCCGCTCCCGCAAGGGGCCGGAGCCCATGCATATCCAGCCGATCACGCAGGGCACCTTCGGCGCTGGGGCCGGCGGCACCATTTGACATGCCGGCTAGACGTTGCGTCGTTCCCGCTCGGTGGCCAGTTCGTTCTTGACGACGTCGAACGCCATCGTCTGGCTGTAGCCCCGGCGGGCCAGCATCCCGACGAGCCGACGTGCGACTTTGGTGTCGTCGTCGACGAGCTTCTCGCGGCGCAGCTTGTCGCGGACCAGCTGCTCGGCGCGCCGCCGTTCGGCCGCAGCGTCGATGTCTGCGAGCACCGTGGTGATCACTTCGTCGTCGACGCCCTTGGTCCGGAGCTCAGCGGCCAAGGCGCGCTTGCCTTTTCCGGCGTTCGCCCGTCGAGACTGCACCCACTGCTCGGCGAAGTCGACGTCGTCGATCAGACCCACGTGAGCCAGCCGGTCGAGCACACGGTTGCTGACGTCGTCGGGGTATCCTCGCTTGGTCAGCTGCCCCTCGAGTTCGGCGCGGGTCCTGGCCCTCACGGTGAGCAGGCGCAGACAGAGGTCTCGCGCCCGCTCCTCGCGTTTGGGCTCAGCCGCCTCAGAAGTCGACGGGGGCGGGCAGGACTTCGTCATTGGCCACCTCCGCGGTCACCACGGCACCGATGCCGAGCTTTTCCTTGATCTTCTTCTCGATCTCGTTGGCCACGTCGACGTTTTCCAGCAGGAAGTTGCGGGCGTTCTCCTTGCCCTGGCCGAGCTGCTCACCCTCATAGGTGAACCAGGACCCGGACTTACGGATGAAGCCCTGCTCGACGCCCATGTCGATGAGCGAGCCTTCCTTGCTGATGCCCTTGCCGTAAAGAATGTCGAACTCGGCCTGCTTGAACGGCGGCGACACCTTGTTCTTGACGACCTTGACGCGGGTGCGGTTGCCGACCGCGTCGGTGCCGTCCTTCAGCGTCTCAATTCGCCTGACGTCCAAGCGAACCGAGGCGTAGAACTTCAATGCCTTTCCACCCGTTGTCGTTTCGGGCGAGCCGAACATCACGCCGATCTTCTCGCGGAGCTGGTTGATGAAGATCGCGGTGGTGCCCGAATTGTTCAGCGCGCCAGTCATCTTCCGCAGCGCCTGGCTCATCAGCCGGGCCTGCAGGCCGACGTGGCTGTCCCCCATCTCGCCTTCGATCTCGGCGCGTGGCACCAGCGCGGCCACCGAGTCGATGACCAGAATGTCCAGCGCGCCGGAGCGGATCAGCATGTCGGCGATCTCCAGCGCCTGCTCACCGGTGTCGGGCTGGGATACCAGCAGCGAATCGGTGTCCACCCCGAGTTTCTGGGCGTAGTCCGGATCCAGCGCATGCTCGGCGTCGATGAACGCCGCGATGCCGCCTGCGGCCTGGGCGTTGGCGACCGCATGCAGCGCGACGGTGGTCTTACCTGAGGACTCCGGGCCGTAGATCTCGACCACTCGGCCGCGAGGAAGCCCGCCGATGCCGAGCGCCACGTCCAGCGCGATCGAGCCGGTGGGGATGACGGAGATCGGCTGGCGCACCTCTTCACCGAGCCGCATCACCGAGCCTTTGCCGAAGTTCTTGTCGATCTGCGCGAGGGCCAACTCGAGGGCCTTCTCGCGGTCGGGTGCCTGAACCATGGGGTGGTCTCCGTCCTGGTGAGTGATCGGTTTTCGATCGGTTGGCCGTGACGCTAGACAGAGGGTCTGACAAATCGGGCTCGTGCCTTCCCGTCGCTCCGCTCGCCCCTGTCCCGCATCCCGCTGTCGCCCACAGTAGACGAACACCTGTTCGATTCAAGTAGACACGCCGTGCGGCCGAAGTTTCCGACCTATCGTGGGATTCATCTGCCGGAACGGACCGACATGCACGAGATGGCGATTACGCAGAGTGTTGTCGACGCGGTGTGTGAGCACGCCGCGGGCCGCCATGTGCAGAGCGTCAAGGTCGAGGTCGGTGCGCTGTGCGCGGTCGTGCCCGATGCCATGCAGTTTTGTTTCGAGCTGGCCACCGAGGGCACCCTCGCCGACGGCGCCCGCCTCGATCTGGACGTGCAGCCCGGCTCGGCTCACTGCCGCAGCTGCGGAGAAGACTTCGAACTACGTGACCTGATCCTGCTGTGCCCGTGCGGCAGCGCGGACGTCGAAGTGTTGACGGGGCGGGATCTTCGAATTCTCTCGATGGAAGTGAGCTAGCCATGTGCGCGACGTGCGGATGCGGAGACGACACGACAACCATCACGGTGGCCGGCGATGACCATCCGCGCGTACACGAGCACGACCACCCCCACACCGAGACCATCACGCTCGAACAGAAGGTGCTCGCGAAGAACGATTTGATCGCCGCTCACAACCGCCAATCGTTCGCCGAGCGCGGCATCCTGGCTCTCAATGTGACGAGTTCACCCGGGGCCGGCAAGACGACACTGCTCGAACGCACCGTCCGAGAGCTCGGCGGCGACCTCCCGGTGGCAGTCATCGAGGGCGATCAGGAGACACTGCTCGACGCCCAGCGAATCCAGGCGGCGGGCGCCCGCGCGGTGCAGGTGAATACAGGAGCGGGCTGCCACCTCGACGCGGACATGGTCCACCGCGCACTCCACGCCTTGAATCCGGAGCCGAAGTCCGTGCTGTTCATCGAAAACGTCGGCAACCTGGTGTGCCCGGCACTGTTCGATCTCGGTGAGCACAGCAAAGTTGTGGTGATCTCGGTGACGGAGGGTCAGGACAAACCTCTGAAGTACCCCCATATGTTTGCCGCGGCGGGGCTGGTCCTCATCAACAAGATCGACCTTGTTCCCTACGTCGACTTTGATCTTGAAAAATGTTTCGGCTTTGCACGGTCAGTGAACCCCGGCGTTCAAATTTTGCCGATCTCGGCGACGCGCAGCGACGGACTCGACGCATGGTACGACTGGATCCGGGCGGAGATCCGCGTTCTGGCAAACCCCAACTATGTCCCAACGACTCGTTGACAAGACATTTGGCCCGGAGTAAACCGAGAACCAGCGCTTAAAAAAGCGGGCGCACGCATATTCCTGCGAGAGGGGTCGCCAGCCCCGACCCCAGAGAGCTGTTACGCATGCCAAGCGAAGCAGCAGTCAAAGCGGAAGAGGCGTTGATCCATGTTCTCTGGATCAACGCGGGCCTGAGTTGTGACGGTGATTCGGTGGCGTTGACTGCCGCCACCCAACCCAGCATCGAGGAGATCGCGCTTGGCGCGCTTCCCGGGCTGCCGAAGATCGCCGTCCACTGGCCCC
Source organism: Mycobacterium sp. JS623 (assembly GCF_000328565.1). Taxonomy (NCBI): domain Bacteria; kingdom Bacillati; phylum Actinomycetota; class Actinomycetes; order Mycobacteriales; family Mycobacteriaceae; genus Mycobacterium; species Mycobacterium sp. JS623. Next base: position 2,505,950 of record NC_019966.1, on the reverse strand, counting down.
TGATCGACTTCGAGTGCGGCCCCAACGGGGGTGCCGACGATTTCCTGGAGTGGTTCTTCAAGGCCGAGCGTGGTGAGTTGGAGCCGTTCGTTCTTGTTGTCGAGGGGTCCATTCCCAACGAGCAACTCAAGGACGAGGGCTACTGGTGCGGGTTCGGCAACGACCCCGCGACCGGTCAGCCGATGACCACGAGTGAATGGCTGGACCGGCTCACCCCGAAGGCCACCGCGGTCGTCGCCGTCGGAACCTGCGCCACCTACGGCGGAATCCACGCGATGGCAGGCAATCCGACCGGCGCCATGGGTGTCCCGGATTACCTTGGCTGGGATTGGAAGAGCAAGGCCGGCATCCCGATCGTCTGCGTGCCGGGCTGCCCGGCTCATCCGGACAACATGGCCGAGACGCTGACGTATCTGCTCTACATGGCGACCGACCAGGCGCCGATGATTCCGCTTGACGATGCGTTGCGGCCCAAGTGGCTGTTCGGCGCCACCGTGCACGAAGGCTGTGACCGCGCGGGCTACTACGAGCAGGGCGATTTCGCTACCGAGTACGGCTCGCCGAAATGCATTGTGAAACTGGGCTGTTGGGGTCCGGTCGTCAAGTGCAACGTCCCCAAACGGGGCTGGATCAACGGCATCGGCGGCTGCCCGAACGTCGGCGGCATCTGCATCGGCTGCACAATGCCGGGCTTCCCGGACAAGTTCATGCCGTTCATGGACGAGCCGCCTGGCGGCAAGGTTTCCACGACGGCCTCCGGCCTGTACGGCTCGGTCATCCGCAGCCTTCGCCACGTCACCGGGCGCACGGTGGACAAAGAACCGAAGTGGCGGCATCCAGGCACAAGACTCGAAACCGGAGCGACGCGCACCTGGTAGGTGCGCGCCCTTCGGCGCTGCTGCACGTGCGTTTGGCGATCGCCGAAATCTCTTGCGGCGCTGTCCTCTAGACGAAAGAAGAACAGTTCGATGACAACGACCATCCCCGAGCCGTCACATGTGAAGCGCGATCCCGGCCAACTGGTGGAGATGGCATGGGATCCCATCACCCGCATCGTCGGCAGTCTCGGCATCTACACCAAGATCGACTTCGACAACAGGGAGGTTGTCGAATGCCACAGCACCTCGTCGATCTTCCGCGGCTATTCGATCTTCATGAAGGGCAAGGATCCTCGCGACGCCCACTTCATCACCAGCCGCATCTGCGGCATCTGCGGCGATAACCACTGCACGTGCTCGGTCTACTGCCAGAACATGGCGTACGGCGTCCGGCCGCCGCACCTCGGTGAGTGGCTCATCAACCTCGGTGAGGCTGCGGAATACATGTTCGACCACAACATCTTCCAAGAGAACCTGGTCGGCGTGGACTACTGCGAGAAGATGGTGTCCGAGACCAATCCGAGCGTGCTGGCCAAGGCTGAGAACACCCAGGCGCCGCACGCCGACATGCACGGCTACCGGACGATCGCCGACATCATGCGCGCGCTCAATCCGTTCACCGGCGAGTTCTACCGTGAGGCGCTGCAAGTCAGCCGATGGACGCGAGAGATGTTCTGCCTCATGGAAGGCAGGCACGTGCATCCGTCGACGCTGTACCCGGGCGGCATCGGCACCACCGCGACGGTGCAACTGATGACGGACTACATGACCCGGCTGATGCGCTACGTAGAGTTCATGAAGTCGGTCGTGCCGATGCACGACGATCTCTTCGACTTCTTCTACGAAGCGCTGCCCGGCTACGACCAGGTGGGCCTGCGTCGCACGCTCCTGGGCTGCTGGGGCTCGTTCCAGGATCCCGAGACATGCAACTTCGAATACAAGGACATGGAGCGCTGGGGCGACGCAATGTTCGTCACCCCGGGCGTGGTGATCGACGGCAAGTTGCACACACATTCGCTGGTCGACATCAACCTCGGCATCCGAATCCTGTTGGGCCACAGCTACTACGACGACTGGACCGACCAGGAGATGTTCGTCAAGAATGATCCGCTCGGCAATCCTGTCGATCGTCGGCATCCGTGGAATCAGCACACCAACCCAAGGCCACAGAAGCGTGACTTCGACGACAAGTACAGCTGGGTGATGTCGCCACGCTGGTTCGACGGCAAGGACCACTTGGCGCTCGACACCGGGGGCGGCCCGCTGGCGAGGCTGTGGGCGACCGCGCTCGCCGGCTTGGTCGACATCGGCTACGTGAAGGCCACGGGCAACAGTGTGCAGATCAACTTCCCGAAGACCGCGTTGAAGGGGCCGGTATCGCTCGAGTGGAAGGTGCCGAAGTACGGCAGCAACACGCTGGAACGCAACCGCGCCAGGACCTACTTCCAGGCCTACGCCGCGGCGTGTGCGCTTCACTTCGCCGAGAAGGCTCTGGTGGAGATTCGTGCCGGCCGTACCAAGACATGGGAGAAGTTCGAGGTGCCCGACGAAGCCATCGGCTGCGGATTCACCGAAGCGGTGCGCGGAGTGCTGTCCCACCACATGGTGATTCGCGACGGCAAGATCGCGAACTATCACCCGTATCCCCCGACGCCGTGGAACGCCAATCCGCGGGACAGCTACGGCACGCCGGGGCCGTATGAGGATGCGGTACAAGGCCAGCCGATTTTCGAGGAGAACGACAGGGAGCACTTCAAGGGCATCGACGTCATGCGCACGGTGCGCAGTTTCGATCCATGTCTGCCGTGCGGGGTGCACATGTACCTCGGCAAGGGAAAGTCATTGGATCTGCTGCACTCCCCCACGCAATCTGTCACAGGGGATTAGCGTATGGCCCCGCCGACACTGCCAGGCCTTTCCGATTCCCAGGACGACGCGCAGTGGCGCACGGCGGGCGAGCGCATACAAGCCCTGCTCGACGCGTCGTCATCGGGCGGCGCCGTCGCACGCGAACGCGCGGAACAACTCGTCCGGGAGGTGACCGACCTCTACGGAGCCGCGCTGGAGCGCATGATGGACGTGGCGTTGGCCGCCGAACCGGCGCTGTCAGACCGGTTTGCGGCCGACGACCTCGTCGCCAGCCTCCTTCTGGTACACGGGTTGCATCCATACGGCGTCGAGCGGCGGGTGTCGGACGCGTTGGACAGCGTGCGGCCCTACCTTGGCTCGCACGGCGGAGATGTGTCACTGCTGGGCGTCGCCGACGGCGTGGTTCGCCTTCAGTTCCAGGGCAGCTGCAAGACTTGCCCGTCGTCGTCGGTCACGTTGGAGCTCGCGGTCGAGGACGCGGTGCGTGCCGCTGCGCCGGAGATCACCTCGATCGAAGTCGTTGCGGCGGAAAATGTTTCCACCTCGAGTGTGATTCCGGCCGATTCACTGATGCACCGGCTGCACGCCAACGGCCACCAATGGCAGCCTGTCCCCGAGCTCGCCGGATTGGCCGACGGTGAAGTCGGTGGCTTCCGAGTGTCGGGCGTGACGGCGCTGGTCTGCCGGATCGGCGGCGACGTCTACGCCTACCGCGACCGCTGCGCGAGCTGCCTCGGCACCTTAACGGGAGCGCAACTGCGCGGCGCGGTGCTGCAGTGCCCGGCCTGCGGCGCAGGCTTCGACGCCGTGCATGCTGGCGCAGGCGTCGGCGGTGACAGCCATCTGGACCCGCTGCCTTTGCTGGTGCGCGACGGCGTGCTGTCGATGGCCGTTCCTGAAGGGGTGGCGTGATGGATGCGGCCTTCGATGTGCTGACTCGCATCCGCGCCAACCGCGGAGCCCCACAGCCCATTGGTGAACGGTGTGAGATGTGTTCAGAGGCCATCGCGGACGAGCATCAGCATGTGGTGAATCTCGAAGGCAGGCAATTGATGTGTGTCTGCCGCGGCTGCTACCTGCTGTTCACTGACACCGCGGCCGACTTGCGCTACCGCGCCATCCCGGACCGCTACCTGGTATTCGAGGGTTTCGCGCTGGATCGCCGCGCTTGGGAGGCACTGCAGATCCCCGTCGGGCTGGCGTTCTTCTTCCACAACTCGACGCTCGGCCGCACCGTCGCATTCTATCCGGGGCCGGCGGGCGCCACCGAGTCCGAACTGGATCTGCAGGCGTGGAACGACATCCGCACCTCCGATCCGCGAGTGGACACCGCCGCGGCGGACACCGAGGCCTTGCTCGTTCGGGTGCCCGACGATGAAACTGCGTCTCCCCGCGCGTATTTGGTTCCCATCGACGCCTGCTACGAGTTCGTCGGCCGGTTGCGCATGATGTGGCGCGGATTCGACGGCGGCCAGGACGTCCGCAGCTACATCGAGGGGTTCTTCGAACAGCTCGACAACCGCAGCAGAGTAGTTGACCGGACATGACCGACATCACGTTCGCCGTCCTCGACGTCGCGCCGGAACCATACGCGGTGACGCCGATTCTGATGGCGCGCGTCGGCATCGCCTCCATCGCTGAGGAACCCGTGCACGCGGTCGCATTGCGTTGTCAGGTCCGCATCGAGCCGTCGCGGCGCCAATACTCCGATGATGAGGCCGCCGCACTCACGGATCTGTTCGGGCCGCGGGATAGGTGGGCCGCGACTCAACACTCGTTCCTGTGGCAGCACGCAAACGCGATGGTGCCGGGATTCACCGGTACCACCCAGGTGAGCATGCCGCTGGAATGCACGTATGACTTCGAGGTGGCAGCGGCGAAGTATCTGCATGCGCTGGGTGACGGTACCATCCCGCTGCAATTCCTGTTCAGCGGAACGGTTTTCGGGCGGGGCGCAAACGGTTTTACCGTTCAGCAGGTGCCGTGGGACCGGGAAGAGCGCTACGACATGCCCGTCTCAATCTGGCGCGACCTGGTCCGGCAGCACTTCCCCAACACCGGGTGGGTGCGGCTGGACCGCGACACCATCGACTCGCTGGCGGCGTACCGCTCGGCGCGCGGCTTGCTCGGGTTCGACGAGGCGATCACCTCGCTGCTCGCGGGAAACTCGGCGGCGCGGGAGACGTGATGACCGCTGGATGGAACCATGCACGCGCCGTCGCCGACGCGGTGCTCTACGAGGGCTACCTGCTCTACCCGTACCGCGCGACCTCGGGAAAGAACCAGTCGCGCTGGCAGTTCGGAGTACTCGGCCCGCAGGGCGCCGCTGACACCGGCATCGGTGAGGACAACACGCTATCCGCGCAAGTGCTGGTTCGCTCGAGCGGCGTCCCGGCACTGTCCGGCGTGGTGCGGTTCCTACAGCTACAACATCGGGCGGCGGAGCGGGAAGTCGGCGGCCGCTACCAGCCAACCGCCGAGCTGTCCACCGGTTCCGCTAGCTGGCTCAGCTGGGACGAGGCCGTCGAATGCGAGATCGCGATAGACCGCTTCTCCGTCACGAGTCTGCCACGCACGCTCGATATTTCGGTCGCGTCCGGCAGCGACGTCGAGATGTTGGACGGCGGTCGTTTGGTCCGCACCCGCCGCGCGCTGTGCGGTCAACTCGACATCTCCACAGAGCGGGACGGCGACCTGTTGCGGCTGTCGTTCGAGCTACGCAACGTCGCGCCGCCGGCCCCCGACAAGAACGAGGCAATCGCCACCTCCATGATCGGCACGCATCTCCTTATCGAAGTAGCCGGCGGCGAGTTCGTGTCTCTTCTCGAACCACCGGACTCCGCGGCCGACGCCGTCGCGCGGTGCACGCAGCACCGTTGCTTCCCAGTGCTCGCGGGACCGCCGGGTGAACGCGATCTGGTGCTGGTTTCGCCCATCATTCTGTACGACCATCCCGAGATCGCAGAACAGAGCAAGGGCGCGTTGTACGACTCGACAGAGATCGACGAGATCCTCACGCTGCGGATCATGACGATGACCGACGAGGAGAAGGCGCAGGCCCGGGCCACTGACCCGTTGGCCGCCCAGATCATCGACCGCTGCGACACCATGTCACCAGAAGCCATGCTGGATCTGCACGGTGTGCTGCGCAATCCGCACGCACCGCCGCAGGGACCACAGTTGATTCCGGAAGTCCCCGCGGACGTAGACTGGTGGGATCCCATGGCGGACAACGCAGTACGCCCCGAACTCGACGCCATCCTGGTCAACGGCACCCGGGTGTCCCGGGGCAGCCGTGTCCGCCTGCACCCATCGCGCAGGGCCGACGCCCAGGACCTGTTTTATGCCGACAAGGTCGCGCGTGTCACCTCGGTCCACGAAGACGTCGACGGCGACCAGCACGTCGGCGTGGTCCTCGAGGAGGATCCTGCCGCCGACCTGCACGACTGGTATGGCCGCTACCTGTACTTCGCTCCCGATGAAGTTGAACCACTCACCGAAAGGAGTTCGCAATGGACGTAGTGGGATGGGTGGCCGTGGCCGTCGTAGCGGTCGTCGTCATAGGTGGCGTCGCCGTAGGCGTGGTGAACCTTCCGGACGCGCGCCGGTACATGAAGATCCGCCGGATGTGACAGTGAGCGAGGTGGGATCACGTCAAGAATTCTGGTAGCCGGGATCGGCAACATCTTCCTCGGTGACGACGGCTTCGGCCCCGAGGTGATGCGTCACGTCCCGCAACGCCTGGCGGGTCCGCGGATCCAGTTGGTCGACTATGGCATTCGGGGCATGCACCTGGCGTACGACCTGCTCGACGGTTGCGAGGCCCTCGTCCTGGTCGACGCCATCCCCAGCCGGGGATCACCGGGAACTGTTCATATCTTCGAGGCCGACCTCGAAAGCCTGACCGCTGCAAGCGGTCTCGATGCGCACGCCATGGACCCCGGTGCGGTGTTCGCCAGTCTGAACGCACTCGGCGGCACACCGCCGTACACGGTGGTGATCGGCTGCGAGGCCGCGAACGTCGATGAAGGCATCGGACTCTCAGCTGAGGTGGCCACCGCGATACCCGCAGCGGTGCGTGCGCTCGAGGACGTCGTTGCGCGACTGCTCGAACCAGTCAAGGGAGGCTGACCATGTGCCTTGGCATCCCGGGGCAAGTCATCCACATGCTGGAGGGCTACGGCAACCAGCTCGCACTCGTCGACGTCGCCGGTGAGCAGAGGAAAGTCAACGTCGGGATGCTGCCCGACGAAACCTTCGGACCAGGCGACTGGGTGATCATCCACATGGGCTTCGTCGTCGAGAAGACCGACAAGGCCGGCGCCGACGCGGCGATGGAAGGCCTCGAACTGATGGGTTCCGGGAGCGAGTCTCGACAAGCGACCGATGTCAGCCGGAACACCGAGACGTCGCCATGACGACTCGGCGCCGATTGCGTATCTGTGTGCATGGAGTAGTCCAGGGCGTGGGCTTCCGGCCGTTCGTCTACGCGAGCGCAGCAGCACTCGGATTGTCCGGGTCGGTACGCAACGACACCGCAGGCGCCATCATCGAAGTGGAGGGCGACCCGTCGAACCTTGATCGCTTCCTCACCCAGTTGCGTGACCGGCCACCGCCGCTGGCGATTGTTGAATCAGTTGAGACACAGGATATCCCGATCGTCGGGGGCACCGGCTTCGCGATCGCCGACACGTCGCGCTCCGACGGTGGCCGAACGCTGGCCTCCCCCGACGTCGCGATGTGTACAGAATGTGCGGCCGAACAACGCGACCCGTCGAACAGGCGCTACCGCCACGCGTTCGTCAACTGCACCAACTGCGGGCCCCGCTTCACGATCATCGCCAGCCTGCCCTACGACCGCGCCTCGACCACGATGGCGACGTTCCCGATGTGCGCCGACTGCGCCCGCGAATACGCCGACCCCGCCGACCGGCGCTTCCACGCGCAGCCCGTGTGCTGCCCGAACTGCGGTCCGACGCTGCGTTACCGGGACGCCGCCGGCAACCTGACGCACAGCGACGATGCACTGGCCCATGCGCGGCGACTGCTACGCGACGGCGGCATCCTCGCCGTCAAGGGCATCGGCGGATACCACCTGGCCTGTGACGCCGCCGACGGGGCGGCCGTTGCCGAGCTGCGACGGCGAAAGCAGCGCGGCGACAAGCCGTTCGCGGTGATGGTGCCCGACCTGCCGAGCGCGTGCGCCATCGCAGACGTCGATGACCCGTCGGCTCGACTGCTGACCGGTCCGCAGCGACCGATCGTGCTGATCGCCCGCCGGCCCGATGCGCGCATCGCCGACGCGGTGGCGCCGCGAAACCCCGATCTCGGCGTCATGTTGGCCTACACACCTCTGCACGCACTGCTGTTCGGTCTGCCAGGCGATTCGGCGGGGCCACCCGTGCTGGTGATGACGTCGGGCAATCTGGGCGGCGAGCCCATCTGCTTTACCGATGACGATGCGCTCGAACGGCTTTCGCACCTGGCCGACGGCTGGCTGATGCACGACCGGGACATCTTGGTGCCCTGCGACGACTCCGTGCTGCGGGTGGTCTCCGTCGGCGAAGCCGACGACGAGGGCGAGAGCGTTGAGTTGCCGATCCGGCGGTCGCGGGGGTATGCGCCCCTGCCGATTGCTCTGCCCATCACCCTGCCGCCGACGATGGCGGTGGGCGCCGACCTGAAGAACACGATGGCGGTGGCGGACGGCAAGTATGCCTGGTTGAGCCAGCACATCGGCGACATGGACGACCTCGCGACGCTGTCGGCCTTCGACGCCGCGCAACAGCACCTGCGTGAGCTCACCGCCGTCGACCCCGAAGTGCTTGTGGCCGACGCACATCCGGTGTATCGATCGACCGCCTGGGCACACCGCAACGCCGCCGGGCGGCCGGTCAGAACCGTGCAGCATCACCACGCCCACATCGCTGCGGTGATGGCCGAGCACGGCTTGGACGGATCGCAGCAGGTGCTCGGCTTCGCCTTCGACGGCACCGGCTACGGTCCTGACAACGCCGTCTGGGGCGGTGAGGTGCTACTCGCCAACTACAAGGGCTACCAGCGGCTCGCGCAGCTCAAGTATGTTCCGCTCGCGGGCGGTGACATCAGCGTGCTGCGCCCTTACCGGATGGCGCTAGCGCATCTGTGGGCCGCGGGCATCGCGTGGGAGCCGGACCTACCACCGGTGGCTGCCTGCCCCGTCGACGAGCGACAAGTGTTGCGCCGTCAACTCGAAACGGGGGTTGGCTGTGTGCCGACGTCCAGCATGGGCAGGCTGTTCGACGCGGTATCCGCGCTGATCGGGGTAAGACAGGTGGTGGCCTACGAGGCACAGGCGGCCATCGAACTGGAAGCGCTTTCGCGTGGCGTCGACTGCGGCGCAAGCACTTACAGCTTCGACGTGGGTGACGGTGTGATGGATCCGGCGCCCGTGGTAGGTGCGGTGGTCCGCGATGTCCGCGACGGCGTGCCGCAGGGCGTGATCGGTGCACGGTTCCATCGCGCCGTCGCCGATCTGATCGCCGAGCTCGCCGACCGGGAACGCGACGCGTCGCAGCTCGTCGCCCTTTCCGGCGGCGTCTTCCAGAACAGCCTGCTGCTGCAACTGACGTTGAATGGACTGCATGCCAAGGGACTCCAGGTGATCACGCATCGCGCGGTGCCGCCGAACGACGGCGGTGTCGCGTTGGGCCAACTGATGGTGGGGAACAGCGGATGACACTGTTCGACCAGTATGCCTATCCACCAAACGAGCTCGGTTATTGCGGCCCGAGTGGCGGCGGTGGCGCGCTCGAACTTGCCGTTCATGCCAAGGAGTTCGACGGCGCCTGGCCGTACCTGAGGGCCATTGCCGACGCTGTCGGTGCCTCTGATCCACTCTCCGACGAGGTGGTCAGCAGCTACTGGGTCGGCGGTCCGGCGTTGGCCAAGGTCGACCCGGCCGCGCTGCTCACTCGGCTGCGGACATCGTTCAAGGGTCAGGTCACCGGGTTGCTCGAAGGCCTTGAGTCGGGCCCAGAGGTATTGGCGCATCACAGTTTTCACGTCTTCGTGGTCTACCCGTGGATCCGCTTCCTCGACCGCGATGCGGCGACAGCGCTTGGCGTAATGCAGGACTGCCGGATCCGCTGGGGCACGGTCGAGTCGGTCGACGGTGAGCACGCCATGATCGCGTCTCCTCCACTGCGACTCGCAGACGGCGTACTGACGCTCGGCGATCCCCAGCCCGAACAAGTGCAGTGGAAGAAGGGTGAGCTGTCGCTGGCACCCGCCCCAGCACCGGGTTCCATCGTTGCAGCGCACTGGAATTGGGTGTGCGGGACGCTGGACCCCGATCAACATATGGCACTCGAAGCCGCCACCCAGGCAACACTCGATCTAGTCAACACCTTGAGGGGAGGTCGACAATGACGACCGCGCAACTCGGGGGTTCGTACATCGGTGTGGAGTTGTCCGCCGATCTGGCTGCCGCCGCACTGGACTTGGCCCGCAGATTCCACGACGGGGCCACACTGTGGGTGATTTCACCGCAGTGGGAACCCCACGCCCACCACGTCGCCGTCGAGTTCGTCCATCCGGTGATCATGGGGAAACGCGCCCTGCCGTCGGTGGCGCTCGTCGAACCGGATCCCGTCGCGCAGACCCGGGTCGCCAGCCAGCCCGGCGATCTGCTGGTCGCGGTCGCGTCGGCCGACGAGCCCGCAGTCGTCGAGGCCATGCGACGCGCACCCGCGTGGGGTGTGTTGACGCTGTGGATCGGTTCGGGTCCGCGACCGCCTGCAGGCGCGGCCAACCACATCCTGTGGATCGACTCCGACGACCCGATGGTGCCCGCCACCGGAACGTTCGTGCTGATGTATCACCTGCTGTGGGAGCTGACCCACGTCTGCTTCGAACACCCCGGACTGCTCAAGCCACAAGCAGAAGGCGACGCCTGCGTCACCTGTAGCGACGAGGGGCGGCTCGCCGAGGTGATTATCGAACCGGCCGACGGTCAGGCGCTCGTGCGAACAGCCAGCGGCGAGGAGTGGGTGGACACCACGGTGCTCGGCGACGTCGACGTCAACGACTTGATTCTGGTGCACGCCGGAGCGGCGATCATACGTCTGGAGGCGATGTCATGACGACCCGACACGAACCCGAAAGCACAGCGTTCCTCTACCCGTTCATCGAATCCGAGGAGACCGACGCCACCAGTCTGCTCGACGATCTGGCCGCCTCGGCCCGGGGTAAGGCAGGAGAAAGCGCACGGCTGCAACGGGAATCGCTCGACGAGTACGCCCCCGGTCTGACCGCGGCGGGCACCCAGATGGCCGAGCGCTTCCTGCGCGGCGGCAGGCTCTACACGCTCGGCAACGGCGGCAGTTCCACCGACGCGGCAACGCTGGCGACGCTGTTCAGTCGCCCCGCCCGGGGCAGACCGGTGGCGGCGTGGTCGCTGGCTGCCGACGAGGCAGTGGTGACAGCCCTGGGCAACGATGTCGGATTCGAGCTGATCTTCAAGCGCCAGATCATCGCTCACGCAAGGGATCGCGACGTTGCGATCGCGTTGTCCACATCGGGCAACTCCGAAGACCTGATGACTGCGATCACCGAGGCCAAGCAACGGGGCCTGGTCACCGTCGGCTTTTCAGGGCATGACGGCGGCAGGATGGCCGCCGCTGACGATCTGGACTTCTGCTTCACCGTGCACTCGCAGAGCATCCACCGCATCCAGGAGAGCCACGCGATGCTCGGATATCGCCTGTGGTCGGTTACGCAGGAACACATGGCCCGAGCGATCTCGGAGGCCCGCGCATGAGCACCACCGCCGACCGCGAAGACCGTGTGCTGGAAAGGATCGACAAGTTCCGCCAGCGCAGGCCGCGACTGCTCGACGACGTGGTGACGCTCGCGCACGGGGCGGGCGGCAAGTCGTCGGCAGCGTTGGTCGACGCGGTGTTCCTGGAGGCGTTCCGCAATGACGAACTCGAACAGCTCGGCGATGCCGCCGCGCTACGCACCCCCTCGGGTGAGCGGCTCGCGTTCTCGACCGACTCGTATGTCGTTTCGCCACGGCGCTTTCCAGGCGGATCCATCGGCCACGTCGCGGTGCACGGCACCATCAACGATCTGGCGGTCTCGGGTGCGCGTCCGCAGTGGCTGTCGGCGGCGTTCGTCATCGAGGAGGGATTCCCGATCGCCGAACTGCGCGAGATCGTCGCGGATATGAGCGAAGCCGCCGTGAACGCGGGCGTTCTGATCGTCACCGGCGATACCAAAGTCGTCGGCAAAGGTGCGGCCGATGGTGTCTACATCTCGACCGCCGGCGTCGGCGTGATTCCCGAGGGCAGGCAGTTGTCTCGCGGTCAGGTCCAGCCCGGCGACAAGGTGTTGTTGTCCGGGACCATCGGCGAGCACGGCATGGCCGTCATGCTGGCCCGCGGCGACCTGGCCATCGACGCGGACATCGAGTCCGACACGGCACCCGTGCACGAACTGGTCGAAATCTTGCTTGCCGCAGCGCCGTCGACGCGGTGGATGCGCGATGCGACGCGCGGCGGTGTCGGCACCGTGGCGAACGAACTCGTGAAGGACTCGCCGTTCGCGTTGATCCTCGACGAGGCCACGCTGCCGGTGCAGCCGCAGGTGCTCGGGGCCTGCGACATGCTCGGCATCGACCCGCTGTACGTGGCGAACGAAGGCAAGTTCGTCGCCATAGTTCCGCCCGATGAAGCGGAGGCGGCCGTCGCGGCCTTGCGCGAACATCCACAAGGCGCCATTGCCGCCGTTGTCGGTGAGATCGTCCCCGACCCGCACGGAATCGTAGCGCTGCGAACATCATTCGGCGGCAGCCGGATCGTCGACATGCTCGTCGGTGACCCGCTGCCCCGCATCTGCTGAGCAAAGGAGAAACCGATGTGTCTTGGGATACCGGGTCAAGTGGTCGACATCGTCGACGCCGAACAGTCCCTGGCCAAGGTCGACGTGAACGGGGTGCGCAGAAACATCAGTGTGCGCCTGCTGGCCGATGACAACCTGCAAGTCGGTGACTGGGTACTGGTGCACGTCGGCTTCGCGCTGGCGAAGATCGACGAGCGCGAGGCAGCCATGACGCTGGACCAGGTGCAGAAGATGGGCGAGAACTATCAGCAGGAGATCGACGCGTTCAACGACTCCGAAATCGCTTGAGAGGCTTGACATGAAGTTTGTCGACGAATTCCGCGACCCCGCCGCCGCACGCGCGTTGGTCAAGTCCATCACCGAGCTGGCCGGCGGCGATGAGTTCAAATTCATGGAGGTGTGCGGAGGTCACACGCACACCATCTACCGGCACGGCATCGAGCATCTGCTTCCCGAAGCGGTGGAGTTGGTGCATGGACCCGGCTGCCCGGTGTGCGTGATACCGATGGGCCGTGTCGACGACGCGATGTGGCTGGCCGAGCAGCCCGGCGTCATCTTCACGACGTTCGGCGACATGATGCGGGTACCGGGTTCGAAGGGAAATCTGATCGAGGCGAAGGCGCGCGGAGCCGACGTGAGATTCGTGTACTCACCGCTGGACGCGCTTAAGGTCGCGCTCGACAACCCGGACCGCCACGTGGTGTTCTTCGCGGTCGGATTCGAAACCACGGCGCCGTCAACGGCGGTCACGCTGGTGCGGGCACGGACGCTCGGCGTGCGCAACTTCAGCGTGTTCTGTAACCACGTCACCATCGTCCCGCCGATCAAGGCGATCCTCGAGTCGCCGGATTTACGGTTGTCCGGCTTCCTCGGCCCCGGCCACGTCTCCACGGTCGTTGGTTTGCGGCCCTACCGGTTCGTGCCCGAGGTATACGGAAAACCGATGGTGGTGGCCGGGTTTGAGCCGTTGGACATCCTCGCGTCGGTGCACATGCTGCTGCAGCAGATCCGCGACGGCCGCTGCGAGGTGGAAAACCAGTACACCCGGGTGGTCCGGCCCGAGGGCAACACCCAGGCGCTGAAGCTGATGGCCGCGACGTTCGAGCTACGGCCGCACTTCGAATGGCGGGGACTGGGATTCATTTCGCAAAGCGCATTGAAGGTACATCCCGACTACGCGGAGTTCGACGCGGAGCACAAGTTCGACATGCCAGGTGTCCGGGTCGCCGATCCGAAGGCATGCCAATGCGGCGAAGTGCTCAAGGGCGTGATCAAGCCGTGGGAGTGCAAGGTGTTCGGCACCGCGTGTACACCCGAGACGCCGATCGGCACGTGCATGGTGTCACCGGAAGGCGCCTGTGCGGCGTACTACAACTTCGGCAGGCTGCACCGCGAGACGGCACAGTTGTTGGGTCAGCGCTAGTCAGTGGGATTAGATGGCCACCCGTTGGTTGTCTGTCCCGTGCCACGCATCTACGGCATCCTGCAGTGGCAGGCCGAGTGCATTGCAGAGTCCTACGACGGTGCCGAAGCTCGGACTAGGCATCCTTCCGACCTCGAGTTTGCGCAGTGTCTCGGGTGAGATGCCAGCGTCACGCGCGATCACCTCGGGGTCGCGACCTGCCCGAGCCGTCCTGATGAGCGCGCCGAGGCGTTGGCCTGCTCTCACTTGCTCCGTACTCAGAGGTAAGCGCACCATGTCGCCCAGCATAGCCGGTATTTAATTACCGGTGCTGTTACGGTCGGTATAAAAATACCGATGGCCGATAGGTGTGGAACATGATCGAACTCAAGACTGCCGGCGAGATCGACAAGATGGCGGTTACGGGTGCATTCGTTGCGGAAACGCTGGCGACGCTCTCGATTCAGGCGCAGCCAGGTGTGAATTTGATGCAGCTCGAGCACCATGCCCGCAAGCTGATCGATGACCGTGGCGCGACGTCATGCTACTGGGATTACGCGCCGTCATTCGGTCGCGGTCCATTTCGCAATGTCATCTGCCTATCGGTCAATGATGCTGTGCTGCACGGCAAGCCGCGCGACTACGTGCTCCGAGAGGGTGACGTGTTGAGTCTCGACTTTGCCGTGTCAATCGACGGTTGGGTGGCCGATTCCGCAGTCACGGTCATCGTCGGTGGGGCGGCCGAACCTGCTGACGAAGAGCTGATCGCGTCGACACAACGAGCCCTTGCCGCGGGTATCGCCGCCGCGGTGCCCGGCGGACGACTCGGTGACATCTCCGCCGCCATCGGCGACGTCGCCACCGAGGCCGGATTTCGCGTCAATACCGAATTCGGCGGGCATGGGCTGGGCCGCACCATGCACGAGGATCCACACATCCCCAACCGCGGACGGCACGGGCGCGGATTGCTGCTGCGGCCGGGCATGACGCTCGCGCTTGAACCGTGGTGGGCACGCGGCAGTGATCGTCTGGTGATGGACGCCGACGGTTGGACGCTGCGCTCGGCGGACGGGTCGAATACGGCGCACTCCGAGCACACCATCGCGATCACCGAAACCGGTCCGCGGATACTCACGCAAACCCGGGTAGACAGGGTTGTGCCAGGGTCGGCGCGGGTAGCCAGCAATTAGCGTCGCCGCAGTCCATGCGGCGGGCTGTGAGGAGTTCCCAATGACCAAACCAGACGAACAGGGATCCCGAGATACCGGATCAGATTTGCCGTCAGGCGGGCCCGCCGACCGGCCGTCGGGCGCGTACAAGGGCGACGAGTCCGTTCCCCAACATGGCGAAGCCGAGAAGCCCGACTTCGAAACGGGCTTCACGACAGAACCGCCGCGCGACGTGAAACCGGAGGTGCCGCCCTACGAAGGCCGCCAAACAGAAGCAAAGCCCGACACCGGCGCCGGCGATGACGAGGGTGCGCGGACGGGCGGCGCAGTCAAGCCGACCAGCGATGCCGCCATGAAGTCGGACTCGGGCAGCGGCGGGACTACGTCACCGGCGCAGGAGCAGCCGGCGTCGCAGGCTTCCGAAACCGATCGGGACGACGACGCCGTTGACTCGCCCGCACATACGCAGGGTACTGGACGGGCCGAGAACAAGCGCTAGCGGTTTGTCCAGCCGCAACCGCACCGACCGCGGCCCAGACTCCGCAAGTCACCACTGATCACGCGGGACGTCAAAGTCAGCGCACAGCGCGCGCCAGACGTCGCGCGGCTCGACGCCGTCCTCGATAGCTTGCGCGGCGGTCCGTCCGCCGAATCCACTCAGTACATGGTCAACAAGCAACGACGCGCCGCGCACCGAGCCGAACTGGCTGGCGACGAGTTCCTGGAATTCGGTCAGCCGCACGCACCCAAACCTACGCGGAGGGTGCGAGCGCGTCATGGCACACCTGTACCGGATCGGCGACATCCGCTACGGTCGCTCCGGCGTCCCGGGCCGCCTCCCGGTAGCTCGGCGTCGACAACACCTCGCCGACGGCAGCCACCAGCGTTTCCGAAGTCAACGGCCGCACCAGTTGTGCACTGCCTTGGCGCACAATACGATTCGCGATCTCCCACTGGTCGCCTCCGCCGGGCACAACTACCATCGGCACCCCGGCCAGCAGCGCCTTGGCCACCAGACCGTGCCCTCCGCCGCAGATCACCAGATCGGCATGCGCCAGCAGTTCGTCCTGTCGGCCGAGGCCGACCACCGCCCATGGCGGCACCCTGAGGTCGGACCCGCCCAATCGGGACACCACCACGCGAGCGCCCTCGGGCAGTGTCTCCCCCGGCCGCAGCACCTCCAGCGCCAACTCTGCCAGGCCGACCGTCCCGATCACCGCCGTCGATGGTGCGACGACCACGACCGGCCCCGACCCGGGCGGTATCTCCAACACCGTCTCGGTCGGTTCGAAGTGCAGCGGCCCCACCATCACCGCCTCCTCCGGCCAGTCGGGGCGCGGCACCTCAAGAGCAGGTAACGTCGCGACTAGACGTCGACGCGGCCCGGGATCGACTGCGGGCAAACCGATTTCGACTCTGGCCGCCGAGCGCTCACGCAAGCCCTGCCGCCAGGACCGCGCGGTCAACGCCCGCATCACCGCGTCACGCAGCCGGCCACGCAGCCCCACGCCGGGTGCCAACCCACTACCGAGCGGCGGCAACCCCTTCGACGGCCGGTACAGCGGCGACGGGGTGAGCTCGATCCACGGCACACCCATCAACTCGGCCGCCAAACCGCCACAGGCGGTGATGACATCGGAGACCACCAGGTCCGGCCCCAGCTCACGCAGCCGCGGCACGTTCAGCACCGCCATCCGTGCCGCGCGCTGATGAATCTTGGCCCCGGCGTCGGTGTCGTCGTCGGCCGCGGTCGGGTCAAGCCCGTCGAGCTCGACCGCGTCGACCCCGATCTGACGTGCGGTGTCGAGCCATCGCGTCCCGGTCAGCAGCGTCGGGGAATCCCCCGCGGCCAGAAACCGACGGCCCAGCGCAATGGCTGGAAGGGCGTGCCCGGGATCCGGTCCGGCAACCACGGCGACCCGCACGCGCCTACCCTGCCACAACGGCCGCCGACGGCGGTGAGCACTTGCGCATAGAGCCAGGTACTACGCTGGCGGCCATGACTGACCAGGTTTCCCGGGCCTCAGACGTCGACAATCTGCGTACCGTCGAGACCTTGATCGCCGCCCTGCAGGAGGCGGATTTCGACAAGCTCGACTCCGTACTGGCGGACGACGTCGTCTGGACAAACGTCGGGCTGCTCACCTTGCGTGGCCGCGAGCGGATCGTGAAGTTGCTTCGCCCCATGCGGGGTCGGCTAGGCCTCGAGATAACGGTGCACCGCGTCGCCGCCGACGGCGATGTCGTACTGACCGAGCGCACCGACGCGATGGTGATTGGCCCGGTGCGCCTGCCGTTCTGGGTGTGCGGGGTGTTCGAGGTGCATGACGGACGAATCACGTTGTGGCGCGACTACTTCGACATGTTTGACTTCTTCGTCAAGGCCCCGCTGCGGGCCATCGCCGCTTTGGTGTTGCCGTCACGAAATCCGGCGCTGCAATGAGCGACAACACCGCCGCCACCAAGCCGAACCTGTGGCAGTACATCGGCTACTGCTACGGGCGCCGACTGCCCGACTCGATGCGGGACTGGGTGCGCGAGGACCTCGCGGGCAAGGGCGCAACGATCCGGACCATGGTGCGCGCCGCGATTCCCGCGCTGATCGTGCTTTCGCCGTTCTGGTTCATCCCGATGTCGCTCTATCTGCATCTGAGCACGACGCTGCCGATCTTCATCCCGTTCGTGCTGTTCTCGCACGCGCTGAACAAGGTGTACCGCCGCCATCGGCTCCGTCAGCATGGCCTGGACCCCGCCCTTGCCGACGAGCTCAAGCGCAAGAAGGACGCGCACATTCACGACGCGTACATCGCGAAGTACGGTCCGCGGACTGGACCGTCCAGCTCGCACGACGTCTAAGCGCCGCGCAGGTGGCCTAGTTCGTCGAAGGCCTGCGCCCAGCCCATCAGCCGATCGGTGGCGTTTACCAATTCGTCGCGGTAGCGCTGCTGCGACATCGGCGAGTGCGACATCGAGCCCCTGTTGGCCGCCGACACCAATTGTGCTGCGGCAGTGACCATTTCGTTGTACTGCCGGGCACCCGCATCGAGCTGGGCGCTGAACGCCGCGATGGTCGGGGCCAGGTGTGATCGCGACTGGGGCGCAGAACTGATCGCGCGTTCCATCGAAACCACCTCGTTGGCGGTGGCAGTCATCGTCGCGGCGGTCTGGTGGGCTGCCGCGGTCAACTCGCGCAGTTCGTCGGCCGGCAACATGCGGCCGCGCTCCATCACGCCGAGCAGCGAGAACAACCCGCGTTCGGAGGCGGCAAGCGCCGCTATTGGCTGCCGGGCCGCGGATCCCCACGGCGGAAGCCGCCGACCGGCACGCCGTGGCGGCGGCAGCGGTTCACCTCGCAGCCAGCGATAGCGCAGGAACGCCAACGTCGCCAAAAAGGCCGCGCCGACCGCGATCGGCGCCGGGATGAACAACGCCCACGCAGGCGTACTCCACGACGCCAAAAGTGCCGTCACCCCTACCCAGAACACACTCGACACCGCAAAGAACACGCCGAGCCGCAGCGCCCAGCGCCGCTTGCGCATCAACTTGGCGCGCGGATCGGCTGCCGCATTGAGCTTTTCGGATAATACGTCCGACCACTCCGCGGCGGTGTCAACCCCGCGCTGCACCAGCGTGCGCCAGGCTTCTGGTCGACCCGCGCGTGAATTCACCGTCATGCCTTACGAAAGTTATTGGGAGAGCGGATTTTCCGGTGCCGGCTGCTGATCGGCCACCGGCGTCGCCGGCGCGGTGGCCGTAGTGCCGCCGGCCGGCAGCTGATCGCCTCGCATCGAGGCGCGGATCTGCTCCAGCCGGGAATGCCCGGCCATCTGCACGCTGGCCTGCTGCACTTCCATCATCCGGCCCTGCACCGAGTTCTGCGCCAGCTCCGCCGAGCCCATGGCGTTGGCGTAGCGCCGCTCGATCTTGTCGCGCACCTCGTCGAGGCTCGGCGTGGTGCCCGGCGCCGCGATCTCGCTCATCGACCGCAGCGATGCGCTGACCTGCTCCTGCATCTTGGCCTGCTCGAGCTGAGACAGCAGCTTGGTGCGCTCGGCGATCTTCTGCTGCAACACCATCGCGTTCTGCTCGACGGCCTTCTTGGCCTGTCCGGCCGCCTGCAGCGCCTGGTCGTGCAACGTCTTGAGGTCCTCCACGCTCTGCTCGGCGGTGACGAGCTGAGCGGCGAAGGCCTCGGCGGCGTTGTTGTACTCGGTCGCCTTGGCGGCATCACCGCTGGCGGTGGCCTGGTCGGCGAGCGTCAACGCCTGGCGCACATTGACCTGCAGCTTCTCGATGTCCGCGAGCTGGCGGTTCAGCCGCATCTCCAGCTGGCGCTGATTACCGATGACCTGCGCCGCCTGCGTCGACAGTGCCTGATGCTGGCGCTGAGCCTCCTCGATGGCCTGCTGGATCTGCACCTTCGGGTCGGCGTACTCGTCCACCTTGGAGCTGAACAGCGCCATCAAGTACTTCCACGCCTTGACGAACGGATTGGCCATCAGATCACTTCCGCCTTTGTGTCGTTGTGTGTGCTGTCTGCCAACTTATCGGTTTCGCACAGATCGCTACACCCTGTGCGGCCGTTTTGCCGGTCAGGCCACCGCCATCGACACGACCTGCGGGATGACGACCTTCGTCGTGGCATCGATATTGGTGGCGCCGACGCGCGCGGGCGCCGCCAGTTCCTCGCGCGCCATCTCCTCGCCCGCGTCGGAGAGCACCCGCGACAGCGGGATATCCAGGGCGCCGCAGATAGCGCTGAGCAGTTCGCTCGAGGCCTCCTTGCGGCCACGTTCCACCTCTGACAGGTAGCCGAGGCTGACCCGGGCGGTATCGGAGACCTCACGCAGGGTGCGGCCCTGGTCGGTGCGGGCACGACGCAGCACGTCGCCGATCACCTCGCGCAGCAATGCCGTCATGGTCGTCTGCTCCTCGCGCAAGCGCTCATCGTGGGCTCCTTCCCCGATTGGGCGTTGATTATTAGGGCAACGCTGCACGGCGCCGTGTTGGTTCCCGGATGGCTCAGATCACTGTGCTTCCACAAGAGCCCGCAACCGAGCGACGGCCTCATTCACGGCGGCGACCCGGATTTCCCAGCGAGAACCGGGCAGAGCCAGCTCGACGACCTCGGTGTCCACCGGCCCGGCGAGGCCGAGGAAAACGGTGCCCACCGGATGGCCGCCGTGCGGCTCTGGACCTGCCACCCCGGTCAGCCCGACGCCCCAGGTTGCCGCGCACCGCTGCCTGGCTCCGACGGCCATGGCACGCGCCGTCGGGGCGGCGACCGGTCCGACCGCATCCAACAGCTGGGGCGCTACCCCTGCCAACGCGATCTTGGTGTCCTCGATGTAGGTGATCAGGCCACCGCGCAGCACCACGCTGGCGCCGGCCACCCCGGCCAGGGTGGCGGCGAGCAGCCCAGCGGTCAGCGATTCGGCGGTCGCAACGCTCTGCCTGCGGATGGTCAGGTCGGCGACCAGCGCGCGAGCATCCTCAGTGACCAGCGGGTCGTCCACGCGAATCCCTGATCGCCGAAACGATGTAGTCGACGCCGGTGAGCACCGTCAGTGCCACTGCGGCCCACATCACCACCCATGCGCCGGTCAGCCAATGCCCCGAGAGCGGCAGCACGAAGAGGCCGATCGCGACGGCCTGGACGAGGGTCTTCAGTTTGCCGCCGCGGCTGGCCGGGATGACACCGTGGCGCAACACCGCGAAACGCAGGACAGTGATGCCGATCTCACGAACCATGATCACCACGGTCACCCACCACGGAACGTCGCCGAGCATCGACAACCCGATCAGCGCCGCTCCGATGAGCGCTTTGTCGGCGATCGGGTCGGCCAGCTTGCCGAACTCCGTCACCATCCCGTAGCTGCGGGCCAACGCGCCGTCGAATCGGTCGGTGATCACCGCGACCGCGAAGACGACGAATGCGGCTATCCGCCAAAATGTTTCATGACCGTCGCCGACGAACAGCAAGACGAGGAAAACCGGCACCAACACCATTCGCACGCCGGTGAGCATGTTGGCGATGTTCGCGACGCGGGCGCGCGGAACCACCGGATCGATATCTGGCTGCCCCGACACCGCAACAGAATATCGGTTGAGCAAACCGATACCCTCGCACGTGTGAGCACAGTGTCCGATGATTCCTCGCCCGAGGGCTCGTCGGTGTCCGATCCCTCCTTGCCCGAGGGCTCGTCGGTGTCCGATGCCTCCTCGCCCGAGGGCTCGTCGGTGTCCGAGCGGATTGTCGTCCGGCGTGCCCGCACGTCCGACGTTCCGGCCATGAAAGAGCTCGTCGACATCTACTCCGGCAAGATCCTGCTCGAGAAGAATCTTGTCACGCTCTACGAGGCGGTCCAGGAGTTCTGGATTGCCGAAGCCGACGGTGAACTGATCGGCTGCGGCGCGCTGCACGTGCTGTGGTCGGACCTCGGCGAGATCCGCACCATCGCGGTACACCCGAAGGTTAGGGGTCAGGGGGTCGGCCACGCGATCGTCGACCGATTGCTGGACGTCGCCAGAGAACTACACCTCGAGCGGATCTTCGTGCTCACCTTCGAAGTCGAATTCTTCTCCCGGCACGGCTTCGAGGAGATCGAGGGCACACCGGTCACCGCAGAGGTCTACGAGGAGATGTGCCGCTCCTACGACACGGGCGTCGCGGAGTTCTTGGACCTGTCCTACGTCAAGCCCAACATCCTCGGAAATACCCGAATGCTGTTGACGCTCTGACGCGTACCGTTACCGGTGTGCGGCGTCCGTTGGTTGTTTGCGTCGCGGCTTCAATGGCTGCGGCGGGACTGATCGCGTCGGCGCCCGCGCAAGCCGGTCCACCGCAATGCGGCAACGGTCCCATCGTGATGGACGGATGCACCGCTCCGGGAGACTGCACCGCCGTGATCGACAATCAGTGCGTCGGGCTCCAGCCGCCGCTGCTGCCGCCGCCACCGGATGTGCGGGTCGGCCTGCAAGGGGACATCGGCGTCGGCATGGGCTAGTCGGCCTCGTCCGCGTCGTCGCCGCCGTTGGCGTCGGAGCCGCCACGGATCAGCGCCAGCGTGCCCGCCAGTTCGTCGGGCTTGACCAACACCTCACGCGCCTTGGAGCCCTCGCTGGGCCCGACGATGTTGCGGGTCTCCATCAGGTCCATCAACCGGCCCGCCTTGGCGAAACCGACCCGCAGCTTGCGCTGCAGCATCGACGTCGAGCCGAACTGGCTGGACACCACCAACTCCACGGCTTGTAGGAACACGTCCATGTCGTCGCCGATATCAGGGTCGACGTCGGTGCGCTCGCTGTTGGTCTTCGCCTTGGTGACGCCCTCGGTGTATTCGGGCTCGGCCTGCGCCTTGGTGGCGTCGACGACGGCGTGGATCTCCTCGTCGGTGATGTACGCGCCCTGCAGACGCAGGGGCTTGTTCGCGCCCATCGGCAGGAACAGCCCGTCGCCCATGCCGATGAGCTTCTCGGCGCCCTGCTGGTCCAGGATGACGCGGCTGTCGGTCAGCGATGACGTCGCGAACGCCAGCCGCGACGGCACGTTGGTCTTGATCAGGCCAGTGACGACGTCGACCGATGGCCGCTGGGTGGCCAGCACCAGATGGATGCCCGCCGCACGCGCCTTTTGGGTGATCCGCACGATGGCGTCCTCGACGTCACGCGGCGCGGTCATCATCAGGTCGGCCAGCTCGTCGACGATCGCGACGATGTAGGGATACGGCTTGTACTCCCGCTGGCTGCCCAGGGGCGCGGTGATCTCGCCGGAGCGCACCTTCTTGTTGAAGTCGTCGATGTGACGCACGCGCGACGCCTGCATGTCCTGGTAGCGCTGCTCCATCTCCTCGACGAGCCACGCCAATGCCGCCGCGGCCTTCTTCGGCTGCGTGATGATCGGCGTGATCAAGTGCGGAATGCCTTCATACGGCGTGAGTTCCACCATCTTCGGGTCGATCAGGATCATCCTGACCTCTTCCGGGGTGGCACGCGCCAGCAGCGACACCAGCATGGAGTTGACGAAGCTGGACTTGCCCGAACCCGTTGAGCCAGCCACCAGAAGGTGCGGCATCTTGGCGAGGTTGGCCGAAATGTATTCGCCCTCAATGTCTTTGCCGAGGCCGATCACCAGCGGATGGTGATCGCTACGGGTGCCAGGGTCGGTGAGCACGTCGGCCAGCCGCACCATTTCGCGGTCGACGTTGGGAACCTCGATGCCGACCGCAGACTTACCGGGGATCGGTGCCAGCATGCGCACGCTCTCGGTCGCCACCGCGTAGGCGATATTGCGTTGCAGCGCAGTGATTTTCTCGACCTTGACCCCGGGGCCGAGCTCGACCTCGTAACGGGTGACGGTCGGCCCGCGGGTGCAACCGGTGACGGCGGCGTTCACCTTGAACTGCTCGAGCACCTCGGTGATGGCCTCGATCATCCGATCGTTGCCGGCGCTGCGGCGCATCGGCGGGTCACCGGCGATCAGCAGATCCAGCGACGGCAGCGTGTACGGCCCGTCGACCACCCGGTCCATGACGATGGCCTGCTTCTTGGCCGGCTTCTTCTTGCGGGTCTTGGCCGTCGGCTCCGGAACCGTTGGCGCCTCGTCGTCGATCGGATAGTTCTCCATCGGCGTGCCGCTCGGCCAGGCCTGCGGCTCGTCTTCCGTATACGAGGCCGGGTCGTCGTAGTAGCCGTCCGAGAAGTCTTCCGGCTGTTGATCGCTGGTCGGCCCTTCGTCGTCGTAGTAGTTCTCGTCGTAGACCTCACCGCGGAATGCGCGCGCGGAGAACATCCGCTGCAGCGTCGCGGGCACTTCGCGGATCGTCGTGCCGGTCACCAGCAGCAGACCGAACAGCACACCGATGAACAGCAGCGGCGCGGCGATCCACGCAGTAAGCCCATCGGACAGCGGACCACCGATGGCGAAGCCCAGAAATCCTGCGGCGTGTTGGCGCTCGACAGGGTTCATCGGTGCACCCGCCCACAAATGCCACAAGCCGAGGAACGGCAGCGTGATCATCGCTGCGCCGAGGATGAGCCGCGGCCGGGCGTCGGGGTCCGGTTCGGTACGCATCAATACGACGGCGATCGCGCCTAAGACGATCGGAACGAGGACGACGGCCGAGCCGATCAGGACGCGAAGGAAGGTGTCGATCCACGCGCCGACGGGACGCGCGGCGTCGAACCACGAGCTGGCGGCGATCACCACGGCGATGCCCAGGAGCGCCAGCGCGATGCCGTCGCGGCGATGGCCGGGCTCGAGGTCGCGGGCGCGGCCGACGGACCGGGCGGTCGAACCCGCCCCCTTGGCCACCATCAACCAGCCGGCGCGGACGCCGCGGCCGACGGTCGCGCCCGCCGACGAAACGGCCGACGGATTGCGCCGCGGCGCCGGCTTGCGGCGGGCTGCCGGGCGGGCCCCACCTCTTGAGCCGGCCTTTGACCTGCTCGAACGGCCACCGGAGCGGGCGGCGGTCTTACTTGGCATGCCTCCCAGCCTAGTCGCACCAGCCCCGTATTCACCATGTGCCACACGGGTCACAGAAACGTATCAATTCGGGCGCCCGCGGGCTCTACCGTGCCGAAATGACCACAACCGAGCCGGAAACGGTCCTTCCCACGTCAAGCAAGGTTCTCTGCGCCGCTTACGGCGTAATTGCCATCGCTGCCCTGATCGCCACCTGGAGTCAGAACATCGCGTATCTCGACACTCCCTCGGGGCTGGGCGGCTTCTGGACAGACACCAAGGTCAACCCAGCGTCCAGGTCGATCACCGTCGACATCGTCCTGTTTTCGATCGCCGCGGCAATACTGATGGTGATCGAAGCCAGACAACACGGCGTGAGGTTCGTCTGGCTCTACATCGCCGGCGGGCTGTTGATCGCAATCAGCGTGACGTTCCCGTTGTTCCTGATCGCGCGCGAGGTTCGCGTCGGCCGCAAGCAGCCCACCCGCCTGGGTCCCGTCGACACGACGGCGCTCATCCTGGCCGCGGCGGCCGCGGCGGCGTTTGTCGTCTGGGTCGACATCGGCTGACCGATGCGAAACCCGCTAGGTAGGCTAGGCAACCGTCCAGCACGTACTCAGCGAGGAGTCCCCTGCCCATGCCCATCACTGTCGTCGCCACCATGAAAGCCAAGCCCGAGTCGGTGGATGCGGTCCGCGACGCCTGCAAGCAAGCCATTGAGGCGGTGCACTCCGAGCCTGGCTGCGACCTGTACTCGCTGCACGAGGCGGACGGAACCTTCGTTTTCGTCGAACAGTGGGCCGATGCGGACGCGCTGAAGACCCACAGCACCGCGCCTGCGGTCGGCGCACTGTTCGGAACGGTCGGCGATCTGCTCGAAGGCGCACCGGACATCAAGATGCTGCAACCTGTCGTCGCAGGCGATCCGGCCAAGGGCCAGCTGCGCCCGTAATGTCTTCGCTCGCAGGCAAAGTCGCGTTCATCACCGGCGCCGCCCGCGGTCAGGGCCGCGCCGAGGCGCTGCGGTTGGCCTCCGACGGAGCGAATATCATCGCTGTCGACATTTGCGACCAGATCGCGTCGGTGCCCTATCCGATGGCCACTGCCGACGACCTGGCCGCCACGGTCAAGCTCGTCGAGGACACCGGTGCGCGAATCGTCGCGCGGGAGGCCGATGTTCGCGACCAAGCGTCGTTGACCTCTGCGGTGCAAGATGGGTTGGACGAGTTGGGCCGACTCGACATCGTCGTCGCGAACGCCGGAATCGCGCCGATGGAGTCGGGTGCAGAGGGTTGGCGGGATGTCATCGACGTCAACCTCACCGGCGTACACAACACGGTCGAGGCGACGATGCCGCGTCTGGTCGAACAACGTGAGGGCGGATCAATCGTGCTGATCAGCTCTGCTGCAGGCCTGGTCGGGATCGGCGGCGGCGACCCCGGCTCGCTGGGCTACACGGCCGCGAAGCACGGTGTGGTCGGGCTGATGCGGGCGTATGCCAATCACCTTGCACCCCACAGCATTCGAGTGAACTCGATTCACCCCAGCGGCGTTCTGACACCGATGATCGACAATGACCACACCCGGCAGTGGCTTTCCAACATGCTCGCCCAGTCAGAACGACCACCGGACATGGGCAACGCAATGCCGGTGCAGGTGCTCGATCCGGAAGACATCGCGGCCGCGGTCGCCTGGCTGGTTTCTGACGAGGCCCGCTACGTCACCGGCGTGACGTTGCCGGTCGACGCGGGTTACGCCAACAAACGCTGACCATGGCGCAAAATCCTGCTGCGCAGACCGCCTTCGGCCCGATGGTGCAGGTGGCCATCGAGCAGTACGAGCCTGCCGAACGCCGCTTGGTCGATGACGATCTCGCGCTGTCGATCTTGCCCGCCGGCCAACGCGCGTTGGTTCGTGCGATGCGGTGGAAGCCGCTGCGCCGCATGACAATATCTCTCGGTGAGCGGGCCGTGCCGGGATCGTGGTCGCTCATCACGTGCCGCAAACGCTATATCGACGACAAGCTCGAGGAGGACCTCGGGAACATCGAGGCTGTCGTCATTCTGGGTGCGGGCATGGACACCAGGGCATACCACCCGGCTCGACGGTCCGACCTCCCCGTCTTCGAAGTGGACTTGCCGGTCAACATCGACCGTAAGCGGGTTGCGGTGCAGCGCGCGGTCGGAGGGGCGCCCGCCTCGGTTCACCTGGTGCCCGTGGACTTTGAGCACGACGATCTGATGAGCACGCTGACAGCAAATGGCTACCGCGCCGGCGCACGAACGTTCTTCATCTGGGAAGGCGTGACGCAGTATCTGACCGAGGGCGCGGTCAGGGCGACGCTCGTCGCATTGCAGGACGCCCCGGCCGGCAGCCGGCTGGCGTTCACGTATGTGCGCAGGGACTTCATCGAGGGCACAAACATGTACGACGCCGCGATCCTCTACAAGCGCTTCCGTCAGCGGCAGCAGGTCTGGCATTTCGGGCTGGATCCCGACGAGGTTTCAGGCTTCATCGCGCAGTACGGCTGGCGGCTCATTGAGCAAGCCGGACCGGATTACTTTTTGCGCCACTACATTCGGCCGACGGGCCGCTCTCTAGCCGCATCCCAGCTCGAGTGGTCGGGGTACGCGGAGAAGGCCTAGCCCCTAGCCCCCAGCCCGCCGAGCAAGAAGTAGCGAACGACGCCTATTCGGCCTGCTCATGTGGTTGATCGGCACGACGGCGAATCGTGAAAACCCGCGGCGTGCCAGGACGCGTGGATGCACGCGGCCCACAGCGATTGCGACGTCAACGTCCCGCTCGTGATTCCTGGGAGGAAATCATGTTCGCCGGCCAGCGTCAGATCTCGATGACTGTCGGCACGATCATCGGCTGTCGGCGGTAGGTATCGCCCACCCACTTGCCGACGACGCGACGCACCGCCTGGGCAATGCGCGTCACTTCGGTGATGTTCTCGGAGGCAAGGAATTCCAGCTCTTCCTCGACTTTGCGTGCCACCGGTTCCAGCGCCTTCGGGTCCTCGGAGAAGCCCCGCGAGTGCAGATGCGCGGGGGCGACCGGCTTGCCGGTGCCGCGCTGCACCACGACCGTCACCGCGATGAAACCTGAAGAGAGAACGAGGCGTTCGCCCAGCGTCGCATCGCCGACATCGCCGGTGATCAACCCGTCGACGAACATCTTCCCGGTCGTCACCGCACCCGCGATGCTCGCCCTGCCCGCGACGAGGTCGACGCTGACACCGTTCTCCGCCAACATGATCGCCTCCGTTGCGACACCGGTCCGCTCGGCCAACTTGGCGTTCGCCCGCATCATCCGCCACGTGCCGTGCACGGGCATCACATTGCGCGGTCGCACCGCGTTGTACAGGAATAGCAGTTCGCCGGCATAGGCATGACCCGAAACATGGATCCGCACTTGGGCATTAGTGACGACGCGGACCCCGATCTTGGCCAGCGAATCCAACACACCGTAGATCGCCTCCTCGTTACCCGGGATTTGCGACGACGACATGATGATCAGGTCGCCAGACGTCAGCGTGATGCTGCGATGCTCGCCACGCGACATCCGCGATAACGCGGCCATCGGCTCACCCTGCGTGCCCGTGGTGACCAGCGTGACCCGCTCCGGCGCCATCATTTCCGCCGCGCCGATGTCGATCACGTCGTCATCTGCTACCCGCAGGTACCCCAACTCCTTGGCGATTCCCATGTTGCGCACCATCGACCGGCCCACGAACGACACCTTGCGGCCCAGCGTTACCGACGCATCGATGATCTGTTGCACGCGGGCTACATTGGAGGCGAAGCAAGCCACGATGACCCGTCCCTCGGCGCCGCGAATCAGCCGATGCATGTTCGGCCCGATCTCGCTTTCCGACGGCCCTACGCCGGGGATCTCGGAATTCGTTGAGTCGCAAAGGAACAAGTCGACTCCGGCATCACCCAACCGAGACATTCCCGGCAGGTCGGTCGGTTTGTCGTCCAGCGGCAGCTGGTCGAGCTTGATGTCACCGGTGTGCAGCACTGTGCCAGCACCGGTGTGAATCGCGATTGCCAAGCACCCGGGGATCGAGTGGTTGACGTGAAAATATTCGCACTCGAACACGCCGTGCTGAGAGCTCTGCCCCTCATCCACCTCGACGAACACCGGCTTGATCCGGTGTTCCCTGCACTTCTCTGCCACCAGCGCGAGCGTGAACTTCGAGCCGACCACCGGGATGTCGCCACGCAGCTTGAGCAGGAACGGAATCGCGCCGATGTGGTCCTCGTGTGCATGTGTCAGCACCAGCGCCTCGACGTCGTCGAGGCGGTCCTCGACGTGCCGAAGGTCGGGCAGGATCAGGTCGACGCCGGGCTCGTCGTGGGTCGGGAACAATACGCCGCAGTCGACGATCAACAACCGGCCGAGATGCTCGAAAACCGTCATGTTGCGGCCGATTTCGCTCACTCCGCCCAGCGCGGTAACCCGCAGACCACCTGGGGCCAATGGCCCCGGCGGTTTGAGTTCTTCGTTCACTACCGCAGCACCGCGGCGGCACGCATATCGGCGGCCAGCTCTTCGATCTGGTCGGCGGTGGCCGGAATCTGAGGTAATCGTGGATCGCCGACCTCGATACCCTGCAGGCGCAGTCCCGCCTTGGCCAAGGTGACCCCACCGAGCCTGGCCTGTGCGCCGCTGAGTGGGCCGAGGGTGACATTGATCTTGCGCGCCGTGGCAACGTCTCCAGAGTTGAACGCAGACAACATGTCTCGCAGGTGTCCGGCCGCCAGGTGCCCCCAGACACTGATAAAGCCGACGGCGCCCATCGCCAGCCACGGCAGATTCAGCGCGTCATCACCGGAGTAATACGCGAGCCCGGTCTCGGCGATGATCTGCCCGCCGCCGTGCAGATCGCCCTTCGCGTCCTTGACGGCCACGATGTTCGGATGCTCGGCCAGCGTGCGGATGGTGTCCCACTCGATTGCGATCATCGACCGCGGCGGGATGTCGTACAGAATGACCGGCAACTCGGTGGCATCGGCCACCGTTGTGAAGTGCGCAAGCAACCCGGCCTGCGGCGGGCGCGAGTAGTACGGCGTCACGACCAGCAGGCCGTGCGCACCCTCGGCCGCGCATGCCTTCGCGAGATGAACGGTGTGCGCGGTGTCGTAACTGCCCGCCCCTGCGACGATCCGTGCCCGGTCACCGACGGCCTCCAGCACCGTGCGCAGCAGCGTCAGCTTCTCGTCGTCGGTGGTGGTCGGCGACTCCCCCGTGGTGCCGAACAGCACGAGGCCGTCACAGCCAGCGTCGACAAGATGGGTGGCGAGGTGGGCCGCGGCGTCGGTGTCCAGCGACCCGTCGGGCTTGAAGGGAGTGACCATAGCGGTTAGCACGGTGCCCAAACGGGCGGTGACGTCGAATCCGCTGGTACTCACGGGGCACAGATTACCCGCTGGACCTCACGGTTCCGTAGCTATATACCCCCGGCGCCGTCAGGCCTCGGTCGCCAGCGGCGACGTTGCCACCTCAGTCCCGTCCGCCAGCGTGGAGACCTCGAAGTCGGAGAAAACCTGCGGTGCGACATCGATGAGCTGGCGCAAGCACTCGATCGCCAGCCTGCGGATCTCGACATCGGCATGCTCGCTGGCCCGCATCGCGATGAAATGCCGCCAGGCCCGGTAGTTTCCGGTCACCACGATGCGCGTTTCGGTCGCATTGGGCAAGACAGCGCGAGCCGCCTGCCGCGCCTGCTTGCGCCGCAGCACCGCGTTGGGCTGGTCGGCGAATTTCGCCTCCAGCCGGGACAGCAACTCGGTGTAGGTCGCCCGGCTGGCGTCGGCCGCTGCGGTGAAGATGTCCTGCAGCTCCTTGTCGTCCTCCATGCCGGGTGGCACTACCACCTGCGCATCGTGCTCAGGCACAAACCGCTGCGACAGCTGTGAATATGAGAAGTGGCGATGACGGATCAGCTCGTGCGTGCACGACCGCGAGATGCCGGTGATGTAGAAGGTCACCGATGCGTGTTCGAGCACCGAGAAGTGGCCGACATCGATGATGTGACGCAGGTACGCGGCGTTCGTCGCCGTCTTCGGATTCGGCTTCGACCAGCTCTGATAGCACGCGCGTCCGGCGAACTCCACCAGCGCAGGGCCGCCGTCGGCGTCGGTGCTCCACGGCACGTCCGGCGGCGCCAAGAACTCGGTCTTGGCGATCAGTTGCACGCGCAGCGGCGCGGTCTCAGCCACGGGCACACCCTAACGTGGCCTTTGCCGAGGTGGATTCAGTCGGTCAGCGCGCCGGCGCGGCGCATGGCCGTGGTGATGAGCTCGAAGTCGATCGCGCCGTGGTGGCGCGCCAGCTCGTCGGCGTCGTCCCCTCGGCCGTCGGCGATCGCCTGCACCAACTGCTCGTGTTCATGGAGAGCACGTAATTCCATGGTGCGCATGGTCGTTGGTTCACCCCACAGGTGGGCGGGTGAGCCGATGCTCACCGTTGCCTTGAGATCGAGCAGGAGCTGCTTGAGGACGTCGTTGTGGGCGGCGTCCATGATCGCGAGGTGAAATCGACTGTCGGCCTGCTGCGCTTCCAGGCCGCTCTCGGCTGTTCGGTACGCCTCGAATCTCGCTCGCAATACAGATACGTCGTCGTCGGATCGGGATTCGGCGGCGGCGCGACAAACCGTGCCCTGCAGTCGGCAAAGCGCGTCGCAGCGGTCGCGCAGGTCGTCGAGCCGCCCCCGCAGCGTGCGGCCCACCACATCGGTGGACGACTCCGGCCACTGGTCGAGCACATACGATCCGCCGCCGCGGCCCCGGCGCGTTTCCAGCAGGCCCCGCTCAACGAGCCGCGCCAGCGCAGCCCGCACCGTCATGCGGCCCGCCCCCAGCGAGGCGGCGAGATCGCGTTCGACCGGCAGCCGCGCACCGGGCAGGTACTCACCGATCGCGATCGCGGTGACCAGCCGGTCGGTGATCTCGTCCACCCGGGACGAGGTGTCTAACTGCTGGTGCAGCAGCCCCGGCGAAGCGGGTGCACCGTTGTGCGCCATGCCCAAAATGTTAAATCTCGGTCAATGGTCTTGTCATGAGACCTTTACGGGTTCATTCTGAGCGCCATGACTTCTACGACCAGGCCGGTGCCGTTCCGTGGCCACGAAACCTGGGTGCAGATCACCGCGCCCGACGACGCGCGCAGCGGTGCCCTTCCCCTGTTCGTCCTGCATGGCGGCCCGGGCATGGCGCACAACTACGTGCGAAACATCGCTGAGCTCGCAGCGGAGACCGGCCGCACAGTCATCCATTACGACCAGATCGGCTGCGGCAACAGCACCCACCTGCCGGACGCCCCAGCTGATTTCTGGACCCCCGAACTGTTCGTCGACGAGTTCCATACCGTGCGCGAAGCGCTGGGCATCGACGAGTACCACCTTCTCGGCCAGTCGTGGGGCGGCATGCTCAGCGCAGAGATCGCGGTGCGGCAGCCGCCCGGGCTCGCCTCTGTGTCGATCTGCAACTCCCCCGCCTCGATGGAGCTTTGGATGGCCGGCTGCGCGGAGTTGCGCGCACAGCTGCCCTCGGAAACGCAGGCCGCGTTGGACCGTCACGAGAAGGCGGATACCGTCACCGATCCCGAGTACCTGGAGGCGACCAACGAGTTTTACCGCCGCCACCTGTGCCGGGTCGAACCCATGCCGCAGGATCTGATCGACACCATCACGCAGATGGAGGCGGAGCCGACGGTTTACCACACCATGAACGGCCCCAACGAGTTCTACGTCTGGGGCACACTGCGTGGCTGGAGCATCATCGACCGACTGTCCAAGGTCACGGCGCCGACGTTGGTGATCGCCGGTGAGTTCGACGAGGCGACCCCCGCGGCCTGGCAGCCCTACGTCGATCACATCGCCGGCGCAGTCAGCCACGTATTTCCCGACACCAGCCACTGCTCGCATCTCGAAAAGCCCGAGGAGTTTCGCGCTGTCGTCGCCGACTTCCTCGCCAACCACGACGCAGTAGCCCGCGTCTAGCCACCCCTCCAATCTCGATAGGACGCTCATGGACGGTCAGCGCACGCTCGAATCCTTCGGCTACAAGCAGGAATTGCACCGCTCGGTGGCAACCGTCGACCTGCTCGTCTACGGGCTGATCTTCATGGTGCCGATCGCGCCTTGGACGATCTTCGGCGTTGTGTACAACAGTGCCGGGGGCATGGTGCCGCTGGTCTATCTCATCGGCTTGGTCGCCATGGTGTTCACGGCGATGGCGTACGCGCAGATGGCGAAATCCTTCCCGCTGGCAGGCTCGGTCTTCTCGTATGTCGGCCGCGGAATCCATCCCGGCGCAGGCTTTTTCGCTGGCTGGGCCATCCTGCTGGACTACCTGCTGATCCCGACGCTGCTGTACGTGTTGGCCGCTGAATCGATGATCGGGTTGTTCCCCGGCACGCCGAGATGGATGTGGGCGCTGGTATTCGTCGCCGTCAACACCGTGATCAACTTGCTCGGTGTCGACTCGCTGAAGATCGCCAACCGGCTGTTCCTGGCGCTCGAACTGGTCTTCTTGGCGATCTTCGTGGTGATCGCGGTGCGTGCCATCAACGGCAACTCGCTGCCCAACGTGCACTGGAGCACCACGCCGATCTGGAACCCCGACACCGTCAGTGCGCCGTTGATTGCCGCAGCGTTGTCGATCGCGGTCCTGAGTTTCCTTGGCTTTGACGGCATTTCGACGCTCGCCGAGGAGTCCACCGGCGAGAAGAACCCGGCGGGCAAGGCGATGATCGGGGCGCTGTTCATCGTGGCGTTCCTGTTCATCGGTCAGACGTGGCTGGCCAGCCTGCTGGCAGGTGGGCGTGAGTCGTTCAGCGACGACGAGGCAGGCAACGCGTTCTTCAAACTGGTCGAGGCTGCGTCGAGCACCGGCTGGATGAATGCGTTCTTCGTCGTCAACGTGCTGGCCGTCGGTTTCGCCAACGCGATGGCCGCGCAGGCCGCGACCAGCCGGCTGCTGTACTCGATGAGCCGTGACCGCCAGCTGCCAAGCTTCCTGTCGAAGGTCAGCTCCCGTCAGGTGCCGATGGCCGCGATCCTGGTGGTCAGCGCAATCAGCGTGGTGCTCGTGCTGTTCTTCGTCGGCCAGATCGCGTTGATCTCGTCGCTGGTGAATTTCGGTGCGCTGTTTGCCTTCTGCCTGTTGCACGTGTCGGTCGTCTGGTATTACATCGGGCGCAAGAAGTCGAAGAACTACCTGCTGCACCTCGTAGTGCCGACGCTCGGCTTTCTGATCATCGGGTACGTGCTGTTCAACGCGGATTACCTCGCGAAGATCGGCGGCCTCGTGTGGCTGGCCGTCGGCACGGTGGTGTTCATCGTCAACAAGGTGCGCGGCCGCGGCGTGCCGGACCTTAGCGACGAGCGCACGGTGCGTGGCGAAGGCATTACGCCGGCGGTTCAGAACCAGGGTTAGCTTGGGGCGGCATGCGTTTGGGCAACGACGCGGCGAGCTCCTCGCGGTTGGCCGTGACCGCCGCGACCAGCTCTCGCGGGCGACGCGATTCTTGCCGACCCCTGCCGCGCCGCATATCACAATTCCTGACGAACCCTCTGAACAGTCCTCTAGCTGGTCAGCCGCCTCAGATCCTTAGTCAGCTCCCCGTTCTTCCCAATCGTGACGTCGGATAGCCCAAGCCAATTCGCCATCGTGCGTAATTCTTCAACCATGGAGGCGGCAACCCGCGACTTGTCTTGCCCATCCTCGGAGAACGCCCCCACGACATGCAGCCTGTCCTCGGTGCGCTCCGCCTTGAGGTCGACGCGGCCGACGAGTTGTCCGTCGAGCAGGAAAGGCCATACGTAGTAACCGAATTGGCGCTTGGGCTTTGGCACATAGATTTCGATGCGGTAGTGGAAATCGAACAGCCGCTCCACCCGTGGCCGAAAGAAGATCAACGGATCGAACGGGCACAACAGCGCCGTGCCGCGATCTCGTCGCGGAATGGTTTGGCCCGCAGGCAAATACGCAGGCGCTGTCCAGCCGACGACCTCGACCGGCTCCAACTCCCCGTCCGCCACGAGCTTGGCGATCGCGGGCTTCGACCGATTCGGAGACAACCGGAAATAGTCGCGGATATAGGCCTCCGTTCCGACACCGAGCGCCGCGGCCGCCCTTAGCGTGAGCTCGCGGACTGCTTTCTCCTCATCAACTTCTCGGGCCAACACTTCGGGTGGCAGCACGTTCTCGACAAGGTCGTAGTGGCGAGCGAACCCGACACGCGTCTCGGTCGTCAGCACTCCGGAGGCGAACAGCGCCTCGGTCACCCACTTGGTGTCACTGCGATCCCACCACGGCCCCTTGCGGCCACGCTGTTCGGCGCCTATATGCGCCTCAATCTGGCCGGCAGTCGACGGCCCGAGTTCCTTCACCGCGGCGATGATGTCGTCGGCGAGCCGCGGATTCTTCTTGACGTTTCCCCACCGGCCGCGGGTGTACTCACGCATCCGCCAGCGCAGCAACGGCCAGTCGTCGACCGCCATCAAGGCGGCTTCGTGCGCCCAGTACTCGACCAGCAGCCGCGGTGAGCGCGCCGAGTGGCTCCACGCGGCACGATCCAGCACATCGCGGTCGTACGGGCCGAGCCGGCTGAACACCGGCGCATAGTGGGCGCGCACTGCCACCGACACCGAATCCAGCTGCAGCACCTGAATGCGCGCCATGAGCCGCCGCAGGTGTGCACGGGTGACTGGGCCCCGTGGCTTCGGCTCCGCGAACCCCTGCGCGGCGACAGCGATGCGGCGCGCCTGGGCGCCCGTCAGAGTCGGCGGCATCTCGTCATCGTGCAGCACACCACCGACAAGCGCCTTACCGGCGTTGCCTCAAATAGCTGTCGAACCGATAACGCAACCCGGAGCTGCTGGTGAGCCAGTCTCCACTGGTCCCGAGCCAGCTTTCGTCGAGCACCGGCGCGACTGCATCGGTGTCTTGCCGCCGCAAGTCGATCTCGACCTCGGTGACTTCACACCGCGTCGCAATCGGCAGTGCCAGCGCGTAAATCTGCGCGCCGCCGATCACCCACGTGTCGTCGCCGGTGAGCGCGTCGTCGAATGACGGGACGACCTGAGCGCCCTCGGCCGGGTAACCGGCCTGCCGCGTGACGACGACGTTTCGGCGCCCCGGCAGTGGCCGCACCTTGGCTGGCAGCGATTCCCACGTCAGCCTGCCCATCACGACGGTGTGGCCCATGGTGAGGTCTTTGAAGCGCGCCTGGTCCTCGGGCAGCCGCCAGGGGATGCCGCCGTCGCGGCCGATGACACCAGAGGTGGACTGGGCCCAGATCAGGCCGACAGTCGTCATCGACGTTCGGCACTGCAAGCAGGACTCATACGGCGACGGGGGCCTTGATCGCCGGATGCGGATCGTAGTTGACGATGGCGACGTCGTCAAAGATGTAGTCGAAGATCGAATCACGCGGCGCCAGAACCAGTTTCGGATATGGCCGGGGGTTGCGCGATAGCTGCTCGGTGACCTGCTCGACGTGGTTGTCGTAGATGTGGCAGTCACCGCCGGTCCAGATGAAGTCGCCGACTCCTAGCCCCGCCTGCGCGGCCATCATGTGGGTGAGTAGCGCGTAGCTGGCGATGTTGAACGGCACGCCGAGGAACAGATCGGCGCTGCGCTGATACAGCTGACACGACAGCCGTCCGTCGGCGACATAGAACTGGAAGAACGCGTGGCAGGGCGGCAACGCCATCTGCGGGATCTCGCCGACGTTCCAGGCCGAGACGATGTTGCGTCGCGAGTCGGGATCGGTCTTCAGCAGCTCGAGCGCCGCACTGATCTGATCGATGTGCTCACCCGACGGCGTGGGCCACGACCGCCACTGCACACCGTAGACCGGGCCCAGATCGCCTGTCTCCGAAGCCCATTCGTCCCAGATCGAGACGCCACGCTCCTGCAGCCACCGCACGTTGGAGTCGCCGCGCAGAAACCACAGCAGCTCGTAGATCACCGATTTGGTATGCACCTTTTTGGTGGTGATCAGCGGGAAGCCGGCGGTCAGGTCGTAGCGCATCTGGTGGCCGAACAGGCTGCGGGTGCCGGTGCCGGTGCGGTCCGATTTCGGCGTACCGCTGTCGAGCACCAACCGCAGCAGATCCTCATACGGCGTTGCTATCGGCACGCCGCTCAGCTTACGTCCGGAGACGACGAGTACAACGGATGCCATGCCGAGTATCTCCGCGACCGTCACCACGCCCGACGGCACCTGTCCCGTGACCCTGCACACCCCCAACGGCACCGGCCCCTGGTCGGCGGTCGTGATGTACCCCGACGCCGGCGGTGTCCGGCAGACGTTCCAGGAGATGGCGGCCAGGCTGGCCGGCTTCGGCCACGCCGTGTTGCTGCCCGACGTGTACTACCGCAGCGGCGACTGGGAGCCGTTCGACATGCAGACCGTGTTCGGCGACCCCGAGCAGCGCAAGCGCCTGATGACGATGGTCGGCAGCGTCACGCCCGACATGATCGCCTCGGACGCGACGGCGTTCTTCGACTTCCTCGCGTCGCGGCCCGAGGTCAAGGGTGACGCATTCGGCGTCTGCGGCTATTGCATGGGCGGCCGGACGTCGGTCATCGTCGCAGGCCGAGTGCCCGACCGGGTGGCGGCCGCGGGATCGTTTCACGGCGGCGGCCTGGTCACCGACGACGCGGCCAGCCCGCATCTGCTCGCCGACCAGATGAAGGCGACGGTTTACGTCGCGGGCGCCGAGAACGACGGCTCGTTCACCCCCGAGCAGGCCGAGACCCTGGACAAGGCTCTGACCGCCGCGAACGTCACGCACACAGTCGAGTTCTACCCCGCTGCGCACGGTTTCGCGGTGCCCGATAACCCGCCGTATGACGAAGACGCCGCCGAGCGGCACTGGATCGCGTTGCAGGAGCTATTCGGGTCCGCACTGCCGAATTGAGGGTTTCGCGGCGGGCGCTGAACCGAGCCACACTCGCTCGTCAAATGCTGTTGCAGCGCTCATCGATGGGCGCGCTGGACGCGATCGAGCACTTGGTCGGCATGCAGGCGCAGGCGCCGTTCGCGCCCTACTACGGGTTGTGGAGCCGACTGGACGGCTTCACCGGCGAGCAGCTGTCCGACCTGCTCACCACGCGAAAGGCCGTTCGGATCGTGCTGATGCGCGGCACCATCCACCTCGTCACCGCGAAGGACTGTCACCGGCTGCGCCCGTTGGTCCAGCCTGCACTGGATCGGATGCTGCGCGGCAACACCACACACGGCAAGGCGCTGGCGGCGGTCGATCTTTCGGCGGTCGTCGACGCGGCGGAACGGCTTCTGGATGCCGAGCAGCTGACGCCCGGCGAGGTGGGAGCCCGGCTCGCCGAAAAGTGGCCGGACACACCACCCGGGTCGCTGGCGGAAGCCGCTCGTAGCAAGTTGCCGTTGGTACAGGTTCCGCCGCGGGCGTTGTGGCAACGCAGCGGGCAGGTCCGGCTGACCACCGCGACCGCCTGGCTTGGGAAGCCGCGAGGCAAGCTCCCGACGATTGACGACCTGTTGATGCGGTATCTGGCGGCTTTCGGCCCAGCGAGCGCCGCTGACGTGCAGACGTGGAGCGGCCTCACCCGGCTGGGTGAGGTTCTCGAGCGGATGAAGGTGGTCCAACTGAAAAGCGAAGGCGGACAGACTCTTTATGACGTCCCAAATGCGCCACGGCCCGATCCTGACGTACCGGCACCGGTGCGACTCGTCGCCCCATTCGACAACATCTTGCTTTCACACGCCGATCGCACGCGGGTGATCTCGGACGATCACCGCAAGCGATTGTTCGCAGGCAAGAACGGGGTGTTCCCCGGCACGGTGCTGGTCGACGGATTCGTCTCGGGCACATGGGAACTCGTCGGAAAAGGCGAGGAGACGAGCCTACGGGTTCAGCCGTACCGTCGTCTCGATGTCGCGGAGGAAGTCATTCGCGAGGGAAATCGATTGCTGCAGTTGGCGTTTGGGGTAACCCAGCCGCGGGTCGACGTTATTCGTTAGTGCCGTTTCGGTGCATGAATTTGCCGAACGCCCGCAGTAGCCCGCGCCCCGCGTAGACGCCTGCGACCACGGACACGACGATCATCACGATGAACATCACCAGCCAGTTGGCTCGGCTGTGGCTGACATTCCACCAGACAATCGTGAATAGGATGGCGCATAAGAACACCACAATGTCGCGCCAATTTCCGGTGTACGACATCGCGGCGATTCGGAGTTCGCGGCTACGCTCGTCCGCCTTGACGAGATCGTCGATCCGCCGATCGATGCTGGCCTTCAGCCGGGCCTTCAATTCGGCCCGATCGTCGGGAATCCGCTCGAGCAAGTCCATGTCCTTGGCGATCATTCCGCGGATGTCCGGCGGCCTCAGATTACCGGCGGCCACACCCAACAAGGCGCCCCCTGCGATCGGTGCTGCGCCCAAAGCGATTTCAGCGATACCGGGCATGTTCCCTCCGTCATTCCGTCGGCCGGCCGGTGGCCTGGAAGATGACCCGGCGCCCGATCGCGACGGCGTGGTCGGCGAACCGTTCGTAGTAGCGGCTAAGCAAGGTCACGTCGACCGCGGCGGCGACACCGTGTTTCCACTCCCGGTCCATCAGCACCGAAAACAGGTGCCGGTGCAGATTGTCCATGTCGTCATCGTCATCATCGAGTTGTGCCGCTCGGTCTGGATCGCCGGACTCCACAACGTCTTTGACGCCGTTACCGATGTCGACGGCGATCCGACCCATTTCGGTGAAGTAGCCGTTGACCTCCTCGGGCAACGCTTTGGAGGGGTGGCGGCGGCGGGTGAGCTTGGCGACGTGCAGCGCAAGGGCCCCCATCCGATCGACATCGGCGAGGTTTGACAGCGAACTGATGACGAGGCGCAGATCGCCCGCAACCGGGGCCTGCAGGGCGAGAAGCGTGATCGCCGCCTCTTCGGTCTTCTTGATCCGTAACGTGAACGCCTCGTGGTCGGCGAGCACCTCTTCGGCCAGCACGAGGTCCGCCTGCAGCAGGGCCTGGGTAGCGCGCTCCATCGCCGCTCCGGCCAACCCGCAGAGTTCGGCGATATCGGCGGTCAGGGCATGTAGCTGCTCTTGAAAAGCCGTTCGCATAGGGTCACATTATTGCGTGGACAGTTTCCGCAGCCGCGCGGACAGCCGCTTTGCCTCATCGAGTTGCTCCCGCAACCGCAGCAGCCGAGCCGGCGTATCGACATCCTGGTGGCTGCGGCCGCGTCGGTCATCCCACTGTTTCTCCGCCTTGCGTACCTGGGCACGCAGTGTCGCGACTTCGGCGGACAGGATGTCGGCGAATAGCGCAGCCTGCGCGATGTCGCAAGCGCCCATCGCGCGGCGCTTGGTGTGTACGGCGTTGTCCCCCATCGATCATGCCTAACCGAAAGTTGTCTGCCTGACCAGAGAATTAACCGGACGTGCCGGCATCATGGACGCTGGCTCACTGACGATACCGCCAGGTGTGCAGGACCATCATCAGAATTGTCGCCATGACAAGCGCGAGCCAATTCAGCATCGGGTCCCCCGGTCACTCCATCAGCTGAGCGGCGACGGTGGCGCCGAGTTCCCAACAGGATTCAAGGTCGTCCTTGCTCGGCTTGCCCGACACCACCACGTACTCAGCGGCTTTCACCCAACCTAGCCCGGTCGTGATCGCGGTGACGCCCGTTTCCGCCCCCTCGGTGCCCTCGTTGCCGTGCAGGTACAGGCCGAACGGTCGCCCCCGCGTCGCGTCGAGGCATGGGTAGTAACAGACATCGAAAGCGTGCTTGAGCGCTCCGCTCATGTAACCGAGGTTCGCCGGGGAGCCCAGCAGATAACCGTCAGCCTCCAGCACGTCGGTCGGTGAAACGGTGAGAGCGGGACGCCGCACCACTTCGACGCCCTCGATCTCCGGGTCGGTGGCGCCGGCCAGCACCGCCTCGAACATCTCCTGCATGAACGGCGACGGAGTGTGGTGGACGATCAGCAGCGTCTTGGTCATTCGTGCTCCTGCATGTCCACGGCCCTGCGCATCGTCTCGCGGGCGCGGCCGCGGTCGCCCGCATAGTCGTAGGCGCGGGCCAGCCGGTACCACCGCCGCCAGTTATCGGGATCGGCTTCCAGCTCGTCGCGGACGGTCGCGAACAGCGCGTCGGCGGCGTCGCGTTCGATCCGACCAGAGGGCATCCGCGGCAAGGAACTGACGTCGAGCTCCATCCCTTCTTCCTTGGCAAGGCGGGCCAGCCGCTGATGGGCGAGGCCTGCTCTCAACGTGCTGACCATCACCCAGATCCCGATCAACGGCAGGCCCATCAGCGCAAGGCCGAGGCCGATGGCGGCGGCCCGGCCGGAGGTGATGAACGCCATCGCGATGCGGCCGAGCATGACGAAATAGACGATCAGGGCCACGCACATGAAGCCGATCACCAGCTGGATACGCAGTGCGCGGGCCCCGTCGGATTTCACGTCAGGTCGAGGAAGGGCTCGAGACCGACTGTGAGGCCGGGGTGTTCGCCGACCGCTCGCACGGCCAGCAGCACACCCGGCACGAACGAGGTGCGGTCCAGGCTGTCGTGCCGGATCGTCAGGGTCTCCCCTTGCGTACCGAAGAGCACTTCCTGATGAGCCACCAGCCCGGCGAGCCGCACGGAGTGGACCGGGATGCCGTCGACATCGGCGCCGCGCGCGCCGTCGATGCCGGTACTGGTCGCGTCCGGGTTGGGCGGCAGGCCTTTTCGCGCCTGCGCGATGAGGCGGGCGGTGCGGCCCGCCGTACCCGACGGCGCATCGGCCTTCTGCGGGTGGTGCAGTTCGATGACTTCAGCAGACTCGAAGAAGCGGGCCGCCTGCTGGGCGAAATGCATTGACAGCACCGCGCCGATGGCGAAGTTCGGGGCGATGAGCAC
The DNA here is from genome assembly GCF_000328565.1 of Mycobacterium sp. JS623. Taxonomy (NCBI): domain Bacteria; kingdom Bacillati; phylum Actinomycetota; class Actinomycetes; order Mycobacteriales; family Mycobacteriaceae; genus Mycobacterium; species Mycobacterium sp. JS623. Next base: position 2,464,366 of record NC_019966.1, on the reverse strand, counting down.
CGCAACGTCGGACTTGTCTTTGAGCCAACTGTTGACCTGGCTCAGACGTTCGTCGGTGAATCCGGTGGTGCCGACCACGGCGTGAATTCCGTTGTCGATCAGGAACTTCAAGTTGTCCATCACGACGTCGGGGTGTGTGAAGTCGATGACGACCTCGGTCTGGCTGTCAGAGAACAGGCTCAACGGATCGCCCGCGTCGACCCCGCTAGTGAAGGTGAGATCGTCAGCGGCCTCGACCGCTGCAACCATAGTCGCGCCGACCTTGCCTTTGGCGCCAAGTACTCCGACTCGCATGGGCCCACCCTAGCTTCGGTGGCTGGGGGACGGCGTCGGGTCCCGGCTGAACTAGCGGTCGGCCCTAGAGCGGTGACGCCCCGCGGAGATGTTCGAAGATCAGCGACGTCTGCGTGCCGGCCACGTCGGCATCGGCGTTGAGGTTTTCCACCACGAACGCGCGAAGGTCGTCGGTGTCACGTGCGGCGACATGAAGGATGAAGTCGTCCGCGCCCGCGAGGAAGTACACATCCATCACCTGCGGTCGGGAGCGGATTTGCTGTATGAAGTTGCGAATCTTGCCGCGGGCGTTGGATTGCAGGCTCACCGAGATCATCGCTTGCAGCGTGAGTCCGATAGCGGCGGGATCGATGTCGGCGTAAAAGCCACGAATCACGCCGACCTCCTGCAGTCGACGCACCCTGCCGTGACACGTCGACGGGGCGATGCCGATCAGATCGGCCAGCGCGCTGTTGGACACCCGCGCATCGGCATGCAGTGCGGTCAGGATGCGGCGGTCGACGTCGTCGATCTCGACCGGCCGAACATCCTTCGACGACCGCACCGGGGCCGCCACGGTTTTCGTCAATCCTTCGGGCATATCCTCAGTCTACCGTGGTGTCTTCGGAGTGATTGCCATTACACCGAAAGTTCTTCACACTTTGGGTAGTAAACACGTCTTTTAGGAGCCGTCATGCGCGTCGGAATCCCGACCGAGATCAAGAACAACGAATACCGCGTCGCCATCACCCCCGCTGGTGTCGCCGAGCTGGTTCACCGCGGCCACGAGGTGATCATCCAGTCGGGCGCCGGTGAAGGTTCGGCCATCACCGATGCCGACTTCAAGCGGGCGGGCGCGCAGCTGATCACCAGCGCCGACCAGGTGTGGGAAGAAGCCGACCTGCTACTCAAGGTCAAGGAGCCGATCGAGGCCGAGTACTCCCGGCTGCGCAAGGGCCAGACCTTGTTCACCTACTTGCATCTGGCGGCGTCCAGGCCGTGCACCGACGCTCTGCTCGCATCCGGCACCACGTCGATCGCCTACGAAACGGTGCAGACCGCCGACGGTGCCCTGCCGCTGCTCGCACCGATGAGTGAGGTCGCCGGCCGACTTTCGGCTCAGGTCGGCGCCTACCACCTGATGCGCACCCAGGGCGGTCGCGGCGTCCTGATGGGCGGCGTCCCCGGCGTCGCCCCGGCCAAGGTCGTGGTCATCGGCGGTGGCATGGCCGGCGACAACGCCGCCGCCGTGGCATGGGGTATGGGCGCGCACGTCACCGTGTTCGACCTCAACGTCAACACACTGCGCAAGATCGACGCCGAGTACGGCGGCGCCATCGAGACCCGCTACTCGTCGAGCCTCGATCTGGAAGATGCGGTCAAGCAAGCCGACCTGGTGATCGGCGCAGTTCTGGTACCCGGCGCCAAGGCACCCAAGCTGGTGACGAATTCGACTGTCGCGCAGATGAAGTCGGGCGCGGTGCTGGTCGACATCGCCATCGACCAGGGCGGCTGCTTCGAGGATTCACGGCCCACCACCCACGACGAACCGACGTTCGCCGTGCACGACACGCTTTTCTACTGCGTGGCCAACATGCCGGGCGCAGTGCCTCGCACGTCGACCTATGCGCTGACCAACGCCACGATGCCGTATGTGCTGAAGCTGGCCGACAAGGGCTGGCAGGCCGCCTGCCAGGCCGATGCAGCGCTTGCCAAGGGCCTCTCTACGCACGAAGGGGCGCTGCTCTCCGAGCAGGTGGCCACCGACCTCGACATTCCGTTCACGGACCCAGCAGCTGTCCTGGCCTAACGCTTACCACCCCCGCGAACCCGGCGCGCCGCAATTGAGCGGTGCCCGGGTTTGCTGCTGTATGGGGATCGCCGGCGACAACCGTAGGGAATCGCCCGATTCCCACGCCCGCGGATTGCCATAGCGTCATCTCCTGTACCAAGAGGAGACAGGATGAACCAGGTGACGGTCCGAATCGTGCACATTCAGCAAATTGCTCTGCACGATAATTTCGCGGCCGTCTCGCATTCGGCTGGATCATCCCAATTCCGGGATTTCGATCCCACTATTGGGAATAAATCCTGCAGTTTGCCACGTCATCATGCCGACGCGGGGCGATCATGATGACATTACTGACGTTCGGTGGGTATTTGCTGCCTCCGGCGGCTGAGAAGTCGACACGATGTCGAACCAAAACTGCACTACTCGTGTGAATCTGACGCCAGAGGGCATACGGTCTTAGCACGCAGGAACAGCGCCGGGGGTAAAATCCCACGGCAGAGAAGGAAAAGCAGGGCATCTGACCGCCGCCACGGCTCACGAAGAGCCAGCGCCTCAGGTGCCACGGGAGACCGGTCGCCCGGCCGCGAGGGGTTGCCGGGCGACCAGGTCGCCGAGGCTCAGTGATGTTGCTCAAATCGACGATCTCGGTGCGTGGCGGGCGGCTACGGCCAGAAATTCACCCGCACGGCATAAACCGGTCGCTCCTCGAACCCCATGACATTCGGCGCCTCGTGAATGACAGCCATTGCGGAGACCGCTGACCCGCATTTCGTTGAATGGATAAAGACCTAATTGCTATGGCAAATATTGTACGGCGCCGCCGACGTCGGCATCGAGACTGGTCGGCACTCCGCTGGCTCGGTAACCGCGCAGCACAAGTGACTACGGATTGCCGATGTGCGCCGGATTACGCGTCGACAGATTCCGAGTATCGCGTGGCTTCACTGCAAGGGTATTCAGGGTCGCACGGCTAGATGTCATCGACGTTGACGATGCCATCCTGAATGGCACGGGCCACCAGTGCCGCCTTGGTGGGGGCGGGTCGTCCCACCGCGGCGTATTTGGCGCGGACGCGCTGAAGGTGAGTGCGAACGGTTGTCGGTGCGATCTGCAGTTGGCGCGCAACGACATCCTTGCTCTCGGTACGAAACCAAGCGATCAGCACCTCCTTCTCCCGCGGGGCGAGGTTCGCGCGGCCAATCGTGCTGTCGTTGAGCATCGCCAAGGCCATTCGCGGTCCGACGTAGGGCGTGTCGGTTCCCGCCGCCCGGATCGCGTCGATCAAATGATCCTTACTTTCGGATTTCGTCAAGTAGGTGACAGCGCCGCGATTCAGCGCGGTCAAGACCACTTCGTCAGTTGCGATGTGCGAGTAGACGATTACGCGGTGCCCGCGCGAGACGATGCGGTCCAAACCGGTGAAGTCGACCCCGTTGCGCTGCTGCAATTCCAGCACGATCGGACCCACCTCTGACACGAAGGGCGAAGGATGCTCGACGAGGAACTCTTCGGCCGAGAAGTAGGTACCCGCCAACGGAATGCTCGGCTGGGCCTTGCTGCACCACAACTCGACCGCCGCGTGGATCGCGTCATGTTCGTCGACGACCGCGACCGCACCCGTGCCGACGTCCGTCGCGTGATGAATCGCTATCGTCTCGATCGCCACGTCTACTGCTCCGTCCCCTCGCCGGTCCGCTACGCAGGCGCGGCTCGTCTTCTGGGCAAAAGGTATTGCAGAAGGGCCGCCGAGGAATCGGGTGTTTCCCTCGCAGTGCGCCTACGACGAGAGTTCGGGTACGAGCAGCGCGGTGAGTTCGCCGATCAGCGCCCGCTGATTCTGGGCCTTTGGGTCGTTGACCTGCGAACGTGTCATCAGCGCAAGCAGCACTCGCTGACCGTCGGGGCCGTAGGCGATGCCGACGTCGTTGGTGCTGCCGTAGGCGCCGCTGCCTGTTTTGTCGGCTGTCGTCCATTGCGGTGGCAGGCCGGACCGCATGCTCGACGTCTCATTCGCGCGCATCCAGTCCTCGAGCTGCTGGCGCTGTGGCGGGGCGAGCGCGTCACCGGTGAGCAGATTGCGATACCCGCCGCCGAGTGCCTCTGGCGTGCTGGTGTCGCGCGGGTCTCCGGCGATCGCCGAGTTCAGTTCGGTCTCCCAGCGATCCAGCCTTGTGCTCGGATCGCCGATGCTTCGGGCGAACGCGGTGATGGCGGGCGGCCCGCCGATGGTTTGCAACAGCAGGTTGCCCGCGGTGTTGTCGCTGACCCGCAGCGCGGCCTGGCACAGTTCGTCGAGCGTCATGTCGCCGCCGGCGCGCGGCGCCGTCCTCGGCGAGTTAGCGACGGTTGCTGCGGGGTCGACGAACACTCGCTGGTCCAACGTCAGCTGACCTTGTTCGACCATCTGGAGCACCCGTGCCGACGCGTAGCCCTTGAACGTCGAGCACATGGCGAACGCTTCCTGGCCGCGGTGCGAGATGGCGCGGCCGTCGTCGACGTCAACGGCGAACAGGCCGACGTATGCGTCGTAGCGTCGCTCCAGCGCTGCGATGCGATTCTGAATCCGCGGCGTTGGCGCCGCCGGATCCGCCGCCGCGGGTTTGGTCGCGAATGCGGCTGCGGTCGCGAACGTCAATCCGCCGATCAGCGCGCGCCGCCTAGACACTCCAGTCATCGGCTCCAGACTACGGGTCAGCGTGCGATACCCCGAAGCGGCTGTGGCAGCGACCTTTTCGATCGTTGCGGGCCAAGGACTGCGGCACCGTAGGGCCGGGTCAGCAATTGGCGTGCGACGGCGTTGACTTCCGCCAGGGTGACAGCGTCTATCTTGCCGAGGGTATGCGCGATGCTGCGGTGCTCGCCGTAGTTGAGCTCGCTGCGGCCGATGCGGTTCATCCGCGAGCCGGAATCCTCCAGCCCGAGCACCAGCCCACCGCGCATGGAACCCTTGGCGATGCGGCATTCCGCCTCGGTGATGCCGTCGCGCGCCACCTTCTCCAGCACGTCGGCGGTCACCCGGACGACTTCATCGAACCGCTCGGGCTGACACCCCGCGTAAATCGATAGCGCGCCGCTGTCGGAGAACGTGTCGATGGTCGAGTACACCGAGTACGCCAGGCCACGCGTTTCCCGAATCTCTTGGAACAGCCGGGAACTCAGGCCGCCGCCGAGCGCGGTGTTGAGCACCGACAGCGCCCATCGGTGCTCCCAGTGTCGTCCCGGAGTGCGCACCCCGAGCATCAGATGCGTCTGCTCTGCGTCACGGTGGACAAGCCGCAGGGTCGGCTTGCCGGTGACCCGGCCGGTGCCCTTGCGCGGTGCCACCGGGTGTCGGCCGCGAATCAGCCTCGGCCCGAAGTGTTCTCGTACCAGCGAAACCACCTCGTTGTGGTCGACGTTGCCCGCAACGGCCACCACCATCCGCTCAGGGATGTAGCGCCGGAGGTGGAAAGAATGCAGCTGCGCGCGCGTCATCGCCGAGATGGACTCGACGCTGCCGATCACCGGACGGCCCACTGGGTGCTCGCCGAACATCGCCGAAAGGAATACATCGCCGAGCGTGTCCTCTGGATCGTCGTCGCGCATCGCGATTTCCTCGAGCACGACGTCACGTTCGACTTCGACATCTTCTGCGGCGCAGCGGCCGCGCAGCACCACGTCGGCAACCAGATCGACGGCCAACGCGAGGTCCGTGTCGAGCACGTGCGCGTAGTAGCAGGTGTGCTCTCTGGCGGTGAACGCGTTCAGCTCACCGCCGACAGCGTCGACCGCTTGCGCGATTTCGACTGCAGTGCGGGTAGGAGTCGACTTGAACAGCAGGTGCTCGAGGAAGTGCGCGGCGCCTGCCACGCTGTGTCCCTCATCGCGCGATCCGACCCCAACCCATACGCCCACCGATGCCGAATGCACCGACGGGATGAATTCCGTGACGACACGCAGGCCACCGGGCAAGGTGGTGCAGCGCACCGCGTCCGACGTTTCGTCAGCGCGGGCGCCGCGATGCAGTGCCCGGGACCTAGCTGCTGGCGGTTGCGGCATCGACGGGTGCGTCAGCGGGTGCCTCGTCGGCGGGTTCGGCGGTGTCCTCTTCGGAGACCAGTATCAGCGAGATCTTGCCGCGGTTGTCGATGTCGGCGATCTCCACGCGCAGCTTGTCGCCGACCTTGACCACGTCTTCGACCTTGGCGATCCGCTTGCCCTTGCCGAGCTTCGAGATGTGCACCAGGCCGTCGCGGCCCGGCAGCAACGACACGAATGCACCGAAATCGGTTGTCTTGACCACGGTTCCGAGGAACCGCTCACCGATCTTGGGCAGCTGCGGGTTGGCGATCGCGTTGATCTTGTCGATCGCTGCCTGCGCCGAGGCGCCGTCCGAGGCGCCGACGAACACCGTGCCGTCGTCTTCGATCGAGATCTGCGCGCCGGTCTCCTCGGTGATCGAGTTGATCATCTTGCCCTTGGGCCCGATGACCTCGCCGATCTTGTCGATCGGGACCTTGATCGTGGTGATCCGCGGCGCGTACGGACTCATCTCGTCGGGGCTGTCGATGGCCTCGGCCATCACCTCGAGGATGGTCAGCCGGGCATCCTTGGCCTGCGACAGCGCACCGGCCAGCACCTGCGACGGGATGCCGTCGAGCTTGGTGTCCAACTGCAGCGCGGTGACGAAGTCCTTAGTGCCTGCGCACTTGAAGTCCATGTCACCGAACGCATCCTCGGCGCCGAGGATGTCGGTGAGGGTGACGAAGCGCCGCTCGGTGTTGCCGTCAACCTCGACATCGTCCGACACCAAGCCCATTGCGATGCCCGCCACCGGCGCCTTGAGGGGCACACCGGCATTCAGCAACGACAGGGTCGACGCGCACACCGAACCCATCGACGTGGATCCGTTGGAGCTCAACGCCTCCGACACCTGGCGGATCGCGTACGGGAATTCTTCGATGCCGGGCAGCACCGGCATCAGCGCCCGCTCGGCAAGCGCGCCGTGGCCGATCTCGCGCCGCTTGGGCGAACCCACGCGGCCGGTCTCACCGGTCGAATACGGCGGGAAGTTGTAGTGGTGCATGTAGCGCTTGCTGGTTTCCGGCCCGAGCGAGTCGATCTGCTGAGCCATCTTGACCATGTCCAACGTGGTGACACCGAGGATCTGGGTCTCGCCACGCTCGAACAGCGCGCTGCCGTGCGCCCGCGGTACGACGGCCACCTCGGCAGAGAGCGCGCGAATGTCGGTGACGCCGCGGCCGTCGATGCGGAAGTGATCAGTCAGGATGCGCTGGCGCACAAGCTTTTTGGTCAGCGACCGGAATGCGCCGCCGATTTCCTTCTCGCGACCCGCGAACTGTTCGGCCAGCCGCTCGAGCACCTCGGCCTTGATCTCGTTGGTGCGGTCATCGCGCTCGTTCTTGCCCGCGATGGTCAGCGCCTTGGACAGCTCGTCGGTGGCCACCGATGCGACCGAGTAGTACACGTCATCGCCGTAATCGGGGAAGACCGGGTACTCGCCGGTCGGCTTGGCCGCACGATCGGCGAGCTCCTGCTGCGCCGCACAGAGCGCCTTGATGAACGGCTTGGCGGCCTCCAGGCCTTCTGCCACAACAGTTTCCGTTGGTGCCTGGGCACCGCCGGCAACCAGCTCGACGACGTTCTCCGTCGCCTCGGCCTCGACCATCATGATCGCGACGTCACCGTCGTCGAGCACACGCCCGGCGACGACCATGTCGAACACGGCCTTTTCGCCCTGCTCGACGGTCGGGAAAGCGACCCAGGTGCCGTCAATCAGCGAGACCCGCACACCGCCGATCGGGCCCGAGAAGGGCAGACCGGCCAGCTGGGTGGACATCGACGCGGCGTTGATCGCCACCACGTCGTAGAGCTCTTGGGGATCGAGCGACATGACCGTGACCACGACCTGGATCTCGTTGCGCAGGCCATCGACGAACGATGGGCGCAGCGGGCGGTCGATCAGCCGGCAGGTCAGGATCGCGTCGGTGGAGGGACGACCCTCACGACGGAAGAACGAGCCGGGGATGCGCCCCGCGGCGTACATGCGCTCCTCCACGTCGACGGTCAACGGGAAGAAGTCGAAGTGGTCCTTCGGGTTCTTGCTGGCGGTGGTCGCCGACAGCAGCATCGTCTCGTCGTCGAGGTAAGCGACGGCGGAGCCGGCGGCCTGCTGGGCGAGCCGACCGGTTTCGAAGCGGATGGTGCGGGTGCCGAAGCTCCCGTTGTCGATCACGGCGGTGGATTCGTATACGCCGTCTTCAATTTCGACTACAGACATGTGCGTCCGTATGGCCTCTCTTGGTTCAGTGTCTTCACTGTTTAGCTGTTTCGCGTCGTCACAGCGTGTGAACCACCGGCCTTGATGCGGCTACGGCCATCGATCGAAGCTGTCGGGATTGCTACCCGGCAGCCACTACCGAAGACCGCGCGATCAGGGCGGGTCCCGATATGAGACGCGGGAGCGGGTTCGCGGATATGCGAAACCGCACCCGATTTGTTCGAGCCGATCCGGCTGGCGAACGAAGCCATCGTACCTTGGGCCTCCTACGAGGCCGAATAACCCGGGCTCGGGCGTCAGCGACGTCAGCTCGATGAGCCGCTCAGCGGCGCAAGCCGAGCCGCTCGATCAGCGAGCGGTAGCGCTCGACGTCCACCTGGGCGACGTACTTGAGCAGCCGGCGGCGACGGCCGACCAGCAACAGCAGACCGCGCCGCGAGTGGTGGTCATGCTTGTGCACCTTGAGGTGCTCGGTCAGGTCGGAGATGCGCTTGGTCAGCAGCGCGACCTGGGCTTCTGGGGAGCCGGTGTCGGTGTTATGCAGGCCGTACTGGCCCAGAATGTCCTTCTTTTGTTCGGCAGTGAGCGCCACGAAATAACTCCATCAATAGGTCCGCGACTAATTCTTCTAAGGCGTAGCCACCGCGAACTGCAGCACACGCCGGGTCGGCAGGGAGTCTAACAGTGCCTCAGCCCGCAGAAAGAATCGTGCGGGCGTGCTCGGTGTCGTCGCCCATGGTCGCCACCAGGTCCTCGACCCGGTCGAACGTCTCCTGGCCACGGATGCGGGCGACGAAATCGACCGCGACGTGCTGGCCGTACAGGTCCGCGCTGGTGTCGAGGACGAACGCTTCCACGGTGCGGGTGCGCCCCGAGAACGTCGGGTTGGTGCCAACCGACACCGCGGACTGATAACGCTCGCCGGGCACGACGCTGCCGGTGATGGGGCCGTGACCCAGCACGGTGAACCAGGCGGCGTAGACGCCGTCGGCCGGGATCGCCGAGTACATCGGCGGCGCCACGTTTGCGGTAGGAAAGCCCAGCACCATGCCTCGTCCCTCGCCGCGCACCACCACGCCCTCGACGCGGTGCGGACGGCCGAGCGCCTCGGTCGCGGCGACCATGTCGCCCGCGTCCACGCAGGATCGGATGTAGGTAGACGAGAACGTGATGTCCTCGTTCTGGTGGTGCTCACTGACCAGCGACATGCCTTGCACGGCAAAGCCGAACCGCTCGCCCGCCCTGCGCAGCGTGTCGACGTTGCCCGCGGCCTTCTTGCCGAAGGTGAAGTTCTCCCCCACCACGACCTCGACGGCGTGCAGGTGTTCGACCAGCAGCTCGTGGATGTAGCGCTCCGGAGTGAGCTTCATGAAGTCGGTGGTGAACGGCATTACCAGAAAGACGTCGATGCCGAGTTCCTCGACGAGTTCGGCGCGCCGGGTCAGCGTCGTCAGCTGTGCGGGATGGCTGCCAGGGAACACGACCTCCATCGGGTGCGGGTCGAACGTCATCAGCACCGACGGCACGCCGCGGGTCCGGCCTGCCTTCACGGCGTGACTGATCAGCTCCTGATGTCCCCGATGCACCCCGTCGAAGACGCCGATCGTAACGACGCATCGACCCCAGTCCGTCGGGATGTCGTCTTGCCCCCGCCAGCGCTGCACAGCCGCCAGCCTACGGCGCAGAGGTGCGCAGGGCTTCGCTGGACCACCAGATCAGGTGAAGATTGCCTAAACTTTCTGACTGTGAGTCCTGAAGGCAATCCTCGCGACCTGAGCACGGTTGCCCAGGACTACCTCAAAGTCATCTGGACCGCCCAGGAGTGGTCGCTGGAGAAAGTCAGCACCAAGCTGCTCGCCGAGCGGATCGGCGTGTCGGCGTCCACAGCATCGGAGTCCATCCGCAAGCTCGCCGACCAGGGTCTGGTCGATCACGAGAAGTACGGGGCCGTGACGCTGACCGAGGCGGGCAGGCGCGCCGCGCTGGGCATGGTGCGCAGGCATCGGCTGATGGAAACGTTCCTGGTCCGCGAACTGGGCTACAGCTGGGACGAGGTGCACGATGAGGCCGAGGTGCTCGAGCATGCGGTGTCCGACCGGATGCTCGACCGGATCGACGCCAAGCTAGGCCACCCCACCCGCGACCCGCACGGCGATCCGATCCCGGCCAAGGACGGCCAGGTGCCCACCCCGGATGCGCGACAGCTGTCGGTCTGCCAGAACGGGGAGTCCGGGACCGTGGCCCGCATCTCCGACGCCGACCCCGAGATGCTGCGGTACTTCGACACTGTCGGCATCAGCTTGGACTCACGGCTGCATGTGCTGGCCCGACGCGACTTCGCAGGCATGATCTCGGTGGCCATCAAGTCCGCCAACGCCAGGGAGGACGATCCCGGCACCACGGTCGACCTAGGAAGCCCTGCGGCAGAAGCGATCTGGGTGGTCGGCTAGCGCGATCCCGCTGGGTCAGGTTCCGGCTGCTTCAGTCCGGCCGACATCACGAGCGCCGACAGCACGATGGCCACCAGCAGAAGTGCTGGAACATCACCGAACAGATGGCCCAATTGGTGCTCGCCGGTGAGGGATTGCACCGCCATGATCGTGGCGTGCACGACGCTGGACCACACCGCAAACCAGATCACGCTGAGGTGGGTCGCGGGGTTGCGCGCGGCGCTCAGCAGGAACACTCCGAGTGTCGCATAAATGCCGACGATCATCATGAAATACACCGAATCGTGTGGGGGGCCGTGATGCCATGCCCAGCCCGATGGCCACACCCACGCAAGTGGATACAGCAGCAGCATGATCACTCCGAACACGGCCAGGGCCAACTGAAGAAGTTTATAAGGCGTTCCCACTTAGCCAGTATGCGACTACAGGGTGGCAGGGCGTAACACAACAACCGACTTCGACCGTGACGCTTGGTCTTTCAGCAGCGCGATAACTCTTCCATCGGGTGCGGTGGCAGCGTAGACGCCGTCGATGTCGGCGGCGTCCAGCGGCCGTCCGTGCCGGGTGTCCTCGGCCTCGGCGTCGGTCAGATCGCGGCGCGGAAACGATTGCAGGCAGGCTTCATCAAGTGAATAGCTCAGGCGGGGCCGCTCGGCGAGGTCATCGAGAATGCGAGCCTGATCGAGCCCGAACCGGCCGACTCTGGTGCGCCGCAGCGCGGTCAGATGTCCGCCGACTTTCAGTGCATCGCCGACGTCGCGGGCCAGCGCGCGGATGTACGTGCCGCTCGAGCAGTCGACTTCGACGTCGACGTCGATGAGTTCGTCGTGCCGGCGGATGGCCAGCACATCGAACCTTTCGATGCGAACGTTGCGCGGCGCGAGTTCGACCGTCTGGCCCTCGCGGACCAGTCTGTAGGCGCGCTTGCCGCCGACCTTGACGGCGCTGACCGCCGACGGCACCTGCGCGATCTCACCGCGCAGCGCGCCGACCGCGTCACCGATCTGATCGTCGGTGACGGCGCTGGCCGAAACCGATTGCAAGACTTCACCTTCGGCGTCATCGGTGGATGTGGTTTGGCCGAGCCGGATGGTGGCGGAATAGGACTTGTCGGTGGTCGTCAGCAGGCCGAGGATCTTGGTGGCGCGTTCTATCCCGACGACGAGCACGCCGGTGGCCATCGGGTCGAGTGTGCCCGCGTGGCCAACCTTGCGGGTGCCGAAGATGCGCCTGCAGCGGCCGACGACGTCATGGCTCGTCATGCCCGCCGGTTTGTCGACTACGACAATTCCAGCGTGGGTCATACGACGATCGCCGTCAGCGCCAGCCCGTCGCGAACCGACCAGCGTCCCGACAACGTCTCCAGCGGCGGGCCTGACTCGGCGGCCGGATCGATCAGAATGCGTGACTCGAACGTGCCCGCGGTGCCGCTGCCGTCGACTCCGAAGGTGATGTGCGCATCTTCGAAACCAAGCCAGCGGTGCGTCAACGGAAACCACGCCTTATACGTCGCCTCCTTGGCGCAGAACAGGATTCGGTCCCAATGCAAACCATGCGGCATCTGTTGCAGTTCGACGCGCTCTTTCGGCAGGCTGACCGCGTCGAGCACGCCCTTGGGCAGCACGTCGTGCGGTTCGGCGTCGATGCCCACCGAGCGCACCTGACCGCGCCTGGCGACGGCCGCACCGCGAAAACCCGTGCAATGGGTGAGGCTGCCGACGACACCGTCGGGCCAGCAGGGCTCGCCCTTGTCCCCCTTGAGGATCGGCACCGACGGCACACCGAGTTCATCGAGGGCCTGCCGGGCGCAGTGGCGCACGGTGATGAACTCGTTGCGCCGCTTGGCCACCGACTTCGCGATCAGTGGCTCCTCTTCCGGCAGCGGCGCTAATCCCGGTGGGTCGTTATACAATTCGGCCGCCGCCAGCGCCTCGGCCTCTGGCAGCACCACCGCGAGCAGCGGAGCAGCGGTCATGACTGCCTGGCCTTGACCCGCTCCTGCACCTTCTCGGCGTGGTCGCGCATCTCCTGCGTGATTTGGAAGTGGCCGCCGAACTCATTGAGATAGCCGGGCGCGTACTTCGGGTCGGGCAGTATCTGGCGCAACCATCGATATGGCTTGCGGCGCCGCCATTCTCGCGGATAACCGACGGATACCTCTTCGTGTCGCACCCCGTCGTACCACGTGGTCCGCGGGATGTGCAGATGGCCGTAGACCGAGCAGATCGCGTTGTAGCGGGTGTGCCAGTCGGCGGTGGCGGTGGTGCCGCACCACAGTGAGAACTCGGGGTAAAACATCGCGTCGCAGGGTTCGCGGACCAGCGGGAAATGGTTCACCAGCACCGTCTGGTCCATCCAGTCGAGGTCCTCGAGGCGCTTGCGGGTGTAGGACACCCGGTCGCGACACCACGCGTCGCGGGTGGCATACGGCTCCGACGACAACAGGAATTCATCCGTGCCGACGACGTTGCGCTCGCGGGCGATCGCCAGCCCCTCGGCTTTGGTCGCCGCGCCCTGAGGAAGAAACGAGTAGTCGTACAGCAGGAACATCGGCACGATGGTCGCCGGGCCACCCTCTTCGGTCCACACCGGAAAAGGGTGTTCGGGGGTGACGATGCCCATCTCGTCGCACATGTTGACGAAGTAGTCGTAACGGGCCTTGCCGAAGATCTGCATGGGGTCGCGGTTGGTGGTCCACAGTTCGTGGTTGCCTGGCACCCAGATGACTTTGGCGAAGCGCTTGCGGAGCAGGTCGAGCGACCAGTGGACCTCGTCGGTCCGCTCTGCCACGTCCCCCGCGACGATCAGCCAGTCGTCGGGCGTCGACGGATGCAGCGACTCGGTGATCGGCTTGTTGCCGGTGTGACCGGTGTGTAGGTCGCTGATCGCCCATAGTGTGGGTCGGCGGCCGTCTCGTGTCACAACCGACCACCCTACTTGCGCTAGCGTGGGCCCTGATTCGGCAACTAGAACATGTTCCTATTTCTCGTCCTGACACGTGCGGCGGACCGCTACACTCCCCGCAGGGTCGGACCAAGGTAAGGGGGTTGGATGGTCGCCAAACTTCGCCTGCTGTCCGCGCTGTGTGCGCTGGTCGCGGCGGTGATCGTGGTGTGGCAGTCGAACCCGGCCGGCCCTGTGCGCGTCGACGCCACCGATATCCCGATGACCAACGTCACCACGTCCATCAAGTGGCCCGTCGTCGAAACGGTCAACCCCAGGCCCTTCGATCCGTGTCAGGACATCCCGATCGACGTGATCCAGCGGATCGGGCTGGCCTTCACTCCGCCGACGCCCGAGGAAGGCCTGCGCTGCCACTACGATGCCGGCAACTATCAGATGGCCGTCGAAGCGTTCGTCTGGCGCACCTACGAGGAAACGCTGCCGCCCGACGCGGTCGAGCTCGACATCAACGGCCACCGCGCGGCCCAGTTCTGGATCATGAAGCCGACCGACTGGAACGACCGCTGGTGGATCACCTGCGGGATCGCGTACAAGACCAGCTATGGCGTCATCCTGCAGACGCTGTTCTACTCACCGATCTACGCCGCCGACGATGTCGATTGCCTGCAGACCAATCTGCAGCGCGGCCGCGAGCTGAGCAACTACTACAAGTACTGACATCTTCGTTGACTCTGCGCCTATGGCGTGAAAGTCCGAGTAGCCGACGTCGTAGGCGCAGAGTCAACCCAGCCGCGGCCGTCGATGCCGACGACGCAGCCGATCCGTAAGGTTAGTTAGGTGACCGCAGTATCCGCCGCCGCCACTGCATCGCCGTTCCGTTCCAGAGTCAAGAAATACGCCGGCCGCGCCGTCAGCACCCTGCTGAAGCTGCCGCCACACACCACCCAGTACCGGGTACGCCGGGGCTTGCGCGTGCCGATGCGCGACGGCGTCGAGTTGATCGCCGATCACTACGAACCTCGCACTGCCAGCCCGGCAGGCACGCTATTGGTCCGCGGGCCCTACGGCCGCGGATGGCCGTCCTCGACGTTGTTCGCAGCTCTGTACGCCTCGCGGGGCTATCACGTCGTCTTCGAAAGTGTCAGAGGCACATTCGGCTCCGGTGGCGAGTTCAACCCGATGGTCAACGAGACTGCCGACGGCGCGGACACGGCCGCGTGGTTGCGCGATCAACCGTGGTTCACCGGTTCGTTCGCCACCGTCGGGATTTCCTACCTCGGCTTCACGCAATGGGCGCTGCTCACCGATCCGCCACCGGAGATGACGGCCGCGGTCATCACCGTCGGCCCGCACGACCTCAGCGGCCCCCGCTGGGGCACCGGTTCATTTGGCCTGAACGATTTCCTCGGCTGGTCTGAGATGGTGGCTCACCAGGAAGAGCCGCGCGATATCCGCGCCCTCGTCCGCCAGGTGCGGGCGCGACGAGCGCTGGCCCTAGCGACAGGCGCGCTGCCGGTCGGCGAATCGGCCCGCACGCTATTGGGCACGGGCGCACCGTGGTTCGAGTCCTGGCTCGAACACCCCGAGCACGACGACCCGCACTGGGCGCCGTTACAGCTGCATCAGGCGCTGGAGCGCACACAGATTCCGGTGCTGCTGCTCAGCGGATGGCAGGACCTGTTTCTCGAGCAGACACTCACGCAGTACCAACGTCTTCGCGAGCGCGACGTGCCGGTCGCCGTCACGATCGGACCGTGGACGCACAGCCAGATGATGACCAAAGGCGCACCGACCGTCCTCCGAGAATCGTTGGCCTGGTTGGATACTCACTTGGCGGGCACCCGCAGGGTGGCACGTAAACCAGTGCGAATCCACATCAACGGGCACGGATGGCAGGACCTCGACGACTGGCCGCCGGCGATGCCCGAACAGGTGTGGTATCTGCGACCGGCGGGCCACCTCGGCGCCAGCGCGCCCGATCAGGACACTCCCCCGTCGAGCTTCACCTACCACCCCGGCGAACCGACGCCTACCATCGGTGGTCGACTGCTGGCACCAGAAGGCGGCTACCGCAACGACATTCGACTTGCCGAACGCGCTGACGTGCTGACGTTCACCAGCGCCCCGCTTCCTGCGGACCTCTACGCCGTCGGAACCCCGCTGCTGCAACTGTCGCACTCGTGCGACAACCGTTACAACGATCTGTTCGTCCGGATCAGCGAGGTGGATGCGCGGGGCCGGTCGCGCAACGTCAGCGACGGATATGTCTGCGGGACACCGGATTCGCGCGACATTCGGATCGAGTTGGACGCGATCGCCCACCGCTTCCGCGCGGGGTGGCGCATTCGGGTGCTCATCGCGGGCGGATCGCATCCGCGGTTCGCCCGCAATCTGGGCACCGGCGAACCGTTGATCAGCGGGCGAGAATTGGTAGCGGCGACGCACACCGTGCATCTCGGCCAGGGCGGCAGTTCCCGGCTGGTGCTGCCCGCAGGACCGCGTCCGCCTTCACCCCACTGAGTGGCGCACTCGATCGGCGATGTCGGCCAGCGCGGCGGCGTCGTGCACCGGCTCCGCCCAGGCCGGATCGACCGGCAGCGGCACCCAGCTTTTGCAGCCCGCGTACTCGGGGACGCGGGCCAGTCGAACCGGCTCGACCAACGGACTGGCCTGCACGACGAGCACAGTCAGCCGGTGCTTGGGGCGAAAGTCGAGGCGGTCTTCTTTGACGGATTCGGCCGTCCAGATGTGCAGCGACTGGATCTCGTCAAGCGCCTCCGGACGGTTGACCTCGATCGCGGCAACGACTTTCGCGCCTGCCCGCAGCATCAGCGCGTCATCGGTGCTGTCGGCGACCGCAGGGTCGAGCAGGTCACGGTGTTCGGGCCGCACCCGCTCGGTGTGGCTGTGAGCGACGGTCGGAAACAGCAGGAAGCGGGAAGCTGTTACGTCGAACCGCTTTTCGTGGATGCCGCCCTTGCGCAGCAGCACCGTCTGTCGGCCGTCGAGCAGGGCGTGGACCGCAGCGCTCCACTCCTTGAGGGCTGTTGTCATGTGGCTGCGAGCCGAGCCTGTACCTCCGGCCTGCGTAGCGGCGGAACGGTCTTCGGCGGCTGACGTCGCGGCGCCAATCCGGCCAACAGTCGGGTAGTCACCTCGGTGACTTCCGCGACCGCGGTCTCGAAGACCTCGACATTGGCGCCCGTCGGGCGGGTCACGCCGCTGACCTTGCGAACGTATTGGCGGGCCGCGGCCTCGATCTCCTCGGCCGTCGCCGCCGGCTCCAGTCCACGCAGTTCCGTGATGTTTCGGCACATGACCCCCACGATAGATTCGAGGAGTGACCAACCCCAACAACACCCACGTGCTGCTCATCGAGACCCAAGACCGGGTGCGGACGCTGACGCTGAACCGGCCGCAGTCCCGCAATGCGCTGTCGGCCGAGTTACGTAGGCGCTTCTTCGGCGCGCTGCGCGACGCGGAGGCCGACAGCGACGTCGACGTCGTCATCGTCACCGGCGCCGACCCGGTCTTCTGCGCAGGGCTGGACCTCAAGGAACTGGGCGATACGACGCAGCTGCCGGACATCTCTCCGCAATGGCCGCCGATGGCCAAGCCGGTGATCGGCGCAATCAACGGCGCGGCCGTGACCGGCGGCCTGGAGATCGCGCTGTACTGCGACATCCTGATCGCATCCGAGCAGGCCCGTTTCGCCGATACCCACGCCCGCGTCGGATTGCTGCCCACCTGGGGGCTCAGCGTTCGGCTGCCGCAGAAGGTCGGCGTCGGGCTGGCCCGCCGGATGAGCCTGACGGGCGACTATTTGTCGACGACCGACGCGCTGCGCGCGGGGCTGGTCACCGAGGTGGTGTCGCACGACGAGTTGTTGCCGACGGCGCGAAAGGTCGCGGCGTCGATCGTGGGCAACAACCAGAACGCGGTGCGCGCACTGCTCGCGTCGTATCACCGCATCGACGCCTCACAGACCGACGCGGGGCTGTGGATCGAGGCGGCCTCTGCCAAGCAGTGGATGAACTCGGCGACCGGTGACGATATCGCCGCCAACCGCGACGCGGTGCTGCAGCGGGGACGGGCGCAGGTCCGATGAACAAGGCGCACGAGGCCTGCGGCAGTTGAAGTGGGATGAGGCGGAAGTAGGCCGCGAGCCGGTTCGACACGTTCAGCCGTCACCCGTCCCTGGCACCAGCCAGTGCCCGGAGAACGCGCGCCAGCCCACGAACGCAAGCCGCAGCACCATGAATGTGCTTAAACCCGACCAGATTCCGAGCAAGCCCCAGCCGAACGCCAGCGACAGCCAGATCAATGGCAGGAAGCCGATCAGCGCGCTGATCAGCGTGGCGTTGCGCATGAACTTCGCGTCACCAGCGCCGAGCAGCACCCCGTCGAGCGCGAAAACGATTCCCGCAATTGGTAATTGGGCCACCATAAACCACCATGGCACCCCGATGGCGTCGAGCACCGACCGGTCGTCGGTGAACACGCTCGGGAACACCGACGCACCGACCGCGAAGACAATGGCCAACACCGCGGAGGCCAGAGTGGAGAAGATCGTCACCCGCCATGCGACGGACTTCGCGTGGGCCAGCTGCCCTGCACCCAGTGCCGCACCCACCAACGACTGCGCGGCGATCGCCAGCGAATCAAGCACCAGCGCAAGGAAATTCCACAGCTGCAGCACCACCTGATGAGCGGCGACGGCGGCCGCGCCGAACCGGGCCGCGACGGCGCCCGCCGACACGAAACACGCCTGGAACGCCACCGTGCGCAACACCAGGTCGCGCCCCATCACGACCTGTGCTCGCAGCACCGCAGGCTGAATACGCAGCGGCACCTGTTCGGCAAGCAGTGAGCGCAGGAATAGCAAAGCGGCCACCCACTGCCCCACCAGGTTGGCCACGGCCGAACCCGCCAATTCCAATCGGGGCATACCAAACCAGCCGTACACCAGCAGCGGGCACAGCACTGCAGATACCGCGAACCCACCGATGACGTAGCGCAGCGGCCGCGTGGTGTCCTGCACGCCGCGCATCCAACCGTTGCCCGCCGCGGATACCAGGATCGCGGGCACGCCCACGATCGCGATGCGGACCCACGGCAAGGCGGCATCAGTGATGTCGCCGCCAGCCGCCAATGCCGACACCAACGGCACCGCAGCAGCCTCGACCACCACGACGATGGCCGCACCCAAGCCGAGCGCCAGCCAGGTGGCCTGCACTCCCTCGTCGACGGCCGCGGCCCGGTCGCCTGCTCCGAAGAAGCGTGCCGAGCGCGCGGTGGTGCCGTAGGACAGAAACGTCATCTGTGAGCTGAGCGTGCTCAGAATCAGCCCGCCAATCGCCAAGCCGGCCAGCGCCAACGCGCCCAACCGGCCGACGATGGCGATGTCGAACAACAGGTAGATCGGTTCGGCTGCCAGCACGCCGAGCGCGGGGAACGCCAATGCGGCAATGCGCCGACCAGTGGCGGGCGTGCCCGAGAGGTCGCCCTCAGCCAAGAGCGGTGTACAGCGCCTGAACGACGTCGTCGATGGATCCGTTCGCCGAATATCCCGCCGCGTGTGGATGGCCGCCGCCGCCGAACGCGCTCGCAACATCGGCCAGGTTGTACGACTTGGCGCGCATCGACACCGACCAGTGCGCCGGCTCGATCTCCTTGAACACCGCGGCGATCTCAGCCTGCTGCGTGGTGCGCACGATATCGACGATGCTCTCGACTTCCTCAGGCCGCGCGTTCGCCCATTCCTGGTGTGCCACAACGGCATACACCAGTCCACGGCCACCGGCGGCGTCGGGCAGCAGCTGCGCGGAGGACAACACGCGCGACAACATCGGCAGCCACGCGAACGGGTGGCTGTCAAGCAGCGCGCGGCTGATCGACGCGTTGTCCACACCGAGGTCCACCAGCCGTGCCGCGAGCCGATGCGCGCGGGCGGTGGCCCACCGGAACGAGCCGGTGTCGGTGGTCAGCCCGGCGTACAGGCAATGCGCGACGCCCAAGTCGATCGGCTTGCCCCACGCGTCGAGCAGCTCGGCGACCAGCATCGTGGTGGAGTCCGCTGACGGATCGACGTAATTGGCGGTGCCGAACATCAGGTTCGAGGCGTGATGGTCGATCACCAGCACCTCGCGGCCGACATCGGCGAGCTCAGACAGCGCCCCGAGCCGGTTGACGCTGGGGATGTCGACGGTGACGACGAGGTCGGCGTCGCGACGCATCCGCTCCGGCCCAACCAGCAGGTGGCCGCCCGGCAGTGACTGCAGCGACTCGGGCAGCGCAGCGGGAGCGGCGAAACTCACCTCGACCGCCTTGCCCGCGTGGTCGAGCACCAGCGCAAGCGCCAGACCTGCGCCTATGGTGTCCGCATCCGGATAGACATGGCAGACCACGCTGACCGTTGCAGCGGCCTCCAACAGCTCAGCGGCCTGCCGCGCGTCGACGCGCACGCCTTCGATGGGAGGAGCGTCAGTCATCTTGTCGGTTGCGGTCACCGGTGTCCTCAGCGTCAAGCCCGTCATCTAGGTCCCCGCTCGAACCCTCAGCCCCGGTCTTACGGTACGGGTCTTCCTCGCCCGCGTGCTTGGCACCCTGCCGAACTCTAGCCAAATCCTCATCTGCGGCTCGCGCGCGAGCGAGCAGATCTTCCATTCGATGCGCGGTGTCGGGCACAGTGTCGCGTTCAAACGCCAACGTCGGCGTGAACCGCACGCCGAGCGCAGCACCCACCTTCGTGCGCAGCACCCCCTTGGCACTTTCCAGTGCCGCCGCCGCACCGGCATAGTCCGGCTCATCTTCGAGGTTGCTACCGAACACTGTGTAGAACAACGTGGCGTCATGCAGATCGCCCGTCATCTTGGCGTCGGTGATCGTCACGCCGGCCAGCCGCGGATCCTTGATCTCGTACTCGATCGCCGAGGCGACGATGGTGGAGATTCGCTTGGCCAGCCGGCGTGCTCGTGCCGGATCAGGCACGTGCCTTCTCGACCAGCTCGTAGGTCTCGATCACGTCGCCCTCCTTGATATCGGAGTACGTCAGCGTCAAACCACACTCGTAGCCCTCGCGCACCTCGGTCGCGTCATCCTTCTCGCGCTTCAACGACGACACCGTGAGGTTCTCGGCGACGACGACACTGTCCCGGAGCAGACGCGCCTTCGCGTTGCGGCGCATGATGCCCGAGGTGACCAGACAGCCGGCGATGTTGCCGACCTTCGACGACCTGAAGATCGCCCGGATCTCCGCGCGACCGAGTTCGCGCTCCTCGTAGATCGGCTTGAGCATGCCCTTGAGCGCACTCTCGATCTCGTCGATGGCCTGGTAGATCACCGAGTAGTAGCGGATCTCCACACCCTCGCGGTTGGCGAGTTCGGTGGCCTTGCCCTCGGCGCGGACGTTGAACCCGATGATGATCGCGTCCGAGGCCGACGCCAGGTTGACATTGGTCTCCGTGACGCCGCCGACGCCGCGGTCGATGACGCGCAACTCGACTTCATCGTCGACCTGGATGCCCAGCAGCGCTTCCTCCAGTGCCTCGACCGTGCCTGCGTTGTCGCCCTTGAGGATCAGGTTCAGCTGGCTGGTTTCCTTCAGCGCCGAATCCAGGTCTTCCAGGCTGATCCGCTTGCGGGTACGCGCCGCCAGTGCGTTGCGCTTACGCGCGCTGCGCCGGTCGGCGATCTGACGGGCGATGCGGTCCTCGTCGACGACGAGGAAGTTGTCACCCGCACCTGGCACCGACGTGAAGCCGATGACCTGCACCGGTCGCGACGGCAGAGCCGCCTCGACGTCCTCGCCGTGCTCGTCGACCATGCGACGGACGCGGCCATAGGCGTCGCCTGCCACCACCGAATCGCCCACCCGCAGCGTGCCGCGCTGGATCAGCACGGTCGCCACCGGTCCACGACCCCGGTCCAGGTGCGCCTCGATCGCAACACCCTGGGCCTCCATGTCGGGGTTGGCCCGCAGGTCCAAAGACGCGTCGGCGGTCAGCACGACCGCCTCGAGCAGGGACTCGATGTTGGTGCCCTGCTTGGCGGAGATGTCGACGAACATCGTGTCACCGCCGAATTCCTCTGGCACCAAACCGTATTCGGTGAGCTGCCCGCGGATCTTCTGCGGATCGGCACCTTCCTTGTCAATCTTGTTGACCGCCACCACGATCGGCACGTCGGCCGCCTGAGCGTGATTGACCGCCTCCACCGTCTGCGGCATCACACCGTCATCGGCGGCGACCACCAGGATCGCAATGTCGGTGGCCTTCGCGCCGCGGGCACGCATGGCGGTGAACGCCTCGTGACCCGGGGTGTCGATGAAAGTGATCGGGCGCGGGGTGCCGTCGAGATCGACCTCGACCTGGTAGGCGCCGATGTGCTGGGTGATGCCGCCGGCCTCTTCCTCGCGGACGTTGGCCTGGCGAATCGTGTCCAGCAGTCGGGTCTTGCCGTGGTCGACGTGACCCATGACGGTCACCACCGGAGGACGGGTCTCGAGGTCTTCCTCGCCGCCCTCGTCCTCGCCGTAGGTGAGGTCGAAGGACTCGAGCAGCTCGCGGTCCTCGTCTTCCGGAGACACGACCTGCACGACGTAGTTCATCTCGCTGCCCAGCAACTCGAGGGTCTCGTCACCCACTGACTGGGTGGCGGTCACCATCTCGCCGAGGTTGAACAGCGCCTGCACCAGCGAGGCCGGGTTGGCGTCGATCTTCTCGGCGAAGTCCGACAGCGACGCGCCGCGGGCCAGCCGGATGGTCTCGCCGTTGCCGTGCGGCAGCCGTACGCCACCGACGACCGGCGCCTGCATGTTCTCGTATTCGGCGCGTTTTGCCCGCTTCGACTTGCGGCCACGCTTCGGCGCGCCACCGGGACGACCGAATGCACCGGCCGCTCCACCACGCTGACCTGGCCGTCCGCCGCCACCGCCGCCAGGGCGACCGCGGTAACCGCCACCGGCACCGGCTGGAGCGCCGCCGCCACCACCAGCGCCACCGCCGCGGTAGTTACCGCCGCCGCCACCGCCGCCGGGACGTCCGGCGCCACCGGGAGCAGGACGACCACCGGGACCGGGCCGTGCGCCAGGTCCGGGACGGGGGCCACCCGGACGGCCACCTGCGGCCGGACGGGGTCCGCCGGGCCGCGGGGGCATGTTTCCAGGCGACATCCCGGGCCGCGGCGCACCGGGACGAGGTGCCTGGGGCCGGGGAATCGGCCGGTCAACCGGCTGCGCCGAGGAGAACGGGTTGTTGCCGACGCGCGGCGTGCGCGCGGCGGGCTTGGGTGCACTGGGCGCCGGGCCTGGCCGGGGGCCAGGGGTTGCGCCCGGGCTAGGCGCGGGCGGGGCCGGCGTTGGCGCGTCGGGCGGGGCCGCGGCCGCCGCCGCCGGAGGAGCGGCCGGGGGTTCTGCCGGAGCCGCGGGAGCCGCAGGCGCTGCGGGCTTGGGCGCGGCCGGCTTCGCGGGGGCCTTCGGCGTTGCGGCCTTGGCCGGCGAACCGTTGCCGTCCGTCTTGACCTTCTCGGCGGCCGGCTTCGCGCCGCCGAATGATTCGCGCAGTCGACGCGCGACGGGTGCCTCCACTGTGGAGGACGCTGATTTGACGAATTCGCCCTGTTCGCTCAGGCGGGCGAGAACTTCCTTACTGGTGACACCGAGTTCCTTAGCCAACTCGTGTACACGGGCCTTACCTGCCACTACATCTCCATCTCTAGAGGCGTCAGCGGTGGTAGGCGCCGCGCCTCGGGTTAGCTATGACGCATGGTCATCGGGACTTCACGGTGTGCTCATGTTCTTCGCTACCTGTTCTCTGAACCGCTGCGGTCGGGTGCTCCGATTGCTCGAAGTGCGCTACCACCGCGGTGGTGTCCGGTGAACCGGTGATCCGTAGCGCTCGTGCGAATGCTCGCCGCCGAATTGCTGCGTCTAGGCACGCTGGATCGGGATGCAGCCAGGCACCCCGCCCCGGCAGCTTTCTCGCTGGGTCAACGGTCACGGCGTACTCGCCATTCCCGTCGACGGCGACTACCCGAAGCAGTTCGACGGCCAGCTCTCGCTTCCGGCAACCAACGCACGTCCGCACCGGTCCACCCGGGCGTGTATGCGCCTTAGCCGAAGTCTCGCGCTGGATCACAGCTGAGTCTACCGTCTGCCTGCTTGCGATCTGAAACGGCAGTGCTGGTCTGACCGGCTATTGGCGCTCGTGCGCCGCCCCGTGTGCCGCGCCGGGGTCAGGCTGCGGCGCGGCGTCGCTTCGGATATCGATCCGCCAGCCGGTCAACCGGGCCGCCAGCCGGGCGTTTTGGCCCTCCTTGCCAATCGCAAGCGACAGCTGGAAATCGGGGACCACAACGCGGGCCGCTCGCGCCGACTCGTCGATGACGCTGACCGACACCACCTTGGCGGGCGACAACGCATTGGCCACGAACCGCGCGGGGTCTTCGTCGTAGTCGATGATGTCGATCTTCTCGCCGGACAACTCGCTCATCACGTTGCGCACCCGCTGACCCATCGGCCCGATGCAGGCGCCTTTGGCGTTGAGGCCGGGCACCCGCGAGGTCACCGCGATCTTCGAGCGGTGGCCGGCTTCGCGCGCCACAGCCACGATCTCGACGGAGCCGTCGGCGATCTCGGGCACCTCCAGTGAGAACAGCTTGCGCACCAGGTTTGGGTGGGTGCGCGACAACGTGATCAGTGGCTCGCGGGCGCCGCGGGTAACGCCGACGACGTAACACCGCAGTCGGTCGCCGTGCTCGTAGCGCTCACCGGGAACCTGCTCCGCGGCGGGGATCACACCCTCGGATCCCTTAGTCTCGCTGCCCATTCGGACGACGACCAGCCCACGGGCGTTCGCGCGCGCGTCGCGCTGAATGACGCCACCGACGATGTCACCCTCGCGCGCCGAGAACTCGCCGTAGTTCTTCTCGTTCTCCGCATCGCGCAGCCGCTGCAGGATCACCTGGCGCGCGGTGGTCGCCGCGATGCGGCCGAATCCCTCTGGCGTGTCGTCCCATTCATGAATGAGGTTGCCATCAGCGTCGGTCTCACGCGCAAGCACCTTCACGACGCCGGTCTTGCGGTCGATGTCGATGCGGGCGTCGGCCTCGTGGCCTTCGGTATGGCGATAGGCGGTCAGCAGTGCCGACTTGATGGTCTCGACGACCACATCGACCGAGATACCTTTGTCTGCCTCGATGGCGTGTAGTGCCGCCATGTCGATGTTCACGCTGAAGCCTCCTCCCCAGACTGGCCGGCCAGCTCCAGCTCACGCTGGTTCGGCGGCGAAAACTCAACCTGCACAACGGCTTTGGTGATGCCGTCGACAGGTAGTTCGCGGATCGAGAAGTTGGCCTTCGCGCCCTCGCGCACCACCAGTCGCACAGTGCCGCCACGGGTTTCACCCAGACGACCGGTCAGCTGTGAACCGTCGGACAGTGTGAGTTCGACCTTGCGGCCGCGGGCGCGCCGATAGTGTTTCTCGGTGGTCAGCGGGCGATCGACGCCGGGCGAGGTTACCTCGAGCACGTACGGCGGGGCGTCGATGCGATCCAGTACTTCGGACGCCGACCGCGACAGAGCCGCGATCGAGTCGAGATCCAGTGGTCGGTCGCCGGCGGCGATCACGGTGATACGGGGCGGGCGCGCGGCGGTATCGATGACCACGTCTTCGATTTCATAGCCTGCGCGCGCGAACTCGCCGTCGAGTAGCTCGATCACCTGTTTCTGCGACGGTAATCCCGCAGACCGCTCCGTCACGGCGAGCTCCTCATCTTGAGTTGTCCTGACACGATTCCACGCGGCGCAACTTGGAACCGACTATCAACGATACGCCAGGGCAGCCATGACGAGCCGCAAACGCGCTGCGGCGTCCAGCGAATACACAGTGGGTAGGCAATGGCAGGATGTTGCACGTGCCGAGCTCGCCGCCGACCATCAGCAGACGACAAATGTTGTTTTCCGCGGCAGCTTTGGCACTGCTTGGCGGCGCCGCTGCCGCGTGCGGTGAGCCGCCGCCACCGCCGGATGTAGACGAATTGGCCGCACAGCTCGACCGTGCCCGCGCCGACAGCCAGCTGGCCTCCGACGCCGCGGCCGTAACGCCTCCCCCGCCGACGGCGCAGGCACTCACCGCGGTGGCATCGGAGCGTTCGGCGCATGCGCAGGCATTGTCGGATGAGCTCGTCCGGATGGTCGGCAAGAAGGCGACGACGGCCACCCCGACCACCACGACGGTTGCACCGGCGAAGGCACCAACCACCGAGGACGTGATCGCCGCGCTGCGTCAGTCAGGCGATGCCGCTGCGCAATTGGCGGCCACGCAGTCCGGCTATCGCGCGGGTCTGCTGGGCTCCATCGCGGCCTCCTGCACGGCGGCCTACAGCGTCGCGTTGGTGCCGCCGAAGGCGGCGCAATGACCTCTCCGCAACCGACACCACCCACAACGACCACGTCACCGACGACCACCAATTCGACGACGACGGCGACCACAACCACCACCACGTCGTCGCGGGCTGCCGAACCCACCACGCCGGGGCGGCCGTCAGATGCGGCCAACGGCGCCCTGTTCGACGCGATTGCCGCCGAGCACGCAACGATCTACGGCTATGGGCTGGTGTCAGCGCACTCGACGCCCGACGTCAACGAGCTGGTGTCGACAGCGATGGCCGAGCATCGGGAGCGGCGTGAGGGCGCCATCGCGCTGCTACAGGCGCGGTCCGTCGATGCGCCCTTGCCTGCCGCCGGCTACCAGCTGCCGATCGAGGTCGACAACCCGACTGACGCGGCCAACCTGGCGGTGCGGATGGAAAAGGACGCCGCCGTGGCCTGGCGGGCAGTTCTCGAGCAGGCGACCGACGATAAGGACAGGACCTTCGCGGTGACCGCATTAACGCAGTGCGCGGTGACGGCGGCCAAATGGAGCCGGGCGCTGGGCATTTCACCGATCACGGTCGCTTTCCCCGGCGGCTCTGAGGAATAGCCGCTACGACCTCATCGCCGCGGGCGCTTTGCGTAACGTGGTGGCGGAAAATCAGTCGTTGAAACGCCGCCGCGTTACGTAAATATCGCTATCCGGCCAGCGTCGCGGCGATTTCGGTGGCCGCGTTGTCGACGGCAACCTCGCGGGTTTCGCCGGTAAACCGGTTGCGCAGCTCGACCACACCGTCGGCCCAGCCACGGCCCACCACGACGATCCACGGCACGCCAAGCAGCTCGGCGTCCTTGAACTTCACGCCCGGAGAGGCCTTCCGGTCATCGAGCAGCACCTCGATGCCCAAGCGGTCCAACGCATCGGCCAGGTCTAGGGCGCCCACGCGCGCGGCCTCGTCCTTGTTGGCGATCACCACGTGCGCGTCGAACGGCGATACCGACGACGGCCACCGCAGCCCCAACTCGTCGTGGTGCTGTTCGGCGATCACGGCGACCAACCGGGAAACACCGATGCCGTAGGAGCCCATGGTCAGCCGGACGGGCTTGCCGTCCTCGCCGAGCACGTCGACGGAGAACGCATCGGTGTACTTGCGGCCGAGCTGGAAGATGTGGCCGATCTCGATACCACGCGCCGAGACCAGCGTGCCTGCGCCATCGGGCGACGGGTCACCGTCGCGCACCTCGGCGGCCTCGATCGTGCCGTCGGCGACGAAGTCACGACCCGCGACCAGGCCCACCACATGCTTGCCGGGCTCGTCGGCACCCGTGATCCACGACGTGCCGTCCACCACCCGCGGGTCGACGAGATAACGAACACCGTTGGCCAGCAATCCTTTTGGCCCGATGTACCCCTTCGCCAGGAACGGGTACTTGGGCCAATCGGCATCCTCGAGAAGCGCGTACTCGGCAGGATCAAGCGCCGCGCCCAGTCGCTTCTCGTCGACCTCACGATCCCCCGGTACGCCGACCGCGAGCAGTTCCCAGTCGCCGCCGGGTTGGCGCGTCTTGAGCACCACGTTCTTCAGCGTGTCCGCGGCGGTCACCTGGCGGTCCAACGCGGAGTTGGCCCAGTCGACCAGCGTTGCGATCGTCGGGGTGTCCGGTGTGTCGTACACCTTGGCCTCGGGCCGGCCCTCGATGGGCAGCGACTCCGGCACCGCGGTCACCACCGCTTCAACATTGGCGGCGTAGCCCGACTCGAGGCACCGCACGAAGGTGTCCTCGCCGATCTCACTTTCGGCGAGGAACTCCTCCGACGCACTGCCGCCCATCGCCCCGGACACCGCCGACACGATGACGTATTGGACGCCGAGCTCGGCGAAGATCCGCTGGTATGCATCCCGGTGCCGCAGGTAGACGGCCTCGAGCCCCTTGTCGTCGACGTCGAACGAATACGAGTCCTTCATCAGGAACTCGCGGCCCCGCAGAATTCCTGCGCGCGGCCTGGCCTCGTCGCGATATTTCGTCTGGATTTGGTACAGCAGTACCGGGAAATCCTTGTAGCTGCTGTACTCCCCCTTGACCGTCAGCGTGAACAGCTCTTCGTGCGTCGGGCCCAGCAGGTAGTCGTTCTTGCGGCGGTCCTGCAGCCGAAAGACCCCGTCGCCGTATTCGGTCCAGCGGTTGGTCACCTCGTACGGCGCCTTGGGCAGCAGTGCCGGAAACAGAATCTCTTGTCCGCCAATAGCATTCATCTCGTCGCGGACGACCTTCTCGATCTTGCGCAATACCCGCAGGCCGAGCGGCAGCCAGCTGTACAGCCCAGGACCGACCGGGCGGACATAGCCGGCCCGGATCAGCAGCTTGTGGCTGGGCACCTCGGCGTCGGCGGGGTCGTCACGCAGGGTGCGCAGGAACAGCTCGGACATGCGGGTGATCACAGCGGACCACCTTACTGATGCGCCCGGTTGCGCACATTTGGGTGCGCGGCATGGGCGTTGCGGGCGTCCTGCACCGATGGGAGAGGGTGGCCGGCCGCGAGCCCTTCGCCACGCCGAGCATAGCCGCGAGCAGATAGCCGCCGACCGCCCATCCGACGACGAGGTAGAAGGCTGACAGCCCGCGGGCATCGCCTGGGTCGAGCGGCACCGCGTCATTGATCGAGACCGTCCGATTGTGCTGCGCGTACACCCCGGAGGTCTCGCCTTTGCGCAACGCGTGCAGCGCGACCCTCGTGTCGTCGGACGCGCTGGCCTCCAGCGGTTGGCCCGGTATCGCGTTGAGTTGCTCGACGACCTGCCCGGCCAGGCCGTCCTGTGCCACCACGATCACGGGAATTTGGTGCGGCGACGGCGAGTGGCGCTTCATGTTTCGGTGTGGTCGCGTCAATCCCGCCCCTGCCATGTGCAGATGCATGCTTCGTTGCCCTCGGGGTCGGCCAGCACCCAAAACGCCGGCGCCTCAGCGTCGGACAGTAGGCGCCCACCCCCGGCGATCGCCGCGTCGATCCGCTCCTTGGCCACGCCGTGTGGCACGTCGACGTCGAGGTGAATCCGATTGCGTTGTGGCCGAGTCGAATCCATCTGCTGGAACCAAATTGCAGGCGCACGGCCGGCGGGGTCGATCAGCGCGGCGTTGAGCTCGGAACCGGGCTCGTCGGCGTAGCCGGTGACCGCTTTCCAGAACGGTCGCACCAGCGGAATGTCGAGCGCGTCGATCGCGATCTCCAGCGCCTGAACGGTACCCGGTCTTGGCTGCCATCCCCGCGCGGCCAGCGCCACCGACACCTCATGTGCCAATCGAATATCGCGCCCGGTGACCGCGCCGGCGGCAGCGGACTGCAGCCTCAGCACAGCCCGGTCCGCACGGATGTCGACGGTCAAATGCGCTTGCCCCTCGGCGCCCACCGACGCGACAGCAACCGACGCCGCTTCGGCCGCGTCGGTCAACGTCGGCACGCGCACTTCCGCATAGATGGCGCCGAGGATCAGACACCAGCCTGAGGCATCGACCGCGTCGGAAATCTGCTGTCTAGTCGGTCTCGCGTCGTCATCCACCGCGACAGCGTATCTAGAGCTCGCCCGCCTCGACGGCTTCGCGGGTGTGCTGCGCCGTGGCGATCTGGCGCGCAGAGTAGCCGATCCAGAATGCGGCAATGCCAACCAGAACCGCGATGCCTGCGACCCACAGCAGCGAGTAGGTGTAGCCATGGTCCAGCGCGTCGAGCTGGCTGGACGTCATGTCCTTGACCGGTCCCGTGGTGCCACCCAAGAACAGCGTGCGCGACGTCAGGACGGCCTGGATCACCACCAACACCACCGGGCCGCCCAGGTTTTGCACCATCAACGTGATCGCCGAAACAGGGCCGATCTCCTTTGGGCCCGCTTCGGCGATCGCGCACAGCGGCAGGACGACGGAAAGAACACCAATACCCAAGCCCCCCACCACAAGTGGTACGACAAGGTCGGGGAAGTACGGGATGTGTCGGTTCAGCGTCGAGCCGTACAGCATTGCACCGAACACGAGCGCGCCGAAGCCGATGATGAGCCAGCGCGGTGCGACGTACAGCGCGATGCGGGCGGCAATCACATTGCCCGTTCCCATCGCCAGCGCAAACGGGATGAAGCAAATGCCAGCGCGCAGAGCCGAATAGCCCATCACGTCCTGCACATAAAGCCCGATGATCACCGTCGCCGTCAGCATCACCCCGCCTGCCATGAACAACGAGATGAACGTCATTACGCGATTGCGGTTGTCGAACACCGAGAACGGCACGATCGGATGCTCGGCGGACCGTTCGACAACGAGGAACGCGGCGAAGAAGACGGCAGCGGCGATTGCTGCGCCGATCACCCACGGGTCGACCCACGCGCGTGGCGGGCCCTGCGTGAACACAAGAACCGCCGACGCACAGCCGAGCGTGGCCAGCAGCGCGCCGGTGACATCGAGTTTGAGGCGCTCGTGGTGGGTTTCGCTGATCCGGTACACGGCGATGACGATGATGACGATGCCGATCGGCACATTGATCAGAAACGCCAGCCGCCACGAGATCACGGTCAGCAACCCGCCGAGCACGAGGCCCAGCACCGACCCGATGCCCTGCATGGCGGCTGAGACGGCCATCGCCCGGTTGCGTGCTTGTCCGACGGCATACGTCGTGGCGATCAGCGCCAGACCCGTCGGCGCGGCCACGGCAGCGCCGGTGCCCTGTACCGCCCTGGCTGCGATCAGCGTGATGCCATCGTTGGCCAGGCCGCACACCAACGACGCGATCGTGAAGACGCCGACACCGGACAGGAACGCCCGCTTGTGCCCGATCGCGTCGCCGACGCGACCGCCAAGCAGCAGCAGACCACCGAACGTCAGCACATAGGCGGTGATGATCCAGCTCTTGGTGACGTCGGAGAGGTCCAGGTCGGCCTGCATCCGCGGCAGCGCGACGATGACGATGGTGCCGTCGAGCGTCGACATGAGCTGCATACCGGTGATCGCGATGATCGCGATGCCCAGCACCGACGACGACAGCGGTGCGGTGGAGCGCTCAGTTGACTCCCCGGCAGACATGGGTTGCCAGCCTACCGATCAGAAAGTCGATGAAGCTCTCCCAGGCTCGATGTCGAGCTAGAGCTCTCCGCGGCTCGATGTCGAGCTAGAGCTCCCCCAGGCTCGATGTCGAGCTAGAGCTCTCCGCGGCTCGATGTCGAGCTAAAGCTCTCCGCTGTCGATCGCGTCCTTGACTTCCTGCGCATGCGCGACCTGCTCGGAGGTGTAGCCAATGAACAGGGCCACGGCGCCGACGATGACCGCGACCGCGGCCACCCACAGCAGGCCGTACGTGTAGCCCTGGTCGAGGGCATGCAGCTGCGCGGTGTCCATGTTTTTCACCGGGCCGGTGGTGCCGCCCAGATACAGCGTGCGCGACGTGATGACGGCCTGGATGATGGCCAGCACGACGGGCCCGCCGAGGTTCTGCAGCATCAGAGCGATCGCGGAGACCGGGCCGATCTGGTCGAAGCCGACACCGGCGATGGCGGACACGGTCAGCGGAACGACGATCATTCCGATCCCGAAGCCGCCGACGGTGATCGGCAACACCAGATTCGGGAAGTACGGGATGCCACCGTTGAGCGTGGATCCGTAAAGCATCGCGGCGAGTACCAGCACACCACCGGCGATCACCAGCACCCGCGGCGGGAACTGCGACACCAGATGCGACGACAGGCCAAGGCCGATACCGAGCGCGATGACGAACGGAATGAAGCCGACGCCAGCGCGTAGTGCGCTGTAGCCCATGATGTCCTGCACGTACAGGCCGATCAGCACGGTCAGCGTGAACATCACGCCGCCGGCCAGGAATACGGCCGCGAACGTCGCGACCCGGTTGCGGTCTTTGAACAGCTGGAACGGCACGACGGGGTTCTCGGCGGTGCGCTCGACGATGAGGAATGCGATGAAGAAGCCCAGGGCGGCCACGCCGGAGCCGATCGTCAGCGGCTTGATCCAGCCATGCTCGGGTCCCATCGAGAAGCCGAACACCGCGAAGGTACAAGCCAGCGTCGCCAAGATGGCGCCAGTCGCGTCCAGCTTCAGCCGCTCGCGGTGCGTCTCCCGCAGCGTCGTGCGGGCCAGCTGGATCATCAGGATCCCGATCGGGATGTTGATCAGGAACGCCCACCGCCAGGACACCTCGGTCAGCGCGCCGCCAACGATCAGGCCCATCACGGAGCCGACGCCGGTCATCGCGGCGAAGATCGCGGTGGCGGCGTTGCGCGCAGGGCCCTTCGG
The DNA here is from genome assembly GCF_000328565.1 of Mycobacterium sp. JS623. NCBI lineage: Bacteria > Bacillati > Actinomycetota > Actinomycetes > Mycobacteriales > Mycobacteriaceae > Mycobacterium > Mycobacterium sp. JS623. The sequence goes on along the minus strand of NC_019966.1, from coordinate 2,432,012 downwards.
GAACGTGGTCGCGATCAACGCCAGAGCGGTTGGTGAGGCGATAGCCGAGCCGACGCCCTGCAGCAGTCTCGCGGTGACCAGCGTCGCCTCGTTCCACGCCAGACCGCACAGGATCGACGCGATGGTGAACAGGGCGACGCCGACGATGAACGTGCGCTTGCGGCCGATCGTGTCGCCGAGACGACCGCCGAGCAGCATCAGCCCGCCGAAGGTCAGCACGTAGGCCGTGATGACCCAGCTACGGCCGGCGTCGGACAGGCTCAGCTCGTCCTGGATCTTAGGAAGCGCGACGATGGCGACGGTGCTGTCCATCGTGGCGAGCAGCTGCATGCCGCCGATCGCGATGACTGCCGCGACGAACCGCCGCGACGGCAGCCAAGCCGGATACCTGCCCGTTTGCTCCAGTGGTGTGTGTTCCATGTGCATGGGAAAAGACCCGTTAGCCCTACTTTCGGCGTCGCGTTGAATGGCCGCGCGCTCTGCGTCATTGAGAGCGGTCATAGCCGGTTACCTTACAGTAATCTTAAGAATCCTTTAACCGCCGAAAGCCGCCACAGGGCCGATCACGATGATCGCGGGCGGCCTGATGCCCTCCTCGCGGATGCGTTCGGGCGCGTCGGAAAGCGTCGCACGCAAAGTTCGCTGAGCGGTCGTTGAGCCGTGCTGCACGACGATCACCGGCGTATCCGCAGGTCGGCCGCCTTCGAGCAGGGCCTTGGCGAACAACTCGATGCGCTCGACAGCCATCAGCAACACGATCGTTCCCGACATCGCGGCCAGGGCATTCCAATTCACTAACGATTCCGGATGGTCAGGCGCAACATGGCCGCTCACCACCACAAACTCGTGCGTTACGTGGCGATGCGTGACCGGAACGCCCGCCAGCGCAGGGACTGCTATGGCACTAGTCACACCCGGCACAACTGTGACAGGAATCCCAGCATCGGCACACGCGATCACCTCTTCGTAGCCGCGCGCGAATACGAATGGGTCGCCGCCCTTCAGCCGGACGACGAACTTGCCCGCTTTGGCGCGGTCGATGAGCACGTCGTTGATCGCGTCCTGGGCCATCGCGCGCCCGTACGGAATCTTCGCCGCGTCGATCACCTCGACGTGCGGCGCCAGTTCGGCCAGCAGCTCCTGCGGTGCGAGCCGGTCAGCGACGACGACGTCAGCATGCGCCAGGAGTCGCCTGCCACGCACGGTGATCAGCTCCGGATCCCCCGGTCCCCCACCGACCAACGCGACACCACCATGGACGACACCCGGCGTGTCGGCCGTGATCAGGCCCTGTTGCAAGGCCTCGTGGATGGCCGAGCGGATGGCAGCCGACCGGCGGTGCTCGCCTCCCGCGAGTACCCCAACGGACAACCCCTCGTATTCGAATGAGGCGGGGGTGACGGCCGTGCCTTCGCGGGCGACGTCGGCACGCACACAGAAGATATGACGGCGCTCCGCCTCGGCGACGACGGCGGCGTTGACATCAGGGTTGTCGGTGGCCGCGATCACATACCACGCGTCATCGAGGTCGCCGTCGCGGAAGTCCCTGAGCGTCAAGGTGATTCCCGGCATGCCTTCGACGGCCGGGGTGGCACTGCGAGTGATGACGTGGACGTCGGCACCGTTGGCGATCAGAAGCGGCAAGCGGCGCTGCGCGACGGTACCGCCGCCGACGACGACAACCTTCTTGCCGGTCAGGCGCAGGCCGACGAGGTAGGCGTTGTCCGAAGTCACCCGGCGAGCTTAGAGGTTGCGGCCGCTGGAGCTGAAGTGTGCCTCCGCCACGGAAACGAAGCGGGATATCGCCTGCGGATGTGCGGCGGGATGGGTGTGCAGATAGGACGCGTGCACGCCGCGGTCTACGACGCCGTCGCGGACCCGACCCGCGAAGATCCAGGCGGGTTGGTAGGTATCGGCGAATGTGACTGTGGTGCGGTGGAATTCGTGCCCCATGGCGCGATCGCCGACGGCGTGCAACGGCGAACCGGTCACCGCGACGGCCTCCCGGTAACCGAGCGTGAGCCGGTCGGTAAACCGCGCCGAGCCGGACAGCACCCCGCACATCGGATACCCGTCGAGGTCGTCGACCAGGTACGTCAGGCCCGCGCACTCGGCGTGGATCGGGGCGCCGGTCGCGGCCAGCTCGTGGATCTGTTGACGCACAACATCGTTGGTCGACAGCTCGGTGCCGAACTGTTCGGGAAAGCCGCCGGGCAGCACCAGCGCGGCGGTCTGCGGCGGCAGCGGATCGGTTAGCGGGTCGAACTCGACGACGTCAGCGCCCGCGGCGCGCAGTAGTTCGCCGTGTTCGGTGTAGCCGAAGGTAAACGCCTTGCCGGCTGCCAGCGCGACCCTGATGTTCTCGGCCGCGGGCTCGGCGACGGCAGGGCTCCATGGCCCGTCTGCCACCCGACTGGCCGCCGCTGCCGCGGCACCTGCCAGGTCCACATGGCGGCCGACAAGCTCGGTCATCGCGTCGACGGCAGCCCGCGCCAGCTCGCCGTGTTCGACGGCCGTGACAAGGCCGAGGTGCCGCGACGGGACCGACAGCTCGTCGGCGCGCGGTATCGCGCCGAACACCGGCACACCGGCGTGCTCACACGCCTGCCGCAGTACCTCCTCGTGCCGGGGCGAGCCGACCCGGTTGAGGATCACCCCGGCGAGACGCATCGACTGGTCGAACGTCGAAAAACCGTGCAGCAGAGCCGCAATGCTGTGACTCTGGCCGCGGGCGTCGACGACGAGGATGACCGGGGCGCCAAGCAGCGCGGCCACGTGAGCCGTGGAGCCCTGCGCGGTGCCGGCGGTGTCGTCTGTGATGCGCCCGTCGAAGAGTCCCATCACCCCCTCGACGACTGCGATGTCCGCACCATCGCTGCCGTGTCGGTACAGCGGACCGATCAGTCGCTCCCCCACCAGCACGGGGTCCAGGTTGCGGCCGGGCCGCGCTGCCGCGAGGGCGTGGTAGCCGGGGTCGATGAAGTCGGGGCCGACCTTGAACGGGGCCACTCGTTTCCCCGCCCGCCGCAGCGCACCCATCAAACCCGTTGCGACGGTGGTCTTTCCGCTGCCCGACGCGGGCGCCGCAATGACGACGGCGGGCGTACTCACGTCGCCTTCCTACGGCGAGCGACCGTGTTTGCACACCGACACGCCGCAAATACTGGCATTTCGCGGTCGCTCGCGGCGTCGAGACTCACCACTCGATGCCTTTTTGGCCCTTGCGGCCGACATCCATCGGATGTTTGACCTTCGTCATCTCCGTCACCAGATCCGCGGCGTCGAGCAGCTTTTGCGGCGCCTCGCGGCCGGTGATCACCACGTGCTGGGTGCCCGGGCGCGACGCCAAGGTCGCGATCACGTCATCGACGTCGACCCATCCCCACTTCAGCGGATAGGTGAACTCGTCGAGCACGTAGAAGTCGTGCCGCTCTTCGGCGAGCCGGCGGGCGATCTCCGCCCAGCCATCGGCCGCAGCCGCCGCGTGGTCGACCTCACTGCCGTGCTTGCGCGACCATGACCAACCCGAGCCCATCTTGTGCCACTCCACCGGTCCGCCGACCCCCTGCTCGTCGTGCAGTCGGCCGAGTTCCCGAAATGCGGCTTCCTCGCCCACTTTCCACTTGGCACTCTTGACAAACTGAAACACTGCGACATCGAAGCCCTGGTTCCACGCCCGTAGCGCCATCCCGAACGCCGCGGTCGACTTGCCCTTGCCCGCGCCGGTGTGCACAGCGAGCAGCGGCGCATTGCGCCTGGCGCGCGTCGTAAGGCCGTCGTCTGGGATGGTCATCGGTTGACCCTGTGGCATTCGAGTCTCCTTATGCGGCCGTGCGCACGACGCCGGTGAGCGCATCGGCGCGTAATTGTGCTAAGCGCACAGCAGGCGCACCGAGCTGGCTGGCGAGTTGCTCGGCTAAACCCAAACGCACGTATGAGGTTTCACAGTCCACGACGACGGTCGCGGCACCCTCGGCGACAAGCAGGCTGGCGGCCGCCCGGGCCCGGCCCAGTGGATCCGGCCCGCCCGTAGCGCGCCCGTCGGTGAGCACGACGATGAGGCTGCGCCGTGCCCTGTCACGCGCCTTCTCGCGCACCACCACGTCGCGTGCGGCCAGTAAGCCTTGCGCCAGTGGCGTTTTCCCGCCGGTGTCGAACCGGGCCAACCGTCGGCTCGCGATGTGCACCGAGGACGTCGGCGGCAACAACAACTGAGCGTCGGTTTGCCGGAACGTGATCACGGCCACCTTGTCGCGGCGCTGGTACGCGTCGCGCAACAGCGACAACGTCGCGCCACCGACGGCAGACATCCGGTCACGCGCGGCCATTGAACCCGAGGCGTCGACGACGAAGATGACGAGGTTGCCTTCACGGCCCTCCCTGATCGCCCGACGCACGTCATCCGGTTCGGGGCGCGGCCTGCCGGGGCGGCGCTGGCGACCCGCGGCGGCCAGCAGTGTGCCGAACACATGCACGCCGTGACCCGCGTCCCGCGCGTTGGTCGACGAGATCGTCTTGCCCGTGCGGTTACGCGCCCGCGAGCGCCGGCCAGGTGCCCCCTCGCCGACACCGGGCACTACCAGCGCCCGAGTCCGAAACACCGGCGACGGCGCGGCGTTCGGCCGGGTCTGCGAATTCGAATTACGTTGCGGCGCCGAATTTTCGGGTCTCTGGCCCGAATCCGATCCACCACCCGGCGGGTCCGGCTCGGGTTCCGGCTCTGGTTCGGCTGCGGACTCGCCGGCCTGCGCCATCGCCTCGTCGAGCTGGTCGGGGTCGAGGCCAGGATCGTCGAATGGATCGCGGCGACGGCGGTGCGGCAGCGCCAGTTCTGCGGCCACCCGAATGTCTTGCTCCGCCACGGTGTCGGCGCCTCGCCACGCTGCGTGCGCGACAGCCGTGCGTGCCACCACCAGATCGGCGCGCATCCCGTCGACGTCGAAGGCCGCGCACAGCGCCGCGATGCGCCGTAACTCGTTGTCCGGCAATGTAACCGAACTCACCCGAAGCCGGGCAGCTACAACACGCCGCGTCAACTCGGCGTCCGCTGAAGCATAGCGTTCGGCGAACGCGGCGGGATCGGCCTCAAACGCCATCCGTTGCCGGATCACGTCGGCGCGTACCTCGACGTCGCGTGACGCGTGTACGTCGACCGTGAGCCCGAACCGATCGAGCAGCTGCGGACGCAGTTCGCCCTCTTCGGGATTCATCGTTCCGATCAATACGAAGCGGGCCTCGTGGCTGTGCGAGACGCCGTCGCGCTCGACGTGGACACGGCCCATCGCGGCGGCGTCAAGGATCACATCGACCAAGTGGTCATGCAGCAGGTTCACCTCGTCGACGTAGAGGACGCCCCGGTGTGCGCGGGCGAGCAGACCCGGCTGGAAGGCGTGCTCGCCGTCGCGCAGCACCTTCTGCAGGTCCAGCGAGCCGACCACACGATCTTCGGTGGCGCCGATCGGCAATTCGACCAACGACGCCCCATCGACTTCGGCCAGCACATGCGCAAGCGCTCGCACTGCCGTCGACTTCGCCGTGCCCTTCTCGCCGCGGATCAGCACACCCCCGATCTCGGGCCGCACCGCGCACAACAGCAGCGCCAACCGCAGCCGGTCATGGCCGACGATCGCGCTGAACGGATAGCTCGGTATCACGGTGATCCCGCTCCCGCCTTGATCATCGGCACGTGCGGGATGCCGTCGTCGAGGAATTCGTCGCCGTCGCGGACGAATCCGTGCCTGCCGTACATCTCCGCGAGGTAGGTCTGCGAATTGATGCGGCACGGATAGTCGCCGACCTCAGCCAGCGCGGCCTGCAGCAGCCGGTTGGTATGGCCATGTCCGCGGGCGTTGCGTTTGGTGCAGACCCGACCGATCCGGAAGCCCTTCTGCCCGCCGGGGTGCTCCTCCATCAACCGCAGCGTCGAGATGACTTCGCCGTCGGGGCCTTCCAGCCAGAAGTGGCGCGTTTCGGCGTCGAGGTCGCGGCCGTCGAGTTCCGGGTACGGAGTGGCTTGTTCGACCACGAACACCTCAACCCGCAGCTTGAGCAGTTCGTACAGCGTCGCGGCGTCGAGGTCCTTGGCCCAGCTGCGGCGTAGCGCGACAGTCATTCGGCTGCCGTCGCGTTGCGGACGGAATCCAATTGCTCATCCAATTTCAGTACCTTTGTCCCCCACGACCAGACCTCCTCGAACAACGCCGGCTCGTTCGACAATTCGGTGCCCAGTGACGGCACCATCTCTTTCAGCTTGGGCAGCCAGGACGGATAGCGGTCGGCGAAACAGCGCTCCATGACGTCGAGCATCGCAGGCACCGCAGTAGAGGCTCCCGGCGAGGCGCCCAGCAGCCCCGCGATGGTGCCGTCGGCCGAGGACAACACCGTTGTGCCGAAGTCCAGCACCCCGCCCTTGCCCTTGACGGGCCGGATCACCTGCACCCGCTGACCCGCGGCGTCCAGTTCCCAATCGGAATCGACTGCGCGGGGGGCGAATTCGCGCAATATGTGCATCCGCTCGCTGTCGGACTGCAGTAGCTGGCCGATCAGATATTTCACGAATCCCGCCTGGGCGACCCCAACCTTGAGGATCGGCGCGACGTTGTTGGGCTTCACCGAGAACGGAAGATCGGTGAGCCGGCCGTGCTTCAAGAATTTGGGCGACCAACTCCCGAACGGTCCGAACACCAGCCAGGACTTGCCGTTGATGACGCGGGTGTCCAGGTGCGAACCCGCCATCGGCGGTGCACCCGGCGGTGGCTGGCCGTAGACCTTGGCCTTGTGCGCGGTGGTCAGATCGGGCCGATCCGTGCGCAGGAACGCGCCGCCGACCGGAAAACCGCCGAACCCGTTGGCTTCCCGTATCCGCGACTTCTGCAGAAGCGGCACCGTGCCGCCACCGGCTCCGACAAACACGAACTTGGCGTTGAGCTTTCGCTTGCCGCCGGTTCGCCTGTTGACGACGGACAGGGTCCAGCTGCCATCGGATTGCCTGGTGAGATCACGCACTTCGTGACCGAACAGCGTGACCATCCCCCGTTGCGCCGCGCGGCCGATGAGCCGTCGCGACACTGCCCCGAAGTCGACGTCGGTGCCGTCCTGCGCCCAGGCCAGCGCCACCGGATCGGAGAGATCACGGCCCTCGGCCATCAGCGGCAGTCGCTTGGCGAATTCATCTGTGTCCTCGATGAACTCCATCGACGCGAACAACGGATTGCCGACGAGTGCGTCGTGCCGGCGTTTCAGGTAACCGACGGCGCCCGCGCCACGCACGAAGCTGACGTGCGGAATGGGGTTGAGGAAGCTGCGCACATCGGGCAGCAGCCCGTTCTCGACCGCGTACGCCCAGAATTGCCGCGTCACCTGAAACTGCTCGTTGACCTGAACCGCCTTGGTGGTCTCTATCGAGCCGTCGGGCCGCTCGGGCGTGTAGTTCAGCTCGCACAACCCCGCATGACCGGTCCCCGCGTTGTGCCACGCATAGCTGCTTTCGGCGCCAGCACCGTCAAGGCGCTCGACCAACGTGATCGACCAGTTCGGTTCCACCTGCTGCAACAGCGCGGAGAGTGTGGCGCTCATGATGCCGGCGCCCACCAGGACGACGTCAGTCCGTGCGGCCTTCGGGTCAGACATCGCTGTTCAGGCTATCCCGCCGTGGTCGGATCCTCATCGGCCCGGGTCCGTCGACGTGCGCCACTAAGGTAACTGTTGTGCCTCGATGGGAGCCCGACGTGCTGCCTGGCTACTGGCAGCAGACCTTCGACCTTGGCCCGGACCCCGACGGTGAGGGCGAGCTGGCCGCCACGCTGGTGCGCCGCGGCGAGCCCACCCCGTCGGCGACCCGCGCCGTGCTGCTGGTGCACGGCTTCACCGACTACTTCTTCAACACCGAACAAGCCGACCACTTCGCCGCCCGCGGCTTCGCCGTCTACGCGCTGGACCAGCACAAATGCGGGCGGTCATGGCGCGAGGGGCAGACGCCGCACTTCACCACCGACCTGGCCCGCTACGACGCAGAACTGGAGCGGGCGCTAGATTTGATAGCCGAAGACACCGGATCTGATGTCGCCGCCGGAGCGGCTCCAAAAGTCGACCTTCTGGTCTGCGCGCATTCCACCGGGGCACTGATCGTCGCGCTGTGGCTTGACCGGGTGCGACGTCGCGGCGAGACGGCACGGCGGCGTATCAGGGGCCTGGTGCTCAACAGCCCGTGGCTGGATCTGCAGGGCCCGGCGATTCTGCGCAGCGCGCCCACGCGGGCGGCCATCGGCGCGATGTCGCGCATCAACAAGAAGCGGGTGCTGCGCCCGGCCACGGAGGGCGGATATGGGGCCACCCTGCACAAGGCATACGGCGGCGAGTTCGACTACAACCTCGCATGGAAGCCGATCGGTGGCTTCCCCGTCACGTTCGGCTGGCTGCACGCCGTCCGCCGCGCGCAGACCAAGCTGCACCGCGGGCTCGACGTCGGGGTGCCCAACCTGATCCTGCGCTCCGACCACAGCGTGCGGGAGGTCACTGACCCCGCCAAGGTCGACGAGATCCAGCGCGGCGACGCGGTGCTCGACGTCAAGCAGATCGCGCGGTGGGCGGGCTGCATCGGCAATCGCTCGACGATCGTGCCGATCGTCGACGCCAAGCACGACGTGTTCCTGTCGGTGCCCGAGTCGCGGCACGCGGCGTATCGGGCCGTGGACCAGTGGCTGGACTGGTATCTGGCCGAAACTTCAGATGCGACAACTCAATCCGAGCGAGGGTGACACGTGACCCATTTCGACATCGCGATCATCGGCACCGGCTCCGGCAACTCGATCATCGACGAGCGCTACGCCGACAAGCGGGTCGCGATCTGCGAGCAAGGCGTGTTCGGCGGCACCTGCCTCAACGTCGGCTGCATCCCGACGAAGATGTTCGTCTACGCCGCCGACGTGGCCCAAACCGCCCGCAACTCAGCGCAATACGGGGTCGACGCCCACGTCGACGGCGTGCGGTTCAGCGACATCGTGTCCCGCGTGTTCGGCCGCATCGATCCGATCGCAATGGGCGGTGAGAACTACCGACGGTCTTCTCCGAACGTACAGGTGTTCGCCAGCCACACGCGATTTCGGCCACCGCTGGCCGACGGCCGATACCGTCTGCGCACCGATGACGGCGACGAGTTCACCGCAGACCAGGTCGTGATCGCAGCCGGTTCCCGGGCCGTTGCGCCCGATGCCGTCACCGAATGCGGCGTGCCCTACCACTCCAGCGACACCATCATGCGCATCGCCGATGTGCCCGATCACTTGATCATCATCGGCGGCGGTTTCGTGGCATGCGAGTTCGCCCATATCTTTTCGTCACTCGGCAGCCGAGTCACGCTGTTGATCCGGGGCAGCACGCTGCTGCGCGGCCACGACGATGAGATCACCATGCGGTTCACCGACCTCGCCAGCAAGAAGTGGGAGATCCGCAGCCACCACGAATTAGCCGATGCGCGTGCCGTCGGCGACGGCGTCGAAATCCGGTGCACGGACGGCACGACTTTGCGTGGCGACACCTTGTTGGTCGCGACGGGCCGAGTGCCCAACGGCGACCTGCTGGACGCCGAGCAGGCAGGCATCAAAGTCACTGCCGGCGGTCAGATCGTCGTTGACGAATACCAACGCACCTCGGCGCGTGGCGTTTTCGCGCTTGGCGACGTGTCATCGGACTATCAACTCAAGCACGTCGCCAACCACGAGGCCCGGGTGGTCAAGCACAACCTGCTGCAGGACTGGGACGACACCGACGCGTTGATGCCGTCCAGTCACCGGTACGTACCGTCCGCGGTGTTCACCGACCCGCAGATCGCCAGCGTCGGACTGACCGAAAATCAAGCCCGGGCAAAGGGTTTCAACATCAAGGTCAAGGTCCAGGATTTCGCCGACGTCGCCTACGGGTGGGCGATGGAAGACACCACCGGCATCACGAAGCTCATCGTCGATGACGACAGTGGGTTGATTCTCGGTGCGCACATCATGGGTCATCAGGCGTCATCGTTGATTCAGCCGCTAATTCAGGCGATGGCCTTCGACTTGCCTGCGCAGGAGATGGCGCGCGGCCAATACTGGATTCATCCCGCGCTGCCCGAAGTTGTCGAGAACGCGCTGCTGGCGCTGTGCGGCGAGCCGCCGTGGCCACCCTCGAAACGGCACTAGGGCGCGTCAAGCGCTGGGGCCCAGCGCTTCTCGAGCTGCCCGAATCGCCAGACTGCCAGCGCGATCAACCACGCAGCGACGAAAAGCCCCACGATCATGAAGCCGACGAACTCCAGGTTCGCCGACGCGATGACCGCCAGCGGACCCGACTCCACCCCAAACCGATCGGCCACTAGGCCTGCGAGCACGATCACGCCGACGAGCAAGGCGACGATCACCGACAGCATCGTCACGGTCAGGTTGTAGTACACCTTGCGGATCGGCTGTAGGAACGCCCAACCGTAGGCCCGCGACATCAGGATGCCGTCCAGCGCGTCGAACAGGCTCATCCCGGCCGCGAATAGCACGGGCAACACCAGGATCGCGTACCAGGGCAGCGTGAACGCCGCCGTTCCCGCGGCCAGCACCAGCAGCGCCACCTGCGTCGCGGTGTCGAAGCCGAGTCCCATCAACAGCCCGACCGGGTAGAGGTGCCATGGTTTGCTCACCCGGCGCATGACCCGACTGAAAAGCCGCGCCAAGAAGCCCCGGTTCTCCAATTGCCGCTCGAGCTCGGCCTCATCGAAATCGCCGCTGCGCATCCGGCGAAACACCTTGGCGATGCCCACCGCGGCGAACAGGTTCGACAGCCCGATCAGGATCAGGAAGATACCCGCGACAAGCGAACCCACCAACCCGAGCGTCTGGAGCATCGGCGAACCCTCGTCCTGCACCGGCCCGACGACCGCACGCACGCCGATCGCCAACAGGAACGCCAGCCCGAACACCACGCTGGAATGGCCGAGCGAGAACCAGAAGCCGGCCGACAGCGAGCGGGTACGCTCACCGACCAGCTTGCGCGTGGTGTTGTCGATGACGGCGATGTGGTCGGCGTCGAAAGCGTGCCGCACGCCCAGCAGGTAGGCGGTGACGCCAAGGCCTACGCCGAACACACCCGCCGAGCCCAGCGTGATGTGCTGCGGTACCACCCCGAGCACGAGCACACCCCAGCCGAACAGGTGCAGCGCCACGACCACGCCGCCCATCGCGGCGATTGTCGGCCAGTCCCTGCGGTCGAATCGTGTCGAATCGGTCGGTTCGGGCTGTTCGACGACAGTCATGGCTCGAGACTATGCCCGCACCGCGTTATCTGTCTAGCTGAACAGATGTTCATGTGGATGGTGCCGGTGTTATGGGCGGATTCGCGCGTTGCCAGGATCGTAAAGCGGCTTCAGCGATACCGAGAGCGGGTACAGCTGCCCGCCGACGTTCACTTCGTAACTGCCCGCGTTCGCCCAGTCGGCATTGATGACGGAGCCGTCCGACGCGCGCACGTAGCCGAGCCCGATGCATGCGCCGGTTGTCTCGCCCCACGCCGCCGAGGTCACCTGACCGGCGACAGCGCCGTCGCGCATGATCAGCTCCCCGCCCCACAGCATCGCCTCGGGCGTATCCAGCCTGAATCCGACAAGTTTCTTTCGCGGCCCTTCGGCTTTGGCCTTCTCGAGGGATTCGCGGCCGAGGAACGCGATGTCCGTTTTCAGCTTGCACGCAAACAGCAGACCGGCCTCGACGGGGTTCTCGCTCGGGGTCAGTTCTCGGCCGAAGGCACGGTAGCCCTTTTCCAGGCGTAGCGACTCGATCGCGTAGTAGCCGCCGCGGCCCGCACCAGCCTCTATCAGGGCCTCGTAGACGACGACCGCGAATTCGGTGGGAACGTAGAGCTCCCAACCCAATTCGCCGACATAGGTGATCCGGGTGGCGCGTACGGTGGCGTAACCCAGTGAGATCTGTTGGCTGGTGGCGAACGGGAACGCCTCGTCGGACAGGTCGGCGGACGTCAACGTGGACAGCAAGTCGCGCGACTTCGGGCCCATCACCCCGAACACCGCGTACGCCGACGTCATGTCGACCAGTGAGGCGCTGACACCGTCGGGCAGGTTCTTGCGGATGTGGTCCTTGTCGCGTTCGGTGGTGGCGGCGCTGCTGATGATGAGGAATTCCTCTGGCCCGGTGCGGGTGACCGTGACGTCGGACTCGTAGGTGCCCCGCTCGTTGAGCATTCCGGTGTAGACCGACGTGCCGACCTCGACGCCGACATCGCCAGTGCACAGCCATTGCAGCGCCGCCTCGGCGCCGGGACCGACGAGTAGGTACTTCGAGAACGAAGTCTGGTCGAACACGGTGACATTCGTGCGCGTGTTGGTCTGCTCGGCGGCAGACCATGGCAGCCAGTTCGGCTTCCCCCAGGTGTATTCGATCGTCGACGTGACACCGCCGGGTGCGAAGAAGTTCGCGCGCTCCCAGCCCATTTTGCTGCCGAAGTTGGCACCCGCCGCCTCCAGTAGGTGGTGCACCGGCGAGCGACGGAATGGTCGTGCGGTCGTCATTTCGCGGTTGGGCCACGGGATTTCGTAGTGGATGCCAAGCACTTCGGCCACCCGATCGCGTAGCCAGCGATTGTTCCCATTGAACGGTGCGAAGCGGCGGATGTCGACCCCCGTCAGGTCGCTTGTCGCTGCTCCGTTGACGATCCACTCGGCAAGCGCGCGACCCGCACCGCCCGCGGTGGCGATGCCGACCGAATTGAACCCGGCGCCGACGAAGAAGTTGGCAACCTCAGGGGCCTCCCCGAGAAGGAATTGATTGTCGGGGGTGAAGCTCTCGGGCCCGTTGTAGAACTTCTTGATGCCCGTCACTTCGAGCGCGGGAATGCGCAGCAGCGCATTGGTCATCAGGATCTCGAAGTGGTCCCAATCCTCGTCCAGGAGTTGGAATTCGAATGGATAGGGGATCTTGTCTGGTGAAACCCACGGTTTGGCCTCGGGCTCGAAGCCGCCGATGACCAGGCCGCCGACCTCCTCCTTGAAGTAGGTGTAGCCGTCGGGGTCGCGCAGGATCGGTAGATCCGGATGCACGCCGTCGATGCGCTCGCTGACCACGTAGAAGTGTTCGGCCGAGTGCAATGGCACGTTGACTCCGGCCATCGCGCCGACCTGTTTGGCCCATTGGCCCGCGCAGTTGACGACGATCTCGGCCTCGATGTCGCCGAGGTCGGTGCGCACACCACTGGCGCGGCCGCTGTACGTGAGAACATCTGTCACCCTGACCTTTTCGATGATGCGCGCGCCGCGCATCCTGGCACCTTTGGCCAGGGCGAAGGTGAGGTCGGTGGGGTTGGCCTTGCCGTCGCCGGGCAGCCAGATCGCGCCGACGAGATCGTCGACGCGCATCACCGGATAGTGCTCGAGCGCCTGCTCACCGGTCAGCAGCTCGCATTCCATGTTGAACGCGGCGGCGTTGGCTGCGGTGCGGCGCAGCTGGATCATCCGGTCCTCGGTTCGCGCGACCGTCACTCCCCCGCATTGTTTGTAGCCTGCGGACAGCCCGGTCTCGCCCTCCAGCTCGGCATACAGCTGCGTCGAGTACTGCACCAGACGGGTTGCGCTCTCTGAGGCACGCAGCTGGCCGACCAGTCCGGCCGCGTGCCATGTTGTGCCGCAAGACAGTTGGCCCTGTTCAAGCAGCACCACGTCGGCGATCCCGAGCTTGGTCAGATGGTAGGCGACGCTGGTGCCGATGACGCCGCCGCCGATGATGACGACATGAGCGCGTTCGGGTAGCGATGTGGTGGCCATGAAGGTTCTTAGTCTCCTGCGTGAACGTCGTCGAGAAGGCGGATGAAGTGCGGGTTGTTGAATTCGGCGATGGCGGCTTCGTATCGCTCCATGCCCCAGCTCCAGAAGTCGAATTCGAGTGCACTGGATGCGCTTTGGATGCAGCCCCACAGCGTCCAGCCGTACTTGGCGACAATGCCCTGCAGGTGCGCCCTCGCGGTCTTGTGTCTCAGCGCCCGGCCGTAGTAGGTGGTGACAAGTTCGTCGAGCTGGTCGGTGGACAGGCCGCACTCGCTCCAGATGTTGCCGAGCTCGAAGCAAGGATCGTTGTTGCCGGAGTACTCATAGTCGATGATCCAGACGCGGTCACCGTCTTCGATGAAGTTCTCTGCCAACAGGTCGTTGTTGCACGGCACGGTCGTCTGATCGGTGGCAGCCAACGCTGTCCGGATCCGGCCGAAAACGTCGGTGTACTCCAGATAGTCGGGTGGCAGCTTGAAGCCGTTGTCCAGCACGGTTTTCAGGTATTGCGGCTGACGCTCGAACATATCGAAGCGGCCACGGAATCTCGGCCCCGCGTGCAATGTCCGGCATCCCACAGCGACCTTGGCGATCACCTCCGGCCGCTGAAAGTCACTGTTGCGCAGCGTCTTTCCAGGTAGATATGCCAGCAGCAGGATGCCGAGATCGGGGCGGTAGTCGATCACCGGCGCACCGACACCGGCGCGTTCGGCGGCGACGGAGTTGTGGTACTCCGCGTCGCGGTCGATGGCCAGGAAGTTCGCCGAGGACTCGGTACATCGCGCGACGTAGATCGCGTCGGGGGTGGTCACCTTGACATTGCGATTGGTCAGGCCGCCAGACAATTCCTCCAGTTGCCGCGGCCGTCCGGCGAGCGCCGGAATCTGCTCCAGCGCCGCGTCGAGCTGGGCATCGGTCGACGGAAACGGCATCGGTTCACTGTAACCTCCGCCCGGTTAAAGGTCTAGACTATTGGGCATGCCGTCGACCGAGGTGATCGAAGCATGGTTACGTAGTCCCGACCCCGCCGTCGTCTTCGACTTCAACGGCACGCTGTCGGACGATGAGCACATCCTGTTCGACATCTTCCGCGAGCTGTTCCGCACCCATCTCGGCTGGGCGATGACCGCAGAGGATTACCGCGCCGAGCTTTTGGGTCGCAGCGACCGCGAGATCATCGAGCGCGCGGTGACGCGTCATGGCCGCGGCACCGAAGAGGAAATCACCGAGCTGCTGCGGTTACGACAGGGCGTGTACAAACAACGGGTCGCCGAGCACAACCCGATCGGCGCGGCCGCCGCGCAGCTGGTGAAGTTATTGGCGGACAACGGGATTCCCGTTGGCATCGTCACGGGTGCCCAGCGCGACGACGTGCTCGCGGTCCTGAACGGCAGCCCCGCCGGCGAGTTGATCAGCTTCCTGATCGCCGAGGAGGACGTCAACGACGGCAAGCCGCACCCTGAGGGGTTTCAGACTGCGGCGGCCAAACTGAACCGCGAGCCCCGCGATGTGCTGGTCTTCGAGGATTCGGTCCCCGGCGTGCAAGCCGCAGTGGCCGCAGGCATGCACTGCATAGCCGTCTGCGCCGACGAGCCCTCTGCCGATCTGCGAGCCGTCGCCCCGGCGATCGTGACCGAGTTGTCTGCCGAACTCGTCGCGGAGCCCCTCAGCCGCTGGCGTCGCGGACAGCCGAGTCCGATTCCACCCGCGACTTGATCCGGATTCGCGCGCGATCGGAGCGGTGGTAATCGCGGGAGAACTCGACCGCAATGCCGTCCTCGGTGAAAGACGTGCGGGTGATCAACAGCAACGGGCTTGCCGGTGCGACACCGAGGATTTCGGCCTGCTCGTCGTTGGCCTGCGTGGCCTCGAGTTCTTCGTCGGCCGAGTACGGCGACGCGTGGTATTCCCGCATCAACGCGTACAGCGAGCCGGTGAGATCCGCGGACAGCAACCCGGGAAAGACCGCCGCAGGCAGATACGCCTCCTCCAACACGATCGGTTCGCTATTGGCCAGTCGCGCGCGCAGCACCTCATGCACCTGAGCGCTGCGGGTGAGCCCAAGGGCCTGTCGTACATCGGCCTCGGGCCTGCGGGTCGTGGCGCGCAAGACCCGCGCGCCTGCTTCGACACGGATCCGCCGCATCTGCTCGGTGAAGCCGGGCAGGCTCGCGTGGTCGAATTCGAATCGCGGTGCGGAGACGAAGTTGCCGCCGAACCGGCCGCGTCGGCGATCGATCAGACCCTTGGCTTCGATCGCGCTCAGCGCCTGTCGCAGCGTCATCCGGCTGACGCCAAGCGCGTTGGCGATCTCCACCTCGGACGGCAGTTTGTCGCCGGGCGCCAATGTGCGGGACACGATCAGCTGCTCAAGCCAACTGCCTATGCGGGAATGGGCGGGTAATTCGCCGGCACCGGCCAGGTCCGGGCGCTCCGCCAGCAGCGGATCGTCCATCGTCAACACGCGCATATGGCAGCTTTCAGCCGTGCCTGGCGCCGATCCGGTGCAGCAGATCGTGCACGATCTCGTCTTCGAGCCGATAGCTGACCAGCCGGCCAACACGCGTCGAGGAGACCCAACCCTGCTGCCTGAGCACCCGCAATGCCTGGGAGACCGCGTTCTCCGATCGGCCGAGCGCCGCCGCCAGGTCACCGACGCAAATCCCCGGCGCGCGGTGCAGCACGAGCAGTATTTCCAGCCGATTGGGGTCGGAGAGCAGGTCGAACCGCTGCGCCCACCCCGGGGTATCGACGTCGGCGAGCGCCGACGATGCACGTTGCACCGTCTTCTGATCAGCCGGTTGCGTCACCCGTCAAGGCTAATCCCTTGGACGCAATACCTGACGGCACCGACACATGCCGGAAGTTGTCCCCGGTGGTGAACTCATCCACAGGTTGTCGGTTGGGTATGGCCGGGTGGCGGTGGCTTCTGGAGAATCGAATGTGTGTTCGAAGGATGTGGGAATGCGGAATTGCTTGACCTGATGGGTGATGCCCAGCAGGGCGAGCGTGCCGCGTTTGCCCATCAGTTGATGGCCATCGGCCGCTACACCGTCAATCGCATCGATGAGCAGACCGATGAGCACAACTTCTGGGTGGTCGATGGCTGGGAGCAGATCGCCGCCGAGATCAGTGCCGAACTCGGGATCAGCCGCCAACGCGCCTCCTCACAAATGCATTATGGCCAAACCCTGATCGAACGCTTCCCACGACTGGGTGCGGTGTTTGTGGCCGGGCTGGTCGACTTTCGGGTGATCGCCGCGGCGATCTTTCGCACCGACCTGATTCATGACCCCGAGGTGTTGGCCGGCATCGATGAGCAGTTGGCCGCCAAAGCGCCGGCCTGGAACACACTCTCGCGGGAGAGGATCTGCGAGCTGGTCGACTGGATGGTCATCGACGCCGATCCCGAGGCGGTGCGGATCGCCAAGCAGCGCGATCTGGATCGCCATATCGAGGTGCGGCCCAGCCAGAACGGGACCGCCGAAATCTATGGTGAGGTCCGCGGCCCCGATGGGGCAGTTTTCGATGCCGCCCTCGACGAACTGGCGGCCACCGTGTGCCCGGATGATCCGCGCACCACCACCCAGCGTCGCACCGACGCGCTGAGGCCGCTGGCCGCGCGGGCGATGAGCATGCCGTGCCTGTGTGGCTGCCCCGACTGCCCCGCCGCCGGCACCGAGGCGTCCTCGACTGCGGTGGTGATCAATGTGATCGCCGAAGCCGCCACCCTCGACGGCAGCAGCGACAAACCCGGGTATCTGCCCGGCTACGGCGCGGTGCCCGCGGCCACGGTCGCCCAGATGGCCACCACCGCCTCCCTGCGGCCGGTGCCCACCGCCAAAGACCTGGGTGCCGAGCCGAATTACCGCCCCTCAGCGGCGTTGACCCGGTTCGTCCAGTGCCGCGATCTGACCTGCAGCTTTCCTGGCTGCGATCAACCCGCCATCAGTTGCGATATCGACCACAGCGTGCCCTACCCGTACGGGCCGACCCACCCGTCGAACAATTCGCTGAAATGCCGGATTCACCACCTGCTGAAAACCTTCTGCGGCTGGACCGACTCCCAACTGCCCGACGGCACCATCGTGTGGACATCACCCAGTAAACGCACCTACACCACCAAACCCGTTGGAGCGCAGTTCTTTCCCCAACTCGCCACCCCCACCGGGGCATTACAACTACCGAATAATCCACCGCCCGAACCGAATCGCGACTTGGCCATGCCCAAGCGAAAACACACCCGCACCCACGACCGCACCCGGCGAATCGAATACGAACGCGCTTACAACCGCGCCCGATACGCCGCCGACCCACCACCCTTCTGACTCCGAGCCGTGCAGCTGCATGCGCACGTCACGGTCGTCGTCGACGAAGCGGCGGCCGGACAGCTCAAGAACGCAGACTTCTACCGGTACGCGCTGAAATACAAGCCGGTCCAACAGAAGTTCTGAGCCTCGCTATTCCGGCTGATTCAACTCGATGAAATTGCCGAACGGATCATGCAGGAACGCCTGGTGCCCGGAGCCGGCGATCAGCGGCACCCGGTGCACTTCGACTCCATGCTCCTGAAGGTCGGCCACCGCGGCGTCGATATCGTCGACACGGATCGCGAAGTGGTTCGCACCGGGCGGCTGTGCGTCGGATTCCATCAGGTGGACCTGCTGACCGCCAGCATCGAGCCAGAAACCCGGGCCGACGTCCGGGCGAGGCAGTTGCGTCATCCCGAGCACGTCGCGATAGAAGGCCAAACCCTTTTTCGCATCGGCGACGCAGATGGCGACGTGGTGTACACCGGCGGGCTTCATCTCTCACCTCTTCGTTCAGTCCAGGAAGCCATGCAGCAGAGCGGCAGAACCCGCGACGTGTGCTCGCATCGCCGCGGCTGCACCGTCACCGTCGGCGGCCAGGATCGCGAGGACGATCGCCTCGTGCTGTTCGTCCGAGTGTGCGATATTGCGGGGCAGCAACGGAATCTGGTCGAGCAGCGCGTTCAACCGCATCCGATTCTCGGCGACCAGCGGGACCAACGACGGCGAGCCCGCCGCCTCCGCAATCGCCAGATGCAGCCGCGAGTCCAGCCGCCGATAGTCGTCGGGCGGGGCGCCGCGGACATCGGTCATCCGCGACCACAACACTTCCCGCTCCCCCGCGGTCAGCGTGCGACTGGCCGCCATTCGTGCCGCGCCGACCTCGAGAATCTCCCGCAGACGCAACGCATCGTCGAGCTCCTCACGGCTGACGCGCGGGCTGTCGGTATGGCGGGGCAGTTCGTCGGCCAGGAACGTACCGCCGTAGCGACCGCGACGCGACACCAGATATCCCGCGTCGGCCAGTGACTTGATGGCCTCGCGCACAGTGTCGCGGCTGACCCCGAGCCGCGCGGCCAGTTCGCGTTCGGGCGGAAGCGATTCGCCCGGCTGCAGCACACCTAGCCTGATGTTCTGCAGCAGCCGTTCGACCGTGTCCTCGAACGGGTTCCCAGGACGGACCGGGCGCAGCAATGCCTCGCTGGCCAATGGGACGTCCGGGTCGGCAGACATTAGATCGGCGTGACGTAGTGGCCGCTGATGCCACCGTCGACCAGGAAGGTGGCGCCAGTGATGAACGACGAATCATCGCTGGCGAGGAAAGCCACCGCGGCGGCTAGCTCCTCCGGCTCGGCGAACCGGCCCATCGGCACGTGCACCAGCCGACGCGCCGCGCGTTCGGGATCCTTGGCGAACAATTCCTGCAGCAGCGGGGTGTTGACCGGGCCGGGACACAGCGCATTGACCCGAATACCACTGCGCGCGTACTGAATTCCGAGCTCGCGCGACATCGCCAGCACGCCGCCCTTGGATGCGGTGTAGGAGATCTGCGAGGTCGCCGAGCCCATCACCGCGACGAACGACGCGGTGTTGATGATCGACCCCTTCCCGGCCGGCACCATGTGGCGCAGCGCCGCCCGGCAGGACAGGTACACCGACTTGAGGTTGATGTCCTGCACCTTCTGCCACGCGGGCAGCTCGGTCGTTTCGATGACGTCGTCGTCTGGCGGTGAGATGCCTGCGTTGTTGAACGCGATGTCGACCGAGCCATAGGTGTCGGCGGCGGTGTCGAACAGGTTGTCGACGGCCGCTTCGTCCGAGACATCAACGGGGACAAACAATCCGTCGAGTTCGTCGGCCGCGACCTTGCCCGCCGTCGGGTCGATGTCGCCGACCACGATCCTCGCGCCTTCGGCGTGCATCCGCCGGCCGGTTGCAAGTCCGATGCCTCCGGCCCCGCCGGTGATCACCGCGACCTTGCCGGCCAGTCGTTGGGTCAGATCCATCAGGCATCTCCGATCGCGTAGAAGACGTTTTTGGTTTCGGTAAACGACAGCGGCGCGTCGGGGCCGAGCTCGCGACCCAGTCCCGACTGCTTGAACCCGCCGAACGGCGTGTTGTAGCGCACCGACGAGTGCGAATTGACCGACAGATTCCCGGATTCCACAGCGCGCGACACCCTCAGCGCCCGCGACAGGTTGTCGGTCCATATCGAGCCCGACAACCCATACGGCGTGTCATTGGCGAGCGCGATGGCGTCAGCCTCATTCTCGAACGGCAGCACCGTCACCACTGGCCCGAAGATCTCCTCGGTGACGGTGCGGTCGGTACGCGACGGCGTCAACACCGTCGGCGGGAACCAGTAGCCCGGTCCCGACGGCGCATCGCCTCGGAACGCGACTGGCGCATCGTCAGGCACGAACGACGCCACCGTATTCCAGTGCGGTTTCGAGACCAGTGGACCCATCTCGGTGTCCTTGTTCCTCGGGTCACCGACCACAACACCCTTGACCGCTGGCTCGAGCAGCTCCATGAACCGGTCGTAGACGCTGCGCTGCACCAGGATTCGGCTCCGGGCGCAGCAGTCCTGTCCCGCGTTGTCGAATACACCGTAGGGTGCAGTCGCCGCGGCCTTCTCCAGGTCGCAGTCGTCGAACACGATGTTGGCGCTCTTACCGCCCAGCTCAAGGGTGACGCGCTTGACCTGAGCGGCGGCCCCGGCCATCACCCGCGTGCCGACCTCGGTCGACCCGGTGAACACGATCTTGCGTACATCGGGATGGCTGACGAAACGCTCCCCCACGACCGAACCCTTGCCCGGCAATACCTGGAACAGGTCAGCGGGCAGACCCGCCTCGGCGGCGAGCTCGCCGAGCCGGATCGTGGTCAGCGGCGTCCACTCCGCCGGCTTGACCAGGACCGCATTGCCGGCGGCCAGCGCGGGCGCGAAGCCCCACGACGCGATCGTCATCGGGAAGTTCCACGGCGTGATGACGCCGACGACGCCGAGCGGTTCGTTGAACGTGATGTCGAGTCCACCCGCCACCGGAATCTGCTTGCCGGACAACCGCTCCGGAGTCGCCGAGTAGTACTGCAGCACGTCGCGGACGTGGCCGGCCTCCCACTCCGCGTTGCTGATCGGGTGACCGGAGTTGGCGACCTCCAGCTCCGCAAGCTCGCCGACGTGCGCGTCGACCATCGCGGCGAAGGAGCGCAGCGCCGCCGCACGCTCGGCGGGGGCCAGTCGTGCCCAATCGCGTTGCGCCGCCTTGGCGCGGGCCACCGCATCGTCGACCCCCGCCTCGTCGGTCTGCTCGACCGTGCGCAGCACCTCTTCGGTGGCCGGGTTGATGATTTCCGAGGACATCACGCTCCTACCTTCCCCCGAGTCGCTTCGCTCCTGCCCCCAGGGGTTTCCTTCGCGTACACGGCCGCAGCCTGCACCACCGCGGCGAACAGCCGCAGATCATCCAAGCGTTCCTCGGGATGCCATTGGACCGCCAAAACGAAGTTCTCCCCGGGGATTTCGACGGCCTCGATGACCCCATCGGAGTCCTGAGCGGACACGATCAGGCCGTCGCCCAGCTTGTCAATGGCCTGGTGGTGATAGCACTGCGCGTCCGACGACTCGCCGATCAACGAGGCCAGCCGCGTTCCCGGCACGGTACGCACCGCGGATGTGGAGAACACCGCATTGCCTTGCTGGTGGTGCGCGTGGCCGACGACATCGGGCAGATGCTGGTGCAGCGTCCCGCCCAGCGCGACGTTGATCACCTGTGCCCCGCGGCAGATGCCCAACAGCGGTATGCCCCGCAGGATCGCCTCGCGCACCAACGCGTACTCGAGCGCGTCGCGCTGGCGGTTGTCGGCGACCGCTTCATCCGTGGCTGGATGTGGTTGCTGCCCATAGCCTTCCGGTACCACGTCGCGACCCCCGGTGAGGATCAGCCCGTCCAGGCCGTCAAGAATCCGCGAGGCGATCTCGGCGTCCACCGGCTGCGGCGGAAGCAACCCGGCGATGCCGCCAGCCATGTTCACCCCGTCGATGTAGATGGCGGGCAGAAAGCTGGCCCGCACGTCCCACACCCCGGTCTGTGCCTGCTGCAGATACGTGGTGAGTCCGATAACCGGTCTAGAGCCGCTCAAAACCTCGCACCCTTTCCCAATCCGTCACCGCACCGTTGAACGCGTTCAGTTCGATCCGTGCGTTGTTCAGGTAGTGCTCCACGACGTCGTCGCCGAATGCCTCGCGGGCCACCTCGGACTTGCCGAACAGCGCAGCGGCCTCGGCCAACGTGGTGGGCAACCGTTCCGCCCCGGACGTATAGGCGTTGCCCTCCAACGCTTCCGGCAAGTCGAGCTCTCGTTCGATGCCATAGAGTCCGCCCGCGATCAAAGCGGATACGGCGAGGTACTGATTGACGTCGCCACCGGGGGCCCTGTTCTCCATCCGCATGCCGTGCCCGTGGCCAACAACGCGCAGCGCGCAGGTCCGGTTGTCCAGACCCCACGCGATCGCGGTCGGCGCGAAGCTGCCCTCCACGAATCGCTTGTAGGAGTTGATGTTCGGCGCGTACAACAATGTCAGCTCGCGCATTGTCGCGAGCTGCCCTGCGATGAAGCTGCGGAACATCGGCGACATACCTAGCTCGTCATCTTTATCGGCGAACACCGCCGCGCCGTCGTCACCGCGAAGCGAGATGTGGATGTGGCAGCTGTTGCCTTCGCGCTCGTCGAACTTGGCCATGAACGTCAGGCTCTTGCCGTGCTGGTCGGCGATCTCCTTGGCGCCGTTCTTGTAGATCGTGTGGTTGTCGCATGTAACGCGCGCATGGTCGTAGCGGAATGCGATCTCCTGCTGGCCGTAATTGCATTCACCCTTGACGCCTTCGCAGTACATGCCCGCGCCGTCCATCGCCAGCCGGATGTCGCGCAGCAGCGGCTCCATCCGGGTGGACGCCAGCATCGCGTAGTCGACGTTGTAATCGGTGGCCGGGGTCAGTCCTCGGTAGCCCTTCGCCCACGCCTGACGGAAACCGTCGTCGAACACCATGAACTCCAGCTCGGTGCCCACGTAGGGCACCAGACCGCGCTCGGCGAGCCGGTCGATCTGGCGATTGAGGATGCTGCGCGGCGCCTGGGTGACAGGGGTGCCGTCGGTCCACGACAAGTCGGCCATCACCATCGCGGTGCCGGGCAGCCACGGCAGCAGCCGCAGCGTGGCGAAATCGGGCGTCATCACCATGTCGCCGTAGCCGGTCTCCCAGCTGGAGATGGCGTAGCCGTCAACCGTGTTCATGTCGACGTCGACTGCGAGCAGATAGTTGCAACACTCAGCGCCGTGGGCGGCGACGTCCTCGACGAACAGGCGGGCCGAAACCCGTTTGCCGGTCAACCGGCCCTGCATGTCACAGAACGCGACTATGACGGTGTCGATGTCGCCTGCGGCCACCAGCGACTCGAGCTCGGATTGCGACAACATGCCAGTCATGACGAGAAGTCAACCATTGGAAACCACATCCCGCCTGTCTGACCTTGGAGATTTAGCGAATTCTCACCCTAAAGGTAGGGCATCAGACCATTAGAACTCAATAACACCGGTTATGCGGTCGTCGACGCCGAGACGGCGCGCAGCGTATTGGCCTTCCGATTGATTCGGACATCGAAGGCTTCGGACACATGCCACTCGCGCGACAGCATCACCGGGGTGCCGTCGCGCCCATAGTCGACTTCCTCGATGTACAGCAGCGGCCTGCCCCTCCGCACGCCAAGCACCTTCGCGGTCTGGCTGGTGCTGGCGACCGCCCGCAGCGTCGCGGTGGCGTGGTCCGCCGCGTGCCCGCAGGAACTCAGCAGCGCGAACAGCGACGGATCCAGGTGCTTGAGATCGAGGTCGGTACGCAGCAGCCGAGCGGGGATGCGGTCAAGCGAGTAGATCACCGGTTGATCGTTGGCCGTGCGCACCCGCTCGACCGCCAGCACGGTGTCGCCCGACTCGAGTTGCAGTGCAGCGTCGTCTGGTTCGCACGGCTCGAAGGCTGCTTGCAGGATGCGCATGCCAGCGCGGGCCCCCGCCGTCTCGATCATCGCGAGGTAGCTCAGCGTCGCATCGAGTCCGTGTGGCATGCGCCGCCGCTCGGTGATGTAGCTCCCCGATCCGCGACGACGACTGACATATCCGGCCTCGACCAGCCCGCGCACCGCTTCTCGCACCGTCGCGCGAGATACCTTGAAGCGCTTGGCTAGTTCTCCCTCGCTCGGCAACTTGGTCCCGGGCTGCAACCGCGAACTGGAGATCTCCTCCAGCAACTCGTCACGCAGCCGGTCGGCGAGCAAAGTACGGCCGGACACTCTGCACAGCCTACGTCCGGCCCTCGCGGGCCGCACCGGCGGTCGTCGCCGCCAGCACGCCGCGAACCTGGTCTGCGACGGACGGTGCACCGGGCAACAGGCCGTCGAAGATGGCGCTGCCGATGGTGAAACCCCACGCCCCCGCATCGCTGACCGCGCGCACCCGGTCGATGGTCGCGATCGATCCCGCGACGATCACCGGGCCGCTCGAGCGGCGCACCACTTCACGGATAAGTGCCTCGTGATCGGCGGTCGGATGGCGATACGCCAGCAGGTCGAGTCCGCTGACGTGGGCTAGTCCGGTGAGTCTTTCAGCGTCGCTTGCGATTTCGTCGATGCTGCCGAGCAGCACACTCGGATGATCGACAACCGTGCCCGGGAATGGGCAGTAGCGCACCTCATCCGGCAACAGGCCCGCGGCGGCTGAGGCGTGGGTGCCGCCGAGTACCCAGTCCACTCCCGCCGCGGCCGCTGCGTTTAGCGACGCAAGTTCGTCCTCCTTGCTGGTCGACACCACCTCCAACATCACCTCGAAGCCCGCTTCGTGGGCCAGCGATGTCAGCTCCCGCTGCCGTGAGGCATCCGCGCCGACGTCCTTGAACCCGATGTAGCGCAGCCCGGTGTCGGCCAGCTCCGGCACGACCTCGGTGGCGTGTTCGATGGTTCGGTCCCCGTGGGTGAGCATGAACACGAATTCAGACACGGCAGCGCTCCTATTCCGTTGCTTTCGAGGCGTCGGCCACGATCGACCGCGCCGTCTTGTCTGACCACACCCCGAGCAGGTCGGCGAGGTCCACGATCGAAATGCGCTCTCGTAGTAGATGGGAATTTCGCAGTGCCCAGAACAACAGGTCGTCGTCGTAGCCGGCACCTAGGTCTTGTGCGCGGGTAGGCAGGCCGCTCGCGTTGCTGATCTCGTCGAATTGTTCCGGTGAAGCGAGTCCCAGCGACCGCGCGAACGCGTCCCACTCCGAGATCACGGCCTCGACCTCGGATTGGTGCGCCAGCAGCCAGTTTCGCTTTGCCGAGTACGCCGTCCAGCACTCTTGCGCGGTCTGCGGGTCGAACTCGGTGAATGCCCGTACGACGGCGTCGCGGCTCGTCGCTTCGTCGGGAATCTGCACCTTGGCGTCGCCCGACCGGATCGTCGCGTCGACGAGTTGCCAGACCCGCACCGCCAGCCGGGTCGCGACCGTGACCTGCATGCCGTGCGCCGCGGTCGGTCGGCCCTCGCGACTCCGGGCCATCTCCATCAGGTGCGAGACCGCGTGCTCGGTGCCCGAAGCCGGCGCCGTCGACCCGACGATCCCCATCGACAATCCACTGGCCGCCAACAGCCGGGCCAGGTCGGTCAGTCCGTCGGGCTCCGCGTCGCGTGCCGCCCGGCCAAGTCTGGGCAGCACCGGGTTGGCGGCGAGGATGTCCTCGACCACGGCCGCGTTGTACGGCGGCCCATGACCGAGGCGGGCGGCCAGTCGCCACTCGGCGACCGCGTTGGGAACCGTCGAAAGGTCGCCTACCCCCGCAAGATTCAACTGCCACGGCGCCGAGGCAAGGATGTTGGTGTCGGCAACCAGCACGTCGGGCCACCTCGACTGCACGGTGCGTTTCGCTCCCGCGATGACGAGAACGCTGCGATCGGCGATGAAACCATTGATGCTGCAGGCTGTTTGGATAGCCACATGGTGGTTTCCGGTGCGCAGGGCGGTGACCTTTGCGATGTCGGTGAGCGTGCCGGACCCGACCGAGATCAGGAGCCGGTGCTCCCCCACTTCTGCGACGGCCTGTTCGACGGTTTGCTCGTCGGCCCTGACCGTTCCCGCTCCCAGCTGGATCACGCGGCAGCCGAGACGGACTGCGAGCCGCTCCACCACCGGCCCGGCCGTCGTGCGATACGGTGCGCCGTCGCTGAGGATCAGGGAGTCCCTTCCGATGAACCTCTCGGCGCTGTCGGTAATTGCGCCGTCCAGCACCGACGAGCCGATGCGGACGTCGACATCGGGCAGCCCGTCGTGGCCGTCGGCTCGCAGAGTCGACAGCAGCGACGCCGGATCAGGGACGGTAATCACGTTGGCCGGGCCAATGAATCAGGCTGCCCCAGAGCCGATTCGACGGCATCGAACGCGGCGAGATAACGGCGGTAGGCGTCGGCGTAGGTCTTGGTGGCCTCGGGCTGAGGATCGATGGCGGCCGGAGCGAGTCGAACCGCAACAGACGCTTCGGCGAAATCGGCGAAGAAGCCGGTACCGACGCCCGCGACCATCGCGGCGCCAACGGCGGTCGCCTCCGCGGTGAGCACTCGCCGCACTGGCCGTCCAAGCACGCTGGCCTTGATCGCCGCCCACAGGTTGTCGCGGGCGCCGCCCCCGACGATGCGCACCTCTCCGCGACCGAGGCCAAGCGCATCGAGGCGATCGACGATGTCGCGCAACGCAAATGCGCAGCCTTCGAGTACTGCGCGGGCGACGTGGGCCGGTGTGTGGTTCATCGCCAGGCCCAGCAGCGCGCCGCGCATCTTGTCGTTCCACCGCGGTGCCGTCGCCCCCGACAGCGCAGGCAGGAACAACACGCCTTCACTGGCCGGCGGCGCCTTGCACGCCAACGGAAACACCTCGGCCTGCGGCATGCCCAGCACCCCGGCGAGCCAGAGCGTGCTACCACCGCTGACGAATCCGGGATTCTCGATCAACCACGCGCCAGGTACCGCGTGGCCGTGTGTCTCGACGAGGCCGAGCGGGTCGCGCACGGGTGCCGCCGACACTGTCGTCACGGGTTCGGCCGTCCCGGTGACGTCGACGACCACGCCGGCTTCGATCGCTCCTGCACCCACCGATGCGGCATGCTCGTCGCCGGTGCCGACGACTACGGAGCACTCCGCGGGCAGACCGAACTCCGCGGCGATGCCGGGTAGTAGTGTGCCGACCACGTCCGTGGACCGCCGAACCGGCGCGAACATCGATGGATCCAGATCCGCTGCTAGACAGAGCGATCGGTCGAAGTCCCCGCGGGTGACGTCGTACACCATGGTGGACGACGCGTTCGCGGCGTCCTGGGCGTGCGAGCCGGTCAGGCGGTGCAGCAGATAGGAGCCGACGGGCGCCAGCGTCACCGTGCGCTGCCAGACCTGCGGTTCGTGGTCGCGGATCCACATCATTTTCGGAGCACTGTGCGAGGCGTCGGCCACCAGCCCCGTCCGCTCGGTCAGCGTCTCCTCTCCGACCGCCGCGACCAGGCGGCCGCACTGCTCCGTCGCCCGCTTGTCCAGCCAGATGATCGCCGGACGCAAGGACTCGCCATTCGCGTCGCAGGCAACGACGCCGTCCACCTGGCTGCCGAGACCCATTGCCACCACGCGCGAGGAATCGATGCCATCCGTCGCCACCCGGACGGCGTCTCGCAGTGCGGCGCAATAACTCTGGGGATCCTGCTCCGCCCAGCCGTCATGCTGGTGCGTCATGCTCAGCGTGGCCGAACCGGTGGACACGACGTCGCCAGCCTCGTCGACGAGGACGGCTTTGATGCTCTGCGAGCCGACATCGACTCCCAGGACCAGCGACACGGCTGCCCCTCAGCTCACGCTGAGGGAGTCTTCGGGTTGTCGGCCGCGATCTGGGTAGCGGACATCGCGCCGTAGCCCTCCGTTTCCAGGTTCACGCCGTACTGCCCATGCGAAAGCGCGAACTCCTCTTCAGGCGAGAGCACCAGCTTGTGCCGCCCCACGACCGCGAAATAGAGCAGACCGATCACGAAATAGACCAGTGTCCCGACCACACCGGGGCGGTAGTCCGAATTGAAGAACAAGGAGATGAGCGCGACGAGCGCAATGAAAGCGGCGACGGCGGCGCCCGCGACCCCCCACGGACTGCGGTAGGGCCGTTCGATGTTCGGCAGCTTGCGGCGCAGCATGATGAACGCTGTGCACTGCATGAAGTAGGAGATCACCGCACCGAAGACGGCCATGTACAGCAGCGCACCGACGATCTTTCCCGCGAGCGCGTTCTGGCTCTGGCCGAGCAAGTACATCAACCACACGAGCAGGAAACCGACGACCGCACCGGCGATCAGCGCGACGTACGGCGTATGCCGCTTCGGGTGGGTGATCGACAGGACCTGCGGGAAATAACCTGCGCGCGAAAGCGAATAGGTATTGCGCCCGTACGCGTAGATGATCGTGAAGAAGCTCGCGATCAACCCGATCAACCCGATCGTGGCGAGAATCGCGGCCCCGGTGCCCTCGCCGAAGACCGCCTTGAACCCGTCGAACAACGGGGTCGCCGACGTGCCGATACTTGCTGCGCCACCTCCGACACCCGTGTTCAGGAACAGGGTCAGCACCGCGAACAGCACCAGCGTGTTGAGACCCCAGATCGTCGCACGCGGAATGTCGCGCCTGGGATCATGCGACTCCTCCGCGGCCAGCGGCAGTTCCTCGATCGCCAGGTAGAACCAGATCGCGAACGGCAAGGCGGGGAAGATGCCCCAAATTCCCCTCGGCAGGAAGCTGTTTCCGCCGTCATCCGGTGGGATGTTGGTCAGCAGGCCGAAGTCGAACTTGCCCGAGAAAAGCACTGCGAGGAAGAAGAACCCGAGGATTCCAAGCGCCAGCAACGTGATCACCACCGTAAACCGCATGGTGATCTCGATGCCCATGATGTTGATGCCGACGAAGATGATGTAGAAGACCGCTGCCCAAAGCACCGGGCTGTTCCACCATCCGTCGGCTCCGGCCAGCTCAAAAACGATGTCGTGGGACAGGAATCCCATGGCACTGACGACCACAGCGGGCGTGATCACGTATTCCATGTTTTCGGCCAGGCCGGTGACGAATCCGCCCCACGGGCCCATCGCGGACCGTGAGAAGGAATAGGCGCCACCGGTGTGAGGCAGTGCGGGTGACATCTCGGCGATGCTGTAGCACAGGCCGTAGTACATGACCGTGATGATGACGCCCGCAATCAGCAGACCGCCGAATCCGCCGGCGTCCAGACCGACGTTCCAGCCGTAGAAATCTCCGGATATGACGGCGCCGACACCGAGCGCCCACAGCGACCAGAACGCGGCGTGCCGGCGCAACTTGCGCCGTTCGAAATAACCGTGTTCTGCGTCCCGATAGGTGACCGATCCGACTGCCCGCTTGTAATCCGCCATGGCGGCCTCCTCGGCAATTTGGCCAAAGTTGTCAGACAACTTGGACAATAATGACGGCGTATCCCCACGTCAATATCGAGACGGAGGCAGTTCGGAAAGACCCGAAACGCCAGCTAGTCGCCCCGCTGGGCCCCCTGCGGGGAAGTTTTACGTACCCGTCATCTCCAAAGGTAGGACGCCAGACCAATAGCGGCCTATTGTCCGTAGGGAAACTGCCTGTCCCCATCGGTGAAGGAGAACCGTCGTGCCAGAGGGCCATGAGCAATTGAATGAAGACGAGCAGCATCTCGCCAAGCTCGGCTACGTGCAGGAGTTGCAGCGGTCCTGGTCGGGCTTCTCCAACTTCGCCATCTCGTTCTCGATCATCTCGATCCTGGCGGGCTGCTTCACCTCGTTCGGCCTCGGCTGGAACAACGGCGGTCCCGCAGCGATCGCATGGGGCTGGCCGATCGTGTCGGCGTTCATCCTGATCATCGGCCTGTGCATGTCCGAACTGGTGTCGGCGTTCCCGACCTCCGGCGGAATCTATTGGTGGGCAAGCAAACTCGGTGGCGTCAAGGCCGGGTTCTACACGGGCTGGCTGAACCTGATCGGGCTGATCGCGATCCTGGCATCTGTGGCCTACGGCTGCGCGACGTTCCTGGATCTGACGCTCGGCACGTTCAGCGAGGGTTGGCTCGCCGGCTACAGCCTCACCCGGACGTTCATCATCTTCCTGATCATCCTGGCCATCTCGGCCACCATCAACATCTTCTCGTCGCACCTGTTGGCCGTCATCAACAACATCTCGGTGTGGTGGCACGTGGCTGGCGCCGCGGCCGTGATCCTCATCTTGTGGGCCGTCCCCGAGCAGCACGCCAGCTTCGGTGACGTGTTTGCCAAGACGATCAACAACACCGGAATCTTCGGCGGCGCCACATCCGGCTTCGGCTTCCTGCTGTTCGTACTGCCGATCTCGGCGATCCTGACGCAGTACACGATCACCGGCTACGACGCGTCCGCCCATCTTTCCGAGGAGACCAAGAGCGCGGCCAACGCGGCGGCGAGAGGCATTTGGCAGTCGATCTTCTACTCCGCGATCGGCGGCTGGATCCTGCTCTTGACCTTCCTTTTCGCGGTGCAGGATTCGGATGCGGTCTCCGCCAACGGCGGCGCGGTGGCGACCATCTTCAGCCAGGCCCTTACCTCGAAGTGGATGGCGACCGTGCTGTTCATCTCGACCGCCGGCCAGTTCTTCTGCACGGTCGCCTGCCAGACGAGCGCGTCTCGCATGCTGTTCGCCTTCAGCCGAGATCGGGCCGTGCCCGGCCACCAGCTGTGGTCGAAATTGACCACAAAGCGGGTGCCTGCCAACGGCGTGATGATCACAGCACTGATCGCCGCGATCATCACGGTGCCCGCGATCGTGGCGGTCAAGATTCCGATCAACGGCCAGGATGTACCATCGCCGGTCGCCTTTTTCGCGGTGGTCTCGATCGGCGTCGTCGGCCTATATCTATGCTTCGCCGTCCCGATCTACTACCGCTGGAAAGCGGGCGATTCGTTCCAGCAAGGCTCCTGGAACCTCGGCAACCATTGGAAGTGGATGTGTCCGGTCGCGGTGATCGAGATCATCGTCACATCCGTCGTCGCCATGTTTCCGACATCGCTCGGCGGTATGCCGTGGGATCCGAGCTTCGAGTTGAAGTTCGTCAACTACACCCCACTGCTGGTCGGCGGCGTGTTGATCCTGTTGTGGATCTACTGGCACGCGTCGGTGAAGAACTGGTTCACCGGGCCGATCAAGCAGGTCGACGAGACCGGCGAACAGTTGGAAGGCGTGTCCTAGCTACGGCGGAATTGTTTGACGAGCCCCGTCAGTGGGTAGGGTCGGCTGAGTGTGCGGAGCCGCTGGCGAGGTGCGTTTGGACGGCCGGACACCCGATGTCGCCGCCGTCTCGGCGATGGCCGAGGCGATGGTGCCCCGGGGTCCCGACGCCGCTGGCGTGTGGTCGCAGGGTCGGGTGGCGCTCGGCCACCGTCGCCTGAAAATCATTGACCTGTCCGAGGCAGGCGCGCAGCCGATGGTCGATTCCGACCTCGGGCTCGCGGTCTGCTGGAACGGCTGTATATACAACTACAAGCAGTTGCGGCGCGAACTGAGCGAGCAGGGTTACCGGTTCTTCTCGCACAGCGACACCGAGGTCTTGCTGAAGGCCTACCACCACTGGGGCGACCGCTTCGTCGACCGCCTGTTCGGCATGTTCGCGTTCGCGATCGTCGAACGCGACAGCGGTCGGGTGGTGCTCGGGCGTGACCGCCTTGGCATCAAGCCGCTGTATCTGTCCCAGGACGGCAAGCGCATCCGGTTCGCCTCGTCGTTGCCCGCCCTGCTCGCAGGCGGCGATGTCGACACCCGCATCGACGCCGTTGCGCTGCACCATTACATGACCTTCCACTCGGTGGTGCCCGCGCCGCGCACGATCCTGCGCGGCGTGACGAAGGTTCCGCCCGCGTCGCTCGTCGCGATTGAGCCCGACGGCCGCTGCACCACGACAACGTATTGGGAGCCCGACTTCACCAGGAACGACGAGCGCGCCGACTGGTCCGAACGTGATTGGGAGGACGCGGTTCTCGAGGCGTTGCGGGTCGCTGTCGATCGCCGTCTGGTGGCCGACGTGCCCGTCGGATGCCTGCTGTCGGGCGGCGTCGACTCCAGCCTGATCGTTGGGCTGCTCGCAGAGGCCGGCCAGCACGGCCTCGCGACGTTCTCGATCGGCTTCGAGTCGGTGGGCGGCGTGAAGGGTGACGAGTTCAAGTACTCAGACATCGTCGCCGAGCGCTTCGGGACCGACCACCATCAGATCCGCATCGGCACCGAGCGCATGCTGCCCGCGCTCGACGGCGCGATCGGCTCTATGAGTGAGCCGATGGTCAGCCACGACTGCGTGGCCTTCTACCTGCTCAGCCAGGAAGTCGCCAAGCACGTCAAGGTCGTGCAGTCCGGGCAGGGTGCCGACGAGGTGTTCGCCGGCTACCACTGGTATCCCCCGATGGCCGAAGCCACCTCACTCGAGGACTCGGTTGGCAAGTACCGCAAGGCGTTCTTCGACCGCGACCCGTCCGGATATCGGGGCATCATTGCGCCCGGCTACCTCGTCGACGGGGATCCCAGTGAGCAGTTCGTCGCCGAGCACTTCGCGCGCACGGGTGCGGCCACGGGTGTCGACCGCGCGCTGCGACTCGACACCACCGTGATGCTGGTCGACGACCCGGTCAAGCGGGTCGACAACATGACCATGGCGTGGGGCCTGGAGGGCAGGGTGCCGTTCCTCGACCATGAACTGGTTGAACTGGCCGCCACATGTCCACCCGAGCTGAAGACTGCACACGACGGCAAGGGTGTACTGAAAGAGGCTGCGCGCAAGGTGATTCCCGCGGATGTCATCGACCGGCCCAAGGGCTACTTCCCCGTGCCCGCGTTGACCCATCTGGAAGGTCCGTACCTCAACCTCGTCCGTGACGCACTGTATGCGCCGGCCGCCAAGGAGCGCGGCCTGTTCCGGCCGGAGGCGGTCGACCGGTTGCTCGCCGACCCCAACGGCCGGCTCACCCCGTTGCGCGGCAACGAGCTCTGGCAGATCGCGCTGCTGGAACTGTGGTTGCAGCGCCACGGCATCACCGGTGCCGCGGCATGACGGCTCTTGATCCCGACCATTCCGAGGCCATCACCCTCGGCCTGCACGATGCGTCGCCGCAGCACATGGTCGACGCGATGGCCGACGATGTCGTCGTCGAATTGGGTTGGGGCCGACTGATTTTCGGGCAGACGTTCGCCGACCCGAGCAAGCTCGCCGAGGTGCTGCGGCACGAGGGCCAAGGCAGGCGCGACATCTGCATGTACGCGCGCGAACCGCAGGTCCTCGTCGCGCTCGCACCCGCCGAGCTGTTCATCGACCCGAGCCACACTTATCGCCTGCGGTTCTCCGAGGAGGAGCTGACCGCGGCGCCCACCGGCTTTTCGGTGCGCACGCTGCAAAACGCCGCGGACGCCGACGCGATGAATCGGGTGTACCTGCGCTGCGGGATGGTATCGGCGCCCGTTGATGTCATCTGGGACAACCATCTTCATCGCGATGCGGTCGACTATCTCGTCGCGGTTCGCGATGACGACGGCACCATCGTGGGAACCGTAACGGGCGTCGACCATCAGCGACTGTTCTCCGATCCGGAGAACGGCTCGAGCCTGTGGACACTGGCGGTCGACCCGACGTCGAGCCTGCCCGGCGTTGGCGCGGCATTGACACGCGCGCTCGCCACGATCTATCGCGACCGCGGCCGGGCATACATGGATTTGTCTGTGGCGCATGATAATTCGGCCGCGATCGCGCTGTACGAGAAACTTGGCTTCACGCGGGTCCCGGTGATGGCGGTCAAACGCAAGAATGCGATCAACGAACCGCTGTTCACTCACCCGCCGGAGACCGTCGACGACCTCAATCCGTACGCACGCATCATCGCCGACGAAGCCATGCGTCGCGGCATTTGGGTGGAGGTGCTCGACGCCGAAGCCGGCGAGATGCGGCTGTCGCACGGCGGGCGCAGCGTCGTCACCCGAGAGTCGTTGTCGGAGTTCACATCTGCGGTGGCGATGGCCCGATGCGATGACAAACGACTGACCAGGCGCCTCGTCGCAGAGGCCGGTATCGCCGTCGCCAAAGGCAGATTGGCCACCTTCGACGACGAGGACTACGCGTTCC
Source organism: Mycobacterium sp. JS623 (assembly GCF_000328565.1). Lineage (NCBI taxonomy): Bacteria > Bacillati > Actinomycetota > Actinomycetes > Mycobacteriales > Mycobacteriaceae > Mycobacterium > Mycobacterium sp. JS623. The sequence goes on along the minus strand of NC_019966.1, from coordinate 2,397,672 downwards.
TCGACGAGGTCGGCGACGTCGTGGTCAAGCCCACCCGGGGCGAGCAGGGCAAGGGCATCACGGTCGGTGTCGACGGCCACGAGGAACTCGACGCCGCCCTGGCACGGGCGCGTGAGCAGCATCCCGACGTGCTCATCGAGCAGCGCGCGCCGGGCGACGATCTACGGCTGGTGGTGATCGACCACAAGGTGGTGGCCGCGGCGCTGCGGCGGCCCGCCGAAGTCATCGGCACCGGACACCACACCGTTCGCGAGCTGATCGATGCGCAGAGCCGGCGCCGCGCGGCGGCCACCGGTGGTGAATCCCGCATCCCCATCGACGAGGTCACCGAAGCGACGGTGACCGAAGCCGGTTGGTCGTTTTCCGATGTGTTGCCTGAAGGCGTGCGACTACGGGTTCGTCGGACCGCGAACCTGCATCAGGGCGGCACCATTCACGACGTCACCGCCGAGGTGAACCCGGAGTTGTGCGCGGTCGCGGTGACCGCCGCCGATGCGATTGGCATCCCCGTGACGGGCATCGACCTACTCGTTCCCGATGTGACCGGGACCGATTACGTGTTCATCGAGGCCAATGAGCGGCCCGGCCTGGCCAACCACGAGCCGCAGCCGACCGCGCAGGCGTTCGTCGACTTCCTGTTCCCGCAGAATCCGGGCCTGCCGCAGGCGTGGACGCCCGATCAGCCGCCGCAGTAACCGGGCTACCAGGTGCTGGTGCGCATGACGATCTCGGCGGCCAGCTGGGCGGTCGACTCCTGGGCGTTGCGTCTGCCGAGCAGGTCCACGAGCCGGAAGTCGCCGTACACGTAGCGCTGGCTGGCCTTGGCCACGGCCCGCGCGGCAGGGGTGCTGACCAGCGCAGTCGTGTTCATCTCGACCGGCGGACAGTGCTCGTCGCGGATGACCCCGGTCAGGTCGGCGACGCGCGGATGGCCTCGATCGATCACCACCAACCCTATGAAGCGGTCCAATCGGGTGGCGGCCAGCTCCCAGGCAAGTTCGCCGCCGATGCGATCACCGACCAGCAGCGCCCAGCGCACATCGAGCGAGTCGAGGATGTCGATGACGGATTTGGCGGTCAGCCGCGGATCCGGGCCGATCACGATGGTCCGCAGCGACGCGGTGTGCAGCCGCTGGCATATCGCCTCATAGGCCGACGGCGCGTGATGCGCCGCGCCGAGTACCACTACGACGGAGCCCTTGTCGGGGCCCGCGACGTCGACCGGCACGGGAATCCCGTCGACGGTCACCATGGTGGAAGGCATTTGGCCACGCTACAGTGACTGGCCGCGTTGGTGGGCGGATTTTCCCGGTCTCAGCCCTCGCGTCAGACGGCCTCGGCAGCCTGCGCCTGCTTTTGCCGCGATCTCCAGAAACGTCTGCGGCAGCGTGGCTTTGACGGTGATTGTCGGGTCGGGCGTCGCGAATACGACCCCGAACACCGCCCTCGTCATGCTCCCAAACTAGCGACAGGAATAGCCGCCATCCACCGGCAGCGATACTCCGGTGATCATCGAGGCGTCATCGCTGAGCAGGAAACAGATGGGCGACGCGATCTCGTCCTCGGTAGCCCACCGCCCCAGCGGCATCTGCTGCAGGAACGGCGGACCGACCTCGGCGCGACCCCAGTAGTGCGCGGACATCTCGGTCATGACCACGGTCGGGTTCACGCTGTTGACGCGGATGTTGTGCCTACCCAGTTCGAGCGCGGCCACGCGGGTGATGTTGTCGAGCGCCGCCTTGGACGACCCGTAGGAGATGTGGCCCGGCAACGCCACCAAACTCGCTTGGCTGGAGACGTTCACGATGGATCCGCCCACGCCGCGGGCGATCATTCCGGGAGTTGCGTACTTGATGACGAGCAGGCTTCCTCGTGCATTGATGCTGATCACCTCGTCGAACACGGCGATATCGGTGTCTTGGGGCGTCGCGATCTCTCCGCCGAAACCACCGCAATTCACCACACCCCACAGGTCGAGGCCCGAGACGCCCTCGCGGATCTCGGTCTCGGACGTCAGGTCGAACACGACCGGCGTGGCCCCGGTCTGGTTGGCCAGGGTGGTCAACTTCTCGGCGTCGCGGCCCGCCGCATACACCGTCGCACCCTGCGTCGTGAGTTTTCGAACCGTCGCCGCGCCGATGCCACCACTGGCACCGGTCACCAGGATCTCGCGTCCGCTGAATTCAGCCATACCCATGTCATACCCTGCTTCCTCGTGACCGAGATCGACGTTGTGCGCCTGCGCGTGGACGGGCTTCTGCTCGACTGCGATGGTGTCCTCGTCGACTCTCACAACGCCGCGGCCGTCGCGTGGAACTCGTGGGCCAAGCGGTGGGCACCGGATTTCGACTTCCACCGTGATGTCGAGCATGGCAGGCGAATCGCCGACCTGGTGGCTGAATTGGTAAGTGCGCCAGGCGATGTCGCTGAGGCCACCGCGGAGCTGATTCAAGGCGAGCTGGATCACGCCGCCGACGTCATGGCGATACCTGGCGCACGACAACTTCTCGAGTCCAGCCCTCGGGGGCGCTGGGCAGTGGTCACCTCCGAAGGCCGGGCGATCGCCACCGCGCGCATGGCGTCGGCCGGCCTCGTTCGCGCGGACGTTCTGGTGACCAGCGAGGACGTCGAACGGGGGAAACCGTTCCCCGATCCGTATTTGCTCGCCGCGCAACGCCTTGGCATATCCCCCGATCGGTGCGCGGTGTTCGAGGACGCACCCGCAGGAATAGCGGCCGCGCGCGCCGCGGGTGTCCGCACCGTCGTCGGTGTCGGCCCCGACGCAGCGACCGACGATGTCACTGCCGCCGTCCCGGATCTGCGCGGCGTCCGCTTCGACGGCCAGTGTCTGCTCCTCGGTAGCTAGTTCAGCAGCTCGACTTGTAGGCCGCCGCACCGCCTTCGCCGTTGAGGTTCTCCTGCGTGATGATGGTGAAGCCGGTCTGCACCTTCTTGGTGTTCTGGCCACCATCGAGAGCCGTCACCGCCTCGTCGACGCCGTATTTACCGATGATCCCGGGCTCCTGCGCGACGAGGGCCTGCACGGTGCCGTCCTTCAGCGCCTGGATCTGGTTCGGGCCGGCGTCGAAGCCGACGATCTTCACCTGGCCGCTCTTGCCGGCCTGCTTGACGCCGGTAGCCGAGCCTTCGGCGGAGAAGATGTTCGTGGCGAAGATGCCGACGAGATCCGGGTCCTTTTGCAGCTGGGCGCCGACGAGTTGTGCCGCGGTCGCCGGGTCGTCGTGGCTGTACTGCGCGCCGACGTAGGTGAACTTGCCGTCGGCCTTGACCGCGTCCTCGAAACCCTTCGCGCGCGCATCGGTGGTGGAGATGCCGGGATCGACGTTCATCACCATCACCTTGCCGCCCTCGGGATGCAATTGCTTGATCGCGTCGAACGCAGCCTTGCCGCCGCCCTCGTTGTCACTGGCGATCGACGACGCCGCATAGGACGGGTCGTTTGTCGTGGTGTCGACGAGCACCACCTTGATACCGGCCGCGGCGGCCTGCTCGAGCGGCTGCTGCATGGCCTGAACGTCGGTGGGCGCGACCAGCAGCGCATCGGGCCGGCCTGCGACGATTGAATCCAGGATCGGCTTCTGCAATGTCGGGTCGAACTTCTGCGGGCCTTGCGTCTTCACGGTGACGCCGAGCTTGGCCGCCTCTTCTTGCGCGCCGCACTGCATCGTGATGTAGAACTGGTCGCCGATCACACCCTGCAGGAGTTGGATGTTGTAGTCCTTGGTGGCCTTGGGTGGCGGCGTGACTGTGGTCGCGGCGGCAGCAGGTTTTGCGTCGCCTGAGGTTTGGCCGGATCCGCTCGACTGCGGCTTGAAGGAGGTACAACTCGCTATCGACAGCGTGAGCACCACCACGCCCATCGCACCGGTCACTCGCTTACGGTTCACTGGCTTTCCTTTCGTTTCGACCCGTTGCGTTTGAAGAGGCCCCGAGACCGCGCACTGCGCATCGCCGCGGCGCGGCGTGTTTGGTCGACGTAGACGGCGGCGATGAGCACCGAGCCGACCGCGACGCCCTGCCAGAAGGGTTGGACGCCGATGATGACGAACCCGGATTGCAGCACCGCGGGGATGAACAGGCCGACGACGGTGCCGAAGATGGTGCCGAAGCCGCCGAAGATCGAGGTGCCGCCGATGACCACGGCCGCAATGACGTTCAGGTTCGTCAGCGACTGGCCCGCGATCGTCGTCGTGCCGTACTGGGCGAGTGAGAGCAGCGCGCCGAGTCCGGCCAGCGTGCCCGCAAGGGCGTAGACGGCCACCAGGTGTCTAGTCACCTTGATGCCGGTCCTACGCGCGGCCTCCTCGTTGCTGCCGATGGCATACGTGTAGCGGCCGAACCTTGTCTTGTGCAGCAGGATGCCGCCGAGAACGATCACCACCAGCGCGACGAAAGGCAGACCAGGGACGCCCACTATCTTCGTATAGGCGCTGAAATCAGTCAGTTCGCTGGGCACCGAGCGGATGTCAATACCTCCGGTGAAGACCTGCGCGAGCCCGAGGGCGACCGACAGCGTGCCCAGGGTGACGATCAAGGCGGGCACCTTGGCGAGGGCGACCAGCACACCGTTGACGACGCCCCACGCCATGCCTGACAGGATCGCCGCTGCGACGCCTGCAGCAGCCACGCCAAATCCATTGCCGCCCAAGGCTTCCATCACCTTGGCGGCGACCACCGACGAGAACACCAATACCGAACCGACGGACAGGTCGATGCCCGAGGTGATGATCACGAACGTCATCCCGACACCGAGCACGGCCCAGACGGCGACGTTCTGCGAAATCAGCGAAAAGTTGCCCGCCGAGAGAAAACGATCACCCGCGATCACCGTGAAGAACAGACAGATGACGATGAGGACGCCGAGAATCCAGAAGGCTTGAAGTCCGACAATGCGTTTCAGCACCGATTGCGAACCGTCGAATTCGTCCTGCTCGACGGCGGCCTGCCGGTTGGCGAGAGTGCTCATGCCGCACCCTCTTTCGTGTCGAGGGCTCCGGTCATGGCGCCGACCAACGTTTCGACCGTCGTGGTGTGGCCTGGGTACGTGGCGACGCGCCGTCCGAGACGCAGCACCTGGATGCGGTCGCACACTTCGAGTACGTGCGGCATCGAGTGGCTGATGAATATCACTGCAATTCCCTTGTCGCGCACCCGCTTCACCGACTCAAGGACATTCTGGGTCTGGACTACGCCAAGCGCCGCGGTCGGTTCGTCGAGGATGACAACTTTGTCTGCCCAGGCGATGGCCCTTGCGATGGCTATGCCTTGACGCTGGCCACCAGACATCGAGCCGACGGGCGAATTCAACGACCGCACCGTCGCGCCGAGCTCCTTGAACGACGCAGCGGCCTGGCGGCGCATCTCCTTTTCGTCCATGAAGCCGAGGTGGCCCAGGAAACCCTTGCGGGCGATCTCCCGACCCAAGAAGACGTTTTGGACAGGGTTGAGGTGCGGGGCGAGGGCCAAGTCCTGGTACACCACCTCGATGCCGAGGTCGTTGGCGTGCCGCGGCGACGACAGGCGCACCGGCTCACCGTCGAAATAGATCTCGCCCTCATCCAGCTCGAGGCTGCCGGACAACGCCTTGATGAGCGTCGACTTGCCTGCGCCGTTGTCGCCGACCAAGCCGACCACCTCACCGGGACAGATGTCGAAGTCCGCCCTGTCCAGCGCGCGGACGTGGCCGAAGCTGCGTGAGACGGCGCGTGCTTCCAGCAACGCGGTCATGCGATGTCTCCCTTACCATTTGGCGGCCAACTGGTGCCGGGCCTGCAGACCAGCAGCCGCGCGTCACCGCCGACGGCCCAGTCCCCCGCAGCCGCTGGGACGACGAGCGTTTGGCCGCGTTCGACGTCGACGGCCTCGCCGTGCGCGGCTTTCAGCGCGCCCGCTCCGGACAGCACGACGGCGACCGCGAATCCCGCAGGTACTTCGACGCCGGGCGTCAGGAGCTGCATGCGGAAGAACGGGTCCGCCGCTTCCGGTAGCACCTCGACGAGACCGGCGATGTCGGGGCCCGTGTGCCGCGTCAGCGTCGCGATATCGGGTACTGCTGTCGCCTCGACGACCGATAACGCAACGTCGCGGGTGAGCCCGAGAAAGATTTCGTCGTCGGAGGCCGTAGTGTTGGTGCGCTCCAACAGGATTGACTGGTCGGTGGGTTCCTGCGCCTCGACGAGAAGGATGCCTGCGCCGATCGCGTGCGGGGTTCCGCCCGGCACCAGCACACCGTCGCCCGGTCGCACGGGTACCCGGTGCATGAGCGAAAGCATCGCCTCGGCATCCTGCGTCTCGACGAAACGCGAGAGCCGGTCCTGGCCGACCTCTTCGCGCCATCCGACCCACACCGCGGCATCGGCGTCCGCTTCCAGGATGTACCACGCCTCGGTCTTTCCGTAGGGGCAGCCGAGATGGCGCGAGGCGTACTCGCGCGTCGGATGCACATGGACGGGAAGACGCTGGCCGGCGTGCAGCAGCTTGACCAGCACACCGGTGTCGCCGGGGACTCCATCGTCGCGCCCGAGCCAAGCCGTGGGGTCCGCGCAAACCGCTTCGCGCAACAGCGTGCCGTCGGCCAACCTCGCGGGTCCGAGGTCCGGCGCACCGAAGCGCGACACCGTCGCGCCCACCCATTCTTCCGGCGAGTGGTCACCGGCCGGAGGCAGACCGCGCCACGCGGCCAGTTTCGGCCCGCCCGAATACCAATGCCGCACCACATTGGGAGGCAGGAGCTGGGGTCGCACAGTCTTCCGGGGCCTCCTTTGGGCTGTTACCTGGATCACTTCTGCCGGACAGTACGCCACATTCACGGCTATGTCACCGGTGTCAGAAATTTCCGGGTCTTCGGTCTGACATCGGTGACATACTGGCCGCTGACCGACCGCGAAAGGATGCTGGATGGCGACCATGCGCGATGTAGCGCACCGGGCGGGGGTGAGCGCCAAGACGGTTTCGCGCGTGGTCAACAACGACCGTTACGTCTCCGCGGACGTCCGGGAACGAGTCGAGCGGGCGATCGACGAGCTGCAATACGTGCCCAACATGCTCGCTGTGACCTTTCGTAGCGGTCGCGACGCAGCCATCGGCGTCGCGGTACCCGGCGTCGCCGACCCGTTCTTCGCCAGCATCATCGGCGCCGTCGAGCGCGAGGCGAGCAGGCGAGGCGTCGCGGTCATCGTGACCGCCGTCGGCTGGGAGCCCTCGCACGAGCAACAGTCGATCGAAGCCGTCTTGAAGCGTCAGGTCGCGGGAATGATCATCTGCCCCGTCGGCAGGGACATGTCGTACCTGCGGCCATGGCAGAAGCGCACCCCACTGGTGTTCGTCGACCGGGAACCGGGCCGGCTGACCGCCGACACCGTACTGCAGGACGACGTCGGCGGTGGGTATGACGCTGCGCGGCACCTGATTTCGCACGGACATCGGGCCATCGCCTTCATGGGTGACGACACCGTGACGGGGCTGTTGCGGCTCAAGGGTTTACAGAATGCGCTGGACGAGGCCGGTCTGCCGCAACGCCCCGACCTCACACATGTCGGCGCCATCGACGCGTCGACGTTGACGGCCGAGTTGCGTCGCATGCTGGTTGCACCGGGCCCGCCGAGCGCGGTGTTCTCATCGAACGCCCGCGTCACGATAGCCATCGTTACGGCACTGCAGACATTGCGGCGCAAGGACATTGGAATAGTGGGCTTCGGCGACTTTCCCACCGCCGCGGCGTTGAAACCCGCTGTCACGGTCATCCATCAGGACGGCGACGAGATGGGACGTTTTGCCGCCGACCGGCTCTTCACGCGACTGGACCATCCCACCCGGCGACTGCGAAGGCAGACAATTCTGCCGGTTTCACTCGTGACGCGGGCATCGTGTGCGATGCCCGGCGAAAGGGTGCGCGCCGGACACCCGGACGTGGTCAGCCCCGCAGCGTCGTGACGATGGTCGGCCGCCGCGGCGGACCGTGTTCGAGCAAGCCCAGAACGGCGTCGACGTCGGTATGCGCCGTCAGCAGATCGGCCATCACGTCGAGCTGCGCGTCGCGGCGCGCCGCCACGTCGATTTCGTCGGCGACGATGAATCCCGGCTTTCCCACCTCTGTAAGCCACTCGCGGCGGAAGTCGTTGTTATCCAACACTCCGTGCCAGTGCGTTCCGTAGACGTGTCCGCTCCGGATACCGACAGCCAGCCAGTCGTCCTCGGTGTGGCGCTGCAGTTGGCCGTGGTGGATTTCGTAGCCCTGCAGTGGGGTTTCCCAGTGCCGCAACGTCTTCTGGGGCGCAAACGCGATGTCGGCGTCGAGCAGCGCGAGGCCTTCGACCGCGCCGGCCTTGGACTCCACCGGATCATCGATACGCGCACACAGCATCTGGAATCCGCCGCAGATGCCCAGCACCGGCTTGCCCGCTGTGGCGTGGGTGACGATGCCGTCGGCGAGCCCGCGCTCGCGCAGCCAGACCAGGTCGGAGACGGTGGCCTTACTGCCCGGGAGCACCACCACGTCAGCGTCGGCGAGGTCGGCGACATCGGTCACCCACCGCACCAGCACACCGGGTTCGCAGGCCAGCGCCTCGACGTCGGTGGAATTCGAGATGCGGGGCAGCCGGATCGCGGCCACCCTCAGCCAGTCTGTACCCCGCGGTGGCTGAGGAGCACCGAGCGAGCCGTGCACGGACAACGAGTCCTCGGTGTCCAGCCACAGGCCGTCGGTGTAGGGAATGACGCCGTAGGTGGGGCGGCCGGTCAGCTGTCGCAGTTGCTCGAGTCCTGGGGCGAGCAGGCCGGGATCGCCGCGGAACTTGTTGACCACGAAGCCAGAGATCAGTCGCTGGTCGTCGGGTTCAAGCACCGCGAGGGTGCCGTGCAGGTGGGCCAGCAGCCCACCGCGGTCGATGTCACCCACCACGATGACGGGCAGCTCCGCAGCGCGCGCCAGTCCCATATTCGCCAGATCGGTTGCCCGCAGATTGATCTCGGCGGGTGAGCCGGCCCCTTCGCAGATCACCGCGTCGAATTCGCTTCGCAGCGAATGTAATTCGTCGGCCACAACGGCGGCGAGCCGGGCGCGATGGGTGAAGTAGTCTCCTGCGCCGACGGTGTCAACGACCTGACCGCGCAGCACCAGCTGTGAGGTGCGATCGCTGCCCGGCTTGAGCAGGATGGGATTGAAGCGGACGCTGGGTGGCAGACCGGCGGCGCGGGCCTGCATGGCCTGCGCTCGGCCGATCTCCCCGCCCTCGACGGTGACGGCCGAATTGTTGGACATATTCTGCGCCTTGAACGGCGCTACCCGAATACCCTTGCGCGCCAACAGCCGACACAGCCCCGCAACGACCATGGATTTCCCGGCGTCCGACGTGGTGCCAGCGACCAGCAGCGCGCCGTTGGTGGTCACTTTTCTCCCGCGAGCAGACGCAAAGTGCCCCTTTTTCTCGGCGTGTCGGGGCAGTTTGCGTCTGCTCACGGGGGAAGTCTCACAGCTGGGTCAGGATCTCCGCGCCGTCGTCGGTGACCACCAGGGTGTGCTCGAACTGCGCGGTCCACTTCTTGTCGACGGTGGCGACAGTCCAACCGTCGTCCCAGATCTCGTAGTCCAGTGCGCCGAGGTTGATCATCGGCTCGATGGTGAACGTCATCCCTGGCTCCAACACGGTCTCGACAGCAGGCTGATCGTAGTGCAGCACCACCAACCCGTTGTGAAAGGTGGTGCCGATGCCGTGTCCGGTGAAATCACGAACGACGTTGTAGCCGAACCGATTTGCATACGACTCGATGACCCGGCCGACGACGGAGAGCTGCCTGCCCGGTTTGACGGCCTTGATCGCGCGCATCGTCGCCTCGTGGGTGCGCTCGACGAGCAGGCGATGCTCCTCGGACACGTTGCCCGCCAGGAAGGTGGCGTTGGTGTCGCCGTGCACCCCGTCGAGATAAGCGGTGACGTCGATGTTGACGATGTCGCCGTCCTCGATGACCGTCGAGTCCGGGATGCCGTGGCAGATGATCTCGTTCAGCGACGTGCAGCAGGACTTCGGGTAGCCCTTGTAGCCGAGCGTCGATGGGTAGGCCCCGTGGTCGATCATGTACTCGTGGGCGATGCGGTCCAACTCATCGGTGGTAACCCCGGGAGCTACGGCCTTACCCGCCTCGGTAAGCGCGCCCGCGGCGATGCGGCCCGCGACACGCATCTTCTCGATCACCTCGGGCGTCTGTACCCACGGCTCGCTGCCCTCTTTGACGGTCGGCTTCCACGCGTATTCCGGAAGTGCGATCGAACGGGGCACCGGCAGCGTCGGTGAGACCACGCCGGGGCGAAGGGCGGTGCGAACAGGCATGACGCCAGAGTAGCTGCAGCCTGTAGGTGGCAGAAACCGACAGCGACCCCGAGCGGCGCTCGACTGGACGAGCCGCTCAAGTAGCGCGGCCGAACCGAAATGATCGGCGTGGTCCGCGGATGTCGACCGATCCGCACACCACTTTGCCGGTGAGGATGACGTGTGGCCTGCCTTCGGCGGGCGCATCCTTGCGGTGGTCGTGCGCGCTGCCGACAATGACTTCGACGTCGTCGATCGATGCGCTCGCACCATCAGGCAGTCGCAGATCCAACCCGCCGAACTTCAGGTCGAGTTCCACGACGACCATCGGGCCTGCGAACCGCGCCCGGGTCAGGTCCAAATCCACTGAGCCCATCCGCCGGTGCAGGGCCAGCCGGGTCGGCACGATCCACTCCCCCTGGCGCTTGAGCGAGCCCAGCACCCCGCGAAGCTCCACCCGGTCGGTGGCGGTGGTGACGATCGCGCCCGGTCCTGGCAGGTCGCCGACGAGCGAGTCCAGATCGGTGCGCAGCCTGGCCTGCGACACCAGCGCTGAGCGCTCCTCGAACTCGTCGATGTCGATCAGTCCGAGCGCGACAGCATTGTGCAGCCGCCGCAACGTGCCGTTGCGGTCCGCATCCGAGATGCGCATCGCGTATTCACCGTTGATGTCCGTCATAGCCGCAACCAACGGTACCGCCGGCGCAATCCACTCAGGCCAGATAGTCCGGCGGTAGCTGACCGAACATGCCCTTGAGCATCCGCACCGCGTACTCCGACGACCCGCCGCCGACGATCAGCGCCGCGAACGCCATGTCCCCGCGGTACCCGGCGAACCACGCGTGCGAGCCACCGTTGAATTCCGCCTCACCGGTCTTGCCGCGCACGTCGCCGGAACCATCGAGATCCTTGGCGGTGCCGTTGGTGACCACCAGCCGCATCATCGGTCGCAGCCCGTCGAGCATCTTCGGCGTGATCGGGGTGCGGTCCCCCGTGATGACGGTATGTCGACCCTCAATCAGTTGCGGCACAGGCGTTTTCCCTGCGGCGACGGTCGCGGCGGCCAACGCCATCCCGAACGGGCTGACCAACACCTTGCCCTGGCCGAAACCGTCCTCGGTGCGCTCGGCCAGGTTCACCGTCGGCGGAACAGAACCGGAAACCGTACTGATGCCCTCGATCTGGTAGTCGGGGCCGATCCCGTACTGCGCCGCAGCCATCGTCAACCCGCGCGGCGGCATCCTGCTCGCAAGCTCCGCGAACGTGGTGTTGCACGAACTCGCGAACGCCCGCGACATCGGCACCGTGCCGAGGTCGAAGCCGCCGTAGTTCGGGATGGTGCGTTGGCCGATGTCGATCGTCCCCGGGCAGCCAAGCAGTGTGTTGGGGGTGGCCATATCGCGGTCGATGGCAGCGCCCGCGGTGATGATCTTGAACGTCGACCCGGGTGGGTACAGACCGGTGGTCGCGAGCGGTCCCTCCGTGTCGGCAGAGCCGTTCTGCGCAACGGCCAGGATCTCCCCCGTCGACGGCTTGATCACGACGATCATCGCCTTCTTGCCGGTCGTGTTGACGGCGCCCTGCGCCGCGTTCTGCACGGCCCGATCCAGGCTGATGGTGACCGACGGCGCAGGTGCTCCCGCGACCTCGTTGAGCACGTCGACGTCGGCACCGTTCTGGTTCAAGCTGACGACCCGCCAGCCGGCCTGGCCGTCGAGATCGTCGAGCACCGCGCTCTTGACCTGATTGATGATGTCGGGCGCGAACGAGTCGTCAGTGGGCAGCAAGTCGGCCTGGGGCGTCACCACGACACCGGGCAGCGCCCCGATCGCGCCGGCCACCCGATCGTGGTCGGACTGGCGCAACGTGATCAGGCTCAGCGGGGTCTTCGACGAGCTGGCCTGTTCGGCCAGCCGCTGCGGATCCAGCGTGTTGTCGAACGGCCGCAGCGCGTCGGCCACCGCTCTGGCTGTCGACATCAGTGCTGCGCCAGCCGATTTCGCGTCCAGCTCAAAGTGATAGAGGTTGCCGGGCACCAACACGTCGGTGCCACCATGCTCGTTGACCGACGCCCGACGCGGCGGGTCGGCGCGCAGCGCGAAGGTCTGGTGTTCGCCGAGTCGCGGGTGCAACCCGGTGGTGCTCCACCGGACCTCCCACTTGCCTTCCTCGCGCACCATGTTCAGCTGCCCGTCGTAGGTCCACGTCCGATTCTTCGGCAGGTGCCAGGTGTAGCGGTAAGCAATGCTGCCGGTGTCCTCGGCGTACTTAGAGCCGAGGATCTGCGCGTCCAACCGCTTGGCCTGCAGCCCGGCCCACGCCTCGTTGAGCGCCGCCCTGGCGTCGGCCGGTTTGTCGGCCAGCTCCGCGGCGGCCGCGGTGTCGCCAGTCGCCAGCGCGGCGAAAAACTTCTCGGCGATCGGTTCGGGGCCGTTCGGTTTCGGGGTGCACGCGTTGAGCGTCACTGCCAGGGTCACGACCGTCAGCAGAGTGGTCGCACGTGTTGCAATTGAGAGCGATGTTGCCATTGAGGCTGATGTTACGAACCTGAGACCTGAATCGCGTGGAGGCGCACCGAATTCTGCGTCAGGGTCGCGATCCTTCGAATTCCACGACCCTCAGGCAGAAATCGGCGGTGCTCAGGAGCCGGCGGCAGGGGCACGCACTACCAGTGGCACCGCCGGGAAGTACGCGGCCATCTCCGAGCGTGATTTGCGCAGCGCTGCCGTGCCGTAGCCCTGCTTGCGGTAGGCGGGGTGGATCCAGACCCGGACGTTGACCTCACCGCTGGACAACTCGCCGAACACCATGCCGACCTTGTCGGAACCGTCGATGGCCACCAGCCACGCTGCCTCTTCGGCGTCGACCCGGCCCAGGGCAGCGCGAATCTCGTCGTCGAGGTCACCGGGAGGCGCGCCCGAGCCGTCGCCGGCCGCGCGTACATCGTCGGTACGCGCGGCGAAGAGGTCGCGGTCCTTGTCCGCCGCGAACGGGCGCAGCACCAGGTTGTTGCCGAGGCTCGCTTGATGTTCAGCCATGAAACTGAGTTGGCTGTTGAGGTCCTCGAGTTCGGCCGCGATCCTGTCTCGCGAGACCCTTGTGAGCCGGTCGAACGACAACCGGAGCACCGCTTCGGCGGCGACCTGCGACGTGCCGACGAGGGTGGCGATCGCCTCGATCGCGGTGTCGTAGTCCTCTGATTCGACGACGGCGTCGAGCAGTTCGTGCCTGCATTCGAGCGCTCGTACCATTGCGCGGGCGATCTCCCTGCGCTCGACCTTGTTGTCCTGCTCCGTCATACCGGTCGACGTTAGTCCAGCAACACCGTGGAGAAGCTGCCGACCTGTTCGAATCCGATGCGCGCGTAGGTAGCGCGGGCGACGGTGTTGAAGTCGTTGACGTACAGGCTGGCGATGCGGCCGCTGCGCACCACCGCCGACGCGAGGGTGGCGGTGCCCGCGGTGCCGAGTCCGCGCCCGCGCCAATCAGGGTGTACCCAGACGCCCTGGATCTGCCCGACTGACGGCGACTGCGATCCGACTTCGGCCTTGAACACCACCTGGCCGCGCTCGAAGCGCGCCCATGCCCGGCCGGCGGCGATCAGGCCTGCGACGCGCCGCCGGTAGCCGCGGCCGCCGTCGCCGGTGCGCGGGTCGATGCCGACTTCGCCGATGAACATGTCGATGGCTGCCACCAGGTAGGCGTCGAGTTCGTCGACGCGCACCGGGCGCACCGCAGGATCCATCGACGATTGCGGTGCCCCGCTGAGGGCCATGAGCGGTTGATGTTCGCGGACGTCGCGCGCCGGACCCCACGCATGCTCGAGGCGCCGCCACATCGGCATCACGTATTCGGCGCGGCCCACCAGCGACGAGCAGCGGCGCGCGGTGCTCATTGCCTTGTCCGCAAAGGCATTTAGATCGGTGAGGTCACCGCGCAATGGGATCAGGTTCGCACCTGCGTAGCAGAGAGATTCGCTGACCCGTCGCCGCGTCCACAGCTCGCCGCCGATCGCGGACGGCTCGACGCCGTGCTCGGCGACCCGCGACGCCACCATGCAGCTACCGACGGGATCCTCGTCGAGCACCTGGCGTACCGCCGCAGCGTCACGCACCACCGACACCCGTCGCTCGTCGACGAGGCGGAATAGCGGCGGAGCCGACATGGAGACTCTTTCTAACCGTTCCCGGGGGCGGTGACCCCGCTCACAGGGTCATGCTCAGCTTACGGTCACAATCGGCGAACCGCTGGCAGATGTTTCGTCGCCGCGCTCTTCTGCAATCCGCAGGGCCTCTTCGATCAATGTCTCTACGATCTGCGCCTCCGGCACGGTCTTGATCACTTCGCCCTTGACGAAGATCTGCCCCTTGCCGTTGCCGGACGCGACGCCGAGGTCCGCCTCGCGCGCTTCGCCGGGTCCGTTGACAACGCAACCCATCACAGCAACGCGCAGCGGCACCTCCATGCCTTCCAGGCCGGCGCTGACTTCGTTGGCCAAGGTGTAGACGTCGACCTGCGCGCGTCCGCACGACGGACACGACACGATCTCCAGTTTTCGCGGCCGCAGGTTCAGCGACTCGAGAATCTGGTTGCCGACCTTGACCTCTTCGATCGGCGGCGCCGACAGCGACACCCGGATCGTGTCGCCGATGCCGCGCGACAGCAACGCCCCGAACGCGACCGCGGACTTGATGGTGCCCTGGAAGGCGGGGCCTGCCTCGGTGACACCGAGGTGAAGCGGGTAGTCGCACTGCGCGGCCAACTGCTCGTAGGCGGCGACCATGATCACCGGGTCGTTGTGCTTGACGCTGATCTTGATGTCGCCGAAGCCATGCTCCTCGAACAGCGAGGCCTCCCACAGCGCGGATTCGACGAGCGCCTCAGGCGTGGCCTTGCCGTACTTCTCCATGAACCGTTTGTCGAGGCTTCCGGCGTTGACCCCGATACGGATCGGGATGCCCGCGGCCCCCGCGGCCTTGGCCACTTCGGCCACCCGGCCGTCGAATTCCTTGATATTGCCGGGGTTTACGCGCACCGCGGCGCAGCCGGCGTCGATCGCGGCGAAGATGTACTTCGGCTGGAAGTGGATGTCGGCAATCACCGGGATCTGGCTGTGTTTGGCGATCTCGGACAGCGCGTCGGCGTCCTCCTGTCGCGGGCACGCCACCCGGACGATGTCGCAGCCGGACGCCGTCAGCTCGGCGATCTGCTGCAGCGTGGAGTTGATGTCGTGGGTCTTGGTGGTGCACATGGACTGCACCGCGATCGGATGGTCGCTGCCAACGCCGACGTTGCCGACCATCAGCTGGCGGGTCTTGCGACGCGGCGCAAGGGTGGGAACAGGCGGGGCCGGCATACCTAAGCCGACGGACATTTGTGTCTCCTACTGGAACGGTCTGATCGGGTTGACGAAGTCAGCGGTCACCGTCAGCGCCATATAGCCGATGACCACGACCAGGATGACGTAGGTGGCCGGCATGAGCTTGAGATAGTTCACCGGGGCCGCGGGCAGGATGCCGCGCGCCTTGCGAATCATATTGCGGATCTTCTCGAATACGGCAATCGCGATGTGTCCACCGTCGAACGGCAGCAGCGGCACCAGGTTGATGGCGCCGAGCACGAAGTTCAGCTGAGCCAGGAAGAACCAGAACGCCATGAAAAAGCCGTGCTCGAACGCGTCGCCGCCGATGATCGATGCGCCGACGACGCTGATCGGTGTCTCCGGATCGCGTTCGCCACCGCCGATGGAGTGCACCAGCGCGCCGATCTTGGTGGGGATCTTCGCCAGCGATTTGCCCAGTTCGACGGCCAGGTCGCCGGTGAACGCGACAGTGCCCGGTATTGCGGTGACCGGGTTGAACTGCTTGTACTTGACGGGGCCGAACTCGGCGGCAGAGATGCCGACGGCGGACACGGTGCTGGGTGCCTGCGCGTCCTTGGAGGTCCACCGCTGCGTGCGGGTGACGTCGACCATGGTGGTGAACTTGGTGCCGTCGCGTTCGACGACGAACTGCGCCGGCCCGTTCAGCGCGCGAACGGCGGCGACCATCTGATCGGGGTTGGAGACGTCCTTGTCGCCGACCTTGACGATGATGTCGCCCGCCTTGATGCCCGCCGCGGCCGCGGGTCCGATGCCCTCGCAATGGCCCATCTGGTCCTTGCTGAGTTGCGGTGCGACACAAGAGGTTTCGCTGACGTAGGCGGCGGGTTGGGGATGCAGGTTCGGCAGCCCCCACATCAACGCCATGCCGTAGATGAGTACCAGGCCGATGACGAAGTTCATGGCCGGGCCCGCAAACAGCACCAGCACCCGCTTCCAGGTCTTCTGCTTGTACATCGCGTAGGGCTGGTCCTCGGGGGCGATCTCGTCGATCGCGGTCATGCCCGCGATGTCGCAGAAGCCGCCGAGCGGTACGGCCTTGACGCCGTATTCGGTGTAACCGAGCTTGTTGGGCCGACGCGTCGACCACAGCGTCGGGCCGAAGCCGACGAAGTAGCGTCGCACCTTCATGCCGGTCGCGCGCGCCGCCCACATGTGCCCGCATTCGTGCAACGCCACCGACATCAAGATGAAGAGCGCGAACAGCGCGACGCCGATGATCCACATCATCATTTGGTGGTGACGACCTCCCGGGAAACTGCGCCCTTTGCCCGGTCGCGGGCCCAGTGTTGCGCATCAAGTACGTCTTCCACGGTAGCGGGTTGGGCGGCCCACTGGTCGGCAGCGCGCAGGACCTCGGCAATCGTCCGCACGATCGCGGGGAACCGGATCCGGCCGTCGAGGAACGCCGCGGCGGCCTCCTCGTTGGCGGCGTTGTAGACCGCGGTCAGGCAGCCGCCCTTCGTGCCCGCCGTTTTCGCCAGCTCCACGGCCGGAAACACTGCGGCATCCAGCGGCTCGAAATCCCAGGTCGAAGCTGTGGAGAAGTCACAGGCCAGGGCCGCGTTGGCGACCCGAGACGGCCAGCCAAGGGCAAGGGCGATGGGCAGCTTCATATCCGGCGGGCTGGCCTGCGCCAGCGTCGAGCCGTCGGTGAAGGTGACCATGGAGTGCACGATCGACTGCGGGTGGACCACGACTTCGATGCGGTCATACGGGATGCCGAACAGCAGGTGCGTCTCGATCAGCTCCAGACCCTTGTTCACCAGCGACGCCGAATTCAGCGTGTTCATCGGGCCCATCGACCAGGTGGGATGCGCGCCGGCCTGCTCGGGGGTAACGTCCTCGAGCCGCTCGGCCGGCCAGCCGCGGAACGGCCCGCCCGACGCGGTCAGCACGATCTTGGCCACCTCGTCGGGAGTACCGCCGCGTAGGCACTGCGCCATCGCGGAATGTTCGGAGTCGACGGGCACGATCTGGCCCGGCTTGGCGGCCTTGAGCACCAACGGCCCGCCGGCGACCAGCGACTCCTTGTTCGCCAGCGCCAGCCGTGCGCCGGTGCCGAGTGCGGCCAGGGTTGGCTTGAGCCCGAGCGCGCCGACCAGCGCGTTGAGCACCACGTCGGCTTCGGTGTTCTCGACGAGCTGGGTGGCGGCGTCGGGCCCGGCGTAGGTCACGTCGCCGACCTTGGCGGCCGCGGCGTCATCGGCAACGGCAATGTTCGTCACGCCGGTCTCGGCGCGCTGCTGGGCCAGCAGGTCCGGGTTACCGCCGCCCGCCGCCAGCCCGACGACCTCGAAGCGGTCGGGGTTGGCGGCGATGACGTCCAGCGCCTGGGTGCCGATCGAGCCGGTGCTGCCGAGTATCAGCACCCGGACGCGGTTGATTCCCCGGTCGCTTCGGTCCTGCCCGCCGGTACTCACCGACCCATTGTCCCGCATCCGCAACGCCCGCGAACGTGGGTTACCCGCACGCAAAAAGCCGCTGAGGCGTGCGGGTAACCCACGTTCGCGATTGGGAGAAAGGAAAGTGTGACGCAAATGTGACGTCAGCGGTCGGCTTCCATCCATGACGGGCCTCACGCCGAATCCCCTTCGTCAACACAAAGGCGGGCACCACGCCCGTCACGACAAGGGAGTCACAACGTCATGAAAATCATTCACCGTCAAGCAATCTCGGTGGCAGGCCTGACCGCGGTCGCGGTACTGGGCCTCTCGGCGTGTTCGAGCGACTCGTCCACTGCCGCTCCGGCGTCCGTCACCAGCTCGACGATGGCGGCCAGCAGCGCCGCGCCCAAGCCCATGGATCAGCCGATGGACCCCGGCGCCGGTCTGGTCGGACCGGGTTGCGCCGACTACGCCGCGCAGAACCCCACCGGCCCCGGCTCGGTGACCGGCATGGCGCAGGATCCGGTGGCGGTGGCGGCGTCGAACAACCCGCTGCTGACCACGCTGACCGCCGCCTTGTCGGGCAAGCTCAACCCCAACGTGAATCTCGTCGACACCCTCAACGGTAGCCAGTTCACGGTGTTCGCACCGACCGACGCGGCATTCGCGAAGATCGACCCGGCCACCATCGAGAAGCTGAAGACAGACTCGAATCTGCTAAGCAGCATCCTGACCTATCACGTGGTGCCCGGACAGGCGAGCCCCGCTCAGGTCGTCGGCATGCACAAGACCGTGCAGGGCGGCCAGGTCGACGTGACCGGCATGGGTAACAACCTGAAGGTCAACAACGCAGGCGTGGTGTGCGGCGGCGTCCGCACCGCCAACGCGACCGTGTATCTCATCGACACCGTCCTGATGCCCCCGGCCGCCTAGGCCCCGACTCCCCGAGCTGGGCCTCGCGCGAGCAGGCCCAGCTCGGCCATAAGAAGAGCGCCCCCATGTTCACACTCGCTCTCATCGGCTTTCTCGGTGGTGTGATCACCGGCATCTCGCCGTGCATCCTGCCGGTGCTGCCAGTCATCTTCTTCTCCGGCGCCCAGGCCGGCCAGCCGAAAGCGCGACCGTACCGCGTGATCGGCGGCCTGGTGCTGAGCTTCTCAATAGTCACGCTTGTCGGCTCGGCGCTGCTGTCGCTCCTGCACCTGCCGCAGGACGCGATCCGCTGGGTCGCGTTGGTGGCATTGGCGGCGATCGGCGTCGGCCTGATCTTCCCGAGAGTCGAAGCGCTGCTGGAGAAGCCGTTCTCACGGCTGCCGCAGAAGCAATTCGGTTCCGGCAGTGGCGGTTTCGGGCTCGGCCTGGCGCTTGGCGTGCTGTACGTGCCGTGCGCGGGCCCCGTGCTGGCGGCCATCGTGATCGCGGGCGCGACGGGCACCGTCGGTCTACCGACTGTGGCGCTCACACTGTCGTTCGCGGTCGGTGCCGCGCTGCCGCTGTTGTTCTTCGCGTTGGCAGGCCGCCGTGTCTCAGAACGCGTGGCGGCGTTTCGCCGACGCCAAGGCGAAATCCGAATCGCTGCAGGCATTGTCACGATCCTGCTCGCCGTGGCACTGGTGTTCAACCTGCCCGCCGCGCTGCAACGCGCGATCCCCGACTACACCGCCAAACTTCAGGAAACCGTCGGCGGCGACGCGCAACTGCGCGAAAAGCTCAACCTGGGCGGCCTTGTCAACGACCAGAACAAGGAGCTGTCCAACTGCACCAACGGCGCGCCCGAGCTGGAGAGCTGCGGTACCGCCCCCGACCTAACCGGGATCACCGGCTGGCTGAACACGCCGAACGGAGCCGCGGTCGACCTGAAATCGCGGCGGGGCAAGGTCGTTATCGTCGACTTCTGGGCATACTCGTGCATCAACTGCCAGCGCGCCATCCCCCACATCGTCGACTGGTATCACGCCTATAAGGACGCCGGCCTAGAGGTGATCGGTGTGCACACACCGGAGTACGCGTTCGAGCGCGTACCCGCCAACGTCGCCGGCGGCGCCAGAGATCTTGGCATCACCTATCCGGTCGCGCTCGATCCTAACTACTCGACGTGGAGCAACTACCGCAACCGGTATTGGCCCGCCAAGTATCTGATCGACGCCAACGGAACTGTGCGCCACATCAAATTCGGCGAGGGCGACTACGCGCAAACGGAAACCATTATCCGCCAACTGCTTTCCGACGCGCACCCGGGCATCAAACTGCCGGCTCCCACCGACGCCGCTGACACGACTCCGCCACCGGATCTGACGCCGGAGACCTATCTGGGCGTCGGCAAGGTGGTGAACTATGGCGGCACCGGTAGCTATGACGAGGGCGCAACGACCTACGAATATCCGACGCGCCTGCCCGACGACACGTTCGCCTACAAAGGCGATTGGAAGCTGGACTATCAGGGCGCGACGGCCAACGCTGCACACTCGAGCATCGAACTGAACTACCGCGCCCGCAACGTCTACCTGGTGATCGGTGGGACGGGCACGGTGACCGTCACCCGCGACGGCGAGTCCATGCAGATACCGGTCAGCGGTCCCCCTGCCCTGCGCCAGATTGCCGCCGACGACGAGGTCAATCGCAACACCCTCGAGGTGCAGTTGAGCCAAGGGCTGCAAGCGTTTTCATTCACCTTCGGGTAGGTCAGAGCGCACGGAAGTTCATCGCGACGCCGTTCATGCAGTAGCGCAGCCCGGTGGGCTGTGGACCGTCGTCGAACACATGGCCGAGGTGACCGCCGCAGCGCCGGCAGAGCACCTCGGTGCGAGCCATGCCGATGCTGTCGTCCTGGCGCTCCAGTACGGCACCGTCGAGCGGCCGCCAGAAACTCGGCCACCCGGTGCCGCTGTCGAACTTGGTGTCGGAGGAGAACAGGTCGAGCGCGCAACCCGCACAACTGAACACCCCATGCCTGTGCTCATCGTTGAGCGGGCTGCTGTACGGCATCTCGGTGCCTGCCCTGCGCAACACGTTGTACTGTTCGGCAGTCAACAGCTGCTTCCACTCGGCGTCGGTATGAGTCACCTCGAAATCGACCGCGGGACTGGCCACTGCCGACCGCGCGCACGCCGCGGCCCCAACGATGGTCGCCGACGCTGCGCCAACACCGACCAGGAACTGCCGTCGCGTCACACTCATCGGAGGAATCTACGCCCGAACCGGCGCGATAACCGTTGTTGTAGAAGCAGTGTCACAGTTCGGTAAGGAATGATCCGATCGTTTGCGCACTTATAGTCGCTAGCCTGAACCGATGAGGTTGACCGCCAAGACGGGCGGAATCGCCGCCCTGGCCGTGATGTTGGCACTGGGTTTCGCACTATTGCCCGCAGGCGCGGCGACACCCGTTCCGGCACCCGTGCTGGACGAGCCGGTGGGTAGCCGGGGGGCGAGCGAGACCGCGGTGCTGGCCGGCGGCTGCTTCTGGGGTGTTCAGGGCGTATTTCAACACGTGAAGGGCGTGTCGGCGGCGGTCTCCGGCTACGCGGGTGGCGACGCGTCGACCGCACAGTACGAGACGGTGAGCACGGGTAGCACCGGGCATGCCGAGTCCGTACGCATCACCTACGACCCCAGCCAAGTGACGTTCGGCGAGCTGCTGCACGTGTTCTTCGCCGTTGTCCATGATCCGACGGAACTGAACCGACAAGGACCCGACGTCGGCGAACAATATCGCTCGGCGATCTTTCCGCAGAACGATATGCAGCAGCGGGTTGCCGACACGTACATCGCTCAACTCAACCAGGCGAAAGTCTTCGATGGCACCGTGGTCACGCAGACCAAGAGAGACTCCGGGTTCTTCCCCGCCGAGGACTACCACCAGGATTACCTCAACTCGCATCCGACCGCGGCGTACATCGCGATCAACGACATGCCGAAGCTAGACGCGTTGCGGCAACAGTTTCCGCAGCTGTACCGCGATCAACCTGTGCTGGTGCACGCGGTCACCCACGGATAGCGGCGGACGGGTCGACGGTCGCCTCGATCTTGATGACGCGGTCGCCGCGCACCGTCAGCACGAGCACCACCGCGAGCCTGCGGTCCGTGAACCCCAGCACCTCGCCCGCAGGGCCAGCGACCAACGTCGCACCCTGGCCGAGGAAACGAAGAAGGTTGGGCGCCACCGTATCTCGCCCGTGGTTGACTTGCTGGGGCGCGCCGCCGACAAAGGTCGCCACCCCCCACACCGTGGGATCCAGCACTGCGGTCAAGGCGTGCAAGTCCCCGTTCGCGCAAGCGGTGATGAACTTCTCGGTGACGATCCGGTGCTCGACATCCGTCACATCGGCGGCCCGAGGCCTTGATCCCGCGGAATCAGCGAATTTCGCCCTCGCGCGTCTGGCAAGTTGACGACAGGTGCCGACCGGCCTGCCCACCGTCTCGGCGACGTCTTCGAACGACATCTGAAACACGTCGTGCAGGACGAACGCCACCCGCTCGCCGGGGCTCAACCGCCGCAATACCTCCAGCAGCGCGGAGCGGACCTCGTCGTCGAGCGTGACCCGGTCGGCGGGATCGGCGTCCCGCGACACGGCTGTGTCGAGAGCCCCTGACTCATCGGGTTGTTCGTGGCGGGCGCGCGCGGACCGCATCTGATCCAGGCACAGCCGTCCGGCGACCACTGTCAGCCACGCACGGACATCGTCGACTTGCGAGGCGCGTGACAGCCGAAGGAACGCCTCCTGTGCGACGTCCTCGGCCTCGCCCACGTCGCCGAGCATCTGGTAGGCGAGGTTCACCAGGTACGGGCGGTGGCTGCGCACCGCTGCTTCGACCGGGGGTGAAGAGCTCATGCAACTAAGACGACACGCGGCCCGAAAAAGTTACACCCGTCGCTGTGTAACTTTTCTCTACGCGACGCCGTCCTTGACTCCATGAACGCAATTCTCGTCACCGGCGCAACCGGCAATGTCGGCCGCCCACTCGTCAACGAACTCGCAACAGCCGGCATGGAGGTGCGCGCCGTCACCCGACAACCCGATGCCGCCCGCTTTCCCGATGGCGTCAAGGTGGTGGCCACTGCGGCAGAGGGTCTGCCCGGAGCCTCGGCGGTGTTCCTCAACTCCCGCGCGCTTGGCGACGAACTCGAGCCATTCATCCGTCAAGCCCGCTTCGAAGGTGTCACGCGACTCGTCGCGTTGTCGGCGATCAACGCCGACGACGATTTCTCACGTCAGCCGTCGCGGTTCCGCGACGACCGCAACAAGGAAGTCGAGCAGCTCGCCGTCGACTCCGGCTTGGAGTGGGTGAGCCTTCGCCCAACGGTGTTCATCACCAACTTCTTTGGTATGTGGGCGCCCCAGATTCAGGCGGGCGACGTGGTCAGCGGACCGTATGCGACGGCATCGACTGCACCGATCGTCGACCGTGACATCTCAGCCGTGGCGGCCAAGGCGTTGCTCACCGACGAGCTCGTCGGCCGCAAGATTCCGATGACGGGCCCGCAGGCGTTCACCAACACGGAGATGGTGGAGATCATCGGATCAGTGCTCGGCCGCCCCTTGCGCTATCAAGAGGTCCCTGCCGAGATGGTCCGTCAGCGCTTCATCGGGCTGGGCTTTGCACCTGAGTTCGCCGACGCGTACATCGCGTTTCTGGAGGCGACGGTATCTAAACCGGCGTTGGTCACCCACGAGGTGGAAAAGATCCTCGGCAGGCCCGCTGAGACGTTCGCCGACGCGGTGTCCGCCCACCAAGAGCTTTTCATCAAACAGTAAGGGAGACAAGCCATGTCCGAGTTCCGTCCGCCGCGGTATCTCAAGCCGATGAACAAGTTCATGATGGCCGTGCAGAAGCTCGGCATCCCGATCGGCCCGGCGATGGTTCTGACAGTCCCAGGACGGAAAACCGGGAAGCCGCGCAGCACGCCGATGACGCCGTTCGAGCATGACGGCGGCCTCTACGTCGTCGCGGGCTATCCAGGGGCCGACTGGGCGTCCAACGCGCGCGCTGCCGGTGCGGGGACGCTGTCGCGCGGACGCAAGTCGCGGCGCATAAAGATCGTCGAACTGAATCCGGCGCAGTCGCGGCCCGTGCTGCGGGCTTTCGCCGTCAAGGTGCCGGTCGGCGTCGGCTTCGCCAAACGCGCGGGCCTGGTGCGCGACGGCGCCCCCGAGGAGTTCGCGGATCTGGCCGGCAAACTCACGGTGTTCCGGTTCGACCCCGGCGACTAGCCTCATCCGTGTGGAGCTGACGACTGCCCGGCTGTCCTTGGTCCCATTGGATCCCGAACGCGACGCAGACGCAATGCATGCCGGCTATCGCGATCCAGACGTAATGCGTTGGTGGAACAGCCCGTTGCGCGTCGATGTCGCCGATACGCGGCGAGATCTGGCACGTCTGCTCGAAGGCGGCGGCAGCAGTCATCGAGTATGCGTTCGGACCGCTGGGTCTCGACCGGATTGAGGCGTGGGTAGAAAGCACCAACCTCCGATCGCTGGCCACCGCGCGCAGGGTCGGGCTCACTGAACACGGCCAGCTCGCGCAGCGGTATCCGCATCGCGAAACACCGCACGAATCAATCGTTCTCGGCCGGTCGCGCGACCCAGAGACCACCGCCGTACTCAATGTCGAAGCCACGCTTCCCGTACTCGACGTCGCCGCAGAACTCGATGTACTACGGGCCGTGCTCGGCGCCAGGGTGCTCTACGAGGTCGGTGATCCACCAGCCATGGTCGGTGTGGTCTTCGGTCCGTGGAGTGTCGGTCCTGGCCTGCGACTGGTGGTGGCGCGGTCACCGATCGCACCCATCACAGTGACTGTTGATGTCGGCACCGAGTTCGATTCGGCGCACCGCCGTGCGGCGGCCTCGGGAGCGGACATAGCCTCCGCTCCCGTCGAACAGCCTTGGGGCATGCGGGAGTTCGTCCTGCGCCTGTCGGACGGACATCAGCTGGTGGTGACCGGTCCGTCCTGAAGTGCGCGCTGAATAACGACGTCGCCGGAGGCCGTCCGTGCGTGCACGGTCAGCGTCTCGTCACCCTCGGCAGGACCGTCGGATTCGGTCAGGGAATTGCGGACTTCGCCGGACCTGGTGCGCAAATCGAGCTGGGCCGCGGTGCCTTCGGCGATACCGACGACGACCTCGCCGCTGGCGGCCTGCGCCGACACACCCCCGTTGACGGCGGCCGCGACATGGACATCGCCAGAAGCAGTCTGCGAATTGATGTTGCCGCGCAAACGCTTGACGGTCAGCGACCCGCTCGCGGCGCGGAATTTCACGTCGCCGTCGAGATCACCAATGACGGCGTCACCGGACGCCGTCGACACCGACGCTGACCCGCTGATGCCGTGCACCGAGACACCGCCGGATGCGCTGTCCGCCTTGAAGTTTCCCCTCACCGAACCGACCTCCAGGTCACCGCTGGCCGACGCAAACCTGCAATCGCCGAACTGACCGTCGGCGGTGATGTTCGCTGACGCGACCGACGCCGCGAGTTGTGAGCCGCGCGGTAGCGCAATGTCGACGACAACCGCTCCCCTAGGCGGAAAGGAGAAGCCGCGGTCGCTGGACACGCGCAGCGTGCCGTTGCTGAAGTCGACGCGCACCTGCTCGGCGGCCTTGACGTCGTGACTTCGGTTCTCGTCGCGCGGTCGCACGTCGACGACCGTGTCGTCGCGGTCAGTGGCGACCAGCCGCACGGAGCCCGCTGAGATCTCCACGGTCGCGGTGATGGGATGGGGCGTATCGAATTTCGGCATCGTTGTTACTCCTCATCGGTTTTCATGGACTAGCGAACCCAGCCGCTGATGTGCTTGCCAGAACCGCCTCGGGAACGTCTGGTGCCGCCGAGTGCCGCCGCGACCGCGCGGACGAGCCATGCGTTCACCGACAGCCCATCGCCGCGCGCAGCGGCGTCGACGCGGGCGCGCAGGTGTTCCGGCAGCCGAAGCGTCACCCGCCAGGTGGCGCCGTCGTCATCGGGTTCCGGGGTGACGACGGCGGGCGTCTCCGCATCAAGGCCGGACGACACCGTGAACTCGGGGTCGCGCCCACGCAGCCGAACATCGACCGAGCCGGGCGCGAGGTCGCGGGTGATCTGTTCGGCTGCCTCGGACAGCGCCTCGAGCACCGCCAGCCGGATCGCCGATTCCAGCGGTGCGGTCAATCGCTCGGCGAGTGCCTCCGCTTCCTGTCCGCCCGCGGCGGCCGCCACAGACAACTCGTGGCGCACCGCGTCCACATACGGCTGCAACTCCATGGTGTCATGGTGTCATCACTATGATGTCATCGCAAGCGTCAATCTGACGCAGGACTGTTGAGCTGCTCTATTAGGCCGTACAGGTCGAGTTGGCCGCGGTGTGCCACCAACGAATCGCCCTGGAATCGGTCGATGTGGATGCCCGCGATCGACACTTTGGTGCCTGTCGGCGCAATGCCTCGGAACTCACCGGTGTGGGTGCCGGTGAACCGGCACCGCGTGATGCCGTGGGAACCATCGACGAGGACTTCCTCAATTTCGTGGCGGCCATCCGGAAAGCCGCGAATGAACTCCTCCAGATTCGCGCGCCACTCGGCCCAGCCGAAGGGTTCCGAACTGCCGACCTCAACGACCAACCGGGGCGACACCAGGGCTTCGACCGTCGGCCAGTCCCGCCTGTCCAGCGCGGCGTAGAAGCACTCTACGAGTTCCCGGACCGCGTCATCCATCGAATCAGCCACGTGGCCAACGATATTTACCTGCGCACCTTGGCGATGATCGTTTCGGCGAACCGCTCGATCGGCTCGCGGTAGCGCTCGACACCGCCCTGCGGCAACTCCGTTCCCATCCACGGGGCGGACATCACCGCAGTGATGCCTGCCTCCTCGGCGCGCTTGTACAGATCGGGGGTCGGCGGCTGGAGCAGCGCCAGCACGATGTCGAACGGCTCGTTCTCGCGGCCGTATTCGCGGCGCAGCTTATTGAGCCTCTGTAGACGGCATTGGAGAAGCGCAGCCGCTGCGCCACCGCGACGATCTCGGTGGTCTTCATGAACGGCGTGCCGCTCCAAAATTCCATCTTGTTTCTCTATCGCGAAAATCGGGCAGCATCAATGGATGCCCACGCTGTTGTGGTTTCGGCGCGATCTGCGGCTGCACGACCTACCGCCGCTGCTCGACGCCGCGGCCTCAGATGGCGAAGTGCTGGCCTGCTATCTGCTGGACCCGCGGCTGACCGCGTCGGCCGGGCCGCGCCGACTCCAGTATCTGTACGACGCGCTGCGGGATCTCCACGAGTCCCTCGATGGGCGGCTGCATGTCACGCGCGGTCGGCCCGAGAAGGTCATTCCCAAGCTCGCCAAGGAAATTGGTGCCAGCTCGGTGCATGTGTCGGCAGACTATTCGCCATTTGGCCGGCGACGCGACGTCGCTGTTCGTAGTGCGCTGGGTGACGTGGCGCTCGAGGAAGCCGGTTCGCCATATTTGGTGTCCCCTGGCCGTGTCGCCAAGAGCGACGGCACGCCGTACAAGGTGTTCACCCCGTTTTTCGATGCGTGGCGACGGCACGGCTGGCGTCCGCCGGCCGACTCGGATGCCAACTCGGCGCGCTGGATCGAACCCGCCGACTTACCTGGCGGCGTGAACATCCCTGATTCCGGAGTGGAGTTGGAACTGCCTGCGGGCGAGACCGCGGCCCGCAAGCAATGGGCGAGATTCGTTGACGGCGGGCTGGAAGACTACGCCGACGACCGTGACCGCCCCGACCTCGACGCCACCAGCCGAATGTCGGCTCACCTGAAGTTCGGCACCATTCACCCGCGCACGATGGCCGCCGACGTGAACAGCGGCAAGGGCGCCCAGGCATTCCTGCGGGAGCTGGCATTCCGTGACTTCTACGCGGCGGTACTCCATGAGTGGCCCGATAGCGCGTGGTGGAACTGGAACAAATCGTTCGATGCGATCCAGGTCGACGAGGACCAAGAATTATTCGAGGCATGGAAGGCCGGCCGCACAGGTTTTCCCATTGTGGATGCCGGCATGCGCCAGCTCTCGCAGACCGGGTTCATGCACAACCGGGTGCGGATGATCGTCGCGTCGTTTTTGGTCAAGGATCTGCACCTGCCGTGGCAGTGGGGCGCGCGGTGGTTTCTGGAGCAGTTGGTGGACGGCGATATCGCCAACAATCAACACGGTTGGCAGTGGGCGGCCGGCTGTGGCACCGACGCCGCGCCGTACTTCCGGGTGTTCAACCCCGTTACACAGGGCAAGAAGTTCGACCCGGACGGCACCTACGTCCGACGGTGGGTGCCAGAGGTCGACGACGACAGCTATCCCGCCCCGATCGTCGACCACGCGGCGGAACGCAAGGAGGCGCTGCGACGCTACAGCGCTATCTGACCAGGAAGCCCGCGTCGACGGGAAGCTGGATGCCGGTGATGTAGCGACCCGACGGTCCGCAGAGGTAGAGCATCGCCTCACTGATGTCACCGGCCTCGATCAGCGGAACCGGCAGCAGATTTTCGAATGCCGCCGCGTACTCGGGCTGCTCTGCCAGCAACTGTTCGACTTGCGGATTGACGATCATCGCGCTGTTCAACCCTGTGGGGTGCACGGTGTTTACCCGAATATTCTTCTCGGCGAGCATGTTTGCGTAGCCGCGCATAATGCCGACCACCCCATGCTTGGCGGCCAAATAGCCGGCTCCACCGTGAGTCTTCTGACTGAGCTTCACGTGCATACCCGACAGCCCGGCCACCGAACTGGTGATCACGATGGCGCCGCCGTCTCCGCTTTCGATTAGTGCGGGCAGCGCCGCCTCGATCGTGTAGTACACCCCGTTGAGCATGACGGCGATGGCGTCGTCGAAAGCCGAAATCTGCTGTGCCTGTTCGCCGACCATCGGCAAGATCCCGGCGTTGGCGAGGACGAAGTCCAACCGCCCGAGTTCGGCAACACCGTTGGCGACCGCCGTCTTGAGCCGTTCGAAGTCGCGAACGTCACCCTGTTCGGCCACGATGCGGCGGCCGGTCTTCTCTACGAGGTTCACCGTTTCGTCGAGATCTTCCGGCGTTGCCATTTGGTAGGCGACGCTGTCGATCTGGTCGCACAGGTCGAACGCGATGATGTCGGCGCCAGCCTCGGCGAACCGAACGGCATGCGAACGGCCCTGCCCCCTGGCAGCGCCGGTGATGAAAGCGACTTTTCCCTCCAGTTGCAACGCCATGACGTTCCCCCTTCGGCGCGCAGACGACGTTACGCTCCGAGCGTCCGCGATGTCAGCAAACAGAAAACGGAAGGTCAACGGGGGTACGGCCGCGTGTAGTAGACCTGTGCCAGAATGTCTGCAGACTCAGCCCGACCATGAGGAGTAGCCGTGGCCAACACCGAGGTGGAACGACACACCGGCGTCGACGTCGAAGATGTGCCCTCCGCGGAATGGGGCTGGTCCAAGGAGAACCACAAGCTGATCCATATCGGCGGGCTGCTGTCGGCCGGCTTCCTGCTGCTGATGCTGAGGGGCAACCACGTCGGCCACGTCGAGGACGTCTTCCTGATCGCCTTCGCAATCCTTCTCGTCGTAGTGGTCGCGCGCGACTGGTGGCTGCGCCGGCGCGGCTGGATCCGGTAGCGCGCCCTCAGACTGAGTACAGCGGGCGGAATGCCCCCGACCCGATCCGGAACAGCGTCTCGCTCGAGGTGACCGCATCCGGCGAGACATCAGCGGCGACAAGTGCATGTGACTTGAAAGCCCGTGCGGCCGAACTCACCCGGTGGTAGACCGCGTCAGCCTGACGGCCGAGTTCAGCCGGCCATTGAGAACCCCACACCGTGACTTCGGTGAGTCCGCGCTTCAGCACATGAAGAACTTCGTCACGCACCTCTCGATCGGCGCCAAGGACTTCGGCGCTGACGGCGAGCGCACCGACGCGCGACGAGTTACGGACAATCGACAGGAAGCCCTCGTTCAGGTCGAGTGCCGTCGCACCCAGAATTGTCAGCGGTCGCGGGTCGCCGCCGTCGGCGACCATCACGTTGACATCCCAGCCTGCCCTCGCGCGGTCGCACAACCATCCGCCTGCAGACTGCACGACGTCCAGCGTCGACGTGGCGACGATGTTGAGTTGGTAGCGGAGCACCCTGCTCGCGGTCGCTCGATCGAACCCCGCAGCGGCTTTGTCGTCGGCGATGACGGTTCGGGTTGCCATCCCTAGAGCGTGACATTTTTGTCATGATCTGTAAAGGTTTGATTTTCCGAAGCGACGACGCCCGGCCAACTGTTCGGTCGATCGCATCGACGCGCCACACCGTGCCTGCAGGGCGTTCTAGTACTCGGATCGCGGTCAGCCCGCCGCGGCGGCCAACGGCATGACCGCACCGATCGGTGTCAGGTGAGTGGACAGCCCTGCGGCGCTGCGTATTTCGATGAACGCATCGATCATCGCGTCGGTAGCCTCGTGGGGGTCGTCGAGCGTGAGGTCGTCGGTCAGCACCGATATCGCGAGCTGGTCGACATAACTCCAGACCGTGATGTTCATCCCGCTGCCTACCACCACCGGTCCGACAGAATAGATTTCGCTGACGACCGCGCCCTCGATGTGGCCGCGTTCGCGCGGACCGGGCACATTCGAGATGACCAGGTTCATGACGCTGGCCGACTCGAGCCGACTGGCCTGTCTGCGGAACAGCCGCGGCGCAAGTGCAGGAGGAAGATAGGACAACCAGGCGGGCAGCACCGTCGGCCCGAGGAGTTGGTTGTTCTCCTTGGCGATCGAGGTGGCCACAGAGGTCAATTCCACTCGCTTGAGTGGATCATCGATGTGCACGGGCAACGACGGCGTCATGTACGTAAACTCGTTGCCCACCAACCGTTCCGGTGAGGCGTTGTAGCTCACCGGAACGCCCGCGATAAGGGGTGCATCCGCCGAACCGTCGTAGCGCAGCAACAGCTGACGAAGCGCACCGGCCGCCGTCGCCAACACGATGTCATTGAGAGTCACCCCGAGGTGCTTGCTCGTCTCCTTTACGTCCGCCAACGCCAACGGCGCCGTCGCGAACCGGCGGCCTGGGGAGACCACGTGATTGATGAAGCACTGCGGAGGTGCGAAGTTACGGGCCAGATCCGGATGCCGACCACGCTCCTTCGAACGGCGCCGAACCCGCGACACACCGCGCGTCGTCTCGCGCACCAACCGAGGCAGCTTTCCGATCAGCCGCAGGTGGTCACGCCCGGCCGCCTTCAGCAGGTTGCCCCGCGATTGCGCCAATGGGTCGGGCGCCGCGGCGGTCGCCGCGTCGGGCGGCGCCATCGCCTTGGCCATCTGGTTGGCCGATGCGACGCCGTCGGCCAGCACGTGGTGGACCTTGTGAATGATCGCGATGCGGTCGTCGGCCAACCCCTCCGCGACATACATCTCCCACATGGGGTGAGCACGATCGAGCGGGGTACTGGCGATCTCGCCGATCAGCCGATCGAGCTCGCGACGTCCACCTGGAGCAGGCACTCGTGTGCGGCGCAGGTGATAGTCCAGGTCGATGTCGTCGTTTTCCACCCACATCGGGTGATGCAGCTTCAACGGGATGTCGACAAGTTGGTAGCGAAGCGCCGGTAGCGCCATCAATCGCGGATATGCCACTTCGCGAAACAGATCGAACGTGAAACCGCCCTCGACACCGGATACGTCGAGGATGCCGATCTTCAGCGTGTGCATATGGACCTCGGGCGTCTCGCTGTACAGCATCAACGCGTCTACGCCATTGAGTCGCCTCACGTCCACCCCGATCCTCGGTGACCCCTGCCTTATTGCACTCCTCACGGATGCCCACCACAGCACTTCGGCGAACATTCACCTGGCGAGTGACACTTCACAGAGAATCTGTAAAGCTTTGGCCATGAGTCTTGTCGCCGGGCGCGGTCCGCTCAGCACGGACCCTGCAGGCTGGTTCGTTCCTCCCCTGCCCGACGAGGTCGTCTTCGTCGAGCCACATCCGCGACGTATCCAGGCCCTCCGCAGTGGGCAGACGGTCATCGACACCGAGCGGGCGTTGCTGGTACATCGGCGCGATCATCCGCTGAGCTATGCGTTCCCAGCAGATGACATTCGCGATCTTCCCAGCGAGGCCGAACAGCACGCGCCCGGATATGTCCGCGTGCCGTGGGATGCGGTCGACACGTGGCTCGAGGAAGGCCGGCAACTCGTCCACTACCCGCCGAATCCGTATCACCGTGTCGACTGCCGACCGACTCACCGCCGGCTGCGGGTCGGTGTCGCAGGCACCACACTCGTCGACACCGCGGACACCATGATCGTGTTCGAAACCGCATTGGACCCTCGCCTGTACGTCGATTCATCCGCTGTCCGCACCGACTTGTTGCGCCGAACGGACACGATTACCTATTGCAACTACAAGGGCTACGCGACGTATTGGGCGGCCGTCGTCGGCGACACCGTTGTTGACGACGTGGCGTGGAGTTACGAGGACCCGCCACCTGAATGTCTGCCCGTCAAGGGATATCTCAGCTTTGATGCGGGCCGTGCCGACGTAGTCGCCGAGCTTCCCAGTATGTGACGCCAGTCACACCAAGCCGCGTGACCTCGTAGCCTACGGTTCCGTCACCGTAGGTTGCCGTGGTTACGGTTGCGTACGTTTTGCCTGGTCCGCCACACTTTTCGCAGTTTGCTATGCGAAGGGAAAAGCGTGGGCCACTACCGCACCAATGTCCGTGACATCGAGTTCAACCTGTTCGAGGTGCTGAACCTCGGCGACGTCCTCGCTGCTGGCGGCTACGGCGATCTCGACGCCGACACGGTGCACACGATGCTCGACGAGGTCGCGCGGCTCGCAGAGGGTCCGGTGGCCGAATCCTTCGCCGCGGCCGACCGCAAGCCGCCCATCTTCGACCCCGAACACCACACCATCAGCGTGCCCGGCGAATTGGCGAAGTCGGTGCAGGCCGTCAAGGACGCCGAGTGGTGGCGCATCGGCCTGCCCGAAGAGATCGGCGGTGTGCCAGCACCGAGGGCACTGGTGTGGGCAGTCAACGAGATGCTGCTGTGCGCCAATCCATCCGGGGCCTTCTGGTGGGCGCTGGGTCCTGCGATGGCGCTCGCCCTGTACGAAGAGGGCAACGATCAGCAGAAGCGTTGGGCTGCAATGGGATTAGAACGCGGCTGGGCGGCGACCATGGTGTTGACCGAGCCCGACGCAGGCTCCGATGTCGGCGCGGGCCGCGCCAAGGCCATCGCACAACCCGACGGGACCTGGCACATCGAAGGTGTGAAGCGGTTCATCTCCGGCGGCGATGTCGGCGATACTGCCGAGAACATCTTCCATTTGGTGCTCGCTCGTCCCGAGGGCGCCGGACCGGGCACCAAGGGCCTGAGCCTGTTCTATGTGCCGCAGTTCCATTTCGACCCCGACACGCTCGAACTCGGCCCCCGCAACGGCGTCTTCGCCACCGGGCTGGAACACAAGATGGGGCTGAAGTCCTCCCCCACATGCGAATTGACGTTCGGCGGCCACGGCATCCCCGCGGTCGGATATCTGGTGGGCGACGTCCACAATGGCATCGCGCAGATGTTCACCGTCATCGAGAACGCGCGGATGACGATCGGTGTCAAGGCGGCGGGCACACTGTCGACCGGATATCTCAACGCGCTGGCGTTCGCGAAGGAGCGAATCCAGGGCGCCGATCTGACCCAGATGACGGACAAGTCGGCGCCGCGCGTGACGATCATCCACCACCCGGATGTGCGTCGCAGCCTGATGACGCAGAAGGCATATGCCGAGGGGCTGCGCGCGCTGTACATGTACGCCGCTGCACACCAGAACGACGATGTGGCTCAATGGGTTTCGGGTGCAAATGCCGAGATGGCGCACCGTGTGGACGACCTTTTGCTTCCGATCGTCAAGGGCGTGGGTTCCGAACGGGCCTACGAATTGCTCACCGAGTCGCTGCAGACGTTCGGCGGTTCGGGCTTCCTTCAGGATTACCCGATCGAGCAGTACATCCGCGACGCCAAGATCGATTCGCTGTACGAAGGCACCACCGCCATCCAGGCGCTGGACCTGTTCTTCCGCAAGATCGCTCGCGACCGCGGTGAGGCGCTGGCACACGTCGCGGCGCAGATCAGCCAGACGATCGACGGTTCCGATGCGGGGCTGAAGACCCAGGCCGCCCAACTACGCACCGCGCTGGAACACGTCCAGGCGATGACGGCAACGTTGACTGGCTACCTGATGGCCTCGGCCGAACAGCCCACGGAGATCTACAAAGTGGGCCTCGCGTCGGTGCGGTACCTGCTCGCAGTCGGTGATCTGGTGATCGGATGGCGACTTCTGGTGCAGGCCAACGTCGCTCAGGCCGCGCTCGCCGCGTCGAAGGGCGACGAGGCGTTCTATCGTGGCAAGATCGCCACCGCGACGTTCTTCGCCGCCAACATGCTGCCGAATCTCGCGGCGGTGCGCGAGATCATCGAGAACCTCGACGACGACGTCATGAGCCTGCCTGAGGCCGCCTTCTGAGTATCTAAGAACGCCCAAACGGACACATCGGCGCGAAAGTGCGAGTGGAATCCGTCATTTCGTCTATCTCGGCGTGGTAACCGGTCGACATCGCGCTGGACCTCACATCTCCCTAAGCCGAGTCGGGCAGCGCCACTTCGTCGATACCTGGAAGCGGACGAGTGCAAACGTCGTGCGCGTCGTCCGCGGGAAGTCCGAACAGCCGCAACACATCTTCCGTCACGCGATCGGCGGCTGCCGCGTCGTCACGCTCCGGCTCGTCCTGCAGCAGCTTGCCGAGCCCAAGCAGGGCACCGCCCGCGACGGCCAATGCCAGTTTCGGATCGTCGACCGTGAACCGACCGGCAACTGTGGCCTCGGTGATGTCGCGTAACGCACGCGGGCCAAGGCCGCGTTCCGACGACATCAGGTTGAGTCCGCTGGCAAGCAGGATTCGGCTCTCCTGTGGGCGACGTCGAAATAGCCGGCCGGTCAACCGGAAGCTGGACGCGAACGTTTCGGCCGGGTCGTCGATCGTGGCCGTGAGCTGATCGAGCAGGGCACCGTGAGTGTCGAGGACGTCGGCAACCGCCGCTTCGAACAGTGCTTCCTTGCTGTCGAAGTGGTTGTAGAACGAGCCCATCCCCACATCAGCGACCTGCGTGATCTCGAGTACCGGCACGTTCAGCCTGCCCGCAGCGATCAGGGCCTGCGCCGCCTGGATCAGCGCCGCGCGGGTGCGCTGTTTGCGCCGTTCCAGTCGGTTGACCGGCTCATCTTGCGATTCGCTCACACACGCAGGATAGCAGCTTCTGTCAGTTTGAGGATTTCGTCAGAACCCTTGACTGAGCGTTGCGTCGTATGTGACGATTTCGTCAGTCAGTAAAGGAGCCAGCATGAATAGCCTGGTAGGCGCGCACAACGAGCTGCACAGCGAGCAGGGCGCTCGCAAGGGCGAGCACATCGGGCGGTCCGCCAATCCGGTGATCAAGGTCGCCGACATCGCGTGGCTGGAGTTCGAGAAGCCCGACCTCGTTCGGGCCGAGGTGTTCGCCCAAGCTTTCGGTTTCGCGACCGCGCTGCGAACCCGGAACGAGCTGCTCCTCCGGGGCACCGACGCCGGCTCGCCATGTGTGATCATTCGCGGCGGCTCGGCCACCCGATTCCTCGGCGCTGCGTACCGAGCCCAGGACGAGACCGACCTGGTCCGGCTCGCCGACGCGACGGGCGCCGTTGCCAAGCCCCTGCCCGAATCGATCGGCGGGCTGACCGTCGACCTGACCGATCCGAGTGGCGTTCCCGTGCACGTTGTCGCAGGCATGCATCCACTGGACTCGCTGCCGTCACAGACACCGCACACGTTCAACTTCGGACACGAGCTTCGAAGGGTGAACGCGACACAGCGCCCGCCCCGTGAACCCACCAAAGTGCAGCGACTCGGGCACCTCGTCCTGCAAACCACCAAGTACCTCGCGACGCTGAACTGGTATCTCGACAACCTCGGCATGATCGTCAGCGACTTCCTTTACTACCCCGGCCAGCGTGACCGCGGACCGACGATGAGCTTCATCCGCTGCGACCGCGGCACCACACCGGCCGATCACCACACGCTGGCGCTTGCACTCGGCCCACAGAACCGGTATGTGCATTCGGCCTATCAGGTGTGCGATCTCGACGCACTGGCTGCCGGTGGCGAATACCTCAGGGAGCGTGGCTATTTCCGGTCCTGGGGCATCGGCCGTCACATCCAGGGCAGCCAGTTGTTCGACTACTGGCGCGACCCGGACGGCTTCATGGTCGAGCACTTCGCCGACGGCGACATATTCGACTCGTCCTTGGCGCCGGGCTGGGCGCCGTTCACCGCGTCGGGTTTAGCCCAGTGGGGGCCGCCCGCGAGCAAGGACTTTCTCGGCACCAATCCCAAAGCCCTTCCTCATGAGGCCCGGTCGATGATCGCCGCGCTGCGCGAGGACAACGAATTCAATATCAACCGCCTGATCGGCCTTCTGAAAGTAGCGAGCTCATGACCACTTCCGTTCTGCGCACCGCCGACGCCTGGTGGGTTCAAACACCCAGTGGTGCAGCCAAAGTCGATTCTTCCGCAACCACGACCGGTGAGTTGCTGGCCGATCGGGCGGCCATCGACACCGCGGCCCACCATGGCACCACAGTGCCCGTGGACAGCCTCGACCTCGTCTCCCCCGTGACGGCTCCATGCCGTGTCGTCGCCCAGATGACGAACTTCATTTCACACGTCACGGACGCGGGCATGGATCCGAAGACGATTCCGCTCACCTTCTTTCGCAAGGCGTCGGCGTCTATCAGCGGACCGTTCGACGACATCGTCAAGCCGGCGCACGTCAAGTTCATGGACTACGAGGTAGAGATCGGGCTGGTGATCGGTCGGGACATCCCGGTGGGCACCGAGGTCACGGAAGCGAACCTGTCCGACTACGTCGCGGGCCTGGTCGTGACGAATGACGTGTCAGCCCGCGACATTCAGTTGCCGCAAACCCAGTTCTACGAAGCGAAGTCGTATCCGACGTTCACACCCGTCGGGCCAGGCTTGGTGCTGCTGGATGCCGATGAGCTCAAGCGGTTCGGCGACCTGCGCCTGCAGCTTCGAGTCAGCGGCGAGGTGCGGCAGAACATGGTCGTCGACGGCGACATGATCTACCCGCCCCTGCAGGCGCTGCAGTCGCTGACGCGGTTCCAAAACCTGAATTCGGGCGACCTCATCATGACGGGCACCCCGGTCGGTACCGCGCTCAGCGCCCCGCCGAAGGCGATCCAGATGATCTCCAATCTGCTACCGCCAGAAGTCAAATGGAAAGCATTCTTCGCCCAACAAGCCAAGAACGAGAAGTACCTGCGGCACGGCGACGTCGTGGAAGTGTCAGTGGCCACCGACGACGGCGCGATCGATCTCGGTACCCAGCGGACCACGGTGAAATACGCGTGACCGATCTGCTCTGGCCGCGCTACGCCTCGCCAGCCGATCTGGAAGAGATCGAGTCGATTCCGTTGGCGCACAGGGGCTTACCCGAGTCCACCTACGCGCTGCTGGCACGAGCGGCAGCGCTGTGGCCGGAGCGAATCGCGGTGACCGTCCTTCCCAATGCGACCCGCTGGACTGAACCTACGCATCGCACGTTCGGCGAACTGCTGACCGACGTGCACAAGACGGCCAATCTACTGCGCGACTTGGGCGTCCAGCGTCACGACGCCGTCGCGATCATCTCCCCCAACTGTGGGAAGCTGATCACCGCGACCTTGGCTGCCCAGCTTGCCGGCATCGCCGCACCAATAAACGGCGCGCTGTCGGGCGAGCACATCTGCGAACTCGTCACCCGGGCTGGAGCCAAGGTGCTGATCGCCGCGGCGCCGGAACTGGATGCCGCCAGCTGGGACACCGCCCAGCAGCTCGCCGATGCCGGGGCCGTCGACACCGTTCTGGCTCTTCACCCAACCGGCGGAATCCGGGGGGCCGAAAGATACACAGGGTCAGCTTTTTTGGGTGAACCGCCCGTGTCGAGGGATCTGGCCGCGCTGTTTCCCACCGGCGGCACGACTGGCGCACCGAAGCTGGCCGCGCACACCCACGCCAACGAGATAGCCGACGCCTGGATGATCGCGGCCAACACGCTGCTCGACGAGGACGCGGTACTGTTCGCCGGCCTGCCACTGTTTCACGTCAACGCTCTGGTCGTGACGTTGTTGGCACCGCTGCTGCGCGGGCAGCAGGGGGTGTGGGCCGGCCCACTGGGATACCGCGATCCGGCGTTGTACACGAACTTCTGGAACATCGTGCAGCAGTACAGGATTGCCGCAATGAGCGCGGTGCCGACCGTGTACGCCGTCTTGGCGCAGTGTCCGGTCGACGCCGACATCAAGAGCCTGCGGTACGCGTTGGTCGGAGCGTCAGCGCTACCCGCCGCTGTGCGCAAGGACTTCGAGTCGCACACCGGCGTTCCCCTTCTCGAGGGATACGGGCTCACGGAGGCCACCTGCGCCAGCGCGCGCAGCTTCCCCGACCATCCGCGGCCGGGCTCGGTCGGCCAGCGTCTCCCCTATCAACACGTCAAGACCGTGCGAATCGACGACGCCGGCCGCTGGCACGATCTCCCCCACTGCGAGGTCGGGAACCTCGCGATCAGCGGGCCTACCGTCTTCCCCGGCTATGTCACTGCTCGCAGCGACGACTCGTATGTGCTCGACGGTCTCGGGAAACTCAACGACGGCTGGCTGGACACCGGGGATCTTGCATGGGTTGACGCCGAGGGCTTCGTCCACCTCACGGGTCGGGCCAAAGACCTCATCATCAGAGGCGGCCACAACATTGACCCCGCCATGATCGAAGATGCACTGCTGGCCCATCCCGATGTCACCGGCGCCGCCGCGGTCGGCAGACCCGATGTGCACGCAGGCGAGGTGCCCGTCGCGTACGTGACCGTGGCGACGGGTGGTTCTGCCACCGAGGACGAATTGCAAACATGGGCGAGCAAGCAGGTCGCCGAACGCGCCGCCGCGCCGAAGTCGGTGACGATCGTCGACGCACTTCCGGTCACCGCGGTCGGTAAGCCGTACAAGCTCGGACTGCGGGCCGACGCTGCCCACACGGCGATTTCCGAAGCACTTGCCGAAACCAGCGGTGTGCACGCCGTCGACGCGGCAGTTGATGACGGGTCGATCGTCGTGACGGTCACTGTTGATCCGGGCGCCGCCACCGACGCGATCGCCGCCACGCTCGGCCGCTATGCCCTGGCCTGGCACATCAGGGAGCGGCAATGACGCTCGAATCCCTCCCGGTAGTCATCGTCGGCGCCGGCCCTACCGGCATCACAGCCGCGACTTTGCTTGCCGATTACGGCATCTCGTGCCTGATCCTCGACCGGTGGGAATCGGTGTACCCGCA
This sequence comes from Mycobacterium sp. JS623, assembly GCF_000328565.1. NCBI lineage: Bacteria > Bacillati > Actinomycetota > Actinomycetes > Mycobacteriales > Mycobacteriaceae > Mycobacterium > Mycobacterium sp. JS623. The sequence goes on along the minus strand of NC_019966.1, from coordinate 2,358,206 downwards.
GCCCCGAGCGGTCCACCTCGACGACGAGATTTATCGGGTGGTGGCTCGCCTGGGTGTAGCTGACGAGTTCGCCGCGATTTCGCGGCCCGCGCTGGGTCTGCGGCTGCTCGACCATGATCTGCGGTTGTTGGCGCAGTTTCACCGCGACCCGGCCGAGAGCGCCCACGGCTTTCCGCAGGCCAACATGTTCGACCAACCCGAGCTCGAGTCCGTGTTGAGGGCGAACCTGAAAAGGCGCACCGCCGTTGAGCTTCGCGGCAACGTGGAAGTCACTGACGTCACCCAGCTTGACCCCGGCAGGGTTCGGCTGACGTACACCGACCGCGTCACCGGCGACGAACACGCCGTCGACGCCGCTTATGTGCTCGGCTGTGACGGCGCCAACAGCATCGTCCGCCGCTCAATCGGCGCGGTGATGGAAGACCTGCGTTTCGAGCAGCGCTGGTTGGTCGCTGACGTGGTGACCGACGCTGAGCTCGATCAATGGGACGGCGTCCATCAAGTGTGCAATCCGGTTCGTGCTGCCACCTACATGCGGATCGGGCCGACGCGGTATCGCTTTGAGTTTCGTTTGCTGCCCGGCGAAACCGCCGACGACTTCGCCACCCTCGACGCGCTGCGCTGCCTGATTGCGCCGTGGGTCAACGACATTCCAAGCGATGACCTCGAGTTGATGCGGGTCACGGAGTACACCTTCCGCGCGCAGATCGCGGACCGCTGGCGCGATCGAAATGTCTTCCTGCTCGGCGACGCCGCCCATCTGACGCCGCCGTTCATCGGGCAAGGAATGGGCGCGGGACTTCGCGATGCGATCAATCTCGCGTGGAAGCTGGCGGGCGTGCTCACGGGAGACCTACCCGCGGACGTGCTGGCCACCTACGAGGTAGAGCGAAAGCCACACGCACGCACGATGATCGGGCTGGCGCTTGGAATCGGCTGGGCAATGACCGCTGGCGGCCAATTCGGAAACGCCCTGAGGCGCATCATCGCCCCTCGCCTGCATCTGATCCCCGGTCTGCGCAAAAAGATCGTCAACGGCACGACGCCGGTGCTGCACCGATCCGCCCTGGTCCACAAGGCGCGCCGGCCGCGGCAATTGGCCGGGACGCTTTGTCCCAACCCGATTCTCGCCGACGGGCGGCGTCTCGACGCGTTGTTCGGGAACGCATTCGTCCTCGTCACGACCACTCGGCCACTGGCATTCGAGAGCACGCTGCTCGAAGAGCACGGCGCCGTCGTCCACGTCGCCGAACCCGGCAGCGAGTTGGCGCGTTGGCTCCGAAGCGGACACGCAACCGCCGCGGTCCTCCGGCCTGACCGGGCAGTGATGTGTGCTGGGCGAAACCTTCGAAAGTTGTGCACCGAAATTCCCAAGTATTCGACGGCCGTTCAGACCACCGGCGCCCAGAAACCCTGAGAGGAGACCAAATGCGTCGCAAACCGGCAGGCATCCCGGTCTACACAGCAGACATCTATTCGGTCGACGCGATCATCGATCCCTACCCCCACTATCAACGGATGCGCGACCTCGGTCCGGTGGTGTGGTTGGCGAAACAGAAGGTGTACGCGCTGCCTCGCTACACGGAGTGCAAGACCGTGCTTCGTGATGACAAGACATTTCTGTCGGGCAGCGGGGTCGGGCTCAACCCGGTCACCAACCGCCTGGCGCGGGGAACGACCCTCAATAGCGATGGGACCGAACACGAGCAGCGACGCAAGCGCCTCGCGCATCGGATGCTGCCGCGCGCACTGCGGGCGATCAGCGACAGCGTCGACGCGACGGCCGCCGCTGTGGTCGACGCCGCACTGAACAAAAGTGAGATCGACGGCGTCAACGACCTCGCGGCCGCCTTACCGCTGGCCATCGTCCCGGATCTCATCGGCTGGCCTCGCGACCAACGCGACCACCTCATTGAATGGGGCGGAGCCACCTTCGATGTCCTTGGCCCGCTGAATTGGCAAGCGATCAAAGCCATGCCTGGCGCGCTACGCATGCTGAGCTTCGCCCGCCGCGTGGTGCGCGAGCGCAACGTAATCGCGGGCAGCATGGCGGACGAACTGCTGATCGCCGCCGACGAAGGCAAGCTGACGCACCGCGAATGTTCCCCGCTGATGGTCGACTATCTCGCCCCGTCGATTGACACCACCATGAGCGCCATCAGCAATGCGCTGTACTTGTTCGCCAGGCACCCTGAGCAGTGGCAGCTACTCAAAGACGAACCGGAACTCATGCCGAACGCCATCAATGAAGTCGTCCGGTACGAACCACCGTTGCGGGCATTCGCGCGTTGCGTGGCCCAGCAGACCGAAATCGGCGGTGTCACAATCCCGCCCGGCGCCCGGGTCCTGGTGATGTACGCCTCGGCTAATCGCGATGAACGCGAGTGGGACGAGCCCGATGTGTTCGATATCCGCCGCGACGCCGGTCGGCAGATCGGCTTCGGCCAAGGGGCTCATGCCTGCGCAGGTCAGGGTTTGGCGCGCTTGGAAACGACCGCCGTCCTGCGTGCACTGATCGACCGGGTCGACCGGATCGAAGTCAGTGGCACACCGACATGGGCGATCAACAACATCATCCACCGCCATGAACACCTTCCCCTCAAGTTGATCGCCGCATAGCGATCAGCCGATTACCGACCATTGGGGTCTCGTGCATATCGCGTTCATCGTTCTATCCGTCCTGCTGGCGTTGGAGATGGCCGTCACCGGAGCACCAAAGGTTTTCCACCTCAGCGTTGTTCGCGCCAGCGCCGAGCACCTGGGCATTAGTGTTGCGCTGCACCGGATGATCGGCTTGGCAGAAGTCTCTGCCGCTGTCGGTTTTCTGCTTGGAATCACCTTCCCAGCATTGTCCTTTGTGACCGCCGCCGCGGTATGCGTTCTCATGTGCGGCGCTGTGGGTTACCACGTCAAAGCCAAGGACAACGTCGCGGCTGTGCTTCCTGCCGTTCTGACCGCGGCAGCTTCCGTCGCGGTTATCGCGCTGGCCGCCGGGGCACCCGGCGCCGCGCCCTTACCGAACCTGTAAACCTTCCAATGGAATGGCCGAACGCGAGGACAGGCTCGTGATTCGCTGCCGGCCGTATGCGACGTTCGCCACGCCGCCGCCTCACCTGTACGCCAACGAGGGCGCAAGCGAGCTGACCCATTGGGGATCCTCTTCGGTCGCGTGGGACGCCCCTGACCCTGCAAGCTTTCGCTAAGCGGCTTCAATCACTGACTTGCCGAAGCGCTCGATCGTCTCCAACACGTGCGCGAGGCTGTCACCCGGCAGTCCGACCTGCAGCCAGGTAACGCCAAGCGCCGCAAGCTTTTCCAACCCGCTCAGGTAGGCGTCGGCGTTGAAGTCCTCGGCGCCCGGGCTGCCGCCCTCGGAATTGGTGAAGCTGATGTCGATGTCGGACGGATCCCGCCCCGCGGCCTCCAGTCGGCGGCGCAGGTCATCGATACCGCCACCCAGAGTTTCGGAGCTCATCTCGGCTGTGCGCGCGGTTTGGGCGAGCATTGCGGGCGCAGGGAACGGGCACCAGCCGTCGCCGTGGGTGGTCACCCGCCGACGCGCGGCAGCGGTGTTGCCGCCGATCCAGATCGGCGGATGCGGTTGGCTCACCGGCCGCGGATGGGCGGTGATGCCGCTTGCGGTGAAATGCGTTCCCTCATAGGAGAAGTCATCGGTTGTCCAGATTCCGCGGATCACTTCCAGCGCCTCGTCGAACAACTGACCCCGTTCGTCGAAGTTAACGCCCACCGCGGTGAATTCGCGTTTCAAGTAGCCCACGCCGACGCCGAGGATGAACCTGCCCTCGGACAACAAATCCAGCGTCGCGCTGGCCTTGGCCACCACGAACGGATTCCGGTACGGCAACACCACGATGTTGGGGATCAGGCGCAGCGTCGTCGTCCGCGCCGCGGCGTATCCCATCGCTACGAAGGGGTCCAGCGCATCGTGTCCGCCCGACTCCAGCCACCGCTGGGTCGGCGCCGGATGGTCGGTGAAACCGAACCCGTCGAACCCCGCCGCCTCGGCTGCCGCCGCGACCGTTGCGATGCCCGAGCCAGTCACCAACTCCGGGTTGTACGGATGGCTGTGCATCGGGTGGGTGAACGTGAACCGCATGTAGGCACTCCGCTTCAGAACAATCTTCTCGATTTCTGAGAATGTCGTTACCATGCGAACGACGGAAAGTACAGGGTTCCAGCGTTAGAAGAGGTCACGGGCCATGAGCGAGTTGGTGTTGGCGCCCGCCCGGCACGGCCCTTTTCCTGGTGCCCTCGCGCCCGAGGCCATCGCGGCCTACGCAGCAGCCACCGGAGATCGGACCGCGGCGGTGCTCGATGGTCGCGCCGTGCCTGCCGTTTTTCCGGCGATCCTGATCTTCGAACCGCAGGAGGCCGCTCGCGCCGACGTGCCCGAGGCGGTATGGCAGCGCATCCGCGGTGGCGTGCACGGTGAGCACGACATCGTGATTCATCGGCCACTTGTGCCCGGCGAGCGACTCGATACGTCGTCGTGGCTCTCGGCGGTGCGGACGTCGCGGGCGGGCACCCAGATTGTCGTGCAGTTCGAACAGGTCGGCGCCGACGACGCGGTCGCGGTCGAGCAGTGGTGGACCATGGTGCTGCTCGGCCTGCACGGCGTCGCAGACCTCGGGACGATGCCGGCCGATCACCGATTCCCCGGTGATGCGCGCGCCCGGTCCCTCGGAACTGCGCGCCAGCACATCGACGAGGACGTAGCACATCGCTATGCCGAGGTCTCCGGCGACTGGGCGGCGCATCACTTCGACATCGACGTGGCGCGGGCCGCGGGTTTCGACTTTGTGTTCACCCACGGGCTGTGCACGATGGGGATCACCACCCACCTACTGCTCGACCTGCTCGGCGTCGACGACCCCGCGAGCGTTCGGCGGGTAGCAGTCCGATTCGCCTCGCCGACACCGCTGGACTCCCACCTGACGGTGAACGCCTTTGGTATCAAAGACAATTCAATTGCTTTCGAAGCGCTTGCCAACGGCACGCCCACCATCACCCACGGAAGATTGGAACTGCGGCCATGAGCAAGCCCGAGATCGGCGTCTACCTGCCCCAGACGGGCTTCACCTATGAGCAGATCCTGCACCGCGCACAGCGGTGCGACGACCTCGGCATCGACTCGTTGTGGCTCTACGACCACTTGTATGGCCCAGGCGCACCCGACTACCCGTCGATGGAAGCGTGGACGTTGGCCACTGCACTGCTCAGCCGTACCAAGCGCATCCAGGTCGGACATATGGTGTTGTGCAACCAATTCCGACATCCTGCGGTCTTGGCGAAGATGGCCACGACGCTCGATCAGATATCGGCGGGTCGGCTGCAACTCGGCATTGGCAGCGGTTCGATCGAAGACGAACATCAGCGCGTCGGGCTGGACTGGGGCACCTTTCGTGAGCGTTCCGAAAAGCTGGGTGAGACGTTGGAGATCCTCCAGCAGGCGTTCTCTAACGAGGTAATCGATTTCACCGGAAAGCATTTCACCGTCCACGATATGCCGATCAAGCCGGGGCCGGTCCAGCAGCCGCGGCCACCGATCGTCGTGGGCGGTGTCGGCGAGAAGTACACGCTGCCTCTGGTGGCACGGTACGCCGACGTGTGGAACATACCCACCTACGCGCTCGGAGAACTCGAGCACAAGGTTTCGGTGCTGCGGTCGATCTGTGAGCAGATCGACCGCGACCCGTCGAGCATCGTGCTGTCGATCGAGGCGGTGATGGCCCTGGCACCCGACGATGCAGCGCTGCCTGCCGTGCGGAGGCTCGCCGAAAAGCGGTTTGGGGTACCGGCATTCGGTCTCAAGGAAGGTGGCCTGATCGGCACGCCGCCGGCCATCGTGGACCGTCTGCACGAGTTGACGGAGCTCGGCTTCGGCCAGATCGTGTTGTTCACCCACGACCGCGGCTCGGACGAGACCCTCGACCTGCTGGCCTCAGAGGTGATCGCTCAGCTTTAGCTGGCCTCAATTTTGCACTGAGGGCTGTGGATACCCGACCCACCACGACTCTCACGGCAAAAACGAGCCTAGGTCTTCGGCCGCCCCAGGCCCAGCGCGTGCTGAGCGATCATGTTGCGGAACACCTCCAGGGTGCCGCCATAGATGCCCGTCGGCCCCGCGAGCCGGAAGATGTATTCCGCCGCCTCGCCGGAAATGCTTGACGCCGTTCCCAATACATCCATCAATTCCGGTGCGCCATCGCGCATGGTCTGCGCGATGGCGACGCGGCCGAACATGTCGGGAGTGCTCATCGCCGCTTCCATCCTGGCTATGCTGCGGCCGAGGCGATACTTCACGGCGTCGTCACTGCCCGCTCGGGCCGCCACATTGTCGACGGCTTCGGCGAACAACAGCAGATGTTCGGTCATGGCGGCCAGCTTCTGCAGGCCGTCGTCCTCACGCTCGACCGTGCCGTGCTCATCGTTGAGTGCATCCCGCAGGACGGTCCACCCGCGATTGACGTCACCGATGCGATATCTGTCCTCGATGCGCACATCGCTGTAATAGGTGATGTTGGTGCGATCGCCGTCGACGGTGCGCAGAGGTTGGATCTCGACGCCCGGTCTGTCGAGCGGAACCAGAAACATGGTCAGGCTCTGATGTTTCGGCGCGTCCGGGTCGGTGTTGGTGATCAGGTACACGTACTGGGCGTTTTGCGCGTTGGACGTGAACATCTTGGACCCATTGATAATCCAGCCATCACCATCGCGCACCGCCCGGGTCTTGCACGTCGCAACATCTGAACCACCCTCCGGTTCGGTGTAGCCGAGGCACAGCCGGAACTGACCCGAGAGCACCTTCGGCATGACTTCCGCCTGGAGGTCTGGCGAGCCATACTGCTCGACCGCACGCGCCACCATCGCCGTCGTCCCCCAGTGAAACCACGGCGTATGCGCGCGTCCGAGTTCCAGATTCCAGATCCTTCGCCGGAGCCGACTGAAGCCGCCGTCGGCCTCGTCTTTGAAGTCAGACGCCAGATATCCGGCCTCACCCAACGCCAGATGCACACCTTCGTCGAAGTTCTCCCCCGTCCGGCGGTCCCGGGCGATGACTTCGTCGGTGACGATCCTGTGCAGGAACGCTCGCAGCTCGTCGCGGAAGGCCTGGTCCTCGGCCGACAGTTCTACACGTGCGAAATCCAACTCAATTCCCTATCGTGGAATGCTTGTCGCAGAGCGGCCGCCTGGAGTTCAAACAGTTGTTGGCTCGTCTCCCACTCCGGAAGCAGTGAATCAAACCCGTGGCACGTTCCGGGAAAGACGTGTAGCTCGGTGGCGACGCCGGCCCACATCAGCCGCAGCGCGTAATCCACGGCCTCATCCCTCAACGGATCCAACTCCGAACACGAGATGAATGCGCCTGCGAGATCATGCAATTCATCAGCCCGCGCGGGAACCGCATCGGCGGATATCGATTCGCCGGCCGAATAGTGCCGCCACATCTGCGACACCGCTAACCGATCGAATCCCGGCGTGGTGACGAATTCGTCCTTCGACGGCATCGGGCGATCATCGAGCACCGGCTGATGCAGCAGCTGAAACACGACTGGCGGCGCGGTCCCGTCAACGGCACGCTGAGCGAGCAGCGCCGCCAGAGCCGCCCCCGCACTGCTGCCCCCGACTGCCAGCCGAGCGTTGTCGATTCCCATGTTCGAACCCTTGACCGCGACCCAGTCCAGCACCGTCGCCGCATCGTCGAGGCCGGCGGGATATGGATGTTCCGGCGCCAACCGATAGTCGACGGAGATCACCGTGCACCCGCCGCGTCGTGCGAACTCCACACACTGGCGGTGATCGGTATCGAGGTTTCCCATTACGAAAGCCCCTGAGTGGCAATAGATCAACGCCGGCGACGGTGCCGGAGCTCCACGGTAGATCCGGACTGGAATCGCGCCAACCTCGCGGTTTTCGATCTCGACGCCGACCGTGTTGACGCCGCGAGCAGCTTCGGCGCGGCGCTGGTTCAGCGAATCACGGACCACGCCGAGTAGGCTTGGCGACAGGTCGGTGCGCGCTGTGGCGAATTGCCGCAGCGCCGGGTCTAAACGGTCGGAAAGCACGAGGCGTTCACCTGCTCCAGGGGCTGCTTCTCGGTGGCGGGGTCAAAGGTGTAGTCCGCAGGCCGAAATCGACGGGTCATCCCCCAGAACGCCCGCGCACTGCGCGGCCACTGGGTGACCACTCGACCGTTGGCGGCGCGGAAGTAGTTGCTGCACCGGGTAAGCCACACGGTGCCCTCCATCCATCGGTCGATCTTGGCGAGGAAGTCCGCCATCGCTGCCGGCCGAACAGCGACATAGCGCTTACGCTTGCGCCGCATGTACTTCAGCGCGCGCACAATGTAATGCGCCTGCGCCTCCAGCATGAAGATCACGCTGTTGGAGCCGACGTTCGTGTTGGGCCCGTAGAGCATGAAGAAATTGGGAAAGCCAGGAACCGCCATGCCGAGATACGCGTATGCCCCATCACTCCACGTCTCCCGCAGCGTCACCCCGCGCTCGCCGGTGACGTCGATCTGGCCGAGGTAGTCTGCCGCCGCATACCCCGTGGCACACAACACGACGTCCACCTCGAGTTCGGTACCGTCATCCGTGAGCAACGACCGGGCCCGTAGCGACCGTGCCGGACTGGACACCACCTCAACGTGTGGCTGCGTCAACGAATGCAAGTAGTCCGTCGCGAAGACCAGCCGCTTGCAACCGAACGGATGGTCCGGAGTCAGCTTGCGGCGCAGGTCTTCATCGGGGACCGTAGTTTCCAGCAGGTGCAGCGCGATGTCCTTGAACTCCTGCGTCTTGTCGCTGCCGTTCTCGATCACCGAGATATTCGACTCGCTGCGCAACCATAGCCGTGTTCGATAGACCTTCTTGGCGAACGGAATACGACGGAAGAGCCACTTCTCCCGATCGGTGTAGGGTCGATCCGGTTTCGGCAGAATCCACGTCGGCGACCGCTGCACCGAATAGACCTTCTTCGCCACCTTGGCGACCTCCGGCACTAGCTGCGCCGCAGTCGACCCCGTGCCGAGCACCGCCACGCGTGCACCCCGCAGATCGACGGAGTGATCCCACCGCGCGGTGTGCATCAGCTTGCCGGTGAACGTCTCCTCTTCGATGAGGTCGGGCAGCACCGGCTGGGTGAACAGGCCGATGGCCGACACCACGACATCGAAGGTGTACACCTCCCGGGCGCTGGTGGTCAGCCGCCATGCCGTGCCATCCCAATGGGCAGCAGTGATTTCGGTGTTCAATTTGAGATTCGGCGCGAGCTCGTAGCGGCGCGCACACTGCTCGAAGTACTCCAGGATCTCGCGCTGCCCGGACCACATCCGCGACCAGTTCGCGTTGAGGTCAAACGAGTAGGAGTACAGATGCGATTTCACATCGCAGGCCAGACCCGGATACGTATTGATCCGCCAGGTGCCGCCGACTCCGTCTTCCCTGTCGAAGATGGTGAAGTCGCGAAAGCCGGCCTTGCGCAGGAAAATACCCAGCGCCAGCCCGCCAGGACCCGCGCCGATGATGCCGACCGACGGGCTCAGCCCATTCGCAGGCATTGCCCTCCGTCCACCACAAGCTCCGCCCCCGTCATGAACGACGCATGGTCGGACACCAGGAACGCGACCACGTTCGCGACCTCCACCGGTTCGCCGAGGCGACCGAACGTGGCGGTGAGCCTGCTTTGGGTGACATCGTCAAGCATCGGCGTGGCGATCGGTCCGGGGAACACCGCGTTCACCCTGATGCCGGATGCGGCTAATTCTGCCGCTGCGATCTGCGTTAGCCCACGCAGCGCCCACTTCGATGACCCGTAGGCGGCGTGGTTCGGGAAAGGCCGGATGGCGCCTGTGCTGCAGGTGTTGACGATGGACGCACCTTCGGCGACGATCAGGTGCGGCAACGCGGTCTGAATACCGAGGAACGGGCCGAAGCAGTTGACGCGCCAGCTTCCCTCGAAGCCTACGGCGGTTTCGTCAGCCAGCGATGCCCGGTGTAGCACCCCGGCGTTGTTCACCAGAGTGCTCAACGCACCCAACCGTTCGACCGTCGTTGCGACCGCCGTGGCCCATTGGTCGGCGTCGGTCACATCGAGCGGTATCGCAATCACCTCGTCGCTTGCCTCAATGTCCTCAGCCATCGGATCGCAAGCGGCGATATGGAATCCGTCCTTCTGCAACCGCTTGACAATCGCCGCGCCTTGCCCCCGCGCGGCGCCGGTCACCAGAGCGACTCGATCCGTCATTGCGCCTCCCGAAAGTGCGCAGCCGCACCCCGCCGCAGCGCCTGCGATTCCGAGGCAAGGGTGATCATCTGAAAACCCGCTTCCGCCATGGCTTTACCGCGAGCCCCGCTGCTGGCATGAATTCCAGCCACCAGGCCAGCCGCTGACGCCGACTTGTGTACTCGGGCCATCGCATTGCGCACGTCGGGGTGTGTCCACGTGTCCACCAGCCCGTATCCGAGTGAGATGGTTAGGTCCGCGGGTCCGACATAGACGCCTGTCAGTCCCGGGACGGTGCAGATGTCGTCGACCGCCGATAAGCCCCTCGCGGTTTCGATCATCGCGAACACACTCACCCTCGCTTCGAGCGCCGCAGGGTCGAGCCCGAGGCTGGCGCGCAACGGCCCAAAGCTGCGCACCCCGTCGGGCGCATAGCGGGTGGCGGCGACGGCGGCGGCAGCCTGATCGGCCGACTCGATCATCGCGATGATGACAGCGTCGGCGCCCGCGTCGAGTACCCGGCCTATCGGGGCGGGGTCGGTCGACGGCAGTCGCACCGCGGTCGCGATCGGCACATGCTCCAATCGGCGCAACAGCAGGGCGACGTCAGCGTCGTCGAGATAGCCGTGCTGCACATCGAATCCGACGTAGTCGTATCCGGCGGCGGCGAATTCCTCAGGGCCAATGATCGTCGGGCCGACTACCCATCCGCCCCATACCTGCTGCTTTGCGGCCAAGGCTCCCTGCAGCCTGCTCGGCGTCATGCGACGATCGCAATCTTGATGCGTACCGGCGTCGGGCGGCAGGCCAGTTCGAATGCGGCCTGAACCTCGTCGACACCGAACGTATGGCTGACGTATGCGCGGAGCAATTCGGGATGCTTGCGGGCGAATTCGCTGGCAGAGCACAGCACGCGCCGGCGGTCCAGCGTCACACCCGATTTGAGAGTCAGGTTGTTGCGCAGCATTGTCCGCATGCTGATCGGGTAGCTGTCATCGTCGGGAACTCCGAAATAGAACACCGTCCCACCGAAAGCCGCCGCTTCGATCGCGTGATTCAGCGTCGCGACCTGGTGGCCGACGGCTTCGATGACGATGTCGGGCCGGTCGTTGGCATCCAGGTGGCTGACCCAACGGTCGCTGGGAGCGCGGACGATGGTGTCGACGCCGAATTCCTTGCCAATGCCGTCGCGGTCGATCGGATCGACACCGGTCACGTGCCGTGCGCCGAAAGCCTTTGCCGCGTAGGAGAACAGCAGCCCGATCGAGCCCTGGCCGATGACGGCGACGTGGCTTCCCTTGATGTTGGGAATTTGTTCGAGCACGTAGAGGACGCATGCCAGCGGCTGCAGCGCCACCGCGTGCTGCGGCGTCAGTGCGGGATCGAACGGGGCCAGACCCTCCCCGTCGGCCACGACGTGTTCCATCAGCCCGTCGAAACCGGACGCCCAGCCGACAACCCGATCGCCGACGCCGTGGCTTCGATGGCGACTGGCGATCACCTCACCGACGACCTCGTGTATCGGAAAGCCGTCCATTTCCGCAGCGCTGACCCCGGTGTCACCGGGGAGCCTGCCCTTGCTGCCACGAAAGCCAGGCAGGTCGCTGCCGCAGATACCGGCGGCCAGGAAACGCAGCAGCACCTGACGGTCGCCGAGACTCCCCGGCGTCTTCTCCGGAATGTCCACTCGCTCAAAGGTGTACGGCGCAACCAGCCGATAGGCCCACATCCTCAGACCTCCACCGGGATGGTGTTCCAGCCCCACTGGAAGCTCGACGGCGGTCGCAGAGCAGAGTCGCTGTCAACGCGCCAGTCATCGACACGCTTGAGCCATTCGGTCACCATGATGGCGATCTCCAGGCGTGCCAGATGCACGCCGAGGCAGAAGTGTTGACCGCGGCCGAAGGCCAGCAATCGTTCGATGGGGCGGTCCCAGACGAAGTCGTCGGGATTGGCGTATTCACGCTCGTCGCGGTTGGCCGACGCGAGGAGTGTGATGATCCGTTGGCCGGGCTCAATTGTGGTGCCGTGCATGGTGAACGGCTTGCGAACAGTGCGGGCGAACCACTGTGCGGGTGCGCAATAACGGATCATCTCCTCACGGGCAACGGGCACATTGGCGTTCAGGTCGGCGCGCACCGCCGCCATCTGGTCAGGCCGTCGGCCCAATTCCCATAGCCCGTGCGCGACGATTTTCGGCACCGTTTCCGTTCCGCCGATGAAGATGCCGAGCAGTTGGGTGGCGGCCTCGATGTCGTTCAGGGCGGAGCCGTCGGGCAGCCGGTAGTCGATCAGATTGCGGGCGATCGAGGATTCACCATCGACTCGTCGCTGCTGCACCAGGGGCACCAGGTACGAGAGATAACCGGGACGGGCGTTGGCGACTTCCACGCCGCTGCCTGGTTGCGCCAGGCTGCCCGCGTTGACCGTGGCCAGTACCTCGGGGGCGAGATCGACAGGCAGACCCAGCAATTCGCACACCACCGACGCGGCGACGATGCCGCCGTATTCCTGCGTCAGATCGAATGTCCCTCGTGGCAACAGCTCGTCGAGTCGCTCGTTGGTCAGCGTGCGGATCCGGTCGGCCAGCTGCGCCACCGACTTTGGCCGCAACGGGCTCGACGTGCACCGCCGCACACCGTCATAGATCGGGGCGTCGAAGTTCGCATGGAACGGCATCGGGTGCAGCGGTGGATCTGGCACAGGACCGTGGTTGCGCTGTCCCAAAACCGTTGCGGCGGGCAGGGTCCCTTCCGATGCTACGAAGGTGCCGTCGCTGATCTCGAGGACATCCCAGATGTCGGCGAATCGCGACAATGCAAACGTGTCCCACTTGTCGAGGTAGTACACAGGATGCTCGTCACGCAAAACCCGGTAGTAGGACAGCGGGTCGGCCATCACCGCCGGGTCAAACGGATCGTATGAAAACTTTTGCATCACAGGTGAATTCATTGCAGCGGCGAGGGTGGTAGGGCCTGCAGGATCGAATCTTCCCAGCCGTCGCGCAGCGCCGGCGCGACGCTCATCCAGGTGACGATTTCGGCGGGCGGGCTGTCCTTCCAGGAAGGATAGTGGTTCTCGAAGCAGTCCCAATCGCCGTCGAGCGCCCAGTAGTGGATCACCTCGTTGAACCGGAACGTGGTGATGAACGAGCCGAGCCAACGCTTGCCGGTACGCTCCGACCACGGCACATACAGCCGCTCGAGTTCACGGATGTAGTCGTCCTGACGGCCCGGTTTGGTCTGCATGATCTCCTGGATCACCAGCCCTGCCCCGAACTTCGACTCCTTGAGTTCGGCGAGTGTCTTGTTGCTCGCGCCGGCGTACATGATCCGGCCCTCTCCCGACGCGCCGATCTCCCACAGGAACGCCGCCCACTTCGCGGCCGACGACTCGTGGCTGCCGCCCCGCGCCTGCGCCTTGCCGATTCGCGCATAGTCGGCGAACGCGTCGATCTCCCAGATGATGGTCGCCTGCGGCCAGTGGCCGTTGTAGGGCGTCGTCGCCCAGATCGCGAACAGCCGTGCGCCAAGGTCTTCCATCATCGGGTGGTACACGTCGCTGAACATTTCTGTGAATTGCTCGCTACGCCCGGACCCCAGGTCGATGGTCTCGTGAAGGTAGAGAAGCGTGTGGCCGTGGTAGCGCTTCATGCTCACCGAAGGCTGCAGGTAGTTGACAGTGGCACCTTGCGAGCGTGACACTTACGGCGTGATTTGTAAAGGTGCGACGCTGACGTCGCTGGCCAACGGTTTCTGTTTCGGCGAGGGACCACGGTGGTTCGAGGGACTGCTGTGGTTCTCTGACATGCTCGGCCAGGCGGTGCACACGGTCAACCTGCACGGGGACATGACCACGCTGCCGTTGACCGGCCATGCCCCGTCGGGTCTCGGCTTTCGGCCGGACGGATCGCTGCTGATCGCGTCGACCGAGAAGCGGCAGGTGCTGGGCTACGACGGTGACACCGTCTCGACCGTCGTCGACCTGTCCGACGTCGTCCCCGCGAACCTCGGCGACATGGTGATCGACGACATCGGACGCGCATACGTCGGATCGCAGGCCCGCGAGGGCGGCGTCATCGTGCGGCTGGACCCCGATAACACCCCGACCGTCGTCGCCGAAGACCTCGACTTTCCGAACGGCATGGTGATCACGCCCGACGGCACGATGCTCATCGTCGCCGAATCGATCGGTAGGCGCTTGACGGCGTTCACCATTGGCGCCGACGGTGCACTGTCGGATCGGCGAATCTTCGCCGACGGACTGGAGGGACCACCCGACGGCATCTGCCTCGATGCCCAAGGCGGAGTTTGGACGTCGATGACTCTGGCGAACCGGTTCGACCGGATTGTCAAGGGTGGCACCGTGACCGATCGCATCGACATCGGAGACCGCACCGCGATCGCGTGCATGCTCGGTGGTCCGGAGCGTCGCACCCTGTTCATGCTGTCGAGCACCAGCGCCTATCCAAACCGACTGGTCGGGACGAGACTGGCGCGGCTGGACGCGACCATCGTCGACATCCCAGGAGCAGGCTGGCCGTGAGCGACTCGTACTACGAACTCATCAATGCGACAGACGAACTCGGCGAAAAATTCATAGCAACCGACATGGTCCGCAGCACATGGTCCGCGGCGATTCAGCACGCGGCGCCCGTATCCGCCTTGCTGGTGCGAGGATTGGAGCGGTGCGAGCAGCGCGACGACACCCGGCTGAGCCGCGTCATGGTCGACCTGCTGGGGCCGGTGCCCGCGGAGGGCGACCTGTGGGTGCGCGCTAAACGCGAACGCTCCGGCAAACAGATCGAATTGGTAACCGCCGAAATGCTGGCGCCGGGCCCCGACGGTGAGCCGCGGCCGGTCGCGCGGGCCAGCGGGTGGCGGCTGCAGACACTCGACACCAGTGAGGTCGTGCACGCCCCGGCGCCACCGCTGCGCCCAGTGGGCGAGGCGCGCGGCCGAGACATGAAGAAAGACTGGGATCCGAACTATGTGCACAGCCTGGATTGGCGCTGGCTGACCAAGCCGCTGAACGATGGGGCGGGCGAATCGTGGATCAGGCCCGAGGTCGATCTGGTCAAGGGCGAGAGCATGACTCCGCTGCAGAGGCTGTTCGCCGTCGCGGATGATGCCAACGGCATCGGCACGAAGCTGGACATCCGCCGATGGACGTTCCTGAACACCGATCTCGTCGTGCACATCCATCGCGTGCCCGACGGCGAGTGGATCGGCATCCGCGCCGAAACCAACTACGGCCCCGACGGCATCGGCACGACGATCGGCACGCTGTTCGACGAGAGCGGACCCGTCGGCGGCATTCAGCAGTCGGTGCTGGTGCGCCCGCGTCCGCCTAGATAGCGCGAGCAGACGCAAAGTGCCCGAAATCCTCGGCGTGTCGGGGCATTTTACGTCTGCTCGCGCAGATAAAGAGCCGCTGCAGGGCACTGGGTTACGGCCTGCTGCATGCGATCTCGATCCGACTCCGGCCGGTCATTCTCATGGATCAGCACGGTGCCGTCGTCCTGCACCTCGAACACATCCTCTGCGATCGACTCGCAGATCCCATGTCCCGTGCACTTATCGAGGTCGACTTCGACCCGCATAGTCTCTCCTACTTGACGAACGCCGGCAGCCGTTTGACGCCGTGGACGAAGCTGCTGTACAGCAGATCGGGTTCACCGAACTCGACGGTCGTCAACCGGGTCAACAACTCGCGGAACAGGTTTCGCAGCTCGGCCTTGGTCAGCTGGTTGCCAAGGCAGAAGTGCGGGCCGCCACCGCCGAAGCCGAGGTGCGGATTGGGTGAGCGCTGCAGATTGAACTGGTCGGGGTCGTCGAAGACCGCCTCATCCCGGTTCGCCGAGCAGTAGAACAGGCCGACCTTGTCTCCGGCGCTGACCGGCTGCCCGTTGATTTCGGTGTCCTCGGTGACAAACCGCGCGAACTGCAGGACCGGCGACGCCCACCGCACGAATTCCTCAATGGCAGGACCGATCCGGTTCTCGAAATCCGCCATCAGCCAACCACGTTGGGCCGGGTTCTCGACCAACGCCATCATCGTGTGCGTGGTGGCCTGCTTGGTGGTGTCGTTGCCCGCCGACGCCAGCAGGATCAAAAACGCACCCATCTCATCGTCGGTCAGCCGGTGACCGTCGACCTCGGCGTTGACGATGCTCGTCATCAAATCGTCGCCGGGGTTGGCGCGCCGGAACTTCGCCAGCTCCTGACCCGTGGTGTTCAGCAGCATGATCTCGTTGATCGTGTCCTGCGCGCGTTCCTCGATCGAGCTGTATTCGTCGTCGCTGAGCCCGAACAGCTTTTCGGCGGCCTTGGCAACCGCCGGCTGGTCGGCCTTCGGGACGCCGAGCATCTCCATGATCGTCAGCATCGGCAGTCGCGCCGAGCAGGCTTCGACGAAGTCGACATCGCCCGCACCGACGAGGTCGTCGACAATCGTCATCGCGTTGGTGTGGATCTGATCCTCGATCTGGCGCACGTGTCGCGGCGTGAACGCAGAACTGATCAGCCGCCGATACACGGTGTGCTGCGGCGGATCCATGGTCAGGAAGAACGACGCGAACTGCTGGATCTCGGCGGGCATCGGGTCAAGTGCCACGCCCCGCGCCGACGTGAACAGCTCGGGGTGCTGGCTGACGAACACAATGTCGGCGCGCCGCGTCAGCGCCCAGTAGCCCGGCTCCTCGATCGGGAACATCGACGGGAAGGGCCGGTGCCAACTCAGCCCTTCAGCGGCGCGGAGCTGCGCGAACATCTCGTCGCGCACGGCGAACGGCCGACTCCAGAAGTCGTGTGACGTGATGTCGATCGGACTGTACTCACGCGCCTGCACCGGTGCCGCTGTCACCGAATCAGCGTGACACTTCAGCGAAAATTTGTAAAGCTGTGATCGTGCAGCCCGTCGACAACTCGAGCCGCGAGCGAATCCTCGCCGCAACCGCCGAGGTGCTCGGCCGCATGGGCAAGACGAAGCTCAGCCTGTCAGAGGTAGCGCTGCAGGCCGGGGTGTCCAGACCGACGCTCTACCGCTGGTTCGCGTCCAAGGAAGGTCTACTCGACGCCCTGGGCAAGTGGGAAACGCACATGTACGAACGGGGCGTCGCCGAGGCCTGCGCAGGCCTGCCCGCGAACGAAAAGCTCGACGCCACGCTGCGGTACATCGTCGAATACCAGCATTCCTATCCAGGGCTGCGCGTCGTCGACATCGAGCCCGCGCACATGATCAGGCGGCTGTCACACGTCATTCCGCTGATGCGGGCACGACTCGAACGGCTCATCCCCGGACCCGATGGCGCCGAAGCCGCGGCGACGGCGGTGCGCGTTGCGGTCTCGCACTATCTGGTGCGCAGCGATGACGACGCAGACTTCCTGGATCAACTACGCCACGCAGCGCGGGTCAAGCACCACGCGCCTTGAGCTCGGCGAGGATCTCGTCGGTGTGCTCGCCGAGTCGCGGTGCAGCAGAACGCGGTTCCCATGGCGTGCCATGGAAATCGGCAGGCGTTGCCACCATCGGCCCGCCACCGTCTCCGTCGGGCACGTACACCACCCCGCCCGCGGCGTGAAACTGCTCGTCGGCCACCACGTCCTCGATGGAGTTGATGGGCGACCAGAAGAACTCCGGTTCTGCCGCAAAGACTTCCGCCCATTCGTCGAGCGGCCTCCTCGCGAAGATCGCGTCCAGTTCGGTTACGAGCTCGGTTGCATTGGCAGCGCGGGCGTGCGCACTTTCGTAGCGCGGATCGGTCAACCACTCCGGCCGTTCGACGGCCCTGCACAGCGCCGGCCAATGCCGACTCCCCTGTAAGCCGACAATCCAGAACCGCTTGCCGTCGCCTGCCGTGTAGTTGTTCATGCACGGGTTGCCCATGGTCTCGCGCTGACCGATGGCGATCGAATGCCCGGTCATCAGGAACGTATTGAGGTCGAAGCTGACCGTGTACGCGCCCTGCCGGTACAGCGAGGTACTGACCAACTGCCCCTTGCCGGTTCGTGCTCGCGCGACAAGTGCCGCACAAACCGCCGCGGCGAGCGTCATTCCGGCCGAGTGGTCACCCATGCCACCGCGCTGAAACGGGGGCGTATCACCCGGCCGTGTCAGCAGATGCGCCAGTCCTGCCCGCGCCCAGAACGCGGCCACGTCATATGCCGCACGGTCGGCATCCGGTCCGCTGTCGCCGTAGCCGGTGATCAGGCCGTACACCAGCCGCGGATTGTGCGAAGCAACCGTTTCGAAGTCCAAGCCGATCCGCGCGAGGGCACCTGGGCGGATGTTGGTCAGGAAAACATCTGCGCCGCTGAGCAACTCGAATGCGGTGGCGCGACCGTCGTCGGTCGCCAGGTCGAGCACGATGCTGCGCTTGGAACGATTGTCCATCTCGAACGGTGGGCTGACGTCGTCCTCGATACCGAGCATCCGGCCGAACATCCGCGCTGGATCCCCGTCCGGCGGCTCGATCTTGATGACGTCGGCACCCCAGTCGGCGAGTATGCCGCCCGCCGCGGGGCCGGCCACCCAGACGCCGAGTTCGACGACCTTGATGCCCTCCATCGGTCCGGCCATGGACATCCTTCCGAATCGCCTTACAAAGTCCCGCCAATTTGTAAACTGACGAGGTAGATCGGGTTCTCGAAGAAGCTCGACACGGTCTCGCTGCTTGAGAAGTCACTGTGATCGCACCATCTAGGATCATCTGGACCAAACGATTGAGGTCTCGAAAGTGAACGAACCGCTGCGTGACGCATCCGGAGGCGTCGAGGACACCTCGACGAGACACCGGATCCTCGTCGCGACCGCGGAAGTGCTCGGCCGCAGCGGTCAGACAAAGCTGAGCCTCTCCGAGGTGGCGCTGCAGGCCGGGGTTTCTCGGCCCACGCTGTATCGATGGTTCGCATCCAAGGGCGAGCTCCTCGACGCGTTCGGCGTGTTCGAGCGCGAGATGTTCGACAGCGGCATCAGCCGCGCGACATCGGGCCTGCGCGGCACCGAGAAACTCGACGCCGCGCTGCGCTTCATCGTCGAGTACCAGCAGTCCTACTCCGGGGTGCGGCTGGTCGACATCGAACCGGAGGTCGTCATCGCACAGCTGGGCAGGATCCTCCCGTTGATGCGCGCGCGCCTGCAAAAGCTGATGCCGGGACCGAACGGGGCGGTCAAGGCCGCGACGGCTATCCGTGTGGCGGTGGCGCACTACATCGTGCGCAGCGACGACGGCGACCAGTTCCTGGCGCAGCTTCGGCATGCCGCGGGAATCAAACAGAACGGGTGACATTCTCCCGCTGATTTGTAAAGCTGTCTGCTATGACGGGCGTGCAGACTGAAACTGGCGTGCTCGCCGTGACGAGCGGATGCTCATTGACGGCGAACTGCAGATCACAAGCAGCAAAGCGACATTCGACGTCACCCATCCGTCCAGCGAGCAGGTAGCCGGGCAGGCTACCGACGGAACGATCGACGACATGGCGCGCCCGGTCGCGGCCGCGCGCCGGGCGTTCGACGAAACCGACAGGTCGCGCGATCTGGAGTTCCGCTACCACTGCCTGACCCAGCTGCGCGACGCGCTGAAACGCAACAAGGAGCGGCTGCGCAGAGTGCTGATCACCGAGGTGGGTGTCCGGTCACGGTGAGTGGCAGCCAGATCGAGAGTCCGATCGAAGAGGTCAACAAGGAGTACCTCGAGGCCAAGACGATCGGCATCCCGGATTGAGCGACGAAGCCGTGAATTCGCCTGGGTAGCGAGCGGATCCCCAACCCATACCCAAAGTGCCCGCGTACACAGCGACATGTCGGACGTGCCTGTCACCGTTCGACGATGGTGACAAGTCATGAGTTGAAGGGCATCGACCTGCGCTACGCGCTGACGATGTACCTGCTGCAGCACGGCCCCACCACCGTAAAGGAGCTCATTGAAGCTCTGGAATGGCAGGGCTTCACGATCGGTGGACGCGCATCGAAAGAAGTCTCCGATGCGCTGCGCTGGGAACGACGGCGCGGAAGAGTGCGACGGCTGGCGCGCGGACCTTACGGCTCCGGATACGTGCCGCGGGCTACGGAGTACCGCATCTACAACCGCGTCATGGACATGCGCGCAGCGGCCATACCGTGGTACTTCCGCGGATTCAGGCTGTAACGCGATTGTCGCTACGTACGCGGGCAATCTGAAATACGCCTCCAGGAGCCGCGCCGCCAGCTCAGCCCTCGGCCGCCAATTGCCCACAGGCCGCGGCGATTTCGCGGCCCCGGGTGTCGCGCACTGTGCATGACACGCCGCGCTCCCGCACCCGCCGCACGAATTCGCGTTCGGTCGGCTTCGGGCTGGCATCCCACTCGCTGCCCGGCGTCGGGTTCAGCGGAATCACGTTGACGTGGACCAACGGCCCCAGCGCTCCGTGCAGCCGCTTGCCCAAAAGGTCTGCCCGCCAAGGCTGATCGTTGATATCGCGGATCAACGCGTATTCGATCGACACTCGTCGCCCCGTCACGTCGGCGTAATACCTTGCCGCGTCAAGCGCTTCGGACACCTTCCACCGATTGTTGACGGGCACCAGCGTGTCGCGCAATTCGTCGTCGGGCGCGTGCAGCGACAACGCCAGCGTGACGCCCAGTCGTTCATCGGCCAGCTTGCGGATCGCCGGCGCCAACCCCACCGTCGATACCGTCACCGACCGCGCCGAAATCCCGAACCCGTTCGGCGGAGCCGCGGTGATTCGACGCACTGCCGCCAGCGTCCGGTTGTAGTTGGCCAGCGGCTCCCCCATGCCCATGAACACGATGTTGGACAAGCGGGCCCCGCGCGCGGGGCGCGCAATCCCATCCCCGTCACGGTCGCGCAATTCGACAGCAGCCGCCCGCACCTGCTCGAGGATCTCGGCCGTCGACAAGTTGCGCGTGAGCCCCCCCTGCCCCGTCGCACAGAACGGGCACGCCATGCCACAGCCGGCCTGCGACGAGATGCACACCGTGTTGCGCTGCGGATAGCGCATCAACACCGACTCGAACGTCGTGCCGTCGACCGCCCGCCACAGCATCTTTCGCGTCTCACCGGCGTCGCACTCGATCTCGCGCACCGCGTCGAGCAGATGCGGGAACAACGCATCGGCGACCTGCTCCCGCACTGCAGCCGGCAGATCGGTCATCTGCTGCGGATCAGCGATCAGCCTGCCGTAGTACTGATTGGCCAGCTGCTTGCCCCGAAACGCCGGCAGCCCGAGTTCCGCGACCGCGGCCGCGCGCCCCTCTTCGTCGAGGTCGGCAAGGTGCCGCGGCGGCATTGCGCGACGCGGAGCATCGAAAACCAGAGGTAAAGACATGTCTTGTCAGTATCTCACCCCGGCCTGGCCGAAATTGATTGGCGATGACGGGCGTTGATCGCATCCATGGGAACCATGCCCCTGCCCCCGATGCCCCTACGCGCCGCGTCGAATCTGACGTTTTTCTATGCGCTCGGGTATCCCATTGGCGCACTTGCTGTTTCAGCGATGTCGCCGATGGCGGTGCTGACCTTCCGCTTCGGATTGGCCGGCGCCATCTTGTCCGCGTGGGCCCTGATCTCGCGTGTGACGTGGCCCACGGGCCGCACCCTGGCACACGTCCTGACCGCCGGGTTGCTCACCAACGCGCTGCAGTTCATCTGCCTGTATCTGGCGCTGCTGCACGGGGCGCCCGCGGTGCTGGGCGCGGTGATCATCTCGATGAATCCCGTCGTCACCGCCGTACTGGCCACGATGTTCCTCGGCGAGGGCATGACGTGGACGCGCGTCGGCGCGCTGGTCCTCGGCGTCGTGGCGGTGCTGGCTGCCTGCGCAGGACGGCTCATCGCCATCGGCAGGGTCGACACCGTCGTACTTCTGTTGGTCGGGGCACTGCTCGCCATCTCCGCCGGCGGGGTCTACCAGCAGCGGTTCTGCTCCGGCGTGGACTTCCGGGCTACGGCGGCGCTACAGAACGGGGTGGCCCTGCTGCCCGTCGCGGTGCTCGCCACCGTCATGCCGTTCACGGTGACCGACCCCTGGAAGGCGGCGGGCGCCGTCGCTGCCGTTGTGCTGTTCAATGCAACCCTGTGCATGACACTTTACGTGCGCGCGATCAACAACTTCGGCGCCGCCGCGGTAGCGATGCTTTTCGCGGTCATCCCCGCAGTGGCAGGTGTGTTGTCGTGGGTGATGTTGGGCCAGCGACCCGACATCGGGATCGCGGTCGGTCTTGTCGTCGGCGCGGTGGCTTGCTGGCTCAACGCGCGGTCGCGCGCGCCGGGTCCCACGCAGACAAGCGTGGAATCCACCGCGGAACCTGTTGTCGGTAGGTGACGTACTGGTCGCCGAACCGCTTCGCGAGATGCGGTTCCTCCCACAGCTGGATGAACGTCGTCAGCGCCGTGAAGAAGATCGCGGACCTCAAGATCGAGCCGATGGCCTCGACCCCCGTCGACGAACTGGTCCCGATGCTGGGTCCGACGCTGCAGCGATATCTGACGGCGTCAGGCCAGTAGCGTCAACACGATCCAGCCGGCGACGGCCGACGGAAGCATCGCGTCGATCCTGTCCATGATGCCCCCGTGGCCGGGCAATAGCGTGCCCATGTCCTTGATGCCAAGCTCGCGTTTGACCTGAGATTCGACAAGGTCACCAAGAACGCCGGTAACCACCAGCATCAGCCCTAGTGGCACACCCACCCACGCGGGTTTGTCGAGCAGGAACGCCACTGACAAGACGGCCGCGGTGATGCCGAACAGCATCGACCCGCCCAGTCCCTCCCACGATTTCTTTGGGCTGATCGCCGGCGCCATCAGGTGCTTGCCGAACAACACCCCCGCGACATAGCCGCCGATGTCGGCGAAGACGACGGTCGCGATCACCGTGAACGTTCGAAAGCCACCGTGATCCTGGAAGATCAACAACGCGCTGAAGCTGGCGAACAGCGGCACCCACGTTGCCAGCAGCACGGTGGCCGAAATGTCGCGCAGATAGTTGACCGGTTGTTCGCTGAGCCCGTGCCCGACCAGCCGCCACACCATGCACACCACGATCGTGCCGCCGTACGCTCCCAACAGCCCGATCGGCCCGAACGGCCACGTCAGCCAGATCATCGCCTGGCCGCCGAGCAACAGCGGGATCACCGGCAGCGCGTAGCCGGCTTCGCGCAGCCTTCGGACGACCTCATGCGTGGCAATCGGCATCGCCACGGCCAAGACGGGCAGCCATCCGATCGGCGCAAAGAACAAGACTGCGATCGCCATTCCGCCCAACAGGACGCCGACGACGATGGCGGCCGGCAGATCGCGGCCGGCGCGGGATGCTTTTTTGGGCGGCTCAGTCGGGCCGGCTTCAGTGTCTGCCACGGGAGTCGCTTGCTGCTCGGTCACTAGACCTCCAGCAGCTCGCCTTCTTTGTGCTTGACGAGCTCGTCGATCTGAGCGGTGTAGGTGTGCGTGGTCTTGTCGAGATCCTTCTCGGCGCGGGCCACCTCGTCCTCGCCGGCCTCGCCGTCCTTCTTGATGCGGTGCAGCTCCTCCATCGCCTTGCGACGGATGCTGCGGACGGTAACGCGCGCGTCCTCACCCTTGGCCTTGGCCTGCTTGACGAGATCGCGGCGACGCTCCTCGGTCAGCTGCGGAATCGACACCCGAATGACGTTGCCGTCATTGGTCGGATTGACCCCGAGGTCGGAGTTGCGGATCGCGTCCTCGATATGTTTCAGCTGGTTGGCCTCATACGGCTTGATCACGACCAGCCGAGCCTCTGGCACATTGATGCTAGACAGCTGGGTGATCGGAGTCTGCGACCCGTAGTAATCGACGCTCACGCGGGCGAACATGCCAGGGTTGGCCCGGCCGGTACGGATCGACGAGAGGTCGTCGCGCGCCACCGACACCGCCTTCTCCATCTTCTCTTCGGCGTCGAAGAGCGTTTCGTCGATCACGGGTTTCTCCTGTTGCTTCGCTCGCCTGGTCTTCTCCTGTTAGGTGGTGACCAGTGTTCCGATCTTCTCACCTGCCACCGCCCGTGCGATATTCCCATCGGTGAGCAGGTTGAACACCAGAATCGGCATTCCGTTGTCCATGCACAGGCTGAACGCCGTGGCGTCGGCGACCTTCAGGCCGCGATCGATGACCTCGCGGTGACTGATCGCAGTGAGCAGCTCGGCCTGCGGATTGACCCGGGGATCGTCGGTGAACACGCCATCGACGGCCTTGGCCATCAGCACCACGTCGGCGCCGATCTCCAGCGCGCGCTGTGCGGCGGTGGTGTCGGTAGAGAAGTACGGCAGACCCATGCCTGCGCCGAAGATCACCACGCGGCCCTTCTCGAGGTGCCTGCGCGCCCGCAGCGGAATGTAGGGCTCGGCGACCTGTCCCATGGTGATCGCGGTCTGCACCCGCGTCGCGATGCCTTCTTTTTCCAGGAAGTCTTGCAGCGCAAGGCTATTCATTACGGTGCCGAGCATGCCCATGTAGTCGCTGCGGGTGCGCTCCATGCCGCGCTGTTGCAGCTGCGCGCCGCGGAAGAAGTTGCCACCGCCGATGACGACCGCGACTTGCACGCCGCTGCGAACCACCTCTGCGATCTGTCGGGCCACTAGATGCACGACATCGGGGTCGAGGCCCACCTCGCCGCCGCCGAACATCTCGCCACCGAGCTTGAGCAGCACACGGGTGTACATCGGCCGGATCGGGGAATTTGATGTCTGGGCTCCGTTGGGACTGGTGGGCTCCGCCATCCGACTCCTTCGGGTCTTCGCTGCGATCGCCCTCAATCCTGCCCCATAGCGGCCGGATTGCCGCTATGGGGACCCCCGGCGGGTTACTCCGGCAGGTGTGCCGTCAGCAGGAAGGCCGGGACCGACTTGCGACCGTTGGGTTCGTCGCGAATGTCGCCGAACGGCATCGGCAAACCCTCGGGGACCTGCGATGGGAAGTTGGCGTGGATGCGGGCCGGCCGGATCTCGTCGATCGTCCAGTACTTGGACACCACGTCGCGCAGTTCGTCCTCAGTGACGGGGTTGGCCGGGCCGTTGGGAAGGCCGGTGCGGTCGAAGACCAGCACGAAGTACGACGCCCCAGGCGCAGCCGCGCGCACGATCGACTGCTGGTAGCCCTCGCGCAACTCCGCCGGGATGGAGTGGAACAACGTCGAGTCGACGATCGTGTTGAACCGGCCGTCGTAGCCATCGAAGGCGCTGATGTCGGCGACCTGGAAGCTGGCGTTGGTCAAGCCGCGCTTGGCCGCTTCGGCCCTGGCGAGCTCGATGGCCGTCGGCGAGAGGTCGAGGCCGACGGTGGTGAAACCGCGCTCCGCGAGATACAGGTCGACGGCCGCCTCGCCGCAGCCGACGTCGAGCACCTCACCGTGGAACTTGCCCTGCTCGATCAGTGCCGCGATCTCCGGCTGCGGTTCGCCGATGCTCCACGGCGGCTTGGTGCCAAGACCAAGCTCCTCCGCCTCACCCTTGTATGCGTTTTCGAACAGATCTTGCGTTGGTTGGGTCATGAGTCCGGTATATCAATCTAGTTGATATGTGTCAATATAGTTGACATGAGCGACAACCTCGAGGACGAGCCATTGGGTTACCTGCTGCACCGGGTGATGCACGCGCTGAAGACCGATGTGACGGCGACCGTCCTCGATCCGCTGGAAGTGGCCTTCCCCGAGTACCTCTGTATGCGGGTGCTATCGAAGTATCCCGGCCACTCCAACGCCGAGCTAGCGCGTGCACTGAACGTGTCACCGCAGGCGATGAACATGGTGTTGCGCGGGCTCGAGGACCGCGAACTCGTGAGCCGGCCGGCCAGCGTGTCATCGGGCCGGTCGCTACCTGCACAACTGACTCGCGACGGCGAGGAACTGCTCAAGCGCACCGACGCCGGCGTGATCGCAGCCGAGCATCGACTAATGGTCCATCTGACCGATAAGGAGCGCCGCGAGTTCAGGCGCATCCTCGCCGCGCTGGGTTCGGATCCGCTCTGAGTGCGAGCAGACACCGAAGACCCCAATTTCGTTGTGCAATGGGCCTTCCGCGTCTGCTCGCCGGAATCAGTGGTGATGGCAGGCCACGGGCGGTGAGGGCGGAATATCCAGCGCCGGGTTGCCATCGAAGAAGCCTATTGGCTTCAGGTGGAAGCCGGTATAGGCGCATGGCATCACCGGCCAATCCTCGGGTCGCACAACGTGATGCGCGCCGACCGTGTACCAGAGCACCACATCGGTGTCCTCCAGCGGTGCGTCATCCGCGATGAACTGCGGCAGCCCCTGGATGTCGGACGACTGGTACATGTAGTCGCCTGCCGCGAACTTCTCCGCAGGGTCGTATCGCGTCACCCACAGGTTGTGCTGCACGAACCGCGCTCTGTCATAAATGTATGAGCCCTCCTGCACCATCACCGGCACCATGTCCCTCGGCGTCAGCTTGTAGGCCACCGGATTGCCCAACTCGTTGCGCCTGGACGGGTTTGCGATCTTCCAATAGCGGCCCTTTGACCAATCCCAGTCCCTCGCCCCGTCGGCTTCCGACGCCACCAGCGTGTCCTGCGTGATCCAAGCGTTGTGGTGCGGGTTGAGCTCCGGATCGGGTTCGGGGATCGAGTCGACTTCGTAGACGCTGTTGTTGGCGCCGTCGACGCTCATGTCGAGGCGGAAGCTGAAGAAGTGCTGGTGATTAGGCCCATAGATGTTGGGCGCGACCAGCTTTCCCCATCGCGGTACCTCGCCGTCCTTGACCGCGCCAGTGGTCAGCACCCCGGAGAGCTTGACCTCCACTTCCATCGACGCGTCGTTGTAGAAGTACCAGAAGAACCCGTACTCGTAGTTGCCGACAGTGCAGATCATCGAGATGACGAGCCGTCTGGCGCGTCGCACCTCCACCTCGCCGGTCCGGAAATCCGTATGCTTCCAAGAGATTCCGTAGTCCTCCTCATGCATACAGATCGCGTTCGGGATGGTCACCGCGTTGCCTGAGGAGTCATTCACCGTGCCGTCGAAGTAATAGATCTCGCCGAGACAATCGCAGCCGAGGGTCAGCGGGTTGGCGGAGAAGCCCATCCCGACCTCGCCCATGTCGAAGACGTTCTTGTTCCAGTGGGTGGGCGCGGTATCCCCGTACGGCACAACCATTTCCGACAGTGACGCCCGATAGATGATCGGCCGGGTCTCACCCCGGTCGGCGTAGGTAACCTCGTGCAGCGTGATGCCTTCGCGCGGGTTGAAACCCACGCGCATTGACCACTTCTGCCACTGCACCTTCCAACCGTCAACAGTGAAGCTGGGCCCATCGGGCTGGGTGATCTCGATGGGCTTGACATCGGTGCGGAACTGTTTGAAAGCAGGCCGGTTGTTCTCGTCGAACATGAACTTCTCGGCGTAGTTGCCTGCCGTCGGCGGCAGCGGAACCACCCCGTGATCCTCGATGTCGATCACCTTCATCGCGTCCAAATCGAACGTGACGATCAGGCCTTCGACGGGCCGCGCATAGCCGTGCTCGGACGCCGCGGCACGCATGAACGTCAACGGTCGACAGATCAGCGGAGAGTTGTCGTAGTGGTCCTGAGCACCGTAATAGCCAGCCGGCCAAGGGTCGATCATCGCCAGATCGAAATCGGTGACGCCGCGCTTGCGCATCGCCTCTTGCCAGCCTGGGTCGGCCCGCACCACCTCCTCGACCCCCGTCATGTGCTCGACGAGATAGGACGGGAACCGGCCAGGCACCGCTGTCCAAGAGTCGATGATCCGCGCGCCGAGGTCGACGATCGCCTCATACATCAGCTTGGCCGCGCCATCGTACATCGTCACGAACGCGCACCTCGGAACCTGCGTGCCCTCGAATGTCAGCTCGGGGTTCTTGTCTGGCTCCGCCAGCTGGATCATGACGAATTTCAGTGTGGGCGTGGCGTATTCGGAGTCCGTGACTACCGCTGCAGCCGTTTCGATCTCTGCGCTGGTCAGCGGGTCCAGCGGATAACGCGCCGTGTTGTCAATCGCCTCCGTGCTGGGCACGGTGCTTTCCATCGTCATTTGGCTTCGTCCTTCAGTTCTAGTACCGCCAGATGTGCCAGGGCATCTTCCACGGAGGTCTTGTGCGCGGCCCTGCGACCGAAGATGTACACGACGATGCCCAGCAGGAACATGCCCGTCGCGATGCTGCCTGTCCACATCATCCAAGTGCTGTCCGGTACGTCTTTGATCCACGACTTTGCAAACGAGTAGTAGATGCCGCCGATGGTGCCAAGGCTGCCGACGAGAACTGTGATCCACACGCCCGCCATGCCGCCGGGAATCCGCCAAAACTTTTCGGTGGCATAGCGATCGGCGTACTTCTTGCGAGCCAGGATGACCGGGAACAAGAAGAAGAAACCGGAGATGAGCCACGCGATGGACAGACCGCCCTGCAGGAAGATGGTCACGTTGGCCATGCTGCTCTGCGAATACAACCCCACCAGGATCAGCGACGACAGCACGCCCTGAATCAGCACCGCGGTAACCGGATTGCGCGTGCGGGGGTTCAGGTGGGTGAAGATCCGCGGCAGGTGACGCTCCAGTCCGGAAACGAAGATCAGTCGCGAGTAGGTGACCTGGTAGGACATCAACGCGACGAACACGATGCAGGCAAGCACGATTGCGCAGACCTCCATCACACCCTTGGGCGCGGCCGTCCCTAGCATCCCGATCACCCCGGTGACCGGGTTGATCTGATCGGCGGGCAGCACCATCACGGTGCCCAGCGTGGTCAGCAGGTAGATGACGACCAACGCGATCGAGCCCCAGACCACCATCCTCGGTCCGCTCTTGCGCACCGACAGGAACTCAGCACCCATGTTGTACGGCGTCTCGACACCGACGAGGTAGAGCAGCACGGTGCCGTACAGGAAACCGGCGCCGGCGAAGTCGGGCACCAATGCGGCGTGCGCAGTGAAAGGCTGGGCCGAACCGTTGCTCAACGCGTAAACCAGGCCCGAGATGAAGATGACGGCGGTCAGTGCCAAGTAGACGACGAAAACGACGTTCATGATGCGCTGATTGGCGGCGAGTTTGGCCAGCGCCAGACCGACGACGGCCCAGAGCAGCGCCAGTTGCAGGATGATCGTCAGCGTCAACCCGAGTTCCGCGTGGAACGCCAGCAGCAGGAACTGCAGGATGATTGCAGGCGATGACGCGGAGTTCAGCACGACCGGTATCCACGATAAATAGCCGCCGATGAATCCCCACGTTTCGCCCATGGTGCGGGTTGCCCAGATATATACACCGCCCTCGCCGGGCCACAGATTGCCCAGTTCCGCGACCGCCATGCCCGCTGGCACCAGGAATGTGAGAATGCCGAGCACCCACATCGGAATGGCCGTCCAGCCCCCCGCTGCCATGATCGACGAGCCGGTGATCCAGCAGATGATGAAGACGTAGGTAGCCGTGAGACCGAAGGTGGTCATCACCTTCGGCAGCACCTGTTCGGGGACCAGCTCAGTGGTCAGAAGCTTGTCGCGCCCGGATGGTGGCGCAGCCTCGAGTTCTTGCGTCATGTGTGACTCTCCCAATGCCGTTGGGTCAGTTGACGATTTGTCCGTCTTTCATGCGGACGACACGGGTCGCTTCGTCGGCCACCGTGGGGTCGTGCGTGCTGGCGACAACGGTGACGCCGAGCGTGGAACACAGGTCGCGCAGCATGCGCACCACCGTTTCCCCCGTGCGGTGGTCAAGGTTGGCCGTCGGCTCGTCGGCGAGTACCAGCGTCGGATTGCTGATCAACGAGCGCGCGATGGCGGTGCGCTGCTGCTCGCCGCCCGACATCTTGGTCGGCTGGTGATGAATCCGATGTCCGAGACCGACGAGCTCGAGCAGTTCGATCGCCCTGGTACGCAACGACTTGCGGTCGTAGGGCTCGAACAACAAAGGCAGCTCGACGTTCTCCACCGCCGACAGGAACGGGATCAGGTTGTAGCTCTGGAAGATGAACCCGATGGTGTCGTGACGCAGCGCCGCGAACTGGCTCTCGGTCAGCAGCGCGGTGTCGCGTCCCGCGAGCTTCACGGTTCCCTTGGTGGGGCGGTCGAGGCCGCCGATGATGTTGAGCAGCGTCGACTTGCCGCTGCCGCTCGGCCCCATCAAGCAGACGAATTCACCAGGCATCACCCGTAGTTCGGCTGCGACGAGCGCGCGGACCACGTCGTCACCGAGCTTGTGCAGCTTCCACACGTCCAAAATCTCGATAACGGGCGCGTGCCCCTCGGACTCGCGGGTCGTGCCTGCGGTTTCATCGATGGCAGTCATCCATCACCCTCCTGCGGTCAACGAACGAATCGGCGGCCGCGAGGCGGCATTCCAGGTGGGCACGATGCTGGTGGCCAGTGCCGCGACGATGCTCACGCCGACCGAGATCGCCACACCGAGCGTCAGCCCCTCGACCGACACTCCCGTCGCCACCAAACCGACTGTGCCAAACGCGATCCCGGTCACAGCCGCAGCCAACGCTCCGACGAGGGCGCCGAGTATCGCCGCAATCACCGGCTCAACCAGCAACGCGGCCACCACCGGAGTGCGCGGCACCCCGTTGGCGCCGAGCACCCCGAGTTCGCGGGTGCGGTGGGCGACGGTGCGCGTGGTCGCCACGGCGACCTCGACGACACCCACCAGTAGCACAGTCACAGCGATCAACACGACGGCGCGGCCGATCTCATCGGCGTGGCCCAGCGACGCCGATTGCGCGCGGATTCCGTCGGACATGCCGAACACGATCACCACGAGGAACGCCCCCGTAGCCGTCGTCACGACGGGCAACACCATCTCTCGGACCCGCCGCCGCGCGGCCAGCCATCCGTACGACAACCCATGACGCAACATCAGTGCGCTCTCTTCTTCGCGCGAGCACTCATCAGCGATCCCCCAACAAATCGACGGGACGTTGTTGCAGCAGCCGGTGCACCGGTACCAGCGCGCCGACAATCGCCATTGCCGGGAGGAACGCGGCTACCATGCCGGTCGCCTGCAGCCACGCGGTCGGAGTTGCGATGCCGGGAATCACCAGCGCCACAGCGACTCCCGCGCCGACTACGCCTAGGGCGTAGGCGGCGAGGAACACGATCCCCGACTCGACAAGGAAGAAGTACAGCACTTCGTCGGCCAGTCCGATGCTCGACATGATTCCGAATTCCCGTCGTCGTTCCTGCACCGCGGCCAGGAACGACGACACGGCGATCACGAAACCGAGACCGAGCCCGATGGTCGAGATCAGGCCGAGCGTCGAGCTGGTCACCTTGCCGGAGAACAGCGCGGAAAACTTCTGCTCGAACGTCAACGGGCCTGTGCCGCCGACGGTGTCGTAGATCAGGCCCCGCCCGGCGGGATCCGGCTTGACCGACGGATCCGCGGTCGATTTAAGTCCGACCGCACCGCCGAAGATCTGCCCCAGGTCGCGGCGCTTCTCGTCACCCGGGGGCGCGAAAATCAACCACCAGCCATTGTCGCCGACAACGGACTGGGCAAGCGGTGTGGCGACGGTGATGGATTGGCCGCTGCCCGCGACGTTCACGGTAAGACTCTGCCCGTCGACCACGACCCGATCGCCGGTGTGCAGGTCTAGCCGGTCGGCAACTTCGGCCCCCAACGTTGCTTGGCCGCTGGCTATTTCGTCGCTTCCTCGTAGCGACACTCTGCTGCCGTTGACGTCAGTGGTTCCCGATGGCACCCGGGTCGCGGCCCAGCCGGCAGGAATAGTGATGGTCGGCGCGGCGCCGTCGGCGACAAGTGCCTGTGCGTCGGAGTCGTAATGCACTCCCACCGCGGGCACCGCCCACAGTTGCGCGCTCCCAAGCACATCGGTCACCGAATCGGCGCCGGTGATCGCAAAACTCGCGGAGATCGTGCGGACCACAGTGACGCAGGCGATCGCCAAGGCGATACCGAGCACCGACAGCACGAACCGTTCGGGGCGACGGCGGATGTTGGCCAGCGCGAACCGGACGAGGCACACGAAGGTGTTCCCCGATGCGGCGACCTCGGGCGCTCGAACGGCGGTGGGTGCATTACTGACCGGGATGGTCTCCACAGTCAGAATGGTCGACCCGCAAGGTTTCACCCGCCGCCACACGCAATGTCCACAGCGTTAACTCAGGCGTGTTGCGGTTACGACGCCATTGCGGCGGCGCAACGGATTTCGTTGTCTGGTTCAGCCGCGGCGGCCGATTCCCGCCATCATCATGGGCGTGAGCAATCGACGATTTTCCTGAAATACGCTGGCTGCGGCTTCGGCCCGCTCGGCCGATAGGTATCCGGCCTTCACGACGGCTTCGCGCAGGCTTTCGAACGTCAATCGAAAGAAGTCGCAGCCCTGGTCGAGGACGTAGTCGCGCGTCATCCCTGGATTCTGGCCCAGGGCCGCGCCTCCTCGAGTTCATATGCCAATTCCAGGAGCCGCGATTCGCCGCCCCACCCCGCTGACAGCATCATGCCGACCGGCATGCCCGATGCGGATTCCCCGAGCGGAAGCGAGATCGCGGGATCGCCGGTCGCGTTCTGCAATGGCGTGAACGCGACCCATTCGAGAAGACGGTCCATGATCTGGTCGTAGTCGGCAGTCGGGTCGAGATAGCCGATAGCCGGTGTGTCCTCGGCAAGCGTCGGCATGAGCACTATGTCGTAGGTCTGCGACAGCCGTTGGGTGATCCGGCGCGAGCGAGCCAACCGCGCGATGGCCATCGGGAGCCGGTGCATATTCCTGGCGGCAATGCGGTCGAGGCCGAGCGTGAGATTGTCCAGTTTGGTTCGGTCGAAGCTCGGTCCGAACATTCGCCGTCCGCCACGCACGACAGAGAAGGCAAGAAACGACCAGTACGTCAGGAATTCGTCCTTGAACCGGGCCGGCACAGGGTTGTCGATCTCGGTGACCGTATGGCCTAGCTCCTCCAAAAGCGCAGCCGTCTTCAAAGTCTGCTCACGCATCTCCGAACTGACTTCTCGCATAATCGATTTCGTGCAGAACGCGATGCGCAGGCGCTGCGAGCCCGGCTTGGTCACGTCACCGATCGCGGGCAGCTTGGGGTTGCGGTAAACGCGTTCAGCTTCGCGGAAAAACGCCGCGGTGTCGCGGACCGAGCGAGTCACTACCCCGTTGGCGACGATATGCAGCGGCATCCGAGCGGTCTCCTTGTCCAACGGGAGACGGCCGCGGGTCGGCTTGAGGCCGACTAATCCGTTGCAGGACGCGGGGATTCGGATGGAACCGCCGCCGTCGTTGGCGTGCGCGATCGGCGCCACGCCTGCCGCCACGAACGCGGCGGAACCCGACGACGAGGCGCCCGCTGTGTGTTCCGGATTCCACGGGTTACGCACCGGGCCGATCCGTGGGTGCTCGGCCGAGCCGCTGAAGCCGAATTCCGACATCTGCGTCTTGCCGAGAGGAATCAATCCTGTCGCAAGGAACGTCCGCGCCCACGCGCCATCGGACGGAAGGGGTCGCGGCTCCCACGCGTCGGTGCCCTGCATGGTCGGCATGCCCGCGACGGCGACGTTGTCCTTGATGAACGACGGCACGCCGTCGAAATACCCGCCATACGGCCTACGCGCGTCTGCCCGGGCCCGCGCGCGGTCGTATGCCTCGAACGCCAGACCGTTCAGTCTGGGGTTGACCACTTCGGTCCGGGCGATGGCAGCCTCGACCAACTCGCGCGGCGAGACCTCGCCGGCTCCCAATTTCTCGACAAGTCCGACTGCGTCATGGTCACCGAGGGCGTCGTCGCCGAAGGCGTGGCATCGGCTACTGGCTCTTCGGCCGAGGGCCTCATCGCGGTGACTCATGCCCAGACGGTACCAACTCGTACCGCGACTGTGGTTGCCGACGCAAAAGGCCCCCGGAATATCCCGAGGGCCCTTCGCGTGTGTTTCAGCTGTTAGGACTGCCCGACCTCGAACCGGACGAACCGGGTCACGGTCACGCCGGCCTCGTCGAGCAGCGCCTTGACGGTCTTCTTGTTGTCGGACACCGACGGCTGGTCGAGCAGCACGACGTCCTTGTAGAAGCCGGTCACCCGGCCCTCGACGATCTTGGGCAACGCCTGCTCGGGCTTGCCCTCGTTGCGGGCCGTCTCCTCGGCGATGCGGCGCTCGTTGGCGACAATGTCCTCAGGCACGTCGTCGCGCGTCAGGTACTTGGCCTTCAGCGCGGCGATCTGCAGAGCGACCGCGTGCGCGGCCTCTGAGCCTTTCGAGTCAGAGCCCGTGTATTCGACGAGGACACCCACGGCGGGCGGCAAGTCGGACGCCCGCTTGTGCAGGTAGGTCTCGACGGTGCCGTCGAAGTAGGCGACGCGGCGCAGCTCGAGCTTCTCACCGATCTTGGCGGACAAGTCCGCGATGACCTGCTCGACGGTGGTGTCGCCGACCTTGGCGGCCTTCAGAGCGTCGATATCGGTCGCCTTCGCGGCGGCAGCCGCCGCGACGATCTGATCCGCGACCGCTTGGAATTCGGCGTTCTTCGCGACGAAGTCGGTCTCGGAGTTCAGCTCGATCAGTGCGCCGTCCTTGGCGGCAACCAGGCCCTCTGCGGTGGCACGCTCGGCGCGCTTGCCGACGTCCTTGGCGCCCTTGATGCGCAGCAGCTCGACGGCCTTGTCGAAATCGCCGTCGGCCTCAACCAGCGCGTTCTTGGAGTCGAGCATGCCGGCGCCGGTCAGCTCCCGAAGTCGCTTGACGTCGGCAGCGGTGTAGTTCGCCAATGTTCAGCCTTTCCTACTAAGACTCTGTCTTCGTTTCAGTTGCGGTGTCGGCCCCGGCCGTCTCCGTCGACGCCGTGGCGCCCGCCAGCAGCTCCTGCTCCCACTCGGCGAGCGGCTCGGCGCCCTCTGCCTCGGCCTCGCCGTTGCCCTTGCCGACGCCTGCGCGGGCCTGCAGGCCCTCGGCGACCGCAGACGCGACGACCTTGGTCAGCAACGCGGCCGACCGGATCGCGTCGTCGTTGCCCGGGATCGGGTAGTCGACCAGATCGGGGTCGCAGTTGGTGTCGAGGATCGCGATGACCGGGATGCCAAGCTTGCGGGCCTCACCGACGGCGATGTGCTCCTTGTTGGTGTCGACCACCCAGATCGCCGAGGGCACCTTCTGCATGTCGCGAATACCGCCGAGGCTGCGCTCGAGCTTGTTCTTCTCGCGGGTCAGCATCAGGATCTCCTTCTTGGTGCGACCCTCGAAACCACCGGTCTGCTCCATCGCCTCGAGCTCCTTGAGGCGCTGCAGCCGCTTGTGCACGGTGGAGAAGTTGGTGAGCATGCCGCCCAGCCAGCGCTGGTTCACATAGGGCATGCCGACGCGGGTCGCCTCCTCGGCGATGGATTCCTGGGCCTGCTTCTTGGTGCCGACGAACATGATGCTGCCGCCATGGGCGACAGTCTCTTTGACGAACTCGTACGCCTTGTCGATGTAGGTCAGCGTCTGCTGCAGGTCGATGATGTAGATGCCGTTGCGGTCGGTGAAGATGAACCGCTTCATCTTGGGATTCCAGCGACGGGTCTGGTGCCCGAAGTGGGTGCCGCTGTCCAGCAGCTGTTTCATGGTCACTACGGCCATGGGTGTATGCCTCTTTTGTTGTCGGTTGCCGCGCGGCGCCGGGTGACGCCGAGCCCTGGTGCCTGCGGGATACCGAACCCGTCCTAGAACGGGACCGACGGCATCCGGATATGACCGCCATTGGGTGGTCATGCGTAGACACGCGAAGTCAGCCCGCGCAAGCGAGCTGCGGTTAGCAGTTTACACGCTGGACAGGGTGCTTTTTTCCACACTGCGACCGTCATCCACAGGTTGGCTGGTTCGCCTGGACTTCTCCGAGCCCGGTGCGCTGAGCTGGGAGTATGCGGTATGTGGCGGCGCTGACGGCGATGGCACTGCTGTGGGCGCCGGCAGTCTTGGCCGATGACGACAGGCTGGACTGGCCGCTGCGGCCCCGACCAGCTGTTCTGCGGATATTCGACGCGCCGTCACCGAACTGGAAGCCCGGCCACCGCGGCGTCGACCTGGCAGGAGTCGCGGGCCAGCCGGTGTACGCCGCCGGCGCGGGCACGGTGGTGTTCGCGGGAGAGCTCGCGGGGCGGACCCTGGTGTCGATCGCACATCCCGGCGGGCTGCGAACCACCTATGAACCGGTGCGTCCGACGGTGCGGGCAGGGCAGCTCGTCGACGCCGGCGATCCGCTCGGCACGCTCGAGGCAGGCCACGCCGGTTGCTCAGCCGCTGCGTGCCTGCACTGGGGTGCGATGTGGGGTGCGGCGTCGCGGGCGGATTACGTCGACCCGCTGGGCCTTCTGGCCGGCACGCCGATCCGCCTCAAACCGCTGGGCGGCTAACTCACTAGCGCGAGTGACCGTGTTTGCACACGACACGCCGTGGATTTCTGTACAAACGCGGTCGCTCGCCGGGTGGGTTAGGCCCGCGGATGCGCCTGGTCGTGCACCGCACGCAGGCGGGCGACGGTGACATGCGTATACAGCTGCGTGGTGGCCAGCGTCGAGTGGCCGAGCAGTTCTTGCACGACGCGCAGGTCGGCGCCGCCCTCGAGCAGATGCGTTGCGGCGCTGTGCCGCAACCCATGTGGGCCGATATCGGGGGCGCCATCGACGGCGGCCATTGTCTGGTGCACGACGGTGCGGGCCTGCCGCGGATCGAGCCGACGGCCGCGCGCGCCCAACAGCAGCGCAGGCCCCGAATCCGCGGTGGCCAGTTCGGGCCGTCCGTCTGATAGCCACGCCGTCAACGCCGCCTGCGCCGGCTCGCCGAACGGCACTGTCCGCTGCTTGTTGCCCTTGCCGAGCACGCGCAGAAGTCGCCGCGGTCGATCGACGTCATCGATGTCGAGCCCGCACAGCTCGCTGACCCGAATCCCGGTGGCATACAACAACTCAACGATCAACTGATCCCGCAGCGCTAGCGGATCACCTTGCTGCGCACCGGATTTCGCCGCAGCCATGGCGTCCAGAGCCTGATCCTGCCGCAGCACCGAAGGCAACGTTCGTCTAGCCTTCGGCATTTGCAACCGCGTGGCAGGATCACTCGACAACAGGCCGCGACGCGTCGCCCACGCCGTAAAGGTCTTGACTGCCGACGTCCGTCGCGCCAACGTGGTCCGCGCCGCGCCAGCCGTCGCCTGTGCCGCGAGCCAGGACCGAAGGATCGGAAGGCTCAGCCTGTCCAATCCGGCGCCGGGAACCTGTGCGGAGAGATAGTCGAACAGCAATCGCAGATCACCCAAATACGCGCGGCGCGTGTGGTCGGAGCGGCCGCGCTGCAACTCGAGATACTCATCGAACTCCTCGAGACAGTGCTCGATTCCCCGGTCGCTTCGCTCCTGCCCTCCGGTCTCCACTCCCCTACCGTCGCAGACCCGAGCGCCCGCTCTCAGGTGACGCGCCGCAGAACGTCAGGCGTCAGGTCCTTCAGAGTCGGATAACCATCCACAGCCATGATCAGGTCGGTCTCGGCCAACAGCGAGCGCAGCACGTGCACAACGCCATCCTCACCGCCGATCGCGAGCCCGAACGCGTACGGGCGCCCGATACCGACGGCGGTCGCGCCGAGCGCCAGCGCCTTGACAATGTCGGCGCCGGTGCGGATGCCGGAGTCGAACAGCACCGGCAGCCCGTCGGCCGCCGTCACCACGCCAGGGAGGCAGTCGATGGCCGGAATGCCGCCGTTGGCCTGGCGTCCACCGTGGTTCGAGCAGTAGATGCCGTCAACACCGCCGTCCCTTGCCCGGCGCGCATCATCGGGATGGCAGATGCCCTTGACGATCAGCGGCAGATCGGTCAGCGACCGCAGCCATGGAAGGTCGTCCCACGTCAACGGATTGCCGAATACCGAAACCCAGCGCAGCACAGCCGCCTGCGGATTCTCCTCGGGCGTTTGTTGCAGGCTCGCCCGGAACACCGGATCACTCGTGTAGTTCGCGAGACAGCGGCCGCGCAGCTGCGGGAAGTTTGACGTCGACAGGTCACGCGGACGCCAGCCAGGCACCCAGGTGTCCAGCGTGACGATGATGCCCTTGTACCCGGCGGCCTCGGCGCGCCGGACCAAGCTTTCCGCCAAGTTCTTATCGGTCGGCGTGTACAGCTGGAAAAAGCCTGGGGTAGAACCGAATTCGGCCGCGATGTCTTCGAGAGGATCCTCGGTCAGCGTCGAGATGACCATCGGCACACCGGTGCGCGCGGCGGCTCGCGCGGTGGCCAGATCGCCATGGCCGTCCTGCGCGCAGATGCCGGTGACGCCGATCGGCGCCATGAACACCGGCGACGGCAACGTCAGACCGAATACTTCGACTGACAGGTCACGCTCGCGTTGAGCGTTGAACATCCGCGGCATCAAGCCCCAGTTGTCGAAGGCGGTGCGATTCACCCGTTGAGTCCGTTCGTCGCCCGCGCCGCCCGCCACATACGACCAGATCGACGGCGACATCGCCGCTTCGGCCTTGGCCTCCCATTCCACGTAGGACATCGGGAGTGACGGCACTATGCCGGACAGTCCCTGTAGATAAATCTCGAACTGGTAGTCGCCGAATGCCATCCGCCTAGCGTGCCAGCCGGGCGCCGGACTTGGTCAGCGAACCAGCCGCGCGGCCACCCCGGCGTAGACGTGACCGAGCTTCTGGGCGTCGCGGTGCTGGCGCGACGGGAACCACCGGCAGACGTCCACGCACAGCGACGAGATCGCCATCACCACCTCGTCGACGTTGTCGACATCGAACTCGCCGGCGACCACACCGCCGGCCACGATCTGGGTAATGACGTCGGTCGCCTGGTGCCGCAGCGGTGCGATCGTGCGGTAGTGAGCCGTCGTCAGGCCGTGCAGTTCGTATTGCACGACGCGGGCCTGTTTGTGGTTTTCCGCATGCCATGACGCGAATGCCGCGACGACGGCGCGCAATCGGTCGGTGAAGGTAGCCCCTGGTTTGTCGGCCCTTTTCAGTGCGGCCAGCAGGCTGCTGTGGCCTTCGAGGGCGATCGCGTAGAGCAGCTCCTCTTTGGAGCGGTAATGCGGATACATCGCCGTCGCGCTCATGTTGAGTCGCTTGGCGATCTGGCGCGTGGAGCTGCCGCCGTATCCCGACTCCGCGAAGGCCTCGATTGCGGCGCGCCGCATGCGTTCCGCCGCAGCTGAATCCGCAGCTCTACCGATGGTCATGACGGTCGGGATCCTACACGTAATTGACATTTGTCGATGGTCGGCGCATTATTAGCGAGCGCTCATAAAATGAGCGTTCGCTAATGTGATGTACCTCTCCGAAAGGCTGTCCCGACATGGCGGAGTTCTTCTCGCGGCGTGATGTCGACTTCATGCTCTACGAGTGGCTCGACGTGGTCGAGTTGACCAAGCGTGACCATTTCGGAGAGCACTCCCGCGACACGTTCGACGCCGTTCTCGACCTGTCGGAAGACATCGCGACGAAATGCTTTGCGCCGCATAACAAGAAGGGCGACCAGAACGAGCCGACCGTCGGCCCCGACGGGAAAGTCGTGCTGATCGACGAGATCAAGGACGCTCTGGAGACTTTCAGCGAAGCTGGCCTGCTGGCCGGATCATTCGACGAAGCGGTCGGCGGCATGCAGCTGCCGACGGTGGTGGCTCACGCGTGCATGGCGTTCTTCCGAGCCGCCAACCCCAGCACAACGTCATATGCGTTCTTGACCGTCGGCAACGCCAACCTGCTCGTCGAATACGGGACTGAGGAGCAGATCGACACGTGGGTCCGGCCGATGCTCGAGGGACGGTACTTCGGCACCATGTGCCTTTCGGAGCCCGATGCCGGCTCCTCGTTGACCGACATCACCACCAAGGCTGTGCCCGCCGCCGACGGCACGTACCGGATCACAGGAACAAAGATGTGGATCACGGGCGGTGACCACGAGCTGACCGAGAACATCGTGCACCTCGTGCTCGCCAAGGCTCCCGGCGGCGGCCCCGGCGTCAAGGGCATCTCGCTGTTCATCGTGCCGAAGTTCCTGCCCGATGGCACCCGCAACGACGTCGCACTGGTCAGCCTGAACCACAAGATGGGCAACCACGCCACCACGAACGCGCTGCTGAATTTTGGCGATGGTTCGCATCAGCCCGCCGAAGAGCCCGGCGCGGTCGGCTATCTCGTCGGTGAGGAGCACAAGGGACTGGCCTACATGTTCCACATGATGAACGAGGCTCGCGTAGCCGTCGGCTTCCAGGCGATGGCCACAGGATACGCCGGTTACCTGGCGTCCCTCGAATACGCCAAGCAACGCACTCAAGGCCGTCCTCTCGGCGATAAGGATCCGAATCGCCCTCAGGTGGCGATCATCGAGCATGCCGATGTCAAGCGAATGTTGTTGGCGCAGAAGTCTTATGTCGAGGGCGCGTTCGCGCTCGGCCTCTACTGCTGGATGCTGGTGGATGAGGGGCGCACCAGCGTCGGGGCCGATCGCGAACGCGCCAATCTTCTGCTCGAGGTGCTGACGCCGATCGCGAAGAGTTGGCCGTCGCAGTGGTGTCTTGAGGCCAACAGCCTGGCGATCCAGGTGCACGGCGGATACGGCTACACCAGGGAGTTCGACGTCGAACAGGGCTATCGCGACAATCGTCTGAACGCAATTCACGAGGGCACGCACGGCATCCACGGCCTGGATCTGTTGGGCCGCAAGGTCGTCATGGCCGACGGTGCGGGCCTGACGTTGTTGGCCGAGCGCATCAACGAAACCATCGACAAGGCACTGCAGTCCGAGAGCACCGAGGGCTATGCCCAGCAGTTGCGCGTGGCGGTGCAACGGCTGGTCGACGTCACCGAGACATTGTGGGCCGCGGGCGATGTCGCCACCACGCTCGCCAACTCGACTGTCTACCTCGAGGCAGCAGGGCATGTGGTGATGGCCTGGATGTGGCTGGAGCAGCTGATCGCCGCGAACGACCACCGGGGCGATTTCTACGACGGCAAACGCGCTGCGGCACAGTACTTTTACGCGTTCGAGCTGCCGAAGGTCGGCCCGCAATTCGATCTGCTGGCCAGTCTTGACCGCACCACGGTGGACGCGCAGCCAGCCTGGTTCTAGGCGCTGGCCTCCGCTTCGGCCAACTCGCGCTTCCATTGGCGGAAGGTCTCCTCGGTGCGGCCGCGTCGCCAATAGCCGGAGATGGATGCGGCCCACTTGGCGTCGACGCCGCGTTCCTTGCGGATGTAGGGTCGCAGGCTGTGCATCACGGCCTGCGCTTCGCCGTGGATGAAGACTTGCACCTGTCCTGGCAGCCAGGCGGCTTCCTTGACGGCTGTGATTAGCGGGGCGTTGTCCCCCGCCGCGTCTTCGGGCACCAGGTCGGCGCGGCCTCCGCGATAGATCCATCGCACCTCGACACCGGCCGGTGCGCTCAGCGCGATCTCGTCCTCAGGTCCGGCGACCTCGAGAAATACTTGACCAACTGCGTTGTCGGGCAGGGCTTCCAACGCGGCACTGATGGCGGGGACGGCCGCCTCGTCGCCGGCGAGCAGGTGCCAATCGGCAGCGGGGTCTGGCGCGTACGCGCCGTTGGGGCTCGTCAGGTAGGCGGGTTGGCCCGGGACGGCCGACGCCGCCCATGGCCCAGCCACGCCGTGTTCGCCGTGCACGACGAAGTCAATCCAGATCTCGCGGCGCCCGGTGTCGACCCGGCGCACTGTGTAGGTGCGCACCGTGGGTCGCTTCTCGGCGGGTAGTTCGTTGAAGCTGTCCATCGTCAGCGGCTGCGGCAGCGCGCCGACGTCGACGCCATCGGGCACGAACGCGATCTTGACGTAGGCGTCCGTGTTCTCATTGGGGACGAACGAGTCAAAGCCCTTGCCGCCCAAGACGACGCGGATCAGGTGCGGGGTGAGCTGCTCCGTGCGCACCACCTCGAACGTATTCAGCGGACGTCCTGCCACAGTTCCTCCAAAATAATTAGCAGCACTTATGGTTGTATTTTCACAACTATAAACGACCGAACGTCTGCGTGGCCGGGTACCTCGCCAGCACGCCGGCCCGGCATCTGATCAGCGCGCTGGCCACTACCTTGGGCTGCCAGTCCGACGAATGCGAGTGGGTCATCGGGTGCCCATGCACGACTCAGCCCGGCATCACGCTGACGACCGTCATCGCGGCGACGAGCAGGATGACCGTTGCGGCGCGGGCAACGAACCTGCTCGTCGCGCTGTGCATGGAGCCAACCTACCGGTGCGCCAACTTCCAACGCCCACCTTGGCAGACGACCAGGCCCGCGATCTCCAGCATTGAAAGCGGACCCAAAACCTGTGTCGGTGGCAAACCGGATCCGACCGCAATCTCGTCGACGGTGCGTGCGCCGCGGGCGGGAAACGCGTCGTAGACCCGGCGCTCGTCGTCGGCCAGACCATCGAGCGGTGACTTCGGACGCGCGTGATCGGGCGCCAACTCGCCCACGCGGCCAACCAATTCCAACACCTCATCTGCGCGCGTGACGAGGATCGCGCCGTCACGGAGCAACACGTGACAGCCGACGGAGGCCGACGAAGTCACCGGCCCGGGCACCGCCGACACTGCGCGGCCGAGCGCCTTGGCCCACGCGGCGGTGTTGGCCGCGCCGCTGCGGGCGCCGGCCTCGACGACCACCGTGGCTCCTGACAGCGCTGCGACCAATCGGTTGCGGGTCAGGAACCGGTGCCGCTGCGGCCGAAGGCCCGGCGGGTACTCGGTGACGATCAGTCCCTCTTCGCCGATCCGATGCAACATCGCGGCGTGGCCCGCAGGGTAGGACACGTCGATGCCACCGGCGAGGACCGCGACAGTGAATCCGTCGGCCGCCAATGCAGCACGGTGCGCTGCCCCGTCGATGCCGTAGGCACCACCCGACACCACCGCCACGTCCCGTTCCGCCAAACCGGCAGCCAACTCCGCCGCGACATGTTCGCCGTAGGTGGTGGAGGCGCGGGTGCCCACAATCGCCGCCGCGCGTTCGGCGACTTCGTCGAGGCGCGCCGGACCCATTACCCATAGCGCAAGCGGTGGATGCCCCTCCGGCCGCTTCATAGTATCGATGCCGTCGAACGCGGTGAACGCCAGCAGCGGCCACTCGTCGTCCGCCGCGGTGATCAAGCGTCCACCCATTCGGTCCAGGAGAGCCAAATCATCTGCAGCACAATCGATCTGGTGACGTGCCGCGGTGAGATGCAGCAGCCGCTCATCGACCACACGTCGCTGTATTTGCTCGGCCGCCTCGACCGGTCCTACGCGGGACACCAGCGCTGCAAGTGGCGGGCACGGCGGTTCTGCAACGCGGGACAGGTAGGCCACGGCGCGCAGGGCTCGTTCGCTCATCGCGCACCGCCGGCCTGACGAAAACTCAGCGCCGTGCAGACCTGCTCGACTCCCGGTGATGATCGGCCGGCTAGATCTGCCAACGTCCAAGCCACGCGCAAACTTCGGTCGAATCCCCGAGGGCTCAACTGGCCACGGTCGAGCGCCGTTCGTAGCGGCTTCATGGTGTTGAAGTCGAGTCGAAATTTTCTACGCATGAGCGAACCGCTGACT
This sequence comes from Mycobacterium sp. JS623, assembly GCF_000328565.1. Classification (NCBI taxonomy): domain Bacteria; kingdom Bacillati; phylum Actinomycetota; class Actinomycetes; order Mycobacteriales; family Mycobacteriaceae; genus Mycobacterium; species Mycobacterium sp. JS623. The sequence goes on along the minus strand of NC_019966.1, from coordinate 2,314,447 downwards.
TCGGCGTTGGTGCGGATGCCGTAGGGCCGCCATCGCTCGGCGGCTGCCATCCGTGCCGCGGCTACCCGCTTGCGGACGTCGGCGCTTGACTCACCGTCTTCCGCCGCGAACGCTCCCGCCCGCGCCATGTGCATCTCGACGCGCAGGTCCACTCGATCCAGCAGTGGCCCGGACAACTTGCCCATGTATCGCCGCTTGACCATCGACCCGCACGTGCAATCCTTCGGATCGGCAGGCGCACACGGACACGGGTTGGCGGCGAGCACCAATTGGAATCGCGCCGGATAGCGAGCAACGCCACCCCCGCGGGCAAGGCGAATCTCACCTTCCTCCAACGGAGTTCGCAATGCTTCCAATGCAGCGACCCCCATCTCGGCGCACTCGTCGAGAAACAGCACACCGCGGTGCGCCCGGCTGACGGCGCCCGGCTGGGCAATCCCTGAGCCGCCGCCGACCAATGCCGCCACGCTTGACGTGTGATGCGGCGCAACAAACGGTGGCTGGGTGATTAATGGTGTGCTGCCCGACAGCAGCCCGGCCACCGAATGAATTGCCGTCACCTCAAGTGCCTCCTCGTGTGTCAGCGGTGGCAGCAGACCTGGAAGCCGTTGTGCCAGCATGGTTTTGCCGACACCGGGCGGCCCGGTAAGCATCAAGTGGTGCGCCCCCGCGGCCGCGACTTCGACGGCGAACCGAGCGTGCGACTGGCCGACCACGTCAGCGAGGTCGACCGACGGGTCCTGCGCGGGAGCGGCCGCCTCGACGCGGTCGTCGAGCTCGGCCTTGCCCACCAGCCAGGCCATCACCTGACCCAGGCTGCTCGCACCCCACACGTCGATACCGTCGACCAGGCTGGCCTCCGCAAGATTTTCGACTGGGACCACGACGGCAGGCCATCCCTCGCACTTTGCGGACAGCACCGATGGCAACACACCTTTGACGGGGCGAATCCGGCCGTCGAGGGCGAGTTCGCCCAACAACACGGTCTTGTCGAGCCGCGGCCATACCGTCTTTTGCTCCGCCGAGACGACGGCCGCGGCGAGGGCCAGGTCGTAGACCGAACCCATCTTCGGCAGGGTGGCTGGCGAGAGCGCAAGTGTCAGCCTCGCCATCGGCCAGTTCATGCCGCAGTTGGTGATCGCCGCGCGCACGCGGTCGCGCGACTCGTGCAAGGCGGTATCGGGCAGTCCGACTAGATGCACACTCGGCAACCCAGAACCGATATCGGCCTCGATCTCGACGATCACACCGTTAAGGCCGCGTACGGCCACCGAGAAAGCCCTGCCCAGCGCCATCAGCCGACCCCCTGCATGTGAGTGATTTCCGGTGTTGGGCTACGACCGATGCGCACGCCGATCACGTCTATGCGCACCGTTCCCCAGCTCCCGGTCTGAGCGGCGAGCCAGAGTCCGGCGAGCCGCCGCAGCCGTCGCACCTTCAGAGGGGTCACCGCCTCGGCAACACCACCGAATTGGTCGCTGGTGCGTGTCTTGACCTCAACGAACACCAGCGTGCAAGCGGCATCGTCGGCGGCGATCACATCCAGTTCGCCGTACCGGCATCGCCAGTTGCGCGACAACACGCGCAGTCCCAGCGATCCCAAATAGTCGACCGCCAATTGCTCACCCAGCGCACCGATCTCGGCACGTGTCAACGAAGTCATGGCGTCACAGTGCGATGCACAGCCGACATGTCGGTGCGCTTGGGCTGTGTCGTCCCGCGTAGATATGCGCTTAGAGGCCGCGTTGTACACAGTTGCGACTTCATCCACAGAAGACCGCAGAGTCATCTTCATCCCCGGAGCACCGCACGCCGTCGCGGGCGTTGGCGGAAGCATGTGGTGCAGCCGAAAGAATGGGCGACGAGAGCGCACGGTCCCCGTCGCGAGATCAGAAATAGTTCGACTTGCCCGCCTCTAAGCGACAACAGCATTTGTCCAGGTCATCGGCCTAACGCGCAGGTGCTGATCATCCCCGATAGAGTGCCGTCGTCGCAGGTCAGAGATTTGTCGCTCAGAGGCGGGCAGAAAGCTACTCGGTCGGCAACCAATCCGGCTGCGCCGAAATCGCGAAGGCCTCGGTTCAGAAAGCTTCGCGCGTCGGTCCAGAAAGGCTTCACCGCCTCGGTCCAGAAAGGCTTCACCGCCTCGGTCCAGAAAGGCTTCACCGCCTCGGTCCAGAAAGGTTCGCTCCGGTCGACACCGGGGTATACGGAGCCATGGTCGACGACTCAGTGCAAGGCGCGGTCGACAGGGCGACCCAAAACGACGCTTTCGAGTACGCCGCCCGCGCCGGATTCGCCGTCAGCGGCGTCCTGCACATCGTCGTCGCGTACCTCATCGCCCAAATCGCTTTCGGATCCGGAGGCAACGCAGACCAATCCGGAGCGTTGGCGACACTGGCCAGTCACACCGGTGGCGCCGTGGTCCTCTGGGTCATCGCGGCGGGCCTGACGGCGCTCGGCCTGTGGCGCATCGCCGAGACGATCGTCGGCTCGAAACCTGGCGAAGGGTCTGGTCCCTATCAGGACGACACCCCGGCGTGGAAGCGCGCGAAATCCCTTGGGCTGGCAATCGTGAACTTCGCGATCGCGTTCTCAGCAGCGCGCTTCGCGATGGGAAGCGGCAAACAGAGCACCGAGCGGAATGCCGGACTGAGCGCGCGCATGATGCAATCCGGTTGGGGCAAAACCATTCTCATCGCCGTCGCGTTGGGTCTGGTCGTGGCCGGCGGCTATCACGTCTACAAGGGATTCAAGAAGAAATTTTTGAAGGATCTGCGTGTCAGCGGCGGGCGTGCCGTCACTGCGCTCGGAATCGCCGGCTATGCCGCCAAGGGTGTCGTGCTCGCCGGCGCGGGGATCCTGGTGATCATCGCGACGGCACAAGCCGACCCATCGAAGGCGACGGGGCTCGACGCCGCGGTCAAGGCGCTCGGCCATGCACCGTTTGGACAGGTGCTGCTCGTCGTCGCGGCGGTCGGTTTCGCCGCGTTTGGCCTCTACAGCTTCGTGCGCAGTCGTTACGGCCGGATGTAGCAGCTACATCGGAGCCCCGGACTGCGACAGCGCTTGGTACAGCGCGGCGATCTGCATCGGCTGGATCGCCGCGTTGCAGCCGTGCTGCAGGTCGATCAGCGGCGCAGCGATGCCCCGCAGCTCCTGGAATTCCTGCGGCCGGCTGGTGAAGTAATCGCGCACCGACTGTTCGGCGCCGGCCCCTTGCATACCCGCAGCTGTCAACACGTTGTTGGCCTCGGGATGCGTGTCGAGCCACGCACCTGCCGCCGCTAGCACGCCGCTGGCCGTATGAGAGAAGCCACTCGCCGTGCAGTCGGGCTCAGCGCCCGCCGTCGGAACAGCAACCGTGAGGGCTGCTACGGCGCAAGTGGTGAAGGCGCCGAACAGGCCGCGGCGCACGGCAGTAGCTGACATTGTCATGTCGGCGTATGTACCCGCAGCACGTCATGATCAAGCCCGCTCATGCACACCTCCGTCACCGTCAGGTTCGCGGCTCGCAACAGGTCCTGCGCCCGCTCGATACGCCGCCGGGTCAGATATCGGATCGGCGTCTCCATACGTCGCCTCGACGCAGCGGGCGAAGTGAAACTTCGACACCCCACGACGCCGGCGAGAACATCGAGGTCGAGCGGTTCACGGTAGTGGCGATCGATGTGGTCGCGGGCCCGCCGCAGGTGCGCGAGCAGGGCCACCGCAACTGAATGCGACCCATATTCCGGCACCGCACCAGATCAAAAGTTCGGGAAGGGTAAGTTCTCTTAGGTAAAGCTCAGCTAAAAGCGTGAGTAGGGAAGGACTTCACTGGATGCGACGACGTTGGAGCCGGATCGCCGCACTCTTCTCGATCCTTGCCGTCGTCCTCGGCGCAACCGCATGCTCGGGCTCCGAAGACAAGAACGAACTGCTGATCTACAACGCGCAGCACGAGTCGCTGACCAAAGAGTGGATCGACGCGTTCACGAAGGAGACCGGCATCAGGGTCACCTACCGCCAGGGCGGTGACACCGAATTCGGAAATCAGCTGATCGCTGAAGGCGACGCGTCACCCGCCGACGTCTTCCTGACCGAGAACTCCCCGGCAATGGCCGCCGTCGAACGCGCCGGCCTGTTCGCCGATCTCGACGCCGACACCATCAGTCAGGTTCCGGCGCAATACCGCCCGGCCAGCGGCAAGTGGACCGGTGTCGCAGCACGCACCACCGTGTTCGTTTACAACAAAGCCAAGCTGCAACCCGGCCAGCTGCCGAAGTCCCTGCTGGATCTGCAGCAGCCAGCGTGGAAACGCCGCTGGGGAGCCCCGCCTGCCAAGGCAGACTTCCAGGCCATCGTCGCTGGCCTACTGCAGCTGAGGGGTGAAGCCGCGACCGCGCAGTGGCTGGCCGCGATGAAGGCCAACGCGGTGATTTACAACGACAACATTGCCACCCTCAAGGCGGTCAACGCCGGCGAGGTCGACGGCGGCGTCATCTACCACTACTACTGGTTCCGTGATCAGGCGAAAACCAAAGAGATGAGCGGCAATACGGCGCTGCACTACTTCAAGGGCCAGGACCCCGGCGCGTTCGTCAGCCTGTCCGGCGGCGGCGTGCTCAAGTCCAGCAAGAAAGCCGACAAGGCACAGCAGTTCCTGAAGTTCATCACCGGCAAGGCCGGCCAAGAGGTCCTGCAGAAGGGCGACTCGTTCGAGTACCCGGTGGCCAGCGGCGTGCCTGCGAACCCCGCACTCGTCCCGCTCACGGACCTGCAGGCGCCGGTGGTTGATCCGTCGACGCTCGATGCCCAGAAGGTGACGGACCTGATGACGAAGGCGGGGTTGTTATAGGTGGTCGCTCCCCCGGTTTCGCGCCCGACGGCGCCGGTCTCGAGGCCTGACACGGTCTCGCGACCGGGCCCGCTGGTCAGCGCCACGGTCGCGATCTTGGTGGCGGCCACGCTGATTCCGCTCGGCTACGTCGCATGGGCCGCGGTGTCGATCGGGTGGACGAAGGCGTACGACCTTGTCGTGCGGCCCCGGGTAGGCGAACTGCTGTTCAACACGGTGGCGCTGGTCGTGATCACGGTGCCGCTGTGTGTCGTCATCGGTGTCGGGGTCGCGTGGCTGGTGGAGCGGACTGACCTGCCCGGCCGGGCGTTCTGGCGTCCGTTGTTCGTCGCCCCGCTCGCTGTCCCGGCATTCGTCAACAGCTACGCCTGGGTCGGAGTGGTCCCCTCGCTGCATGGTCTGTCGGCCGGTGTGTTGGTGTCGACGCTGTCCTACTTCCCCTTCATGTACCTGCCGGTGGCCGCGACGATGCGCCGACTCGACCCTGCCATCGAGGAGTCCGCGCGGGCACTGGGTTCCGACTCGGCCGGTGTGTTCTTCCGGGTGGTGCTGCCACAGCTGCGGCTGGCGATCCTCGGCGGCGGCCTGCTGATCGGTGTGCACCTGCTGGCCGAGTACGGTGCGTTCGCGATGGTTCGGTTCGACACCTTCACGGTCGCGATCTTCCAGCAGTTCCAGGTGACCTTCGACGGCGCGGCGGGCAGCACGCTCGCCGGCGTTCTTGTGCTGCTTTGCCTGACGCTGTTGGTAGCTGAAGCACTGGCCCGCGGCAGCTCCCGGTTCTCCCGCATCGGGTCAGGTGCGCCGCGATCCGCGACTCCGATCCGGTTGGGTCGCAACATGATTACTGCGCAGGCCGTCCTGGCCGCGCTGACGTTACTCGCGCTCGGCGTGCCGGTGTGGACGATTCTGCGTTGGTTGTGGATCGGCGGCGCCGAGGTCTGGGTGTTCGACGACATCGGCACCGCGCTCGGCCAAACCATCGGGCTGGCAACGGTTGCCGCGGTGCTGACGACGGTGCTGGCATTTCCCGTCGCGTGGGTCGCCGTGCGGTCGCGCGGCGTGCTGGCCCGTGCTGTCGAAGGCGCCAACTACGTCACCAGCTCGCTTCCCGGCATCGTCACCGCGCTTGCGCTCGTGACGGTCACCATCCGCGTCGCGCCGCCGCTGTACCAAAGCATCGTGCTGATCGTGTTCGCCTACGTGCTGCTGTTCATGCCACGCGCGCTGGTCAACGTCCGGGCCGGGCTTGCCCAGGTGCCGCCGAGCCTCGAGGAGGCGTCGCGGTCACTGGGCAGTTCACCGTCTGCCACCTTCCTTCGGGTAACGCTGCGACTGACCGCACCCGCCGCCGCGGCGGGTGGATCACTGGTATTCGTCGCTGTCGCAACAGAATTGACCGCCACACTGCTGCTCGCGCCAACCGGTACGCATACGCTGTCGATGCGGTTCTGGTCCTTGTCCAGCGAGCTGAACTATGCGGGCGCCGCGCCGTATGCACTCGTACTGGTGCTGCTCGCGATCCCCGTCACGCTGGTTTTGTTCCGGCAATCGACGAAGGTGGCCGCGCTGTGACGACCACGACGCTCGAGGTCAAGGGAATCGCCAAGTCCTTCAACGGACACACCGTGCTGCATGACATCGACCTCAACTTGCGGTCGGGCACTACGACCGCCGTCGTCGGGGCGTCCGGTTGCGGCAAGACGACGCTGCTGCGCCTCATCGCCGGATTCGAATCCCCCGACGCGGGCACGATCTCGATCGATGGGCGGCAGGTCGCCGGCCCCCGAAGCGCTGTAGCGCCGCACCGCCGCGGGGTCGGTTATGTCGCGCAGGACGGTGCGCTGTTCCCACACCTGACCGTCGGACAGAACATCGCCTACGGATTACGCGGCACGTCGCGCGACGAAGTCCGTGCGCGAGTCGCCGAATTGCTCGAAACGGTCTCCCTTGACCCGTCATACGCGGCACGCCGGCCGCATCAGCTGTCCGGAGGACAACAGCAGCGCGTCGCCCTCGCGCGCGCACTCGCCCGACACCCGGTGCTGATGCTGCTCGACGAGCCGTTCAGCGCCCTCGACACCGGGTTGCGCGCATCCACCCGCAAGGCCGTCGCCGGTCTACTCAGTACCGCGGGCGTGACAACCCTTTTGGTGACGCACGACCAGGAAGAGGCGCTGTCGATCGCGGATCAGGTGGCGGTCATGCGCGACGGTGAGTTCACCCAGGTCGGTTCCCCGCAACAGGTATATCGACAACCGACCGACCGATTCACGGCCGAATTCCTCGGCGACTGCATCTCGCTGCCCTGCACGGTCACGTCGGGCGTGGCCGAATGTGCGCTCGGCCGGGTGCCGGTGCAGGCTGCCGACGGACCCGCCACTCTTGTGTTACGGCCCGAACAGCTTGTCGCGACCGTGGTTTCGGACAGTGAGCGGCTCGACGGTGTCGGCACTGTGATGGCCACCGAGTTCCTGGGTCACGATGTGTTGTTGACCATAGATCCGGCGGGCGACGCCGCACCCTTGATCGTGCGCCAGCACAGCTTCAACCCGCCGCCCATCGACGCCAAAGTGCGGATCGAGGTGGTGGGCACCGGGATTGTGCTCACGTGAACCGGCTTCTCGAACACCTTCGCGCCCACGGCGAGAAGGTGGCGATCCTCACCGAAACCGAACAGCTCACGTATCACCAACTCACCGACAGGGTCGCCGACACCGCACGTGAGCTCAGGGGTCGCCGTCGCCTGGTCCTTCTCGAAACGCACAACGAAGTAACCACTCTGGTGCACTATCTGGGGGCGATGGCCGCCGGCCACGTGGTCCTGCCTGCCTCTGCCGGCCACGACCACGCCGCGATAATGCAGACGTACGAACCTGATGTCGTGATTGACGCCGACGGAATCCACCGCCGCGGCCAACACCACCGCCTGCACGACGAGCTCGCCCTGCTGTTGTCAACTTCGGGCAGTACGGGCTCCCCTAAACTCGTGCGCCTGTCTTACCGCAATCTTTGTAGCAACGCAGAGGCGATCGCCGACTACCTCGACATCCGTGAAACCGACAGGGCCGCAACAACATTGCGTATGTCGTATTGTTACGGGCTTTCGGTGATTCACAGCCACCTGCTGCGCGGCGCGGGCCTGATCGTCACCGACCGCTCGGTCGTCGACGAGGAGTTCTGGGGGCTGTTCCGCAGACACAGAGGTACCGCGTTCGCAGGGGTGCCCTACACGTTCGAACTGCTGGAGCGCATGGACGCCCAAACCCTGGATCTGCCGCATCTGCGGTACCTCACCCAGGCCGGTGGCCGGATGCCGCCCGAGCGTGTACGCCAATTCGCCGAACTCGGCCAACAACAGGGCTGGGACTTGTTCGTCATGTACGGCGCGACGGAGGCCACCGCCCGAATGGCCTACCTGTCGCCACAACTCGCGTCGTCGCATCCGGCTGCGATCGGCAGGCCGATACCGGGCGGAGCGTTCAGCATCGAACCGAGTGGCGAGCTGGTGTACCGCGGCCCGAACGTGATGATGGGCTACGCGCACGGGCCCGACGATCTCGCGCTTGGCAAAACCGTCGAAGCGCTGCACACCGGGGACATCGCCCGCCGCGGACCCGAGGGTCTGTACGAAGTGATCGGACGCAGCAGCCGTTTCGTCAAGATGTACGGGTTGCGGATCGACCTGCAGCGGGTCGAAGCGACGTTGTCCGACCACGGGGTGACCGCGTTCTGCACCGACGTCGACGACCGCCTCGCCGTGGGGGCGGCTGTTGACGACCCGGGTGAAGTGCGGCGCATCGCCGCCGGTGCGGCAGGCATCCCCGCCACAGCCGTGCTGGTTGTCACACTCGCCGATTTGCCGCTGTTGCCTTCGGGCAAGCCCGACTATCAGGTGATTCGCAAACTCGCGCGCGCGTCAAACACAAACGAACCCAGCGTGATTGGGCTGCGCAAGCTGTACGGTGACGTGCTGGGGCTGGACGCCGACAGCATCGACCCCGATACCAGCTTCGTAGATCTCGGCGGAAATTCCCTGACGTACGTGACGATGTCGGTGCGGCTGGAACGGGCACTGGGTCGGCTACCCGCGGACTGGCAGCGACTGCCGCTGCGGGAGCTGGAACGCATGCCAGAACCGCGGCGGCGACGGTGGGGTGCGACGCTGGAAACGACCGTCGCGCTGCGCGCCGCAGCGATCCTGCTCATCGTCGGCTCGCATGCCGGGCTGTTCGAACTGTGGGGTGGTGCGCACCTACTGCTTGGCGTCGCGGGGTACAACTTCGGCCGGTTCTGCCTGACGCCGGTGCCCCGCACCGATCGGGTCAGGCACCTGCGCAACACCATCGCCTGGATCGCCGGACCATCCGTGGCGTGGGCCGCGATCGCCCTGCTGATCACCGACGACTATGCCCCAACGAATCTGTTGCTGGCCCACAAGTTTCTCGGCCCACACGACAGCATGACCGCGGGTCGACTGTGGTTTGTCGAGGTGTTGGTGTGGATTCTGGTGGCGCTGGCCCTGCTGTGCTGGCTGCCGGCGCTCGACCGATGGGAACGGCAATGGCCCTTCACCGTTGCCATCGCGTTCCTAGCCGTCGGACTGGCGCTGCGCTACGACATCCTCGGCCTGCATCTCGGCCGCGACGCGTGGTTCACGATGCTGGCGTTCTGGTTCTTCGCGGTCGGCTGGGCCGCGGCCAAGGCATCGACGACGTTGCAGCGGGCGGCGGTGACGGTCGTGTTGATCATCGGCCTGCACGGCTACTTCGATCGCGCGGAACGAGAATTGTTGGTACTGGCCGGGTTTGCCCTGCTGATCTGGCTGCCCGCACTGCGCTGTCCGCCCGCGGCCACCGTCGTCGCCGGTGTCATCGCGGAAGCGTCGCTGTACATCTACCTGACGCATTTCCAGGTCTACCCGCTGTTCGGCGGCCATCCATTGCTCGGCGTAGTCGGGGCCGTCATCGTCGGGGTGCTGCTGACGCGGCTGGTGTCGGTGCTGCGGCGACGCCTAGCGCTCGGCGATAAGGCCTTCCTGCGTCAAGGTCGCCGCGATGAAACCGTCGGCGCGGATCAGGCTGGCGGTCACGACACCACGCCCGCGGGCCGCCGCGGGTGAGCGGCACTCGAGCAGATTCCACTCATCGGCCCGAACGGCCCTGTGGAACCAGATCGACGAGTCGGTGGTGCCGCTGCGATGGGTGCGGGCCTTCATCGAATGCCCATGCACCTGCAGCGCGGGGTCGATCATGTAGACGTCGGTGACGTAAACCGCGACCAGCGTGTGCACCGCCGGATCGTCCGGGAGCGGCACCGTGGCTCGCCACCACAGCCGCCGAACGAACTGCCCTGTTGAGCTGTCGTCGGTGATCCTGATGTCGAGCTCGTCCAGCGGCATCGACGGCGCAGGCCCAGCCGGCCCGGTCTGCGGCAGCGCGTCGGGATCGCTGGGCCGGTCCGAAACGTGGCCATGCTCGGGGCCGGACAACTCGGCGGCGAACGACACCGTCGCAGTCGTCAGCAGCCGCCCATCCTGACGGGAGTCGACGCGCCGCGCCGCCGCGGTCCTACCGTCGAACACTCGCGCCACCGTGTACTCGACGGGATCACCGGCCTCACCGCCGCGCAGGAACTGCAGGTGCATGTTGGTCGGTTGGCGGCCGGCGTCGACGGTTCGATACGCGGCGGCCAGGCTCTGTGCGACGAATTGCCCTCCGTACGAACGCTTTCCGGCGGGGCCACTGGCAGGGCCGATCCAGGTATCCGCGTCGGCGCCCGGCCCAACCTCGAGCAGTTTCAGCAGCGCGCTCATGCGACGATGCCCGACTCGGTGAGCCCACCGATCTCGTCGGGACTCATTCCCAGCCACTCGCCGAGCACCGCCGCGGTGTCGTCGCCTAGTGCCGGTGCGGCGACCGCTGATGGGTAGTCGCCGTTGATCTCGAGTGGCAGCCCAGGCGCCAGGTATTGCCCGATCCGCGGCTGGTCGAGTCGGCTGAACATCGGGTTGGCGAGCACCCGCTCGTCGGCGGCCGTTTCGGCGAATGTGCGGTAGCGCTCCCACAACACGGACGTGCCCGACAATCCCGCGGTGACCTCTTCGGCAGTGTGTTGTGAGAACCACTCGGTGAACAATCCGGATAAAGCGCCGCGGTGGCGGTACCGCTCCCCTTCATCGGAAAAGTTGGCGTCGAGTGTGTCGGCCAGCGCGGCTACGGCTTTCGTCGTTCCGGTGAGTTCAATCAGGTCGCGAAAGTGCCGCCCGGTCAGCGCGACGATCATGAACGACGTCCCGTCACTGCTGGTGAAGTCCTGACCGTATTGGCCATACACCGAGTTGCCGATCCGCTCGCGCGCTGTGCCGTTCACCATCACTTCGGTGAACAGGCTGAGATTGCCTGCCGTGGCCAACGCGACGTTCTCCAACGGAATGCTGATCCGCTGCCCCTGCCCGGTCGCGTCGCGATGCCGCAACGCGGTCACGACGGCCAGCGCGGTGTAGATGCCACACGAGACATCCCATGCGGGCAGAACGTGATTCACCGGTGTCGCGAGTTCGGCGGGACCGGTGACCAACGGAAAGCCGATTCCCGCATTGACGGTGTAGTCGACGCCGGTGCCACCGTCGACACGGCCGGACACCTCGACATGAATCACGTCGGGCCGCAGCCGCGTCAGCGTGCCGTACGAATGCCATTCGCGCCCTGCGACATTCGTGATCAGAATGCCGCTGTCGGCGATCAGTCGCTGGACCAGGTCCTGGCCTTCAGCCGAGCGGAAGTCTGCAGCGACGGAACGCTTGCCCTTGTTCAGCCCGGCCCAGTAGATACTCTCGCCGTCGCCGGTGACGGGCCAGCGGTGGTAGTCGGCGGCACCGCCGATGGGGTCGACGCGGATCACCTCGGCGCCGAGTTGGCCCAGCGTCATCCCCGCCAACGGCACCGCGACGAAACTGGAGATCTCGACGATCCGCACCCCGGCCAGCGGCCGCGCGGCATCTGCGCTCATCTGGTCAAGCTATCAAGCGCCTGGTTCACCCCCGCGAGACTGCGGGGAGATCGACAAATGCTGATGAATCGCGATCTCGCCGCAGTTTCGGCGAGCAGTCAGGAGCCGGCTAGTTTGATCGCTGCGGCCTCGATCGTCTCCTCCGACAGCAACACCTCCAGCGCGGCGTCGCCGAGCGGGATGAAGCTGTCCCTGCTGGCCACCCGCTCGACCGCGCCGGTGTAGCCGTGGTCAAGCAGTTCAGCGAGCATGCCCTCGCCCACGCCGCCGGTCGATCGGGTCTCGTCGACTATCAACACCCGGCCGGTCGCGTTCGCCTCGCGCACCAAGTCGTCCACCGGCATCGGCGCCAGCCACCGCAGGTCGACGACGCGGGCGCGAATGCCCACCGACTCCAGCGTGCGAGCCACCCGCAGACTCATCCGCACCCCGTTGCCGAACGTGAGCATCGTCAGGTCTGTGCCATCGCCATACGTGCGGGCACGCCCAAGCGGCGCGCCGGCCTCCGGATACGGCGCAAGCCAGCCGTCGTCGCCCTCATCGTGCAGATCGCGGGTGTGATAAAGCGCGATCGGTTCGAGGAACACGCATACGACGCCGGCCGCTTTCGCCGCGGCAGCGCAGGTGTGCAGCATCGCGGCGGCATCGTCGGGTCGCGCCGGCGATGCGATGACGACTCCGGGGATGTCGCGAATCGCGGCAATCGAGTCGTCGTTGTGAAAGTGTCCGCCGAAGCCCTTCTGGTATCCGTAGCCGGCCACCCGAACCACCATCGGATTGCGGTACTGCCGGTTGGAGAAGAACTGCAGCGTCGCGCCCTCGCCGCGAATTTGATCCGAGGCGTTGTGAAAGTAGGCCAGGTACTGGATCTCGGGAATCGGCAGCAGTCCCGACACCCCCGCTCCCAGTGCAAGACCGAGGATCGACTGCTCGTCGAGCAGCGTGTCGAACACCCGCGCCGAACTGGTCTTGCCGAGAAGCCCACGGGTGACGCCATATACGCCGCCCTTGCGAGCGACATCCTCACCGAAGATCATCGCCTCCGGATAGCGGTCCAAGATGTCGTGCAACGCGCGGTTGATGGCCAGCGCGACCGTCAACGGAGCATCCGGCCCACCCGATCTGACCGTCGCGGCAAGAGATTCCGGCGATGCGGCCGCGGCATCCGAAAAGCTGTCCTGCAGCGGCCTCATGACCGCAGCCGCGGTGTCGAGCTGCGGTAGATCAGCGACCGCCTCCGCTGCCTCAATTACGTTGGCACGCTTGGCCTCATAACGGTCGAGCACCTGCTGAGGCGTCAGTACTCCACCGTCGATCAAGGCCAAGGCCGTGCACAGCACCGGATCCCGGTCGTAGTCGGCCGCTATCTCGTCGGGGCGGCGATAGGCGGGCTCGTAGTCGGAACCCGCGTGCCCCATCAGCCGGACCATCCGCAGATGCAGGAAGGCCGGGCGACGGTGGGTGCGCACCCAGGCCGCGGCGTCGGCGGCGGCCGCTAACGTCGCCGCCGCATCCCAGCCGTCAGCGTCGAAATATGTTAGCCCCTCCCGGTTTCCGTAGGTGTGGGCGATCCATCCGCGTGGCGTCGTGACGCTGATACCGATCCCGTTGTCCTCGCAGACGAACAGCAACGGCATCGGCACCCCCTGATACGCCGAATGTAGCGCCGCGTTGATCGCGCCGACGGCGGTCGAGTGATTCACCGACGCGTCGCCGAAGCTGCAGACCGCGAGCGCGTCGTCGGGCCACGGACACGCCACCCCCAGCTTGCGGGCACGGGCGATGGAAAACGCGACCCCGACTGCCCGAGGCAGATGCGACGCGATGGTCGACGTCTGCGGAATGATGTTCAGGTCGTGGCGGCCGAACACCTTGTGCCGGCCGCCGGCGATCGGTTCTTCGGTGGCCGCCACCAGTCCAAGAAGCACGTCCCGCAACGGGTCTCGGCCCCCGACTTGCGCGGCGCGTGCCAGGAAGAAGCCACCCGAACGATAGTGCAGCAAAGCAGGATCGGTGGGCCGCAGGGCCGCGGCCACCGCCGCGTTGCCCTCATGCCCGGACGAGCCGATGGTGTAGTAGCCTTTGCCCTTCGATCGCAGCCACCGCGCGGCCAGATCGAGATGGCGACTGCCGAGTTGCGCGTCGAACAACCCGAGCAACGCATCATCGGATGAGCGCCGCTGTCCGGCACGAAGCGCGGAGATGGTCGCGGTGAAATGCTCATCGATCGGTTCGGCCAACCGGGCTCCTAGGGACTGATTGTCGGACGTACCAACACGTTTCGGATGAACGCCACGATCTGCGCCGCACCGGCACCGTCGGGGTCCTGATCCGGATCGTAAATCGCAATGCTGCCGCCGACACACGACGCCGTCCCGGTGAACAGCGCCGAGACGAGATCTGTGAGCTGATCCCACGTCAGGCCGCCGGGTTCGTCCTCGACATCAGGCAGGCCCTGCGCCGGAAAATCGACGGGATCCAGCACGTCGAGGTCGATGTGCAACCACCACCGGTCCACCTGACCCGATAGCCGCTCGATCGCCCGGCGTCCCGCGCCGGAAGGGTCGTCGGCGACTTCTGCCAGCGGTGCGAGCCACACCCGTGAATCGGCAAGCGTTCCTACGTTGAACTGCCGCCGCCAGTCGTCGTCGCGAGGACCGAGGATCACCAATTGCTCGGGCCGCAGCGCGGGCAGCCGATCGCCGAGCTCGCCGGTCAGCAGCCGACCCGTCAAACCGAGCAGCAACCCGATCTCGGCGTTGGCAGCCTCGCCATCCTCAGACACGTCCAGCGGCATCGTGTCCTCGTGACCGTCGATGAACACCAGCCCGACGTCGCCGACGTGATCGCGCAGTCCGGTCACGATGCCGAGCAGCGTGGAGCAATCACCGCCGTAGACGAACGGAAACCGGCCCGCGCTGATCACTTCCCCGACCTTGCGGTTGAGCGCGTCGGTCATGGCCAGCAGTGCCCGCTCGTTGATCAGGCTGGTCGACTCGCCGCGGCCCGGATCCTGGTCGGGTAACGCGAGGTCGTCGTCATCGATGACATGGTGATGGTCGAACGCGTCGCGAAGCCCGGCGTCGCGCAGTGCGGCAGCGGCGCGCGCTTGATGTCCGGCGCGCCCATAGCCGTCGAACGGCACCCCGATCAGTTCGATGTCGGCCATTGATCAAACGAGTTCGATGCAGTCGGCGATCGAGTCCAGCACGCGACCGGGCCGGAATGGATACCGCGCGATGTCAGCGACAGTGGTCGACCCGGTGAGCACCAGCACGGTGTCCAGGCCCGCCTCGATGCCGGCGACGACGTCGGTGTCCATCCGGTCGCCGACCATCATCGTGCTCTCCGAATGTGCCTCGATGCGATTCATCGCGCTGCGGAACATCATCGGGTTCGGCTTGCCGACGAAGTAGGGATCCCTGCCGGTGGCCTTGGTGATCATGGCCGCGACCGAGCCCGTCGCGGGCAGCGGCCCCTCGGCAGACGGGCCGGACACATCAGGGTTGGTCGCGATGAACCGCGCGCCGCCAAGGATCAGCCGGATCGCCTTGGTGATCGCGGTGAACGAGTACGTGCGGGTCTCGCCGAGCACGACGAAGTCGGGTTCGGTATCGGTCAGCGTGTAGCCGAGCTGATGCAACGGCGTGGTCAGGCCGGCCTCGCCGATCACATACGCGGACCCGCCGGGCTGCTGATCGTGGAGAAACGCCGCGGTCGCCAAGCCTGAGGTCCAGATCGATTCCTCCGGCACGGTCAGCCCCGAGCGTTTCAGCCGGGCGGACAGATCCCGCGGCGTGAAGATCGAGTTGTTCGTGAGGACGAGGAAAGGCCGAGCACGGTCGCTCAACCTCTGCAGGAATTCGGCTGCGCCGGGCAGGGCGTGTTCTTCGCGGACGAGGACACCGTCCATGTCGGTGAGCCAGCACTTCGGTGTTGAGCGCACCCGTCCACCCTAGGCGGAGACTCGTGGATCAGACGTCTATCCGACGAGCTACCGCTGCTGACCTGCCAGCGATACACCAATTGATCACCGACGCGTACACGAAGTACATCCAGCGCATCGGCAGGCCACCTGCCCCGATGACGGCCGACTACGCGGCGGCGCTCACGCATTCCCGGGTATGGGTGCTTCTCGGCGACGAGACCGTCGTCGGCGCGCTCGTGACCGAGGACCGCGACGACCACCTGTTGCTGGAGACGGTCGCCGTCGCGCCCACCGTCCAGGGCAGCGGCAGCGGTGCGCTGCTGCTGGACCGCGCCGAATGTGATGCTGTCGAACTCGGGCTGCCGGAGGTCCGATCTTGCCGCCGTCTGGCGGCCGGCAACCAATCGACTGGTCGCCGATTTCCTCGAGGCAATCAAGCAGTCTGCCGGGTAGCTCCTCCGGCTATACCTGTGCCGGCAGCGCCACCGTATCGGGGTCGTCCTTTGACCGACGTCCGGGTTGAGGTGGCAGGAAGTGATAGTCGCCGCGCGGGTAAACGACTTGCGGCCACCAGAACCACCGACCCAAAAGCGTTGCAATGGACGGCATTAGCAAGGACCGCACGATGAAGGTATCGATCAGCAATCCGATAGCGATCGTGGAGCCCATCTGGGCCAGCACGATGAGCTTGCTCCCCATCATCCCCGCCATGGTGGCTGCGAACACCAGCCCGGCCGACGTCACCACACCACCCGTACCGGCCATCGAGCGAATGATGCCGGTCTTGAGGCCCGCGTGGATCTCGTCTTTGAACCGGGACACCAGCAGCAGGTTGTAGTCAGATCCCACGGCCAACAGGATGATGACCGACATCAGCATGACGAGCCATTGCACCTGAATCCCGAACAGGTCCTGCCAGAGCAGCACCGAGATGCCGAACGATGCCGCGATCGAGCTGGCGGCCGTGCCGACAATGACGAGTGAGGCAACCGCGCTTCGGGTCAAAATGAGCATGATCATGAAGATCAGCGTCAGCGACGACACCACAGCGATCATCAGGTCGTACCTGGCGCCGTCCGACATGTCCTTATAGGTCGCCGCCACTCCACCCAGATAGACCTTGGCGTTGGACAGCGAGGACATCTTCAGGGCTTCCTGCGCGGCCTTTCTCTCCGAGTCGACGCGCTTGATGCCGTCGACCGTCGCCGGGTCGCTTTCGTGCGTGATGAACATGCGCGCGGACTTGCCGTCGGGCGAAAGGAACATCGCCAAACCACGTTTGAAGTCGGGGTTGTCGAAGGCTTCCGGTGGCAGGAAGAACAAGTCGTCGTTCTTCGCTTGATCAAAGCTCGAGCCAATCGCCAGGGCCGTGTCGTTGGAGGCCTCCATCTGGTCGAGTAGCGCCTTCTGCGAGTTGTACGACGCCAGCGACAGGTCCCTACTGGCCTTCATCGACGCGATCGTTTGCGGCAGGAGTGCCGTCAGTTGCGGAGCGAGGGCGGCCAATTGGTCGGTATTGCCCTGAACCGCTCCCGTTCTGTCGGTCAGCTCGTCGATCCCGTCTAGGGAGTCGAAGAGGGATCTGGTGGCGGCGCACAGCGGAATGTCGAAACAGTGCGGTTCCCAATAGAAGTAGTTCCGGATCGGCCGGAACTGGTCGTCGAAGTTCGCGATGTTGTCTCGTAGCTTCTCGGTGGTCTCCAGTAGCTCCTGCGACTTGGCAGCCGAGTCCTGCGTGAGCGCGGTCTGCTTGAGCGAGAGTTGATACTGCTGCTCCAAAATGTCGATAGAGCGGTTCGTCTCATCGATCGTTTTGAGCTGATTGGCCAATTGATCCCGCTGAAACGGCAGATTCATGTTGCTCGTCTGCCCCTGAACACTTGTCTGGAACGGGATCGAGCTGTGCTGGATCGGAATCCCCAATGGCCGCGTGATGTTCTGCACCATCGCGATGCCGTCGCTGTGCATCATGTTTCGCGCCACAGCGTTCAGCACCAGCATGTCGGCGGGATTTCGCATGTCGTGGTCGGCCTCGACCATCAAGATGTCGGGATTCATTCGCGCCTGCGAGAAGTGCCGATCGGCAGCCGCGAAGCCGATGTTCACCGGCGCGTCCTTGGGCAGGTAGTAGCGGTCGTTGTAGGCCGGCTTATACCCCGGGATGGCCACGAGGCCGATCAGCACCACGAACAAGCTGGCCACGAAAATCGGTGCGGGCCAACGGACTACCGCGGTGCCAACACGCCGCCAGAACCTGCTCTGCGGAGGCCGCTTGGACTCGTACAGTCCGACGCGGCTGCCGAGGAAGAGCACGGCAGGACCGAGGGTGACCGCGATCGCCACAATCACGAGCATGCCGATCGCGACGGGAGCGCCCATGGTGGAGAAGTAGGGCAACCGCGCGAAGCTCAGGCAGTACGTCGCTCCAGCGATCGTCAGCCCGGAACCCACGATGACGGGCGCGACGGATTTGAACGTGGCGTAGTAGGAGTCGTCCCTGTCCAGACCCATGCCGCGGTCTTCGCGATATCGACCGAAGATGAAGATGCCGTAGTCGGTGGCCGCCGCGATGGCCAACATCGTGAGGATGTTTCCCGCGAACGTCGTCAGCCCGAAGGCGCCGTGGGTGGCCAGCATGGAGACCACGCCGCGTGCGGTCAGCAGTCCGAGAAACGTCAGGAACAACTGGATCAGCGTGGTTCGTATCGACCGATAGACAACCAGCAGCATGCCGGCGATCGCGGCAAGCGTGATCAACGTGATCTGGCCGAGGCTGGCGTTGCCGATGACGTGCAGGTCGTCGGTGAGCGCGGCGGGGCCGGCGACGTAGGCCTGAACTCCTGGCGGGGCTTTCGTTTCTTCGATGACCTTGCGGACGGTCTCCACACCCTCGTTGGCCAGGGTCTGACCCTGTTCGCCCGCCAGGTTCAGCATCACGTAGGCGGCCTTGCCATCAGGGCTCTGCGCCCCGGCCGCCGTCAGGGTGTCGCCCCAGAAGTCCTGAATGTGCTGGATGTGTTTGGGATCCTGACGCAGCTTGCGAATGATCTCGTCGTAGTAGGCATGGGCGTCGGGGCCCAGTGGCTTCTGGCCCTCGACCACGATCATCACCGTGGCATTGGTATTGAATTCCTGGAAGTTGGCGCCCATCCGCTTCATTGCGATCATCGACGGCGCGTCCTCGGGCGCCATTGGCGCCGAGTGCAATTCGCCGACGACCTCGAGCTGAGGCGCGAGCACATTCACTCCGACAGCGACGACGATCCAGAACAGGACGATCGGCAGTGCAAGGATGCGGATCAGGTGGGGGACGACGGGCCGCTTTGGCCTGCTTGTTGATTCGCGCTCGGTGATGGCGTGGGTCATGCGGACTTCACCAGGCAGTAGGTCTGGGCGTTGACGCCATTGGCCGATTTCTCCTCACGCACAGTTCCGTTCACCGTGACGCGGCATCCGATCTGGTCGCCATCGGTCTGCGCCATGAGACTGGCGCTGACCGCAGGCAGCGTCGTCGACAGTGTGATCGACCAGGGCAGCGATGTGCTGATCTGGTGCACGTTGGCGTCGGGGTCGAAATAGCTGATTTGGGCGGTGGTCCCCGGTGCGCCGTAGACGTCGTAGACCATGACCTTGGGGTTGAACTGGACGATCTCGATGCCCGCGCCCGCACCCGCGTTGAGGTCCTGCGAAGCAAACATCTTGTGCAGGCGCGACACGACCAGACCCGAGACCGCAAGCACGACCACCAGAACAAGCGGTATCCAGATGCGTTTGAGCACCCTGCCCGCCGGAATGGCCTTCACTCGAACACCTTTCGCTCCGTCGCGACATCATCCGATGGGCAATCTGCGTTCTCGGCCAGCCGAAGCAGAATCGGAAGTGCGACGCGCGCAGAAAGCCACAACGCGGACTCCTCCTCCGCCGTCAGCGTTTCCATCAACGCCGTCAGACGATCGCGGCGCATGCGCTTGCGCTCGTCGAGCAGCTTTTGACCGTGCTGAGTGATGCCGATCAGAGCGGCGCGACCATCGTCGGGGTCAGCGAGCCTGGCCACCAAGTCCAGCCGCTCCAGCCGTTGGATCAGCTGTGTCATCGACGGCTGGCTGACCCCCTCCTTGGCGGCCAGCGTCGTCAGGCGAATGGGACCTTCCCGGCACACCCTGTTCATCGCAAACGCGGCAGACGCGCTCAGATCGGCGCGATCGGACAGGAACCGCACGGTCAGGTCCACTGCCTGATCGAGAAGGTCGCCAACGCACTCCCCGGCGTGTTGGTCAGCTGACCTAACTTTCACACCGTATCTATATCACTCGACCTATATAGCGGCAATACGTGGGAGGTTTTCTCACTTCACAGGCACTTCACAGGGATATTGGCGGCATCTGCGACGGTGCAGTCTGCCGCCAGCCACGACGGGTTGGAAAGTACCGAATTCGAAATCCTTTGTGGGCAGCGACCCCGGGTGACGTCTGGGGAGCGAACGTAACGGCTGAGCGAACTACATACTTCCAGCTATGCATCGCGCTGTCGCGTTGTCACCCTGGGAATAGACGTAAGGTCGGCTCATGCCTGACCGCACCGGCGGCCTTCGCGCTGCCGCACAGCACGCTGCGGCTTTTCTCGCGACCCTCGACGAGCGGCCGGTAGCTGCCCGTGTCGACGCAGCAGCCGTCAGAGACGTCCTCGGCGGGCCCTTACCCGAACATGGCGAGGACCCTGCCGCCGTGATCGACGCGCTGGCGGCCGGCGCCGAACCGGGCCTGGTCGCAGCACCGGGACCGCGCCACTTCGGATTTGTTATCGGTGGCGCGCTGCCCGCTGCGCTGGCTGCGGACTGGCTGGTGTCGGCTTGGGACCAGTGCGCAGCCTTCCACTCGCTGTCCCCCGCCGCGGCAGCCATCGAGGAGATCGCCTCGGCGTGGGCGCTCGAGCTTCTCGGCCTACCGGACTCGGCGAGCGTCGGCTTCGTCACCGGCGGCCAGGGCGCCAACACCACCTGCCTTGCCGCGGCGCGGCACGCCGTCTTCGGGCGCGCGGGCTGGAATGTCGAGCGCGACGGACTGATTGGTGCGCCGCCGGTGCGCATCGTGTGCGGCGAGCAGGCCCATGCGACTATCTACACATCGCTACGACTCCTGGGTCTTGGTGAGCAGACCGCCATCCGAGTATCCGTCGACGCACAGGGCCGGATGGATCCCGATGCGCTTGGAAACACGTTGGCAGCCAACGGCAGACCGACGATTGTGTGCGCACAGGCGGGCAACGTGGCCACCGGTGCGTTCGACGCGTTCGGGCCGATTGCCGACGTGTGCGCGCGGCACGGCGCATGGCTGCACGTCGACGGCGCGTTCGGGCTGTGGGCCGCTGCATCTCCACGGACGAGGTGCCTCACCGCGGGCCTCGAGCGGGCAGACTCCTGGGCCGTCGACGCACACAAGTGGCTCAACGTGCCGTACGACAGCGCGATGGCGATCGTCGCCGACCCAGACGCTCACCTCGCCGCGATGCGTTTGGCAGGCCCGTATCTGGTCGCCGATCCCGGCCAGCGCGACAACACCAACTATGTGCCGGAAAGTTCGCGCAGGGCGCGGGCGGTGCCCGTCTACGCCGCGATCCGTTCTCTCGGTCGCGCGGGGATTGCCGAGATGGTTGATCGCAACTGCGCTCAGGCACGCCGAATGGCCAAGCAGCTCAGCACTATTCCCGGCGCTGAAGTGCTCAACGACGTCGTGCTCAACCAAGTGCTGGTCCGCTTGCCCGGCGGCGACGAAGCCAACCGCGCCGCGGTCACCGCAATCCAGCGTGACGGCACGTGCTGGCTCGGAGGGACAACATGGAACGGCGAGTATGTGCTGCGGGTGTCGTTTTCGAACTGGTCGACGACCGACGAGGACGTCGACCGTTCCGCCGCGGCGATCGCCTCAGCGGTTGCAGGCTAGCGAGGCTGGTTCGGCACGCCCGGGAATAACTGCACATCGGGCCCGGAGGTCACGTAGCCCAGCTGCTTCGTGACAAGGTGTGGCGCGAAAACCGCGCCGTAGAGCACGTTTCCGATGACGATGACTGCGACGACGGATAGCACCGCCGACTGCAGGCGCGTCTTCGATAACCTGTCCGACCACATCTCGATGACATTGCGGCCTTGCGAATCCGTCCGGCCAAGAAGGTAGGTGAAGACCATCATCTGGATGCCCATCGCGATCGCGTCGTAGATCGGATACTGGTGCAGGCTGCCCTCGAAGAGTCCGAGACCGGGAATCACATACGCGTAGTAGAAGACTCCGAGCCGGGCGCCAAGACCCCCGTTGAACAGCAGAGCCCAGCAGAAGCCGACGACGAGGCCGACGATCAACAGCGTGATCGGCATGCGCCAGTGGAATCGCGCGCTCAACCGTCGCCCGAGCGCGGCGCCGACTACCGCGGGTATGCAGAAGTAACCGATATAGCCCAGAGGCACTGACGACGGTAAACCGCCCCACGTCACGTTCAATGGCCACCACGAAGGCATCCGTGGAAGTGCCGGTGGAAACTGCGCATACATCGCCCAGTCGTACGGCGCTTCGATCCAGGAGAAGGAAATCGCCGAGATGCACAACAAAAGCAGCGGGTGCAACCGGCCACGGCGAACGCTCAGATAGATCCCCGCGGCGGTGAACGCGATGCCGCTGAGCCAGCCAAAGGCGTTGGCCGCCGTCAACAGTGGGGTCAACTCCGGGTTCACTGATCGCGCTCGTCGCTCGCGCTGCCGCGCGCTTCGGGGTCGAAATAGATGACCAGTCCAATGGTCACGGCGATCAGCCCGAACAGCGTGCCGAGCATGATGAGTTGCCCCACCGCACTAATCACGTTCCCGCACATCGGCGATTCTTGCCACCACACGACGTCCGATCGCCTTCACGGCAAGCCTTCCGGTCATGTCGTGCTCCTTCTTGGCGCGAGCAGACGTAAAGTGCCCATTTTCGTCGGCGTGTCGGGGCATTTTGCGTCTGCTCACGGGTTAATGGACCGGTGTGAACGTGATGTGCAGTTCGGAAAGACCGCGCATGATGAACGTCGGCTCGTATGCGTAGTGGCGGTCATCGGCTGGGCCGTGATGCTTCTCGGAGATCGTGATGTCGGCCATCCGGTCGAGAATCCTGTTCAGAGAGATCCGGCCCTCCGCCCGCGCCAGCGGCGCCCCCGGGCAGGAGTGCGCACCCCGGATGAACGCGATCTGCTCGCGCACGTTCGGTCGGTCCGGGTTGAAGACATTGGGGTCGGCGAACTTTCGTCCGTCACGATTGCACGCCCCCGGTAACAGCATGACGGTCGTTCCTGCGGGCACCTGTACATCTCCGATGGTGGTTGTCGTACACGCCATCCGGAAGTGGGACTTGACGGGGCTCTCCATCCGCAGTGTCTCTTCGAGAAAGGCCGGAATCTTGCTGCGGTCCTCACGCAGAGCTTTCTCGAAATCCGGTTGTTCGCCGATGATCCGGACCGCCGAGCTGACGAGTTTGGTCGTCGTCTCGGTGCCAGCGGCGAACAGGAACGTCGACAGATTCATGACATCCTCGATGTCGGGCGTCGATCCGTCCTCGTGTTTGGCCTGCGCGAGTCCGGTCAACACGTCCTCGCGCGGCGCACGCCTGCGATCCTCGATGTAGCTGCAGAACTTGTCGTTGAGCCACTGCAGCGGGTTGTGCGTCGTCGGGGCATCGTCGCCGAGTTGACCGACCAGCTCGCCCCCGAAGACGGCGCGAAACTCTTCGTGGTCTTCCGCCGGCACCCCGAGGAGGTCCGCGATGACGAGCAGTGAGAACGGCTTCGCGTAATCCTCGAGGAATTCGCACTGCCCGCGTTCGATGAATGTGTCGAGCTGCTGGTCGGCCAACCGCCACATGAAGTCCTCGTTCTCTTTGAGGCGCTTCGGCGTGATCAGCTTGTTCAACAAACTGCGGGTCCGAGTGTGCAGCGGGGGGTCTTGCGACGTGATGTGTTCGGCCATCGGGACCGTGTCGCGGTGCTGCTCGATCAACTCCGTCACGTCGTCGCGGCCATCCGGCCCAAAAGGCAGGCCCGAGAACGGGCCCGCGACCGAGACACACGACGAGAACGCCGGGTCTTTATAAACCGCAAGTGCTTCCTCATAGCCGGTGACAGCCAGGATGTTGAACGGAGTCGCCTGCGCCACAGGGCATTTCGATCTGAGGTGATCGAAGTATGGATACGGGTCGGGCACCAGCGATTCGTCGGTGAAGAAATCGACCGTCTCGAAATCGCTCACGCGGACACCTCTGCGGGGTCGAAGAGGATCGGCACCGAGGTCGGCGAACGGAAGACCTGCCCGCGGATATAGGCGTCGTCGGCCGCGGGATCCAGCCGCATGTTCGGCAGGCGGTCGAGTAGCAGGTTCATCGCCACCCGCATTTCCAACCGTGCGAGATGCATGCCGAGGCAGACGTGAACGCCATGACCCCACCCGATATTCGGTTTGATATCGCGGAAGACGTCGAATCGATTCGGATCGGCATACCGCTCGTCTTGCCGGTTGGCCGCGCCCAGCACGGGCATCACTGAACAACCCTCCGGGATCTGGACTCCGCCGAGTTCGGTGTCACGGCTCGCCACGCGCGTGATCATCATCAGCGGAGGCTCCCAGCGCACCGCCTCTTCGATCGCCTGCGGCAGCAACGATCGGTCGGCGCGGATAGCCTCGAGCTGTTCGGGATCGGACAGCAATCCGAACAGCAGGTTGCCGAGCGCCCGGTATGTGGTCTCGACACCGGCGGGAAGTAGCAGCCGCAAGAACGAGAAGATCTCCTCGTCCGACAGCTTCTCGCCCTCGATCTCTGCCGCAGCCAGTCCGCTGATCAGATCGTCGCGCGGGTCTTCGCGCCGCGCGGCAAGGATTGGTGCGAAATACTCAGCCAGCGCCTGCGACGCCTCACGACCGCGCTCAGGGTTGACGGTGAACGACAACAGGGAGATCGACCACTTTTGAAACTGTGCGTAGTCCTCCTGCGGCAGGCCCAACAGGCCGGCGATGATCAGCGTCGGATAGGGAAAGTTGAACTCCTTCACCAGATCTGCGCTGCCGCGATCGGCGAAGCGGTCGATCAGTGCGCTGCCCACCTTTCCGACCAGATCGTCTTCCCAGCGCGCCAACGCCTTCTGCGAGAACGCCTTTGACACTAGTGCTCGGTGTCGCCCGTGCTCTGGCTCGTCCATTCCAAGCATGACGTGCTTGCCGAAGACATCGCCGAACGCCTGAATGATGATCGAGGACGAGAAGGTCTCGTTGTCACGCAACATCTGCTGCGCTTCCTCATAGCGGTACACCATGAAGATGGGCTTACCCTCTTCACCCGGCATTCCCGGGATCTCGATCTTCTGTACGGGTTCCTCGCCGCGCAGTCGGGCGAGCTCGGTGTACGGGTCCCGTACGTCGCCCGACACGAAGTCGTCGAATTCCCCGAAATCCTCGAGGTCGTCAAACAGCTGCACGAAATGCTCCTTTACCCAGCCGGATAGGCGACTGACTTGATCTCCGTGTATTGGTCGAATCCGGCGATGCCGTTCTGGCGGCCGACGCCGCTGGCCTTATAGCCACCGAACGGCGTATCGGCGCCGTAACCGGCAGTGCCATTGAGGCCGATGAATCCGGCACGCAACCGCTTGGCAACGGCCAGCGCGCGCTCCACGGTGCCGGCCATGACGTTGCCCGCAAGGCCGTAGGGGCTGTCGTTGGCGATCCGGACCGCGTCGTCTTCGTCCTGATAGGGAATGACGACGAGCACCGGTCCGAAGATCTCTTCCTGTGCGATGGTCATCGAGTTGTCGACGTCGGCGAACAACGTCGGCTTGACGAAGTAGCCCTTGTTCAATCCGTCCGGCGCTTCTGGGCCGCCGACGACAAGCCTGGCGCCCTCTTCGACGCCCTTCTCGATATAGCCGCGAACGCGGCTGCGCTGTCTATCCGAAATGACTGGGCCGCAGAGCACTGCGGGGTCCTGCGGGTCACCCGGCGCGATGCCTTCGTAGATGCCCTTGAGGATTTCGACGCCCTCGTCGTAGCGTGAGCGCGGCAGCAGCATCCGGGTGGGCATCGCGCACCCCTGGCCGGCGTGCATGCAGACCCCGATGCCGATCATGCAGCCCAGCGCGAAGTCGGCGTCTTCGAGCACGATCGTGGCCGACTTGCCGCCGAGTTCGAGGAACAGGCGCTTCATGGTCGCCGCGCCTTTTTCCATGATTCGCTTGCCCACGACGGTCGAACCGGTGAATGAGATCAGGTCCACCTTCGGCGACAGCGTGAGCTCTTCGCCGACAAGGTGATCCGACGCTGTTACGACATTCACCACACCGGCCGGAATATCGGTGTTCTCGGTTATCAGCCGGCCCAGCCGTGTCGCGTTGTACGGCGTGTTGGGTGCCGGCTTCAACACAACGGTGTTACCCGTTCCCAAGGCCTGCCCGAGCTTTTGGATCGTCACTTCGAAAGGAAAGTTCCACGGCACAATCGCGCCGACCACACCGGCGGGCTCACGCCATACCTTGCGGGTGGTGTTCGCCCCGGTGAGGGAAACCACCGTGTCGCCCAGCGATGTCTCCCACGGGTATTCACCGATGAGCCGGGCCGGATATTTCAGCCCGTCCTCCAGCGGCGCGTCCAGTTGAGCACCGAAGGTGACCGCGCGGGGGCAGCCAACCTCGAGGATGAGTTCCTCACGCAACTCCTCCTTTTCGGCCTCGATTGCCTCGTGCAGTTGCAGCAGGCAGCGCTGCCGGAAGGAGTGGTTGGTGGACCAGTCGGTTTCGTCGAAGGCGCGACGGGCGGCGTCGATGGCGCGGTGCATGTCGGCTTTCGACGCGTCGGCGACTTCGCCAAGCACCTCTTCGCTGGCGGGATTGACATTGGTGAAGGTGCCGACTTCGCCGTCGACGAGCTTGCCGTCGATCAACATCTTGGTCTCGAACCGAACGTCAGGCATTCTTCCCATCTCCTCGCAGCGCGCCGTAGCGCGGGATTCCCATCATCAGTCGGGTCATATGGTGCAGACCCGCTCCAGGCAGTAATCGGTTGACGATCAACAGCATTCGCGCGTCCGGCCCGACTGGCCGCTTCACGAACGGCGCCTTGTCGTCGAGCGCCTTCGCGAGCCCAACGGCGAACTCCTCCGGTGACTTGGCGGCGAGCTTCATCATCGCCCGACCACGCTTGTCCATGGTGCTGTGGTGAGGCGCGTAGGGCCCGTCAAAGTCGCGGGAGTCCGTCGTGCCGGCATCGGTGATGATGTCGGTGTCATACGTGCCGGTGACCAACACGGTGACCCCGATGCCGAACGAGGCGACTTCGCCTGCCATCGCCTCGCCCCAGCGTTCGAGTGCGCCCTTGACAGCGGAATAGGGTGCAGTGGCGGGCATTCCACGTACACCACCCACGCTCGAGACGAGCACGATGCGGCCCTGTCCCGCCTTCCGCATGGCAGGCAGGAGCGCTTTGGTGAATGCGACGGGGCCGAAGATGTTCGTCGCGAACATCTGCTCCCAGAGGCTCAGCGGTGTTTCCTCGACCATCCCGGCCGCGGCGATGCCGGCGTTGTGGACCAGACCGTACGGTGCGCCGACAGCTTCCTCAATCGATTTCGCTGCAGCGGTGACCGACGCGGCGTCGGTCAAATCGAGCGGCACACCGATCAGGAGCGGGTCGTCCTCCGGGGCTCCGGTCGCCTCGCGCAGGCGTTCCATGCCTGCATCGACGGATCGCATCGCGGCCACCACGCGCCAGCCCTGCTTATAGAGATGGCACGCGGACGCGAAGCCCAGCCCCCGCGAGGCACCCGTGATGACGACGCTGCGCGGCTCAGCCATTCGCACTTTCCGGCGCACAACGTTGACTCTTCGAGCCGAGCTCAACATCGGGGCGACCGTCAGGCAGACCCTGCTGCCAGGTGGACCATTTACCTACCGAATATGGGCCCTCGGCGCCGTTCTGCTCGTAATACCCCTGCGGGTCATACACTTTGGCCTCAGGAAAGGGCCACGGACAGGCGACCGAGGTGGCGAGCCCACTGGCCTTGATCGCCCAGAACCAGCCGCCGTAGGCGAAATACGACACGTTGATGATCGCGAACATCACCAGGAACGTGCCGAGTACCGGCCTGGTCGGAAACAGCTTGGCTTTCGCGGCAAGCTTCTCCGCCACCGACTTACCGGTGTCATCGCGGTAGACGAGGATGGCAGCCGGGATCATCACGAAGGTCACCGACAGCGACTCCCAAATCAGCGGGAATTGAAAGGTGCTGCCTGCGAACAATGTTCCGAACGGGATCGCCTGTGAATAGATGTACAGCCCGGTGCGCACCAGGCTGACTTCCAGAATGGCGTCGAAAATGAAGCCAATCACCAGCACCAGAGCACCCAAGCTGATCAGCGGGTGGCGGGCGACGAACGCTTCTGGCCCGCGCTTGGCCTGCATTTTGCGAAGAATCCAGATCGCCGGGAAATACGGGCCGAAATAGAACGTCACGTATCCGAACACGATCCAGGGTTCCACGGTCGGCGACATCATGATCAGGGGCCAAGACTCCGGCCAGTGCAACAACGCCGGGTTGTACACCGCATACGGCGACCAGTTCATGATCGGGTCCTGCCAGACGATCAGCGTCGTCACCAACACCATCATCAGCACCGGACTGCCGGGGTTCCTACGCCACCCGCGGATGAAGACGATAGTCAGCACCACAACCATGATCAAGGCGCCTACCTGCGGAATGACCTGCCAGTGATCGAATCCCGTCAGGAACCCGACAGGGCGAGGCCGCCCGTCGACGTTCGGATTCGCAACTCGCGGATCGACATCCGTCCGCGCAACGGCGGCGAACAACCCGAGGAAGCCGAGCCACGCGAGCAGAGCGATCACCCGGCCCCAGTTCGGGCCCGTCTTCGCTTTTGGCTCAACCGATGTGGGGCCCAACTCTGCTTGAGTCGTCATGGTCAGTCCTCTCCGAAGCGATCGACGAGGTGAGAGTTGATACCGTCCGCATCGAGCGTCCTTGCCACCAGATAGCCCGAGCCCATCCATGCCCGTCGAGTCCATTTACCCAGCGACACACGGGTTCCCGGCGCTCCCGACGCAGCAGGCATCATCTTCACCCGCTCGAGTGCCTCCTTGACGCCGCGCGGGCTGAGCGGATGAGCGTCGGTGAACGCGCGCACCAGCGTGGCTGCAACATCGTGGTTGACGACCGAGACGCAGTATTCGGGACGGCTGCCGCCATACGCCTTCGCATACCGGTCGAGCCAAGCCTGGCCAACGGGGTTGTTTTCGTCGTATTGGTCCACCCCGACCCAGCCGAGGAAGGCGTTCCACATGATCGGGTTCACCCAGGCGTTTTGAAAAGCTGTGGTGGTGAATCGCGGTGGATCCCAACCGACCGCCTCGAGGGCCGGATTGATGAAGACGATGCCGAATCCGAACCCGAGGTGCACGATCGCCTGAGCTTTGGCCTCGTACAGCGTGTTGACCGCCTCGGTGATGTCCTGCGCCGTTTGCGCAATAGCAGCCTCCGCGACGATGCGAACGCCCTTGCGCGCACATGCACTTCGCAGATTTCTGAGGTAGCTCTCGCCGATGAGATTCTGTTCGACCAGCACGCCGATCTCATTGAGTCCGCGCTTGGCGACCAGGTCGGTCAGGAAAATCGGCTCGTCGGTCATCGAGCCCTGAGGGAAAGCGAACGTCCACTCGCCGAGCCAATCGTCGGTCCCGGTGACGCTTATCGCAGGCACCTTGAACCGCTCCTCGATCGCCTCGCGCACCGGAACACAGTTGTCGGTGATGTTCGGTCCGAAAACCACCAGGCAGCCCGCGTCGACGAGTTCGCCGAACGCGTCGATAACAGCCTTCACCGAACCCTTGGGCAGGCCCTCTACCTCGCGGTAGATCATCTGCACAGGCCTGTCCATCAGACCCTGCTCGACCGCCTCGAAGAAGACGAGCTCGAACGTCTGAGTGAACGAGGCCAACAGCTCCTCGGAGAATCCGGGCGGCAAGGTGAAGTCCATCAGATAGCCGACCTTGATCGGCTCCGCTGTGCTCTCGTAGGACATCGCACCTCCGTTGGCGTGCAGCTCGCGATGCAGGCATGAAACCTAATATTTGTTCTGACCCTAGCGAGGCTGCTCGCGCGGGTCAATCATTTGGTCACGTCTGCCCGTCTGTCAGGTAGGCGTCGATCATCTCTGCCAGGCCGCGGGTGACCGTCGCGTCATCGGTGAGCGGTCCGGCGATTGCGGCACAAGCGGCCTCGCGAGGAGTGAGCCCCTCGGCGATCAGCCGCCCGGCCGCGATCAGCACGCGCGTCGATGCGACCTCGCGCAGTCCCCCGGTTTCCAGTCGGCGGATCGCCTGGCCCAAACGCACGAGTTCGACCGCCCGATCGTGGTCGATCCCTGCTTCGTTGGCGACGATCTTCTCCTCGACATCGGGCGAGGGAAAACCGAAGGTAATTGCGACCATTCGCTGTCGTGTCGAATCCTTGAGATCCTTGAGCACGCTTTGATAGCCGGGATTGTAGGACACCACCAGGCAGAAACCCGGTGCGGCGTCCAGCGTGCTCCCCAGGCGTTCGATGGGCAACTGGCGACGGTGGTCGGCCAACGGATGCAGAACAACAGTGGTGTCCTGGCGGGCCTCGACTACTTCGTCGAGGTAGCAGATCGCGCCGTCGCGCACCGCACGCGTCAAGGGCCCGTCGACCCATTCGGTGTCGCCGCCACGCAACAGGAATCGTCCGACGAGGTCAGCCGTCGTCAGATCGTCATGGCAGGAAACAGTGATAAGAGGCCGGTCGAGATCGTGCGCCATCGCCTCGACGAATCGGGTTTTCCCGCAGCCGGTCGGGCCCTTCAGCACAATTGAGAGGCCCTGGTTGAAAGCCGCCTTGAACACCTGCTCCTCGTTCGCGACTGGCACGTAATACGGCCGCGGCGCCTTCACCGGCATAGTTTCCTCTCGTGAGAATCTTCCGCAGACTAACGCGGAACAGATGTTTGGTTCAAGGTCTTCGCGCCGGGGACACCCGCCGCCGCAGCTCTGCTGTGCGCAGCGCGGCGCGGAACAACGGGCCGATCACATTCCCTAACTGCGCGGGCTTGGGAATCGACGCATGCGCGGCCGTGCCGAACACTCGGGCGAGCTCACCCTGATCCGTTGCCGCCCCGATGGTCAGGCACAGACAACCGATGCCCTTTCTTCGCGCTTCTCCAAGCGCGCGGCGTGCGTCAGCGGCGCCATACAGGCGTTCGTATCCGTGGTCGTAGGCCAGCCCGTCGGACAACACCACGAGCAAGCGCCGTGACGTTCCCGCCTTCTCCGCAATGACGGAGGTGCCATGGCGAATCGCCGCGCCAAGCCGCGAATACGCACCAGGCGTCAGGCTGCCGAGACGTCGCATGGCCGTCGCGTCGAGGTTGTCGTCGAATCGCTTGATCGGCATCATGGACACCGCTGAGCGGCCTTGAGATTGAAAGGCGTACAGCGCCACCCGGTCTCCGAGCTCATGCAGTGCGACGGTCAGCGCCGCCGCGGCGGCACGCTGCTGCTCGTGCACCGTCTCCCCCAACGTGCCGGCCTCTGCGGCGGATCCCGACACATCGAGCAGTACCAGCACCGCGAGATCGCGGCGTCTGCGCAGGTTATCCAGATACACTGCCTCCTCTGGCGCCGATCCCGCAAGCGTTTCCACTCGCGCCTCCACCGCTGCGTCTACGTCGATGTCGTCGCCCTGCGCCTGCCGATGAGCCCGGTCGAGCCCGATGCCGAGCCGAGTGAGTGGCCGCCTCAACGCATGGACATCTGGTCGGTCGAGCATCGAATCCGGTTGCGCTGGAGGGTCGATCTCATGCACTGTGCACCAGTCAGGTCGGTAGCCGCGGCGATGAACGTCCCACTCGGGATACTTCCAGCCGCCGTCTGAGTACTCCTCGATACCGTCGAGTCCCGAAGGCGGTGCTGCGGTTGATGTGACCAAACCGATGCCTCGAATTCCATTGTGCGAGCGATGAGTAGGCGTCTCTGCGCCTGGCGGTCCGCCCCCACCGAGTTGACGTACTCTGCTCATCAGATGCTGTAAAACTTTCCCTAGGGCACCGCCACCACCCACAGGACTCGAGAACGGGTCCGTGACCTCCACACCGTCATCGACGTCGTCGAGGTCGGCCAGGTTCTTCTGCTCGCGCCGCGGCACGTGCGCGCCCTGTGACTCCATATGTGCGGCCGCGGCACTGGCCGAGAGCACATCTCTGGCCCGGATGACGCCGAAGCTCGCCGGCGGATCCGGAATGTGTGCACGTGCCAACGCCATCGCGAGTGATTCGGCCGGTGAAGTGGCTCGCGATGCGAGGTCCAAATCGATCAGGGATCGAACGGCGAACGGCAGCAGATCATCGTTCGCCGACAGCGCGCGATGACCTTCGACAGCGAGATACCGCCGCGCCACGGCCGGGCGTCTGACCAGCTTGCGCACCACCTCAGGGTCCAATCCCCCACTCGCTAGCAGGGATGCCTGCACGGTCACCGACTGCAGTTGCATTCGTTCGCTCGCTGCCGCGTCGACAAACAGGGTGACGCCGTCGGTCCACGCGGGCTCACCGGCCCCGGCGGGTGCGACCGCGACACTTCGTCCGGCAAGGGCGGATGCCAGCAGGCGCAGTCTCTGCGGGCCGTCGCTCGCCTGGTCGTCCACCGCACCTCACTCGTTGACCAAATATCTGTTCCACCGTAGGGTTCGCATCCAACCAGAGTCAATTGGCAAGGAGCACCCCATGATCGACTTCACGGGACAGGTGGCGGTGGTCACCGGCGCCGGCCGCGGGCTGGGTCGGCTGTATGCGATGGAACTCGGCCGTCGCGGCGCATCGGTGGTGGTCAATGACGTCGGGGGCTCGATGGGCGGTGAGGGCTCCGACGCCACGGTTGCCGACGGGGTCGTCGCCGAGATCGCTGCGGCGGGAGGCACGGCGGTGGCTTCCCACGATTCGGTGGACAGTCCTGCCGGCGGTCAGGCGATTGTGCAGACCGCCCTCGATGAGTTCGGGCGCCTGGACGCAGTTGTCAGCAATGCGGGCATCTTCAACAACATTCCGTTCGACGAGATCACGCCAGACGACTGGCGGCGCATGCTGCGCGTGCACCTCGACGGCGGGTTCTATCTGGCGCAGCCCGCCTACCGAGTGATGAAGTCACAAGGCTACGGCCGATTCGTATTCATCGCCTCCTCGGCGGGATTGTTCGGCCAGCATCTGGAGGCGCACTATGCGGCGGCCAAGGCTGGTCTGGTCGGCCTCACCAACGTGATCGCGCTGGAGGGCGCGCCGCACGGAATCCTCGCCAATACCGTTCTGCCATTCGGTCTTTCGCGGATGGTTACGGAAACGCTCGGTGATCCGAAAGCGCTCGAGGACAGCGGTTTCTTCACGGCCATACGACCCGAGCTCGTGGTCCCGATCGTGGTGTACCTGGCCAGTCGGGCGTGCGAGTTCACCCATCAGAATTTCTCGGCATTAGGCGGCCGCTTCGCGCGGGTCTTCATCGGCCTTGGCCAAGGATGGGCGGCCGAGCCCGACAGCGAACCGACTGCCGACGACATCGGGGCACATCTCACCGAACTGTCGGCGACCGAGCCGTTTAGCGTTCCCGGTTCGATCTACGACGAGGTGTTCGAGGCCGGTGAGCGGTTGGGCATCGCGCCGTGACGTGGTGGTGGCGAACTCGTGACCGCGTCCGGTGGAAGAAGACTCTGGTAGCGTTAACCAAACATTCGTTCAGTTCGCCGACCCACGAGGGAGTCAGGAGTGAGTCCGAAGCGTGACCTCGGGGTCAACCTCGGCCACGCCTATGACGACGGCACCAGGCGCACGGAGATCCTGCAGACCGCGGCGTTGTTGATCGCGACCTCGGGCCTGCGCACTTCCCTTCAGGAGATCGCCGAGGCGGCGGGGATCCTGCCTGGCAGCCTGTATCACCACTTCGAGTCAAAAGAAGCCATTCTCGTCGAGCTGCTTCGCCGCTACCACCAGGATCTCGACCGCATCGCCGAGCGCACGTTGGCCAGGCTGGACGAGGCCGACTCACGTTCCGCGTTCGACCGGATTGTCGATTTGAGTGCGGCAATCGGCGAGTGTGCGGTCACGCATCGCGCCGCATTGCAGATGACGTTCTACGAAGGGCCGAGTTCGAACCCGGAACTGACGGCGTTGGCCCAGCAGCGCCCGACGGCGATCCTCGAGTCGATGCTGCAGACCCTGCGCGCGGCGCGATGGAGCGGCTACCTGCGGTCTGATGTCGAGCTGCCCGTGCTGGCCGATCGAATTGTCCAGTCGATGCTGCAGGTCGGGCTCGACGTCATCCGACACAACGCCGGCGCGGACAAAGTGGCTACGTTGTTATGCCGAATTCTGCTGGAGGGACTCGCGGCCGTTCCACCGACCGATGCCGATCTCGACCGCTCCCCCGCGTTCATCGCCGCCGACGACGTCGTGCGGTCCTGGATCGACGACAGCGAAGCCGCGCCGCGCGACAAGGCCGCGCATGTCCGCGCGGTCGCCCGAGCCGAATTCGGCCGCAAGGGATACGAAGTCACGACAATCAGAGACATTGCGTCCGCAGCGAACATGGGCACTGGAACGGTGTATCGGCTGATCGGTTCGAAGGATGAACTGCTGGCCTCGATCATGCAGTCGTTCGGCGAGAAAGTCGCATTGGGATGGACGAACGTACTCCGGTCGGATGCATCGCCGATCGAGAAGTTGGATGCGCTGAGTTGGGTCAACACCAACGCGCTAGACCGCTTTGGCGACGAGTTCCGTATTCAGCTGGCCTGGATGCGCCAGTCGCCTCCGGACACCCCGAATCCGGGGTGGTTGTTCGCCAAACGCGTCCGGCAGATGAAAACGCTACTGGCTGACGGTATTCGGTCCGGCGACATCGCAATCGACAGCCCGTCGAACGAGATCCTCGCCCGCAGTGTAATCGGTATCGGATGGATCCCGGAGAACATCCTTCACGACCTAGGCACCCGTCGAGCACAGCTCCATGTGCGCGACACATTGGTGCGTGGGGTCATCGCCCGCAGCTAGCGCTACCCGATCGTCACGGGCAGCTTGCCCCAGCCCCGAACGCTCGAGGTGTGCGCCATGGTCGCGTTGTCATAGTCGACTTCCCAGTCGGGCCAGCGCGTGAGCACCTCCTCGAGCACCACCCGCGCCTGCATCCGCGCCAGCGCCGAGCCCAGGCAGAAGTGCAGCCCCTGGCCGAAGCTGAGATGCCCACCGCTGCGGTGGATGTCGAATTTCTCGGCGTCGGGGAAATGCCGCTCGTCGCGGTTCGCCGAACCGTTGAGCAACAACATGACCGACCCTTCGCGAATGGTCTGGCCGTGGCACTGGACGTCGCGGGCGACGTAGCGCGCCTGCACGGGTGACGGCGCTTCGTAGCGAAGCACCTCTTCGATCGCCCTTGGGATGAGCGAGAAGTCGTCCGCCAGCTGCCTGCGCTGGTCGGGGTGTTCGGACAGCAGCTGCCCGATGAACCCAACAAGACGAGTGGTTGTCTCATTGCCTGCGCCGGCGATCATGCTGGTGTAGGTGAGGACTTCGGTGCGCGTGAGGCGCCTTCGAGCCCCGTCTTCCTCGATCTCGGCGTTGAGCAACTGCGTCATCAGATCATCCGAAGGATGATCTGATCGCCATTCGATGTACTCCGCGAACAGCTGGAAACTGTTCTCGAAGGCATCCGCCGTGACCGTTCTGAACGTGCCCTCTTTGAGGCCAAGCGCTCGATCGGTCTTATCCCGTATTCCCCCCTGATCCTCTTCGGGAATGCCCAACAAGTACCCGATCGTCCGCATCGGCACCATCGCGCCGATGTCGCCGATGAAGTCGAATCGGGTCGAACCGATTATCGGGTCGAGTGCGCGCACACAGAACTGCCGCGTCAGGGGTTCGATCTCCTCCATGCGTCGCGGCGTGAAAACCCTTGACAGCAAACGTCGATGAAGGTCGTGCAGTGGCGGATCCTCGAACAGGATGACGCCGGGCGGGACCTCGACTCCGCTCGTGATGACATCCATGGTCGTACCGCGACCCGAGCGGTACGACTCCCAGTTCGGCAACTCTCGCGCCACGTCCTCATATCTGCTCAAAGCGTAGAAATCGAACTTGTCGTTGTAATACAGCGGCGCTTCGTCCCGAAGCAGCTTCCACGCCGGATAGGGATCATTGTCGATCTCGAAATCGAATGGGTCGTAGTACACTTCGACGGCACCTGCCTCGGTCACTTCACCACCTCCGCCCAGAGATTCGTGCCGACGACGCTACGGTCCGGCGCGTTACAGTGTCAACCATCATTGTCACTTTCTGTCGTCACTCGAAGGCGTACCGCGGCAAGGTATTCGGCATGTCGAGCGAGCTGAGCAGCCCTGCCGGAGCGTCCACCACGAACGGGATCGCATTGACGACGCGCATGGCGGTGGCGGCCATCGCGGCACGCGTGCATACCGCACCACACGTTCCTGCCTTGATGGTCCCGAACGCGACCTCAATATCTCTATCGGTGAGTCGTCGATCAAGCGACCCATGCACCTCGTCGACATCGACTCCCAGGCCAGCGGCCATAAGATAGATCGGTGCCTTCCAAGCCATTTCGCTAAAGCCAGGAGTCTTGAGCATCGGCTCGAAATCCAGTGGATGACCGAAACCCGTGCCATTGCGCATCACGTCGGCCATCGGATAATGGTCGTTGAACGCCACCTCGGTGACCTTGAGCGTCCGGATCGTCTTGGACTGCGTCGCCAGGAGCAACGCGAGCTGATCCGACGCGAAACCCGGGAAGATGCCGGAGGCGTAGAACGACACATGGCCCGACTCAGCGGCGTCATGCATCTGGTCGAGCCAGTCAGGCGAGTAGTACACCGACAGATAGACCAGGCTGGTGGAAGTCGTTGACACCACATTGATTCCGGCCCCCACAGCTTGACGTAGTCGGGCACCGCGCCCGCGTCACGTTCTGGGCCGCTGGCCGCATACACGACGCAGTCGGGTTTCAGCGCGATGAGTTCGGAACCATCGTTGGTGGCCGTCACTCCGATCGGGTCACCACCGGCCAGCTCGCCTGCGACTCTGCCGATCTTGTCGGCGGAATGCACCCAGACGCCCACGGGCTCGAGATCGGGGTGGCGGGCGATCGCGTCGACGGCGATCGACCCGACTCCGCCTGTCGACCACACCACTGTCCGACGGGGTGTTGGCATTTGCTGACCTCCGCTCATGCGCGTTCGGTCGCCATCACGGCGCGTTCCAGGTACGGCCACGCCATGTCGGGCGGGACGCCCGCGTACAGCGGGAGCAGTGGAAGCGGCTTGCCGCTGCGGATATACGCGGCCGCATCGTCAATGGTGAAGATGCGGTACGGACCCTGCGCCTCATCGGTGTGGTCGACGGGCGTGAAGCGATCGTCATCGAACACGTCACCCGGCTGGCGCCTGACGTCGCGCCCGACTGGCCCACGCGTCCTGGCGCGCTCGGCTACCGCGTCGTGATCACCGGTCAACCCGACATCGATTGCACGATGGCGGCGACGGTTCGCGACCGCAAACAGGCGGGCATCGAGGGCATGACGTCGGGCGCGGACGCAATGGTGGCGACTGCCATGCGAGTGGTCAATGCCGTGCCATTTGTCATTGCGGCGCCCGCTGGCTTGCTCAGCTTGGTCGACCTGCCATCGACGATCCCGCGGGGCGCTTTCGGATGACTACTCGGGGAGTCGCAGCTCGGGCTTCTCGACCTCTTCGATGTTCACGTCCTTGAACGTGATCACCCTGACCTGCTTGACGAACCGAGCCGGCCGGTACATGTCCCACACCCAGGCGTCGGCCAGCCTCAGCTCGAAATAGACCTCGCCCTCGGAGTTGCGCGGCACCAGCTCCACGCTGTTGGCCAGGTAGAACCGCCGCTCGGTCTCCACGACATAGCTGAACTGACCGACGATGTCCTTGTATTCGCGGTAGAGCGAGAGCTCCATCTCGGTTTCATACTTCTCGAGATCCTCGGCACTCATCGGCTCAGCTGTCCTTCATATCGATCGCGGTCCATTCTCCCCTACCCCAATTGGCTCTGCTGCTCGGGTTCCCACTCCAGAGCGGTGTCCGGCACCAGTTCACCCTCGACCGCCACCAGTCGGCGCACGTTGATGAAGGAATATCGGTGCTGACTGCAGGGCCCCAACTCCGCCAGCGCGGCACTGTGGGCCGGGGTGCTGTAACCCTTGTGCTCGGCGAACCCGTATCCCGGATGCTCGGCCTCCATCGTGACCATCAGCCGGTCGCGGCTGACCTTCGCCAGCACGCTGGCGGCTGCGATGCAGGCCGCAGCCGCGTCGCCGCCGACCACCGGCAGTGAGGGCACCGCGAGCCCCGGCACCCGGAACCCGTCAGAAAGCACATAACCAGGCCGAACCGACAGGCCGGCCACCGCCCGCCGCATGCCCTCGATGTTCGCGACGTGCACGCCCCGGCGATCCACCTCGGCCGACGGGATGAACACCACGTGATAAGCCAAGGCGTAGCGGCGAATCAGCGGAAACAGCCGCTCACGCTCCTTTTCGTTGAGCTTCTTGGAGTCGTCGAGCGCCGAGAGACTTTCGAATCGGTTCGGTCCCAGCACGCACGCCGCCACCACCAGCGGGCCCGCGCACGCGCCACGGCCGACCTCGTCGACGCCCGCCACCGGACCGAGTCCGCCGCGGTACAGCGCGGACTCCAGGGTGCGCAGGCCCGAGGACTTCCGGATCACAGTTCGCGGAGGCCATGTCGCGGGCAAGAGCAGCTTCCCCCTATGAGCTATTGAGTCTGTGGGTCCACCGCATGGACTCCACCCCACCGCGACGGCGGCCAGGCGATGAACCGTGCCTTTCCAATGACATTGTCTATCGGCACCGTGCCCGGCGTGGGGTCACCCGTGCAGATCAGTCCCTGCCGCGCATCGGCGGGCGTACTGCCGCAGTGCGCACGGGAATCCGCCGAGTGGGTGCGGTTGTCGCCCATCACCCACAGCCGACCATCGGGCACCTTGACCGGCCCGAACTCGGGGCCAAGGCACGGGTAGATCTTGGGGTCGGCCAGCATCGTCGACGGGTCGAGATACGGCTCGTTGAGCTTCTTTCCGTCGACCGTGAGCCCGGTGTCGGCACGGCATTGGACGGTCTGCCCGCCCGTGGCGATCACACGTTTGACCAAGTCGTTCTCGTCGGGCGGCACGAAGCCGATGAACGAGAGCGTGTTCTGCACGAAGCGCACGGCCGTGTTCTTGGAGCGAATCGACTTGTAGCCGATATTCCAGTTGGGCGGGCCCTTGAACACGATCACGTCACCCGGCTGCGGAGTGCCGAACCGGTAGGTGAGCTTGTCCACCATGATCCGGTCACCCGTGCAGCCTGCGCAGCCGTGCAGCGTGGGCTCCATCGATTCCGACGGGATCAGATAGGGCCGCGCGACGAACGTCAGCATCACGTAGTAGAGCACCACCGCGATGGTGATCAGCAGCGCCGCTTCCCGCAGCGCGCCACGCTTTTTGGGTTCTTCGACTTTTTCGTCGGTGACCGCGTCGGCCTTCTCGTCAGTGGCCGAGTCAGACCATTCGGGCGTTGGGTCGGAAGACGCGTCCTGAGGGTCCGTAGAGTCGGTCACCGCATCAGAGTAGCCAGCGCGGTGCTTACCGCCGCGCTCCTCGGTTGCCAAGGATCAGACCTCGTCGAAACCCGAAGTCAGCGCTTCTCCTTGATCTTGGCCTTCTTGCCACGCAGCTCGCGCAGGTAGTAGAGCTTCGCGCGGCGCACGTCGCCACGGGTGACGACGTCTATGTGATCGATATTGGGCGAATGCACCGGGAAGGTCCGCTCGACGCCGACGCCATAGCTTTCCTTGCGGACGGTGAAGGTCTCGCGGACGCCGCCGCCCTGACGGCGAAGAACGACACCCTTGAAGACCTGGATGCGCTCTTTGGAGCCCTCGATGACCTTGACGTGCACGTTAACGGTGTCGCCGGGGCCGAATGTCGGAATGTCGTCGCGCAGCGACGTCTGATCGACGAAGTCCAGCGTGTTCATCGGTGACACTTCCTTGTTGTTGGCGGCTGCGGGCGCCTCACAATGTGACGGGTAGCCGAGCCGATCTGTTCGGGCGTATCTGGGCGTCTCGCGGCGGGCGGCATTCGGCCCATGCGGACAACTGCTCAATTGTGCCAGACGTGCCCCGATCCAGTG
The DNA here is from genome assembly GCF_000328565.1 of Mycobacterium sp. JS623. Lineage (NCBI taxonomy): Bacteria > Bacillati > Actinomycetota > Actinomycetes > Mycobacteriales > Mycobacteriaceae > Mycobacterium > Mycobacterium sp. JS623. The sequence continues at coordinate 2,274,367 of NC_019966.1, read as the reverse complement.
AAATCGCCGCCCGACCACACCGCGAAACGCGCAGCCGCGCTAAGCACGCGACGCGGACAACCAACCGCTAGGCTGAAGCTTCCGGCAGGGCGGAGGGCAAACCCGATCCGGGATCGGAAGACGCGAGGGAGAACCATGCGACGGCGGCCGCCGACATTGGTCACGGCGACCGCTGCCGTCGCCATTCTGGCGCCACTTCTCGCCGGTTGTGAAGCCAAGGTCTACGGCGACACGGCGGCGCCCGCAGGCCCCCAGCTGACCGTTATCGCCCCGATGGGCACGAGGGCCCCGCTGCCCGAGTCCCCGCCCGACGAGCCCGCGGCCACTTTCGCGGGCCTTGACACCCGGGCCGAACAGGCGACGAGAGAGGCCGCGAAGGCCGGTGCCGAGGTCACGATCACCGTCCTTGATCGCAACACCGGGCAAATTGTCACCAACGGCAACAACAAGGCAATGCCGATCGCCTCGGTGGTCAAGCTGTTCATCGCCGACGACCTGCTGCTGCAGGAAGCGAAGGGGCAGACTCGGCTGTCTGCCGACGACCGGCAATCGTTCGATGACATGTTGCGCTCTTCTGACGACAGCGCAGCCGAGGTTTTCTGGAACCGCGGTGGCGGCAGCGCGATCGTTTCGCGGGTCACCGCGCGGTACGGCCTGGGTGCGACCACGACACCCTACGACGGTCGCTGGTACAACACGTTGAGCACCACAGGTGACCTCGTCCAGTATTACGACAAGCTGCTCGACGGCAGCGGCGGGTTGCCGCCCGAGCGGGCGAACATCATTCTGTCCAACCTGGCAGCCTCGACACCGATAGCGATCGACGGCACGATGCCCGACGGCGTGTATCCGCAGCGGTTCGGCATCCCCGAGGGGCTCTACTCGGAGTCGGTGGCCGTCAAGCAAGGCTGGTTCTGCTGCTGGAACGGCGGCAACTGGGTGCACCTGTCGACGGGCGTGATCGGACCGGACCGCCGATACGTCGTCGCCATCGGGGCGATGCAAACCACCGATGCAGATACGGCCCGCGCCACCATCACCCACGCCGTCAAGACGATGTTCCCCGGCGGCCGGATCTAGTCGAGCAGATCGGGACGACGCTCACGCGTCCGCTGCAGCCCCTGCTCATATCGCCACGCCGCGATTTTCGCGTGGTCACCCGACAGCAGTATTTCGGGGACGTCGAGTCCCCGCCAGCTGGGCGGCCGGGTGTAGCTCGGACCCTCCAGCAACCCGTTGGAGTGGGAATCGTCTTGGTGTGACGCAGGATTGCCGAGCACATCGGGAAGCAAACGAACCATCGCCTCGATCATTACCAGCGTGGCTGACTCACCGCCCGGCAGCACATAGTCGCCGATCGAGACTTCTTCGACCCGCATTCGGCGGGCCGCGTCGTCGACGACGCGCTGATCGATGCCTTCGTACCGTCCGCATGCGAACACCAGGTGCTTCTCGGTGCTCCACCGCTGCGCATCGGCCTGTCCGAACAGCCGGCCCGCCGGGGTGGGCACGATCAGAAGTGTTTCGTCCGAGCAGATTTCGTCGAGCGCATCCCCCCACACCGGCGCCTTCATCACCATTCCGGGGCCGCCGCCGTACGGTGAGTCGTCGACGGACTTGTGGACGTCGTGGGTCCACCGGCGCAGATCGTGCACGGCCAATTCCACGATGCCGGCCTCAATCGCCTTGCCCGCCAACGACTGTCGCAGCGAATCCAGGTAGTCCGGGAAGATCGTGATGACGTCAATCTGCACGGCGGCGCACCCCCTATAGCTCCAGTAGGCCATCGGGTGGGTCGATCACGATGGTCTGGTCGGCCAGCGACACCGACGTCACGATGGCGCTGACGAACGGCACCAACACCTCGCCCTCATCGCTGCGCACCGAAAGCAATTCGCCTGCCGCGGTGTGCAATACCTCCGCGACCGAGCCGATGGCACCGCCGGCGGTCGTCACGACCCGTAGCCCTTCGAGCTGGTGGTCGTAGAACTCGTCGGGGTCTTCGATCGGCGGCAGATCCGCCGAGTCGACGATGAACACCGTGCCCCGCAAGGCGTCGGCGGCGTTGCGATCGGCAACGCCTTCCAGGCGCACCAGCAGTCGCCCGCCGTGGTCGCGGACCGAATCGATGACGTAGCGACTTTCGGGCCCACCGCGAGATGGCTTGCCGCGCAAGGACGAGCCAGGCGCGAAGCGGATGTCGGGATCGTCGGTGCGGATCTCGACGACGATCTCGCCGGCGACGCCGTGCGCTCTGACGACCCGACCGACTACCAGGTCCATGACAGCGTTACTGGTCGGTGTCCACCACGTCGACCCGGATGCCGCGGCCGCCGATACCCGCGACCAGCGTGCGCAGCGCGGTCGCAGTGCGACCACCGCGGCCGATCACCTTGCCGAGGTCGTCGGGATGCACGTGCACCTCGACGGTGCGACCGCGCCGGCTGGTCACCATGTCGACCCGGACATCATCGGGGTTGTCGACGATCCCGCGGACAAGATGCTCGACGGCGTCAACGACGACAGAGCTCATGGCAGCGGTCAGCTCTCGGTGGATTCGGCCGACTCGGCAGCCTCAGCAGGCGCCTCGGCAGCGGGGGCGTCAGGCTGGGCAGCGGGCGCCTCGGCAGCGGGGGCGTCAGGCTGGGCAGCGGGCGCTTCGGCAGCGGGGGCGTCAGGCTGGGCAGCGGGCGCCTCGGCCTCGGCGGGCGTCTCGGCCTTGTCTGCCGCCTTCTTGGCGGGCGCCTTCTTCTTCTTGGGCGTGGTGGCCTCGGTGCTCGGGCCGCCCTCGGCCTCGGCGAGCGCGGCGTTGAACAGATCCAGCTTGGACGGCTTGGGCTCCTTGACCTTCAGCGTGCCCTCAGCACCGGGCAGACCCTTGAACTTCTGCCAGTCGCCGGTGATCTTCAGCAGCTGCAATACGGGTTCGGTGGGCTGGGCGCCAACGCTGAGCCAGTACTGAGCGCGCTCCGAGTTGATTTCGATCAAGCTCGGCTCTTCCTTGGGGTGGTAGCGGCCGATGACCTCGATCGAGCGGCCGTCGCGGCGGGTGCGCGAGTCGGCGACGGCGATGCGGTATTGGGGGTTGCGGATCTTGCCAAGCCGGGTGAGCTTGATCTTGACAGCCATGATTAAGCGATCTCCTGTGGTTGCCACGCTGCAATTCGGCGATCGCGGGCGGATTGCCCGGATCCGGTTTTGCCTTACGTGTGTGACCGACGCCCAGCCGTAGTCGAGCGACAGACAGCCGCCCATTGTGCCAGAACAGGCGCTACGGGTGAAAATCGCTTCCCACCGACCTTTACAACTACCGCCCATAGTGTCACGCTTCGGCAATGGACGACACCACCGCCCTGATAGAGATCGAGGCGATCAAGCAGCTGAAGGCCCGCTATTGCCGCTACCTCGACATCAAGGACTGGTCGGCATGGCGCGGGATCTTCGCCGACGACTTTTTCAGCGACACGTCGCAGGCGGGAGGCAAGGTCATCCGGGGTGCCGACGAGTTCGTCGCGTTCACCCGTACAGGCGTGGGTCAGCGGGCCACCGCCCATCAGGTGCACGCCCCGGAGATCGAGCTGACGTCGGCGACGACGGCGCGCGGCGTCTGGGCGCTCGAGGATGTGGTCCGGTTGGCGCCCGGGGTGAACCTGCGCGGCTACGGCCATTACCACGAGACCTACGAAAAGCTCGACGGCCAGTGGCGGATCACCAGCTCCAAGCTGACCCGGCTGCGTGAGGACATCTTCAACATGTTCATCTCGGTATACGTCTCTCCCCGCCTGCGGGATGTCATCGGAAAGGCTGCGCGTAGGGCCATGCGCTGAGCCCGGCATGCTGGAGCCATGACGTTCTTGCGCGAGCGGCTGTTGTCCGCGGTCGCCGGGCAACTCGGCCGGCCGCACGGAATCTTGAGCCCATTCGTCGCGCGTGCACTCAACCGCGGGAACCAGAAGGCGATCGTCGCCGCCGTGGAAGCGGCGCATGCTCCGCGCGGCGGCGTCGCAGCCGATGTCGGCTTCGGTGGTGGCGTCGGCCTGGAATTGCTGTTAAACGCTATCGGCGAGGACGGCGTCGTGCATGGCGTCGAGGTCGCCGAGGACATGTTGCGCAGGGCCAAATCGAAGTTCGGCAGCGATGGGCGGTTGCGGTTGGCGCGGGGCTCGCTGACGGAGTTGCCGTTGGACGACGGCTCGGTCGACGCGCTGATCACCGTCAACACCGTGTACTTCATTTCCGAACTCGATGCCGCGTGCCGCGAACTCGTGCGTGTGCTGCGCCATGGTGGCCGCGCGGTGATCGGCATCGGCGATCCGGACGTGATGGCGAAGCTGCCGTTCACCAAGCACGGCTTCACCATTCGTCCTGTCACCGAAATCGCTGCGGCGCTTCAGAATTCGGGGTTGCAGGTGGAGCAACGCCGCATCGAGGACAAGCCGATTCCGCGTTTCCTGCTGATCGGCACGCGCGCCTGACCTACACCACTTTGTCGAAGCACTTCTCTTCGACCCGACGGGTCATTCTCCAGCCACCAGGTGTGCGGGTGAATTCGTCGACGTACCAAAGCCCACAAAACATGACTTGGTTCTTGTCGCCCTCGAACACCATCGGGTTGAAACAGAAGGTCCGCGACGACGCGGTGTCGCCGTCGATGCGGACGTCGAAGTTGCCGAGCATGTGAGCGTGCGACCTGAAGATTTTCGGCAACGTCTCCGCCAGCCACGCCTTGACGTCCGGGAAGCGGCCGTCGATGCCGCCCATCGCGCGGTAGTCGATGTAGGCGTCCGGCGTGAACACTCGGTCGAGGTCGTCGAATTGACGAGTATCGATCGCCGTCGAGTAGTCGATCAGCAGCTGCTGTATTTCGAAGCGGTCCGAAATCTCCTCCAGGCTCAACATGGGTCGATTGAACACGACCAGGAACCGTGGTTACGCTGCAGGACCCATGGGGAGGTTCGTCGCCGTTTTCGCCGCATGCCTGAGTCTTGTCCTGCTGTCTTCGGGTCCGGTCGCCTCGGCCGAGCCGGACATCCAACCCGCGGGCAGCGTGCCGATTCCCGAGGGGCCCGCTCCCGCGTGGATCATCGCCGACATGGATACCGGCCAGGTGCTGGCCGGCCGGGAGATGGATGTCGCCCACCCGCCCGCGAGCACGATCAAGACGCTGCTGGCGCTGACCGCGCTGGACGAGCTGCCCAGCCTCGATACCACGGTCGTCGGTACGGAGGCCGACACCCACGTCGAGTGCAACTGCGCGGGTATCAAACCCGGTCACGTCTACACGGCACGCCAGCTGCTTGACGCCGTCCTGCTCGCCTCGGGCAACGACGCCGCCAACGCGCTCGCCGACATGATCGGCGGCTATGACACCGCGGTCGCGAAGATGAACGCCAAGGCCGCGTCCATCGGCGCGGTCAATACGCACGCGTCGACGCCGTCGGGGCTGGACGGGCCAGGGGGCTCGGGGTTCACCACTCCGCGAGACCTGGCGATCATCTTCCGCTCCGCGATGGCCAATCCCACGTTTGCCGAGATCACGTCGCAACCGGTGGCCATGTTCCCCTCCGACACGGGCGACAAGCCTCTGGTGAACGAGGACGAGCTGCTGCATCGCTACCCCGGGACCATCGGCGGCAAGACGGGCTTCACCGATGCGGCGAAGAAGACGTTCGTCGCCGCCGCCGATCGTGGTGGCCGTCGACTGGTGATCGCAATGATGTATGGGCTGGTCAAGGAGGGTGGGCCGACGTACTGGGATCAGGCCGCCGCGCTGCTGGATTGGGGCTTCGCCCAGGACCGCGGGGCCAGTGTCGGCTCACTTTAAGTTGCGCAATCGCAACTGATCCGAGACCTCGTCGGGTACCGCGCTGACTACGCTCGGCGGCCGTGCGAAAGTTATTGGCCGCGTTGACTATCACGCTGTCCGCGGCCGTAATGGTCGCTCCCCCAGTGTGCGCCGAGCCAACCGTCCAACCGGCGAGCGCGGTGGATCTGCCACAAGGGCCTGCGCAGGCATGGCTGCTGGCCGATCTGGACAACGGGCGAATCCTGGCTTCCCGCAACCCGTATGAGCCACATGCGCCCGCCAGCACCATCAAGGCTCTACTCGCGATGGTGGTGCTTGACCAGCTTCCGCTCACCGCGGTGATCACCGCGACACCCGCGAATACCGACGTCGAATGCTCATGCGTCGGCGTCAAAGAGGGCCGCTCGTACCCGGTGCGTCAGCTCTTGGACGGGCTGATGTTGGTGTCGGGCAACGACGCCGCCAACACCCTGGCCGAGGGCCTCGGCGGCTATCAGACTGCCGTCGCGAAAATGAACGCCAAGGCGGCCGCGCTGGGTGCACGCAACACGCACGCCTCGTCACCGTCGGGGCTGGACGGTCCGGGGATGGAATCGGTGACGACGCCGGCTGATCTCGCAGCGATTTACCGTGCAGCGCTTCACTATCCGGCCTTCGCTGCGATCGTGCGGCAGCCGTCGTCGCTGTTCCCCACCGACGACGGACCCAAGAAGATCGTCAACCAGAACGAACTGCTGTCGCGGTATCCCGGCACCCTGGTCGGAAAGACCGGCTATACCGATCTGGCGCAGAAGACCTTCGTCGGCGCCGCACAACGCAACGGCCACAACCTCGTCGTTGTCCAGATGTACGGCTCCGGCGACATGTACGGCCAGGCGATCGGCCTGTTGGATTGGGGCTTCAGCCAATACCGCTGATGCGTTTGTTCGGCGAGCGTGCCTGTTTGCACACGACACGCCGCGAAAAAGCGGCATTTTACGCACGCTCGCGCTAGAAAACGCGGCCCCGCAGGATGATTCGGGCTGGGTTGTTGAGTACGTCGACGCCTGAGCGCGGGTCGTCGGCGTAACACACCAGATCGGCACTCGCCCCGTGTTCAAGCCCTGGCCGCCCCAACCACTCCCGCGCGGTCCAGCTGGCCGCGCCAAGCGCTGCGGTCGGACTCATGCCGATGCCCTTGAGCGCCTCGACCTCATCGGCGATCCGGCCGTGCGCGACCATGCTGCCCGCGTCGGTGCCTGCGAAGATCGGAATGCCCGCCTCGTGCGCAGCACTGATGCGCGGATAGCAGCTGTCGTAGAGATCGCGCATGTGCCGGGCATACGCCGGAAACTTCTCCGCAGCGTCGGCGATGCCGGGAAAGTTCTCGATGTTGATCAGCGTGGGCACCAGCGCAGTACCGTGCTCGACCATCAGCTCGATGGTCTCGTCGGTGAGCCCGGTGCCGTGCTCGATACAGTCGATGCCCGCATTGATCAGGCCCGGCAGCGCGTCCTCGCTGAACACATGCGCGGTGACCCGTGCGCCGTTGACGTGGGCGGCGTCGATCGCTTGCTTCAAAACCTCGCCGGACCACAGCGGCGCCAGGTCGCCGGTTTCGCGGTCGATCCAGTCGCCGACCAGCTTGACCCAGCCGTCACCCCAGCGCGCCTGTTCGGCGACCGCGTCGGGCAGCTGCGACTCATCCTCGAGTTCAAGGGCGAATCCGCGCGAATAACGCTTTGGCCGAGCCAGATGGCGGCCCGCGCGGATGATGCGGGGCAGATCCTCGCGGTCGTCGAAGCTGCGGGTATCGGTCGGTGAGCCGGCGTCGCGCAGCAGCAGCGCACCGGCGTCGCGCTCGGTTTCGGCCTGTGTGATCGCCTCGTCGAGTTCGATGACGCCGTGCTGTCCCAGCCCGACGTGGCAGTGCGCGTCGACGAGGCCGGGGACGACCCAGCCGCCGTCGAATACCGTCTCGGCGTCTTTGACGGGCTCGGCGCTGAGGATGCCGCGGCGTCCATGCTCTTCGCCCGCGGGCTCCTCGACGATCCACCACTCGACCGGCTGGCCATCAGGCAATCCGCGGCCACGAACGTGCAGGCGCACGTTACTTCTGGCCCGGGAACTTCAGCTTCGACAGGTCGATGTCCGCGAGGCCGGGTGGCAGCTCGTCGAGGCCCTTCGGCATGTTGGACAGGTCCGGGAACCCGGCAGGCATGCCTCCGGCGCCGAGCGGGTTACGCGTCTTCGCCGGCGTGGGCCCGCGTCCCCCCTTCTTGCCCTTCTTCTTGTTCTTGGCGGCCTTACGCGCAGAACCCTTGCGGCCGAACGGCATTCCCATCTGCCCGGCCATCTGCGACATCATCTTGCGAGCCTCGAAGAAGCGGTCGACGAGCTGGTTGACCTCGCCCACCGTCACACCCGAGCCGTTGGCGATGCGCAGCCGGCGCGAGCCGTTGATGATCTTCGGATCGGCCCGCTCGGCAGGCGTCATCCCGCGGATGATCGCCTGCACACGGTCGAGCTGGCTGTCGTCGACGGCGGCCAGCGCATCCTTCATCTGGCCTGCGCCCGGCAGCATGCCCAGCAGATTGCCGATCGGCCCCATCTTGCGGATGGCCAGCATCTGCTCGAGGAAGTCCTCAAGGGTCAGCTCACCCGAGCCGATCTTGGCGGCGGCCTCCTCGGCCTTCTGCGCATCGAAATGCTGTTCGGCCTGCTCGATGAGCGTGAGGACGTCGCCCATGCCCAGGATGCGGCTGGCCATCCGGTCGGGGTGGAAGACGTCGAAGTCCTCGAGCTTCTCGCCCGCCGACGCGAACAGGATCGGCACGCCGGTGATCTCGCGCACAGACAGCGCGGCGCCGCCGCGGGCGTCACCGTCGAGCTTGGTCAGCACCACGCCGGTGAACCCGACACCCTCGCGGAACGCTTCAGCCGTGGTGACGGCGTCCTGACCGATCATGGCGTCGAGGACGAAGATCACCTCGTCGGGGTCGAGCACCTCGCGGATCGACGCGGCCTGGCTCATCAGCTCATCGTCGATGCCGAGGCGGCCCGCGGTGTCGACGACGACCACGTCGTAGTGCTTGGCCTTGGCCTCGGCCAGACCCGCAGCGGCCACGGCGACCGGATCGCCGTGTCCGGCCCGCTCTGAACCCTCGGTGGACACGCCTGGGTGCGGCGCGAACACAGCCGCGCCCGCGCGTTCGCCGACGATCTGCAGCTGGTTGACGGCGCCAGGGCGTTGCAGGTCGCAGGCCACCAGAAGCGGTGTATGTCCTTGGTCGCGAAGCCACTTCGCGAGCTTGCCCGCCAGCGTCGTCTTACCGGAGCCTTGCAAACCCGCGAGCATGATCACGGTCGGCGGGGTCTTGGCGAACGCCAATTGACGGGTCTCGCCGCCGAGGATGGCGACCAGTTCGTCGTTGACGATCTTGACGACCTGCTGGGCCGGGTTGAGCGCTCCGGAGACCTCGGCGCCCTTGGCCCGGTCTTTGATGCGGGCGACGAACGAGCGCACGACGGGCAGCGAGACGTCGGCTTCGAGCAGCGCCAGCCGGATCTCCCGGGTGGTGGCGTCGATGTCGGCGTCGGTCAGCCGGCCCTTGCCGCGCAGCCCCTGCAGGGCACCGGTCAACCGGTCGGACAGCGATTCAAACACGCCGACCAGCCTATCTGCTCCTACCCGGGACGCCTGTCGGCCGGGTCGGTCGCCCGCTTCGCGCTCGTCGCCGACGCCCACGCGTCGATCCCCCAGCAGGTCACTCAGCTATGGAGGAAAGAACCGAATACCCTGCAACGGGATTCATGAAGAAACGCAGAACGGCCTACCCATGACCTATCAGCTAACTGGCTTCGGACACCGGCTTCGCGGACGCGGGCGCAGGCAGCACTGCGTAGAGGTCGTGCTCTAGCTCCTCGCGGATCGAATCGTGCCCCGAAGCCACGATGCCGAACACGTCGACGACCGACGATCCCAGCGTGGTGACCTTCGCCCAGGCGATGTCCATACCGTCACGCTCGAATACCGCCGTCAGCCTGGCCAGCAGGCCGGCGCGGTCGGTCGCGCGGATCTGGACGACCAACTCGCCCGGCTCGGTGCCGTCGGTCCACAAAATCTTCGGCGGCGCTGTCGCGTGATTGATCGGAACCGCGTCCGGCACCTCACCCGCACGCCTGGTGCTGTGCTGGGCCGCGTCGCCGTCGCGCTTGTCCAACGACGACATCACATCGAGTTCGCCCTCCAGCGCGAGGATGAACTGTTGGCGCAACAGCTCCGCCGCCGGCGGCGACCCGAAATGCGGTGACACCACGAAGCTGTTGATCGCCGAGCCCTGATGACCGTTCACCGACGCGGAGTGCACCCGCAGCGAATTGAGCGCAAGCACGCCAGCCGCTTTCGACAGCAGGCCCCGAACGTCCGGCGCGATCATCGTCACGTTGTAGATGTGCGGGCTGTCGCCGGGCGTCATGTCGACGTGCACGCCGACATCGGAAGCCAACGAAAGATAATGCGGGTCAATGGGATCGGGATGCGGCAGCGGCTCGCCCGCCATCACCAGCCGGCAGCGGCGCACCAGATCGCCAATCAGTGATGCCTTCCAGTCGCCCCATACGCCGGGGCCGGTGGCCAGCGAATCCGCCTCGGCGAGTACCTGTAGCAGCTCGAGCAGAACGAGGTCGCCGTCGAGCGATTCGACCACCATCGCGATGACCTTCGGGTCCTGCAGATCGCGGCGCGTCGCGGTGTGTGGCAGTAGCAGGTGATGACGCACCACCTTCGACAGCAGCTCGACATCCGACGGCCACAGACCCAGCCGCGTGCCAATCTGCGTGGCCAACTCGGCGCCGATTACGCTGTGATCGCCTCCGCGGCCCTTGCCGATGTCGTGGCACAGCGCACCGAGCAGGAGCAGGTCCGGGCGCGATACCCGGGTGGTGAATGCGCTTGCCCGCGAGACGGTTTCGACGAGATGGCGGTCAACGGTCCAGATGTGCACCACGTCGCGCGGAGGGAGGTCACGCACGGCACCCCACTCTGGAAACAGCCGGCCCCACAATCCGGTGCGGTCGAGCGCCTCGATGGTGGCCACCGCCGCCGGACCGGCGGCCAGCATCACCAGCAGATCCTTGAGCGCCTGACGCGGCCACGGCGTGCGCAGCTCCGGCGCAGACTCGGTGAGACGGGCCAGCGTCGACGCTGCGATGGGCAGCCCGGTGGTGGCCGAGGCGGCGGCCACCCGCAGGATCAGTCCGGGGTCGCGCTCCGGGCGCGCGTCGCGGGCCAGGATCACTTCGCCGTTGAACTCGATGACGCCCTCATCCAGCGGCCTGCGGGCAGGCCGCTTGAACGCGGCTAAACCGCGGCGGGGCAACGCATTTGCCGCGGTGCGCAGCCCAGCGTCGACGTAGAAGCTGACAGTGCGCGCGGCGTCAGAAAGCGTGCGCGCCAAGTCGAAACGGTCACCGATGTGCAACGCCGCACCGATTTCGTCGGCGTGCTGGGCCAGCAACAGTTCTCGGCCGCGGCCCGATACCCGGTGCAGTTCGGTGCGGACGTTGAGCAGCGCCAGATGCGCCTCGCCGAGCGAGCCAAGCGGGGAGGCAAGCGAACGGCTTGGATAGACGTCCGCGAGTTGAGCGATCGCGAGCGCGTTGAGCAGTTGCACGTCGCGCAGCCCGCCGCGGCCGCATTTCAGATCGGGCTCAGCGCGGTGGGCGATTTGCCCGCTGCGTTCCCACCGCTGCTCGGTGTGCCCGACGAGTGCGTCGAACCTCGAAGCGATTCCGGTGCGCCACTGGCGTCGTGCGCCCCCGATCAACAAGGAAGACAGATCGGAGTCACCCGCGATGTGTCGCGCCTCGAGCATCGCCAGGCCCGCAGAGATGTCCTCACCGGCGACCTTCAGCGCCTCGGGCACGGTGCGAACGCTGTGATCGATGCGAATGTTGGCGTCCCAGAACGGATACCACAGAAGCTCGGCGACCTGAGCGACGACGTCGCGGGGCATGTTGTCGTGCAGCAGCGTCAGGTCGAGGTCCGAGTACGGCAGCAGCTCACCCCGCCCGAGGCCGCCTGTGGCGACGATGGCGAATCCACTGGTGGGGGTGACGCCGATCTCGCTGGCCTTGGTGGTGAGCCAGAAATCATGCAAGTCGAGCAGAGCATCGCGCAGCGCAGCCGAATCGAGTTGGCGCGCACCGCCGGCGAGCAGCTTTTCGCAAGCGGCCACCAAATCGGTTGCGGGGCGGGACGAGCCCGCCGCCGGGGCCTCCCATCGAGAGGCGCCGGCGGCGTTGATCTGCTCCTCGCGCAAGCGCTCGTCAGCGGAATCTGGTGTCTGCTCTGTCATTTCGAGTCCTCCCCCGGTCTTTACCTATTAACGCTCACAGTGCACGCCGGGAGACGACGTCGCATTTCAGATGCGGCTCAGAGGGCGTCGGCCCCCCGCTCGCCCGTGCGTACCCGGACCACGGTGTCGACGGGGCTGACCCACACCTTGCCGTCGCCGATCTTTCCGGTACGAGCAGCCTGGACAATGACATCCACCACCTTGTCGACGGCGGAATCATCGACCACGACCTCCACCCGCACCTTCGGCACGAAGTCGACTGAGTACTCAGCGCCGCGGTACACCTCGGTGTGACCCTTCTGGCGGCCGTAGCCCTGCACCTCGCTGACGGTCATTCCGAGAATACCCGTCTGTTCGAGGCCGGTCTTGACGTCCTCGAGCGTGAACGGCTTGACGATCGCAGTAATCAGCTTCATATTCCCTTATCCCTCCGCGCCGGAACGCGCCAGCACTGAGCTACCACCAACTGGCACGAAATCGTAACCAGTCTCGGCGTGTTCGGCTTCGTCAATGCCGCTGACCTCATCCTCTGCACCTAGGCGCAAGCCAATCGTGTACTTCAGGATCAACGCCAAGATAGTCGTAACGATGAACGAGTATGCGAGAACCGCGAACGCACCGACGGCCTGGCGCCACAGTTGATCGACTCCACCGCCATAGAACAGTCCCTTGACGGCAGCAGGCGCCTGAGGGGTCGCCAGGAAACCGATCAGCAAGGTGCCGGTGAGACCACCGACCATGTGCACGCCAACCACGTCGAGAGCATCGTCGTAGCCGAACTTGAATTTCAGCCCCACGGCCAGTGCGCAAATCGCACCGCCGAGGAAGCCGACGATCAGTGCACCGAGGACATTCACCGACGAACAGGACGGCGTGATCGCGACGAGGCCCGCCACGATGCCCGATGCGGCACCCAGCGAGGTGGCCTTTCCGTCGCGGATCCTCTCGACGAGTAGCCAGGCCAGCATTGCGGTACCGGTGGCGACCGTGGTGGTCACGAATGTCGACGCCGCGATACCACCGGAGCTCAGCGCCGAACCGGCGTTGAAGCCGTACCAGCCGAACCACAGCAGGCCGGCACCGAGCATCACGAAAGGCAGGTTGTGCGGCCGCATCGGGCTTCCCGGCCAACCATTGCGCCTGCCGAGAACGAGTGCCAACGCCAGACCCGCGGCACCCGAGTTGATATGGACCGCAGTACCACCCGCGAAGTCGATTGCCTTGAGCTTGTTGGCGATCCAGCCACCGTGCTCACCGGTGAAGCCGTCGAACGCGAACACCCAGTGTGCGACGGGGAAGTAGACGAAGGTCGCCCATAGACCTGCGAAGAGCAACCAGGAGCCGAACTTCAACCGGTCGGCGACGGCACCCGACACCAGCGCGACCGTGATGATCGCGAACATGAGCTGGAACATCACGAACACGAGCTGCGGGATCGTGCCCGCCAGCGGGATGTTCACCGCGTCGGCCGCGGCAGTGCCTGTGCTCGGGTCCGCAGCGACCGCGGCCTTCGCGTTGCCGGCGATGAGCCCCTTCAGCCCCCAATATTGCGTCGGATCACCGATGAAGCCGAACTTGTCGTTGCCAAAGGACAGCGAGTAGCCGTACAGCACCCACAACACCGTCACGACACCCATGGCGCTGATGCTCATCATCAGCATGTTGAGCACGCCCTTCGCGCGAACCATGCCGCCGTAGAAGAACGCCAGTCCCGGCGTCATCAGCAACACCAGCGCGGAGCTTGCCAGCATCCATGCCGTATCCCCGGTGTCGGGGATGCCCATTATTGGAAAGCCATCCACTCGCAGTTTCCTCCTTCAACATGCCACGGCCGCAGCTTTTTACGTCCGTTGACCTGTTGCAAGACAATGCTGAGTGGTTGTTTCGTATAAGACGCTGCGGTGTTTCGCTCGTGTGAACGGATGCGCAGACGACGTTTCGACGGTGTTACATCATGCGTTTCTCGACGATCGTTTGTTACCCGAGCAGCGCATCTACGAACGCGGCGGGCTCGAACGGCGCGAGATCGTCGGGGCCTTCACCGAGACCGACAAGCTTGACCGGAACACCCAACTCCTGCTGCACGCGGAACACGATCCCGCCCTTTGCCGTGCCGTCGAGTTTCGTCAGCGCCACCCCGGTGATGTCGACGACTTCGGCAAACACCCGGGCCTGAGGCAGGCTGTTCTGCCCGATGGTGGCGTCGAGCACCAGCAGCACCTCGTCGACCGCAGCGCGCTTGCTCACCACCCGTTTGACCTTGCCGAGCTCATCCATCAGGCCCGTCTTGGTGTGCAGCCGGCCTGCCGTGTCGATGACGACCACGTCGGCGCCGGACTCGATGCCCTTGTCGACGGCATCGAACGCGACCGACGCCGGGTCGGCCCCCTCGGCGCCCCGGACCACCTCCGCACCCACCCGGGAGGCCCAGGTCTGCAGCTGGTCGGCCGCCGCGGCGCGGAAAGTGTCGGCGGCGCCGAGCACCACACGGCGGCCGTCGGCGACCAAGACGCGGGCCAGCTTGCCGACCGTCGTCGTCTTGCCCGTGCCGTTCACGCCGACGACCAACAGCACGGACGGCTTGGCGTCGTGCGGCAGCGCCTTGATCGAACGGTCGAGGTCGGGCTGCAGCTCCTCGATGAGCACTTCGCGGACCACAGCGCGGGCGTCGGTCTCGGTGCGCACGCGGCTGCTGGCCATCCGCGACCGCAGCGAGGACACCACCGATTCGGTGACGACGGGTCCTAGGTCGGCGATGAGCAGGGTGTCCTCGACGGCCTCCCAGGACTCCTCGTCGAGATCACCGCCGCCGAGCAGGCCGAGCATGCCGCGGCCCAGCGTGTTCTGCGATTTGGCCAGCCGGCCGCGCAGCCGGTCCAGCCTGCCATCGATCGGTGCGATCTCCTCGATTGCCGCTGCGTGAGCGTCGACCGGTTCGGCAGGTTCGACCGGTTCGGTGGGTTCCGCGGGTGCGACCGGTTCGGCGGGTTCGACCCGTTCGGCGGACGGTTCGGGCAGCTGGATGTCCGCGATCGGCCGTTTCGGCGCGTCCCGGGGAACGGTGGCATCATCGCCGACGGCGGGCAGGCCGCTGGTGTCGATGCGGTCAACCGGCTCCGCTGGCGCCGACTGGCTGAATGTGATGCCTGAAGACGCGGTATATCCGCCGGAGCGGTCGATGGGAGTGGCAGTGTCTGGGGAAGACAGGTTGATCCGTCGACGCCGGTACCGTACCAGCCCGACGACCAGCGCAACCACGACCAGAACGGCAACGACCGCGATTGCGATCCATAGGGCATCCGACACGACGCCATTGTCGCAGGGGGATTAGGCGGTGACTCTCGACCCCGGGGGCATGGAAACCCGCAAGCAGCGCCACATTGATGTGTGCCTGTCGGAGGCGGTCGACTATCAGACGGTCACCACCGGGCTCGAGCGTTACCGGTTGCCGTACAACGCGCTCACCCAGACGGATCTGGGCACCGTCGACCTGAGCACCGAATTCCTCGGCGCGCGGTTACGGGCGCCTGTGTTGATCGGCGCGATGACCGGCGGGGCGGAGCTATCGGGCACCATCAACCGCAATCTGGCCGCCGCCGCGCAGCAGCTCGGCGTCGGCATGATGCTCGGCTCGCAGCGCATCATGCTCGACAACGGCTTCGCGTCGACGTCGTTTACCGTCCGCGATGTGGCACCGGACGCGCTGCTGATCGGCAACATCGGACTGGCCCAACTCAACGGCGTCATGGTCGGAGACCTCGTCAAGGTGCTCGACACCGTCGGCGCCAATGTCCTTGCCGTGCATACCAATCCGCTTCAAGAGGCGATGCAGCACGATGGTGATACCGACTTCTCCGGTTCAATTGCCCGACTACGAGACATCGCAGGATCGATCGGCTATCCGGTTCTTCTGAAGGAGGTCGGCCACGGCATCGGCGCCGCCGCCGCAGCGGAATTGGTCGACTGCCCGATCGCGGCCGTCGACGTCGCAGGCGCGGGCGGCACGTCGTGGGCGCGGGTTGAACAGTTTGTGCGGTACGGCGAGATCCGCCACCCGGCACTGGCCGAGTGGGGCATCCCGACCGCGGAGGCGCTGCTGGAAGTGCAGCACACACTGCCCGATGTGCCGATCGTCGCGTCGGGCGGAATCCGCACCGGCATGGACGCGGCCAAGGCATTGGCGATGGGCGCGGACGCGGTGGCGGTTGCGCGCCCGCTACTGGCACCTGCAATCGAATCGCCTGCCGCCGTTGTGGATTGGCTGCAGCAATTCATCGACGAGCTACGGGTATGCCTGCATGGCTGCGGGGCGGCCAACCTCGTGGCACTGCGTCGCCGCGGGGTCACCAAGCTTCCCTAATTGGCGGCGGCGCCGACCAGTTCCTGGCCGCGCATCCGCTGCGAAATCACTTGTGTGATCCCGTCGTCGCGCATCGTGACGCCGTACAACGCGTCGGCGACCTCCATCGTCGGCTTCTGGTGCGTGATCACGATCAGCTGCGACTGCGATCGCAGCATTTCGAACAGCCCCAGCAGCCGGCGCAGGTTCACGTCGTCGAGCGCCGCCTCCACCTCGTCCATCACATAGAACGGCGACGGCCGCGCACGGAAGATCGCCACCAGCATGGCCACCGCGGTCAGCGACTTCTCGCCACCGGACAGCAGCGACAGCCGCTTGATCTTCTTTCCGGGCGGACGGGCCTCGACCTCGATGCCGGTGGTCAGCATGTCGTCGGGATCGGTGAGCACCAATCGTCCCTCGCCGCCGGGGAACAGCGACGAGAACACGTCGCGGAATTCACGTTCCACGTCGACGAAGGCCTCTGTGAACACCTGCAGGATGCGCTCGTCCACATCGGCGATGACGTCGAGCAGGTCCTTGCGGGCCCCCTTGACGTCCTCGAGCTGAGTCGACAGGAAGTTGTAGCGCTCCTCGAGAGCCGCAAACTCTTCCAGCGCAAGCGGATTCACGCGGCCCAGCTCGTTGAGCTCACGCTCCGCCTTCTTGGCGCGGCGTTCCTGGGTCGACCGGTCAAACGGCAGGGGGGCCGGCATGGTGACCTGCTCGCCGCGTTCACGCGCCTGTTCGTACTCCGCCATCTCCAGCTCCGACGGCGGCAGCGCCACATCGGGGCCGTATTCGGCGATCAGGTCGGCGGTGGCCATTCCGAACTGCTCGAGGACGTGTTCCTCGAGCTGCTCAATGCGAAGGGCCGCTTGGGCTTTGGCGACCTCGTCGCGGTGTAGAGAGTCGGTGATCGCGGCGATCCTGGCGGACAGTTCGTTGACTTCCTCGCGCGACTTCGTCAGGGCACCTGCGCGGTGCTGGCGTTCGGCGGCAACCTGGTCTCGGGCCCGCGATGCCACGCCTACCGCTGCACTCAACCGCACTGCGACGTGACGTCCGGACTCTGCCACCGCGGCCGCAACCGCCGCTGCGTGTACGCGCGCCTCGCGCGCACGCTGGGCCCGCAACCTCGCCTCGCGTTCGGCAGCCGCCGCCCGTCGCAGCGAATCCGCCCGTCCGCGAACCGCATTCGCGCGTTCCTCGGCGGTGCGCACGGCCAACCGCGCCTCCACCTCGACTGCGCGGGCCTCTTCTGCCGCCGCCATCGACGCCTGGCGATCGACGGGTTCGGATTCGAACGTCGGCTCCTGCTGGGCGTTGTGCAGTCGCTGCTCGAGTTGAGCGAGTTCCTCGACAGTTTGGTTTCGGCCGGCCTCCAGCTCGTTGCGCTGCTGGATGAGCCGCTGCCATTCGTCGTCGGCGGCGCGGGCATCCTGGCCAAGTCTGCCGAGTTGCTCGTAGATCGCCGAGATCGCGGCGTCGGATTCGTTGAGTGCCGCGAGCGCCTGCTCGGCGGCGTCCTGCCGGGCCCCCTGCTCGACGAGCGCGCCGGACAACGCGGCGGACAGCTCGCCGGTCTGCCTTTCGGCGTCGGCCAGTTCGGCGCGCGCCTTCTCGACTTCCGAGGTGATCTCCAGCGTGCTGGGCTTGCGATCAGACCCGCCGCTGATCCAGCCAGCGCCGACAAGGTCACCCTCTGTGGTGACGGCTCGCAACTGCGGGCGCGCCGCGACGAGATCCAGCGCGGCGGAAAGATCTTGCACCACAACGACACCTGACAACATCGCCGTGATCGCGCCCTGCAGCCGCTGCGGCGCCTCGACGAGGTGCACCGCCCATGCCGCGCCGTGCGGCAGTTGCTCCGTCGGCGAGGGTGCGTGGTGCGGCCAGTCGCTCAGCACGATGGCCGCGCGGCCGCCGTCGGATTCCTTCAGCGCCTTGACGGCCGACCGGGCGGCACCGAAGTTCTCCGCAGCCAGGGCGTCTGCCGCGGCGCCGAGCACCGTCGCGACGGCCGCCTCGTAACCGGGCCGCACCTTCAATAGGTCGGCGATCGAGCCGAAAAGTCCCGCGCCGCCGTGGTTTCGCTGCAGCCAGGCCGCGCCGTCCTTGCGATCGAGCCCGACCGACAACGCCTCGATGCGCGCCCGCAGTGACGCGACCTGCCGCTCCGCGCCGCGCTCGGCGGCCTGCAGTTCGGCGACGCGCTCGTCGGCCAGCCGCAGCGCGGCCACGGTGCGATCGTGGTGTTCGTCGAGGCCGACCTCGCCTGCGTCGAGCTCACTGACGCGGCTCTGGACGGTTTCGAACTCGGCCTGCATCTGCTGGGCCTTGGCAGCCGCTTCATCGATGCCGCCCGTCAGCCGGGCGACGGTCTCGTCGATCGACTCGACGCGGGTCCGCATGGTGTCGACCTGTCCGGCCAGCCGCGCCAGCCCTTCCCGACGGTCGGCTTCGGCGCGGGCGGCGGCAAGATGGGCGCGTTCGGCCTCGGCCGCGGCGCGTTCACACTCGGTCAGTTCGGCGCGTGCGGACTCCAGCCGGGTGCGGGATTCCTCCAGCTCGGCGAGCAGCTGCCGCTCTTGCTCGGCGATCTCTTCTGCTTGCGCCTCAAGGGTTTCGGGGTCCGGACCGGTGGACGCCTCGGGCTCGGCGTCGAGGTGCTGAGCACGTTCGCTCGCGATGCGCACCGTGGCGCTGACACGTTCGGCGAGCGCCGACAGCCGGAACCACGTCTGCTGCGCGGCATCGGCGCGTTCGCTGAGCGTATTGACCGCCGCCTCATGGGCGTTGAGTTCAACGGTTTTGGCTTCGAGTCGCGCGGCGGCGTCGTCGTGCTCGCGGCGCAGGGTGGTCTCGGCCCGATCGGTGTTGTCGAACTCGGCCTTGCGGGTGACCAGGTCATCGGCGGCCAGTCGCAGCCTGGCGTCGCGCAGATCGGCCTGGATGGTCTGGGCGCGACGGGCCATCTCGGCTTGGCGGCCCAGCGGCTTGAGCTGACGGCGCAGCTCGGTCGTCAGGTCGGTGAGCCGGGCGAGGTTGGCCGACATCGCGTCGAGCTTGCGGACCGCCTTTTCCTTGCGCTTGCGGTGCTTGAGCACACCCGCGGCTTCCTCGATGAACGCGCGCCGGTCTTCCGGTCGGGACTCGAGGATCTCGGAGAGCTTGCCCTGGCCGACGATGACGTGCATCTCGCGGCCGATGCCCGAGTCGGACAGCAGCTCCTGCACATCCATCAAACGGCAACTGCTGCCGTTGATTTCGTATTCGCTTCCCCCGTCGCGGAACATCCGCCTGGTGATCGACACCTCGGAGTACTCGATCGGCAGCGAATTGTCGGAGTTGTCGATCGTCACCGTGACCTCGGCGCGTCCCAGTGGGGCACGCGACGACGTGCCGGCGAAGATCACGTCCTCCATCTTTCCGCCGCGCAAGGTCTTGGCGCTGTGCTCACCCATCACCCAGGTGAGCGCGTCGACCACATTCGACTTGCCTGAACCGTTAGGACCGACCACGCAGGTGATGCCGGGCTCGAAACGCAGAGTCGTGGGTGCGGCAAAGGACTTGAAGCCCTTCAGCGTCAGACTCTTGAGGTGCACAACGCGCCACACTACCGTCGCGGAGGCTAACGTTCGGTGAACCCCTGGAGCGAGTCGTCCGGTTCTGACCAGTCTGCGAGGACTTTGTCGACCTGACCCGGGGTGTTTCCGCTTTGTAGCAGTTCAAGTAGCTTTTCACAGGCGTCGCGCGGACCCTGCGCGACGACCTGGACGCGCCCGTCGGGCCTGTTCGATGCGTATCCGACCAGGCCGAGTTCCAATGCGCGCGACCGTGTCCACCACCGGAAGCCCACCCCTTGGACGTAGCCGTGCACCCAGGCCGTCAACCGGACGTCAGCTAACTCCTGCATCACTGACCTCAAACGTCACTTTGGTCCCAGACTTGAGCGTGCGGCCGACCGTGCAGACCTGATCGATGGCGCGCTCGACAACCGTCAGCACCCGCGACACCTCGTCCTCGGAGAGCCCCGACAGGTCGAGTTCCATGCGTTCCTCGAGCAGCGGGTAGCGCTCCTGATCACGGTCGGCGGGCCCGGACACCTTGATCGTCGTCGTGTAGTGCTCGCCTAGGCGGCGCTGCAATGGCGCGTCGCTGGCCATGCCGCTGCACGCTGCCAGGGCGATCTTCATCAGCTCGCCGGGTGTGAACACGCCCTCGACGTCCTCGTTGCCGACAAGCACCTCGGCGCCGCGCGTGCTGCGCCCGACGTAGCTGCGCACGCCGGTACGCTCAACCCACAATTCGGTCATGGCTTATTTCTACAACGACCGTGCCCACCACGAGGTGCGCCAACTGTTGCGAATCACACGTTGTGCATCGCGCTCCGGCACGCACTCTCACGGCAGGTGCTACCGACGCACGGCGAGGACTATCAGGGAATGGGGTCAAACGTCGAGTCGTCGAATTCCGTTGCCGTCGTTTGCCAGGTTTCTCGGTTCCACCAGATGAAATGGTCGAACTCGTGGACAAATCGGGCGGGACTGCCGGCATAGAGCCCCGATTTGTGTTCGTGGTCGTCACGAAATTTCATCAGCAGGGAGTGCGCGGCGAGAACCGACCTTGGTGGCAGGTAGGCGTCCATTAAAATCACGCAGTGGGTGACAGTGATGGCATTCTCGTCGATCACCACCTTTCCAACACCGATACGGTTGTGCTTGAGATCGATCTGGTGGGTCTGCACCGTTGTTTTGACTCCGCCGACCACGGCATACGGGCGCAGCAACACCTGGCCCGAGCAGTCCACGTAGTGTCTGTTGGTGAACGCTGCCTGCTCCCCCAGCGAAAGAAAGCCGGCGCGGTCGCTGACCTGTTGGTATAATGGTGCGGCAGTGAATTGATTGAGCTGGCCGATGATGGCGCCGCGCCCCATTTTGACAGCGGCCAAATTGCGGAAAAGATTCATCGGAAAAATTACAGTGTCGTCGGCGAGCATGAACCGGCCGCAGCTGATTACCAGCACAGGTCCTAGCCGGGCATTCTCTCCAATTTCATTCCCGATACGCCTCAATAGCCATATTTTGAACTTCGACATCGGCAGAAGCCAAGCGACCAGCGACAAGTACTTGTTTGGCCGCCGCGCCAAATTCTCTGCCCCCCGCATGGCGTCACCATACTGCGCTCTACCCAAATGTGGGCCTGTTTACTTAAGCCGTGGCGAATTCACGCGCTGTCGGCCGGCCGTCCGCGCTGCGACGTTCAGTGCGCCTGAGCCCGCGGTCGCGGTTGGCATTTCGGGCAGTAGAACGACGACCGGTTCATGAACTTCTCCCGCCGCATCACCGCGCCGCAGCGCCGGCACGGCTCGCCCTCGCGTCCGTAGGCGTCCAGCGACCGGTCGAAGTAGCCGGATTCACCGTTGACGTTTACATACAAGGAGTCGAACGAAGTGCCGCCCTGCCCCAACGCATCGGACATTACTTCGGCGGCGGCGTCGAGCAGCTCGGCCAGCTTCGCGCGCGATAACGATGACGCCAGTCGCGCTCCATTGATGCGCGCGCGCCACAGCGCCTCGTCGGCGTAGATGTTGCCGATGCCCGACACCACCGTCTGGTCGAGCAATTGGCGTTTGATTTCAGAATGCTTGCGCCGCAACACCGTAACGACACCATCGCGATTGAACGCAGGGTCCAGCGGGTCGCGGGCCAGATGCGCGACGGGCATCGGAACGTCGGTGCCGTCGACCGTCACCAAGTCGGCGAGCATCCAGCCACCGAACGTGCGCTGGTCGACAAAGCTCAGTGCGGTGCCATCGTCGAGCAGCGTCGCGATACGCAAGTGGTTTTCGTTTGGCAGCTCGCCCAACAACATCTGCCCACTCATGCCCAGATGCACGACCAACGCGGACTCGTCGTCCAGCGTCAGCCACATGTACTTGCCGCGTCGTCCGGTGCCGGTGATCTTCGCGTCGAGCAGCCGCGCGGTCAGGTCGGCGGGGCCGGCTTCGTGGCGTCGCACCGCCCGCGGATGGTGCACCCGCACCGCCGTGATGGTTCGACCCGTCACATGGGCCGCCAATCCCCGCCGGACGACCTCGACTTCAGGTAGTTCAGGCATCTACGCAGAGGAAGAGAGCGCGGTCCACGCCGCGGCGGCCGCCTTCAACTCGGCCTCCTTCTTAGTCCGCCCGATGCCTTTGCCGTACTCGACCTCGGTGACGATGACCGTCGCAGTGAATTCTTTGTCGTGATCGGGGCCGGTGGATGTCACCACATATGACGGCACACCCATGCCGCGGGACGCGGTCAGCTCCTGCAGGCTGCTCTTCCAGTCCAGCCCGGCCCCCAGCGTCGGCGCGGTGTCCAGCAGCGTGCTGAACAGGCGCATGATCACATCCCGGGCAACGGCGATGCCATGCTCCAAATAGATTGCGCCCAACAAGGATTCGACGCCATCGGCCAAGATGCTGGACTTGTCGGCACCGCCGGAGTGTTCCTCACCCTTGCCAAGCAGAAGGTACGCGCCGAGGCCGTCGTCGGTCAGATGTCTGCCGACATCGGCCAGCGCCTGGGTGTTGACGATGCTGGCGCGCAGCTTGGCCAAGTCACCCTCGGAGCGGTCGGGGTGCCGATGGTAGAGCTCCTCTGTGATGGTCAGCCCGAGCACCGCGTCGCCGAGGAACTCGAGGCGCTCGTTGGTGGGCAGCCCGCCGTTCTCGTACGAGTAGCTGCGGTGCGTCAGCGCGATGGTCAGCAGTTCTGCGGGCAGGTCGACGCCCAATGCCTTGAGCAGGAGCGCGCGGTCCGTCACGGCTCGTCCTGGTCCAGTAGGCCCGCGAGCTTGGCCCACCGCGGATCGATCTGGTCATGGTGGTGGCCAGGCTCCGCGGTGGCCAACGGCACGCCGCACTGCGGACACAGCCCCGGGCAGTCGGGCCCGCACAGCGGCGCGAACGGCAGCGCCATCCCGATCGCGTCGATGATCGGCTGCTCGAGGTCGACGGTGTCTGGCTCACCCGAGGCGCCGACACGGCCGATCTCGTCGGACTCGGTGGTCTCGTCGGTCGCGCTGTCGGGGTAGGCGAACAACTCGGTCAGATAGATCTCGACGTCGCCGGTGATCGGGGTCAGGCAGCGGGCACACTCGCCCGCCGTCGGCGCGGACACCGTCCCGGTGACCAGCACACCCTCCGATACGGATTCGATCCGAAGATCCAGCGTCAGCGGCGCGCCCTCGTCGATGCCGATCAGGTCCAGCCCGATGCGCGACGGGTTGGGCACCGTCTCGGAAAAGGTCATCATCGACCCGGGCCGCCGGCCAAGCCGGGAAATGTGGATAACGAGCGGCGATCGTGAGGCGCGGCGCGCCGCCGCGTTCGCATGCGTCGCCATGAATGTCGATTCTACGGCGACGGCGCCGACCTACCGCGACGCGTAGTCGTGGGTGCCCGCCGCGGTGCGTAGCTGGTGACGTCCACGGCCGACAGAGCGGATGGTTCCGTTCAGGAACTCCTCGAACTCTGCGAGCTTGCTGTCGACGTAGATGTCGCACTCCCCGCGCAGCCGGTCGGCTTCGGCGTGGGCCGAGTCGATCAGTCGCGTGGCCTCGGCCGTTGCGGTCTGCACGATCTCGGTCTGCGACACCAGCCGCTGCTGTTCCTTGATGCCTTCCTGCACAGCCTTCTCGTAGGCCAGGTTTCCGTTCTCGATGAGCCGGTCGGCCTCGTTCTTGGCGCGCCCCGTGCTGGCCTCGTACTCGCGCTTGGCGGTTGCGGTGACGCGGGCGGCTTCCTCGCGGGCCTCGCCGACCATCCGTTCGCTGTGCTGACGGGCCTCGGCGACCATGCGATCGGCCTGTGCCTTGGCGTCGGCCAGCAGTCGGTCGGCTTCGGCGCGCGAGTGATTGATCAGCGAGTCGGCCTCGGCGCTGGCCGTGGCGACCATCTGGTCGGAGTGCTCCTTGGCTTCGCGCAACATGCCGTCGCGCGCATCCAAGACGTCCTGGGCATCGTCGAGCTCGCCGGGGATGGCGTCCTTGATGTCGTCGATCAACTCGAGGACATCGCCGCGCGGGACCACGCAGCCAGCCGTCATCGGCACACCGCGCGCTTCTTCGACAATCGCGCCCAACTCGTCGAGCGCTTCAAAAACTCGGTACACGGCACACCCTCCAGGCGTAGTTGACAGTTACCAGTGTGCCTGGTGTTACCCGTGTGACTCGGCTTCCGGGCCGGTGTGTCGTCCTTTGGCCCTTTTGCTGTGTCCCGTGCTCCCCCAGGCCGCAACTCCCGCTTGAATTGCTTCGCCGACATTATGTCAACACAGCGAAACGGCGGCTTGCCGTCGGCTCCTAGCAAAGCAAAATCGCCCGCACCTGCGAGGTGACGGGCGATTTTGCCTCAGCTCAGCACACTACGATGTGGCCTGCTTGAGAAGGTCGCGGGCCCGGTCGAGCATCGACGCGAACGGGCCAGCAGCAAAGTTCATCTTCGCCGACTCAACGCCTGGGTGCGGACGCGTCGGTGCGATTGCCTCTGCGGCCTGGACGGCCTTGGCCATCCGCTCACGGTCGTCGGCGGTCAGGTTCCGCTCCAGCTTGGTGAACTCCTCGTTCTCCTCGTGCTCGGCGTGGTCGATGACGGCATCGCGGAACTTCGTCAGCTCGTCGATGAACTCCTTCGACTCGACGTCCATGCTTTCCAGCGCTGAAAGCATCTCCTTGGCTTTGTGCTCCTCCTCCAGGCGCGCGTCGACGATCTCGTCACCGTTGGCAGCCTCGTGGCGGACCCGCGGGTGAACCACCATCTCCTCGGCCGTCTCGTGGACCGCCAACAGCTTGCGCAAGTCGATGAACGCCTTCTCGCGCGCCTTGGGATCGGATGCGCTGAAAACCTCTTCGAACATGTCCTTGATCAGGTTGTGCTGATCCTTGAGGAACTTCACAACGTCGTCGCTCGATTGAACGAATGTCTCTACCACGCCAATACACCTCCGCTAGTCGTGGAACAGGTCGGGGCGCTAAGGGGCTGTGCGCCACCCAACACCTACCCGCGGAGGACGAAAATTAACCTTGACGTCTAACCGTTCAGCTTTGCCTGCAGGCGCTCGTTGACGGGTGCGGGCAGCAGTTCCGAAACGTCGCCGCCGAGCATCGCGACTTCTTTGGCCAGTGACGATGACACAAATGAATACCGCGGCGTGGTCGCGACGAAAAACGTGTCGACGCCAGCGATGTGCTTGTTCATCTGCGCCATCTGCAGCTCGTATTCGAAGTCGGTGCCGGTGCGCAGACCCTTGACGATCGCAGTCAACCCGCGGGCCTTCACGAAGTCGACGACCAGCCCTTGGCCGGATTCCACCCGTAGGTTTGGCAGATGCGTCGTCGACTCTTCGATCATCGCGATGCGTTCCTCGGGGCTGAACATCCCCTTCTTGTTGGGGTTGATCAGCACCGCGACAACGACCTCGTCGAACTGGGCGGCCGCGCGCTCGAGAACGTCGACATGGCCGAGGGTCACCGGGTCGAACGATCCAGGGCATACGGCGCCGCTCATGGTCGATGACGCTAGCAGGGCGGTTACCGTGAGTGGGCCCCGCTCGTGAGCATTCCCTGCTTCGACCATCTTGCGGGCCGGCGCGGAGTCGAACTACGCGACCGCTTGCTCGAGGTGGACGCGCTGCTGATGATCGATGACCGCGATCACCGACTTACCCGGCGTGGGCACAATTTGGTGGACCGGCTGGGAATCGATGCGGCGCAATGGAATTCGAAGCGGCGGGTGTTCGCCGGGTCTGCGTGGACTGGACGCAGCGCCGGCCCCATCGCGCAGGTGTGCTTCCCGCGCTTCTCACCCATCGCTTTCTCGAGCTGGGCTGGGTCTTCCGGGGGTCTGGCCGCAGCCTGCGAGTGGCCCGCGACTACGACGAACGCCTCCATACTTGGCTCTCTGGCTCAGGCTGATCGCCGCTCGGCCAGCTCCAGTCGAGTGTCGCCATACCGCCGCGACGGCAAGGTTTCCCAACCGTCGGCCCAGGTGATTTCCGGCCCCGATGTCCCGCGTTCCACGGCCACGACGGTCCCCACGCGCACCCAGCCGCCGTCGACCAATGCGGTCAGCGTCGCCTCGATCTCCGCGGGGGGGACCTCATACGGCGGGTCGGCGAGCACCAGATCCACCGGCCGGTTCGTGCCGCCGGCCAGCACGGCTGCCACGGGTCCACGCCGCACGTCTGCCGCTACCCCCAACGACGCGATGTTCTTGGCGATGACGGCGGCCGCTCGTTGATCGTTTTCGACGAACATCGCCGACGTCGCCCCCCGCGATAGCGCTTCCAAACCAAGTGCGCCCGAACCCGCATAGAGGTCGAGCACCGAGGCGCCCTCGAAATCCACGCGCGACGCCAGCACGTTGAACAGCGACTCACGCACCCGATCGGTAGTCGGCCGAGTTCCCGCGCGCGGCACAGCAATTCGCCGCCCACCGAACGTGCCGGCGATGATGCGGGTCAGCTGACCACCACCAGCAGGTCGCCACCCTCGACCTGCGCGGTGGCCGATACAGCCACGCGGCTGACCTTGCCTGCCTTAGGCGCGGTGATCGCGGCTTCCATCTTCATCGCCTCGATGGTGGCGATGGTCTGTCCGGCCTCGACCTGATCGTCGGCGACGACGTTGACCGTCACCACACCGGCGAACGGCGCGGCGATGTGGTCGGGGTTGGCGCGGTCGGCCTTCTCGGCGGTCGGAATGTCGCTGGCGACGCTGCGATCCCGCACCACCACCGGGCGCAGCTGTCCGTTGAGGATGCACATCACCGTACGCATTCCTCGCTCGTCGGGTTCGGAGACGGCTTCGAGCCCGATCAACAGCTCGACACCACGCTCGAGCTTGACCCGATGCTCCTCGCCATGCCGCAACCCGTAGAAGAACTGGTTGGCGCTCAAGCTGGAGGTATCGCCGAAGGCCTCGCGATGTGCCTCGAATTCCTTTGTCGGACCCGGGAATAGCAGCCGGTTGAGCGCGGCCTGGCGTTTGGGCCCGGCTTCGCCGAGCACTGCCTCATCTTCGGGAGACAGTTCTTGGGTAGCCTTGGCCGGCGGGCGCCCCGCAAGCGCCTTGGTGCGCAACGGTTCCGGCCAGCCGCCCGGCGGGTCGCCTAGCTCACCGCGCAGGAACCCGATCACCGAGTCGGGGATGTCGAATTTGGCTGGGTCCGCGGCGAATTCGTCGGCAGACACCCCCGCACCGACCAACGCCAGCGCCAGATCTCCGACCACCTTCGACGAAGGTGTCACCTTCACCAGCCTGCCCAAAACGCGGTCTGCGGCAGCGTAATTCGCCTCGATCTCCTCGAACCGGTCACCGAGGCCCAGCGCGATCGCCTGCTGACGCAGATTCGACAACTGTCCGCCGGGGATCTCGTGGTGATACACCCGCCCGGTCGGCCCGGGAATGCCAGATTCGAACGGCGCGTACACCTTTCGCAGCGCCTCCCAGTACGGCTCCAGATCGCACACCGCCGACAACGACAACCCGGTGTCGTATTCGGTATGCGCCGCGGCCGCGACGATCGAGGACAGCGCGGGCTGGCTGGTGGTGCCCGCCAGCGGCGCCGACGCGCCGTCGACGGCATTGGCCCCGGCATGCCACGCCGCCAGGTACGTGGCCAACTGGCCGCCCGGGGTGTCGTGGGTGTGCACGTGCACCGGCAGGTCGAACCGCGACCGCAGCGCGGAAACCAGCTGGGTGGCGGCCTGCGGGCGCAGCAGCCCGGCCATGTCCTTGATCGCCAGCACATGCGCGCCTGCGTCGACGATCTGCTCCGCCAGCTTGAGGTAATAGTCGAGCGTGTACAGGTTTTCGTTCGGGTCGGACAGATCGCCGGTGTAGCTCATCGCGACTTCGGCCACCGCCGTACCGGTTTCACGCACCGCGTCGATCGCGGGCCGCATCGAGTCGACGTTGTTCAAAGCGTCGAAGATGCGGTAGATGTCGATGCCCGTCGCCGTCGCCTCCTGCACGAACGCATAGGTGACCGACTCCGGATACGGCGTGTAGCCGACGGTGTTACGGCCCCGCAGCAGCATCTGCAGACAGATGTTGGGCACCGCCTCGCGAAGCGCGGCCAGCCGCTCCCACGGATCTTCCTTCAAAAACCGAAGCGCCACATCGTAGGTCGCGCCACCCCAGCACTCGATGGACAGCAGCTGCGGCGTCATCCGCGCGATGTACGGCGCGACCATCAACAGGCCAGTGGTGCGCAGCCGCGTCGCCAGCAGCGACTGATGCGCGTCGCGGAACGTGGTGTCGGTGACGCCGACGGACTTGGATTCCCGCAGCCATCGAGCGAAGCCCTCCGGGCCGACCTCGGTCAGCAGATGCTTACTGCCGCGCGGCGGGGCTGCGTCGAGGTCGACCTGGGGAAGCTTGTCCTGCGGATACACCGTTGACGGCCGGGCACCGTGCGGGTGGTTGACCGTGACGTCGGCGAGGTAGTTGAGGATCTTGGTGCCGCGGTCAGCCGGCGTGCGCGCGGTCAGCAGATACGGACGCTCGTCGATGAACGACGTCGTGACGCGACCGGCGCGAAAGTCCGGGTCGTTCACCACGGCCATCAGGAACGGGATGTTCGTCGACACACCGCGAATGCGGAACTCCGCCAACGCGCGGCGGGCCCGCGCGATCGCCGCGGAGAAGTCGCGCCCGCGGCACGTCAGCTTCACCAGCATCGAGTCGAAATGCGCGCTGATGTCGGCGCCCAGATGCGAACCGCCGTCCAGCCGGATGCCGGCGCCGCCGGGCGACCGGTATCCGGTGATGCGGCCGGTGTCGGGGCGGAAACCGTTGGCCGGGTCCTCGGTGGTGATCCGGCACTGCAAAGCAGCCCCGCGCACCGTCATTGTGTTCTGGCTCAGCCCAAGGTCTTCCAGCGTCTCCCCGTCTGCGATGCGCAGCTGGCTGGCGACCAGGTCGACGTCGGTGATCTCCTCGGTCACGGTGTGCTCGACCTGGATGCGCGGGTTCATCTCGATGAACACGTAGTGGCCGCGTTCGTCGAGCAGAAACTCGACGGTGCCGGCGTAGCTGTAGTTGATCTGGCGGGCGAAGGCGACTGCGTCGGCACAGATCTTGGCGCGCAGCTCGCCTGGCAGGTTCGGAGCCGGTGCGAGTTCGATGACCTTCTGGTGCCGGCGTTGCACGCTGCAGTCACGCTCGAACAGGTGCATCACGTTGCCGTGGGTGTCGGCGAGGATCTGCACCTCGATGTGGCGGGGGTTGATCACCGCCTGCTCGAGGTACAGCGTCGGGTCGCCGAACGCCGACTCGGCCTCGCGCGACGCGGCCTCGATGGCTTCGGGCAGCGCGGCCTCGTCGGCCACCCGCCGCATGCCACGCCCACCACCGCCGGACACCGCCTTGACGAACAGCGGGAACTCCATGGTCGCCGCGGCAGCCACCAGCTCATCGGCCGATGCCGACGGCGCCGACGAATTCAGCACGGGCAGGCCGGCGGCGCGCGCCGCGGCGATCGCGCGCGACTTGTTGCCCGCCAGCTCGAGGATTTCCGCGCCAGGCCCGACAAACGTGATGCCTGCATCCGCACACGCGGCGGCCAGATCCGGATTCTCGGACAGGAAGCCGTAGCCCGGATAGATGGCGTCGGCGCCGGACTGCTGAGCGACACGCACGATTTCGTCGACCGAGAGATACGCGCGGACCGGGTGGCCCGTCTCCCCTATCTGATACGACTCGTCGGCCTTGAGACGATGCAGCGAATTGCGATCCTCGTGCGCATAGACCGCGACCGTCGCGATGCCCATCTCGTAGGCCGCCCGGAACGCGCGGATCGCGATCTCCCCGCGATTGGCGACCAAAACCTTCGAAATCACCCGCTGACCCTATCCCCCGATGACGCTGACTAAATCAGCGTCGACCAGTAGTCCCAAAACCGCACGAGAATCATCAAGACCAGCGCGGTGAACCACAACGCCACCAGCGACCACCGCCAGGTGTAGAGCACCCGCGCGACCGCGTTCGACTCCAAGGGCTGCAGCGCGATCGAGGCGACCACGACAAGCAGCGGGATGGTGACCGCCCATACGCCCATGCAGTACGGGCACAGCGCGCCGATGCGGTACAGGCTCTGGAAAATCAGCCAGTGAATGAACACCACGCCCAGCAGCGTGCCTGCGGCCAAACCGGCCCAATACCACCGCGGCAAGCTCACTTTGGCCAGTGCGAGCACACCCGTCACCACCACCACGCTGAAGGCGACGATGCCGATCAACGGGTTGGGAAAGCCGAACGCCGATGCCTGCGGGGTGATCATCACCGAACCGCACGACAGCACCGGGTTGATGCTGCACGACGGCACATACTCGGGGTTGATCAGAATCTCGATCTTCTCGACCGTCAGCGTCAGCGCTGCGGCGAGCCCGACGACGCCTGCGACCAGAATCCACACCGCGCCGGCTCGCCCGACCGACACCCCGTTCGGCGCTTCGGCCACGGGTTCGCTCGGCTGGACGTCGCTGGGCGCGGTCACAGTCATCGCGTTGTTGTCGGCGGCGCGATCGACGGTGCGCTCGATGCCGGGACCGGCACGGGTGCAGGTGCGGCTACTGGCGTCGTCGGCGGCGCCGGTGCGGGCGATGCCGGGGCCTGGGCGGGCGGTGCGCCCGGTGGCGTCGGTGCCGGTGCCGCCGGCGCGGCGGTCAGGCCGGGAACATCACCGACGGTTTCCTTGATCTTGGCGACCAACGCGTCGGGCGTGGTGAATTGGTAATCCTGGCCGTTGATGCGGATGGTCGGGGTCGCCTGAATGCCGGCGGCCGCGGCCAATCCCTGCGACATCTCGGTGTAGCGACCCTTGTTGATGCAATCCGGGACCTTGCCTCCCGCACCCGCCTGGCGGGCGACTTCGATCAATCGCGCGTTGTCCGGGTACACGCCTGCCCCCTCTTGGGGCTGCTGCGCATAGAGCGCAGCGTGGAAACGACGGAACGCATCGATGGATTCGTCGGCCACGCAATAGGCGGCATTCGCGGCGCGCGACGAGTATCCGTTGCCCTGCCGATCCAGGATGGCGACCATGTAGTAGTCAGCGGCGACGGCACCGCTGTCGATCAGCTTGCTCACGGTCGGCCCGAACTGCTGCTCGAACACGCCGCAGTGCGGACATAGGAAGTCCTCGTACATCGACAGCACGACCTTGGGGTCGTTGCTGCCTTCCTTCTTGATGACGTTGCTCGAGGCGACGCGGATGGCCTTGGCATCGCCCGACACGGGCTTCTTGTCGCCCGACATCACGATGTAGAGCACCAGCGCGACGGCGAAGATCACCACAACCGCGGTCAGCCCGATCTGGATCGCGAGGTTGCGCTTGCGGTCTGCTGCCTTCAGGTCGTAGCTGGCTTGCTTCTTGGGTTTGGTCGCCACGGCGTCAAGAGTACCGGCGCCTCAGATCAGGCTTTTCATGCGCGGGCGAGATGGGCGCGCAGCGCGGAGATCATTTCCGTCGTCGCCGACGCGCTGCCGCCACCGAGCGGAAAGAAGTTGGCCCAGCCGTGTACTAGCGAGCCGAAATGCCGGTGGTCGACGGCAACACCGGCGGCGCGCATCGCGTCGACGTACTGCTGGTCCTCGTCGCGCAGGGGGTCGAACCCGCCCGAAAGCACAAGCGCGGGCGGCAGTCCGGTGAGGTCGTCGGCCAGCAGCGGCGACACCCGCGGGTCAGATGCGTCGAGCTGCGCGCCGTCGAGGAACTGATGACGAAACCAATTCAAGTCATGTTTGGTCAGGAAGTAGCCCTCGGCGAACAGCGTCTGAGAGCGCGTCTCGTCGCGGTAATTGGTCACGGGATAGATCAGGAGTTGCAGCGCCGGCAGTCCGGGCCCGTCGTTGCGTGCGCGCTGTGCAACCAGCGTCGCGAGGTTTCCGCCTGCGCTGTCGCCGCCGACAGCCACCCGATCGACGTCGGCTCCGAGGTCACCGGCGTGTTCGCGCGCCCACACGAACGCTGCGAACGCGTCTTCGGCCCCGGCCGGTGCCTTGTGCTCGGGTGCGAGCCGATAGTCGACGGACAGCACGTGCATGCCGCCGTCGCGGCAGATCTTCCTACAGAGATCGTCATGGGTGTCGAGGCTGCCGATCACCTGACCGCCGCCGTGGTAGAAGACCAGCAGTGCAGCCCGTTTGGTTCCCGGGCTGTAGTGCCGCGCGGGGATGGGGCCTGCGGGACCGGGGATCGAGACATTGGTCACCTTCGCCACCGGGATGTGCTGCTTGAAGCTGGCCGCCAAGATCTCGAGTCGGGCCCGCGACGCGACGACGTCATCCTCGGCCGCCAGCCCGTTGATGCCGGTTGCCTTCTGCCCGGCGAGCATCAACTGCAGCGTGGTGTCCAAGGTGTTGCCGTCGATCGTGACCGACCGACTGCCGAGCAACAGCCTTTTGACCGCGTCGGGAATCCGCGCCAGGTTGCGCAGTGTCACGCCCGCTGCGGCGTTGATGATCACGTCCTTGCGGGTCGGACTCCAAGGCGCCTGTGCTGGCAGACTTTGAGTCATGGCTTCTCCCTTGATCACTCTCAACGACGGAAACTCGATGCCTCAGGTTGGGCTCGGTGTTTGGCAGACGCCGGCCGAAGACACCGAGCGCGCGGTGACGACCGCACTGGAGGCCGGGTATCGGCACATCGACACCGCCGCAGGGTACTTCAATGAGCGCGAAGTGGGTAAGGCCGTCGCGGCGTCCGGTCTACCCCGCGAGGATGTCTTCGTCACCACCAAGCTGTGGAACGCCGACCAGGGCTACGACAGCACGCTCGCGGCATTCGACGCCAGCATGGAGCGCCTCGGTATGGAGTACCTGGACCTCTACCTCATCCATTGGCCGATGCCCGCGAAGAACCTGTTCGTCGAAACCTTCAAGGCGTTTGCGCATCTGCGCGACCAGCACCGGATCCGGTCGATCGGGGTCAGCAACTTCGAACCAGAACACCTGCGAATCCTGATGGACGCCACCGGAATCGTCCCTGCCGTCAACCAGATCGAGTTGCATCCGCTGCTGCAGCAGCAGGAGTTGCGGGAGGTTCATGCTCAGCTGGGTGTCGCGACCGAAGCGTGGAGCCCGCTGGGTCAAGGGTCGCTGCTGAGCAATCCAACAGTCACGGCCGTCGCCGAGGCCCACGGCAAAACGCCAGCACAGGCACTGATTAGGTGGCATATCCAACTCGGCAATATAGTCATCCCGAAGTCGGTGACCCCCGAGCGAATTGTGAGTAACTTCGACGTGTTCGATTTCGAGCTGAGCGAGCAGGAGATGGCGTCCATCTCGTCGCTGGGCGACGGAACACGACTGGGGCCCGATCCACGGACATTCAACTTCACAGGGTAGGTGCAATGACGTCGGCGGCCGCGATTCCCACTATCACTCTCAACGACGAGAACACGATCCCGGTGATCGGCCTCGGCGTCGCCGAGCTGTCGGACTCCGAGACCGAGCAGGCCGTGTCGGCGGCGCTGGAAGCCGGCTACCGGTTGATAGACACCGCGGCCGCCTACGGCAACGAGGCCGCGGTCGGTCGCGCGATCGCCGCGTCGGGGGTGCCCCGCGATGAGCTGTTCGTCACGACCAAGCTGGCCACCGAGGATCAAGGTTTCGGTTCCTCGCAGGAGGCGCTGACGGCCAGCCTCGAGCGGCTCGGCCTCGATTACGTCGACCTGTACCTGATCCACTGGCCCGCCGGCGACGCAGGCAAGTACGTCGACAGCTGGGGCGGGCTGATGAAGCGCAGGGAGGACGGCTTCACCAAATCCATCGGGGTGTCCAACTTTCACGCCGAGCACCTGTCGAACGTCATCGACTTGTCGTACTTCACCCCGGCCGTCAATCAGATCGAGCTACACCCGCTGTTGAATCAGGCCGAGCTGCGGGCGGTCAACGCCGAGTACGGCATCGTCACCGAGGCCTACGGCCCGCTTGGTGTTGGCAAGCTGTTGGAAAATCCGACGGTCGTGTCGGTCGCGCAGGCGCACGGCAAGACGCCGGCGCAGGTGCTGATCCGCTGGAGCATTCAGCTCGGCAACGTGGTGATCCCACGCTCGGCGAACCCGGAGCGGATCAAGTCGAACCTCGACGTGTTCGACTTCGAGCTGACTAACGACGAGATGGCCACACTCAACGGCCTCGACGACGGCACGCGCTTCCGCCCGAATCCGGAAACCTACACGGGCACCTAGCCCGTTGAGGCGGCTTAACGGGTTGATTACTCACGCCTGGCATGAATGATCAACCCGTTAAGGCAAGCCCCGCTGGGCAATTCGGGCAGGTTCGCAGGCGGCCGAGCCAACCGCGCTGACGGAGTAGATCGGCGATCAGCCTGGCTGTGCGGCATGCATCACCGTAAACGAGGCCGTACGTCACCCGCGTTGTGGTGAGCCCTGACTGGCTCAACTCGGCAAGATCGCGCAAGGCATCTCGATCGCGGTCATCCAGCGAATCGTGAAACGCTCGACCGTCGAGCTCGACGACGACACCTTGCTCGCGGTACCGCACGTCCTGGTAGGTGGATTGGCCGGTCACGGTGCTGTGTGTCTGACGCTCGCCCGTTGGCAATCCATGCGCGCGCTCGACGCGATGCAGATAGCCCTGCTCCAGCACGGAGCAGGCGCCGTCGCGCAGATCTGCCAGCATCGCCTCCAAGGTGCCGCGGCCCGTGACACGTCGACGCCCCGCCAACGTCCGAAGGATGCGGTCAGGGCTGGTGCGACGGGTCGAGCAGACACGCGCCAGTACGGCGAAGGCCTCCCGCACCTGGCCACGGCCGAGCTCGTCGGCGATGACATCGATCATTGCGTGCTCGACGCGAATCGCGGGCGGGCTGCGGTGAAGTTCGGCACGTGTCTCGAAGTCCGGCGTCCGATGAAGGATGATCCGCTGCAACGGCCGCAGGTTCCGCCCCGGCGCCACCGCGACGTGCAGAACCACGGTCGGCGGGTCGGGCAATGCCGACGTGTGAGCCAGCGCGGCGGGCCAATACGCAAGCACCCCAGCCCATTGCCGCTGTGTCCAGGTCAGCCGACCGGTGTGGTTGACGTAGATGCCGCGATGGACCTGGCTCAGTTCGCGCCTACGCAGGAATCGAGTGATGTCGCCGTCGGTGCCACCGGCGGCAAGGATCTGACGGCGGGCGACGACGCCATCCTGCGCCCAGACCAGGTGCTCGACATGGTCGAGATGCCACGCCCGCCGCGCCATGGCTATCAGAGTCGCACCACGGCCAACTCTCAGCCAGCGAGCGGCGCGGATTCTTGTGGACAACCCAGTTGAGGCGGCTTAACGGGTTGATCACTCACGCCTGGCATGAATGATCAACCCGTTAACCGTGTACACCTAGCCCGTCGGGCAGGTCGCCGCGGCGTCGCGCAGCGCTGTCGCTGACGGCGCATCGACTGGCAGACCGTAGCCGCGCAGCACAGCGATGAACTGCATCGCGTATTGGCAGCGGAATGCGGTGTTCGCCGGCATCCACACGGCGGGCTCCTTGTCGCCCTTGTCCTGGTTCGCCTGGCCTTCGACGGCAAGGAGATTCGCCGGATCGTTGGCGAACCGCACCCGCATGTCGTCGGGCCAGTTGCGGGCGCCCAGGTCCCACGCCAATGCCAGGGGGACGATGTGGTCGATCTGCACCGCCGCGCCGACCTGCGCGCCGCGGGTGAACGGCACGGTGGCGTTGGTGTACGGATCGTGCAGCGTGCCCGTCGCAACGGCCTTGGGGCACCGCTTGATTGACACGTACGTCTTGTCGACGAGGTCGCGGTCGAGGATGTCGTTGCGGGTGTCGCAGCCGTTGTGACCGCCGGGCGCCGGGTTGTCGTCGGTCCACGTGTCGCCGAAGGCATCCCGGTGATAGTCGTAGCTTCGGATTCGGACCGGTATCTCCGGAATGTCTGCGAGCACATCGACACCCGGTGCGACGGTGGGGATGTCGGCCTGGGCGACGAACTGGGTACGGTCGTCAGATGTCGCCGTCACCTGAATGGCGACCACGACCGCCAATACAACCGAGAGCACCAGCCAGAGCAGCCTGTTGCGGCTCACGTCTTGTCCAGGTATTCGACCCGATCGGCATTCGTGAACGGCGCGGCCAGCGCGGCCATTCCGGGATGGTCGGGATCCTTCTCGTATAGCTCCTCACACAGCTCACGGGCGGCAACGATGATGTTCAGGTGCTGGGACAGCGAGAGGAATCGCAGCGTGATCGGGCGACCAGATTGGCTGAGCCCCAACACATCTCCCTCTTTGCGTTCCTCCAGGTCGAGGTCGGCGAGCTTGAAACCGTCCAGAGTGCCTGCGACAGCCTTCAGTCGTTGGCCCGCCTTTGATCCCTCCGGCAGTTGGGTGGCCAGCAAGCAGAGGCTGGGATGCTCGCCGCGGCCGATGCGCCCGCGAAGTTGGTGCAACTGGCTGATGCCGAATCGGTCGCCATCCACCACCACCATCACCGTTGCGTTCGGCACATCGACGCCGACCTCGATGACGGTGGTACACACCAGGACATCGATCTCACCGGCACGGAACGCCGACATCACGGCGTCCTTCTCATCGCTTGGCAGTCGACCGTGCATCAAGCCCAGTCGTAATCCAGAGAGCGCCCCCTTGCGCAGTTGTTCGTAGAGCGTCACCACAGGCGTCGGCGGTGGCCCCTGATCATCCTTGGCCGGTTTGTCGTTCTCATCGATACGCGACGCGACAACGTATGCCTGGCGACCGGCGCCGACTTCTTCGATGATGCGCTGCCAGGCCCGCTGCAGCCACGCCGGTTTCTCCCTGACGAAAATCGCGTTTGTCGTGATGGGCTGGCGGCCACGCGGGAGCTCCCGCAGAGTCGACGTTTCGAGGTCTCCGTACACCGTGAGTGCGACGGTGCGCGGAATCGGAGTCGCCGTCATCACCAGTAGATGCGGCGTCAGTCCCTCGGGGGCCTTGGCGCGCAACCGGTCTCGCTGCTCGACACCGAACCGATGTTGTTCGTCGACGACCACCATGCCGAGCTTTTTGAACTCCACCGCATCCTGCAACAGCGCATGTGTGCCGATGACGATGCCCGCCTGGCCAGATGCGACTTCGTCACGTACCTCACGCTTCTGTTGAGGCGACATGGATCCGGTCAGCAACGCGACACGTGTC
The DNA here is from genome assembly GCF_000328565.1 of Mycobacterium sp. JS623. Taxonomy (NCBI): domain Bacteria; kingdom Bacillati; phylum Actinomycetota; class Actinomycetes; order Mycobacteriales; family Mycobacteriaceae; genus Mycobacterium; species Mycobacterium sp. JS623. The sequence continues at coordinate 2,236,686 of NC_019966.1, read as the reverse complement.
GCGCGGTCTGCTCCGCCAAGCTGGCCGGCCATCGCCAGCGGTCCGAGGACATCGCGGATGGACCTAGCGTGTTGGGCGGCAAGGACTTCCGTAGGCGCGAGGAGTGCGCATTGGTATCCGGCGTCGATCATCTGCAACATCGCCAGCACGGAGACGATGGTCTTGCCGGAGCCGACTTCGCCCTGCAGCATGCGGTTCATCGGCTTGCTCGCGGCCAATTCGGCCGAAACCACGCCGAGCACGTCCTCTTGACCTTCGGTCAATTCGAACGGCAACCGGTCGCGCATCGCGCTCAGCAGGCCGCCGTCGACGGGCTTGGCGACGGGACCAGATTCGCTCAATTCGCCATATCGCCGTCCCACCAAGGCCCACTGCAGACCGACTGCTTCATCAAACGTGAGCCGTTCCTGTGCACGTTCACGCTCAGCGGTGTTCTCGGCAAGATGGATGGCGCGTAGCGCTTCATCTTCGGTTATCAGATTCCGTTGCTGTAGAACGGTTTTCGTCAGGGGCTCCTTGATCGGGTCGAGCACGTCAAGGACCTGGCGCACGCACGCATAGATGTCCCAGCTCTGCACTTTATTGTTCGCCGGGTAGATCGGGAAGAAGTCCCGCTCGAACACCGCCAGTAGGTCGTCACCGGTTGCATCCGACGCCGCAGCAATCGTCTTGAGCGATTTGGTACCGAACTGCCGACCACCGGGCGAGTCGAGCACAAAAAACGCCGGATGTGTCAATTGCATTGTGCCCTTGAAGAATCCGACTTCTCCCGACAGCATCAGGCGGGTGCCCTGGACCAGGCCCTTCTTCAGAAACTTTGCATTGAAGAAGGTCGCCGTCACCTTCGGTCGCCGATCACGAAGCGTGACAACGAGATACTCGCGCTTCGGCGGCCGATTCGTCCACCTGGTTTCCGCCTTCGCGATGGTGTCGACGAACGTGACGTGATCGCCTTCCTCGAGCTCCTCACCCTCACCGAGCACCGTCAGTCCGTCGCTGTACCTGCGCGGGTAATGCCGCAACAGGTCGTTGACGGTGCGCATTTCGAAGTGCTCCGCGAGCGGATCCGCGGCTTTTTTGCCGAGGACGTACTCGAGTCGGTCGGTCAGGGCGGCCACAGCTACTCCACCCCGATCAGCAGCGCGTCGCCGCGGTGGCCGGTGTGATAGCTCACCAACTCCGTGCCCGGATGATGACGATGCGCGTGTTCCTGCAACGCTTCGCCGACGCTGCCGTCGACCCCGGCACCGGTCAACACCGTCACGAGTTCACCGCCAGAGGCCAGCAGCAGGTCGATCAGACCCGCGGCGGCCTCGGTGATGCTGTTGCCGACAATCAGCACCTCGTCACCCGAGATCGCCAGCCCGTCGCCCGGCTTACAGGTGCCCGCCCACGTCAGCGCCTCCTCGGTGGCCACGCGGACGGAGCCATGCCGGGCGCTCGCCGCCGCCCGGGCCATCGTGTAGCCGTCGTCGACGGCCTGCCGCTCGGCGTCGTGTACCGCTAGCGCCGCGAGCCCCTGAACCATCGACCCCGCAGGTACTGGGACAACATCGATGCCCCAACCGATCGCCGCGGTGCAGCCCGCGACCAGTTCCTCGGCGGCGACATAGCCGTTGGGCAACACCATGATTTGCGCCGCGCCGGTGTTGACGAGCGCATGCAGCAGGTGCTTGGCGCTCACCGGCGCATCGGCTTCCTGCCGCAACACGTGTGCGCCCTCGCCGTCGAACAGTTCCGCAGCCCCGTCGCCGTCGACTACCGCGAGGACTGCGCGTTCGCGGCTCCATCCGCCGGCGGGCCGTGCACCCGAACCGGCGGACAACGACGTGATCTGGATCCGGCTCGGCGTCCCGACCGATAAGGCCGCCTCCACGGCGGCTCCTGCATCGTTGGCGTGGACATGCACCGAGTAGTGGCCTGCGCCGTCGGTCGAGGCCGCGATGGCTACTGATTCGCCCAACTGCTCCAGCCGCTCGCGCAGCGTTTCGACACCGCCGGCGTCGCAACCACTGAGCAGGTACATCACCTCGAACTGCGGCGCGGCCACCGCGGTGACGGCGGCGTCGGCCTCCGGCGGCGACGGCTGGTATTCGTGGCGATGCGGCGCGCGACCCGTCAGCGTCGTGCTCATCGCGTCAAGCAATACCAGCAGGCCGCGGCCACCGGCGTCCACCACGCCGGCCTCGGCCAGGACGTCGAGCTGTCCGGTGGTCTTGTCCAGCGCGACCGCCGCGGCCTCGGCGGCTGCGGAAACCACCTCGGCGAGGCCCGCACCGTCGGCGTCCGCGTGCTCGGCTGCCCCCGCCGCGTCCTGCAGCACCGAGACGATGGTCCCGGGCACCGGCTCCCCCATCGACGCGACGACCAGGCCGACTGCATGACGCAGCGCCGCCGCGAAAACAGGTCCGTCGATGTCGGCGAACGCTCCGTTACGGTCTGCAGCCGCCGATGTGACGACGTCGGCCAGGCCCCGCAAGATCTGCGACAGGATGACACCCGAGTTGCCTCGGGCGCCGTGCAACGCGCCTGCGGCCAGGGCGGCCGCGATCTCGGTGACGTCGTCGCTGTCGGCGTGCATGTCCGCCTGCGCCCACGCAGAACGCATCGTGAACAGCATGTTTGTGCCGGTATCGGCGTCGGCGACCGGGAACACATTGAGCCGGTTGATCTCGTCGGTATGGGAAATGAGGTCTCCGACGGCGGTATGCGCCCAGTGCCGCAAAGCGGAGGCATCGAGCCGCCGAGCCGACATCCAAACCTCCATCAAATGTGGCGCTCGCGCCACCCCATCACTGGATGCCGCCGTGGGCGCCAGCCTAGCTAGGATCGCTGACAGCTCGGCACGACGTTCGGGCCGGTGGATGCGTTTTTGGCGTTCCCTGTTCCGGCCGGTATCCTGGTCAGGTTGTCGGGATCACCCACGCCGGTTTCCGGCGAAAGGCCCAGACCCCCAAAGTACTGATTCGAGGAGTTCTAGATATGGCTGCCGTCTGCGAGATCTGCGGAAAGGGCCCCGGCTTCGGCAAGTCGGTGTCGCACTCCCATCGCCGGACCAGCCGTCGTTGGGACCCCAACATCCAGACCGTGCGCGCCGTGACCCACCCCGGTGGGAACAAGAAGCGCGTCAACGTCTGCACCTCGTGCATCAAGGCGGGCAAGGTCTCGCGCGGCTAACCGCCCCCTACCGACGGTGGTACTGCGTCCCGGACTCGACACACGCGCTCAGTAACGAGTCAAGGAAGGCGCCAGTCGATCGGCTCGGCGCCCATCTTCTCAAGCAATTCGTTGGCGCGGCTGAATGGTCGCGAGCCGAAGAACCCGCGCGACGCCGAGAGCGGCGACGGATGCGGCGACTCGATCGCCACGCACTCTTCTCCTTCTAACCACGGCTTGAGTGTCGACGCGTCGCGACCCCACAACACCGCAACAAGCGGCTGCCGACGGGCCACCAGCGCCCTGATCGCACATTCGGTCACCGCTTCCCAGCCCTTGCCGCGATGCGAGGCCGGAGTGCCCGGGCGCACGGTGAGCACCCTGTTCAGCAACATCACGCCGCGCTCCGCCCACGGCGACAAGTCACCGTTGGAAGGCGGCGGAAACCCCAGGTCCTTGCCGTATTCGGCGAAGATGTTGTCCAGACTGCGCGGCAGCGGCCGCACATCGGGTGCCACCGAGAAGCTCAATCCCACTGCATGCCCCGGCGTCGGGTACGGATCCTGTCCGACGATGAGTACCCGGACTTGGTCGAACGGAAAGGTGAACGCGCGCAACACATTCGGGCCCGCGGGCAGATACCGGTGTCCCGCCGCGATTTCGGCCCGCAGAAACTCGCCCATCTCCGCGACCTGCGGGGCAACCGGCTCCAGCGCGGCGGCCCAGCCCTCTTCGACGAGTTCGGTCAGCGGGCGTGCGGTCATGACTCGTCAACCTAGCGTGCGCCGCCGGCGGTCAAAACGACTGCCAGCCCGTGTCGCCGTGCCATTGCTCACCATCCAGCAGAACGCGGGGAGCACCGTCGAGCACGCGCCCGATCGTGGTCCAGCCGGCCGGCGGTTCACCGGCGAACGTTGCGACCAATGCATGGTCCTCGCCGCCCGCAAGCACCCACACCCACGGGTCCATCGCCATCTCGCCGGCCGCCCCCAAGAGCGCGTCGTGATGTGTCTCCAGCGCGTCACGCGACAGATCGATGCCGATTCCTGAGGCTTGCGCGATATGCCCGAGGTCGGCCACCAGTCCGTCGGAGATGTCTGTCATCGCCGTGGCGCCTGCATCGGCGGCCACCCTGCCCTGCCCGTAGGGAGGTTCCGGCACCAGATGCCGGCGACGCAATGCGTCAAATCCTCCAATGCCGTTGCGCAACAACGCATATCCGGCAGCAGACCAGCCGAGGTCCCCCACCACCGCGACGGCGTCGCCTGGGCGCGCCCCATCGAGGCGTACCGCTGCGCGACCGGCCAGATCGCCCAGCGCGGTCACCGCGATCACCCACTGCGGCGCGCTGACCAGATCACCGCCGGCGATGCCCGCGCCCAGCAGCCCGGCCTCGTGCCACATGCCGTCGGCCAGTTCGAGCGCCAACTTTGTCTGCGTATCGCCGGGTGCGCCAAAGGCGACGACGAAGGCGGTGGTCGATGCGCCCATCGCCTCGATGTCCGCGGCATTCTGCGCGATCGCCTTACGGCCGATGTCGTGCGGCGATGACCAATCCAGCCGGAAATGGAACCCTTCGACGAGCATGTCCGTGGAGACGACAACGCGGGAATCGGTCGCGCTCACCACGGCCGCGTCATCCCCGGGTCCCAATTGCACTGTCTCGGGCAGCCGCCGACCCGCAACCAAACGGTCGATGACGGCGAACTCCCCCACCCCAGCCAGTGTCTCGGCCTCTTCGCTCGCCATGTCACCTCCGGTGGGCTGCGGTACGTTTGGGCCCTGCGGCCAGCAGTCTATGCAGCCAGACGGAGGGAAACGGGTGGTAGAGGCTTTCATGCTGATCCAGACCGAGGTGGGCCGCGCCGAGGTCGTCGCCAAGCAGCTCGCCGGCCTCCCCGGCGTGTTGTCGTCGGAATACGTCACCGGCCCATACGACGTGGTGGCCCGAATCCGCGCCGACACCCTAGCCGACCTGCACGCCAACGTCGTTCCGAGCGTGCAGCAGGTCACCGGCATCACCCGGACGCTGACCTGCCCGATTGCCAACGGAGTGGGCCCTTAGAGTTTGGGCCGTGACTGCCGAGACCCGCGACGGGCCCCCGCGGGCGCTGCTGATCGCCGCGCTGGTCGTGGCGGTCGGCGCGGTCATCGGCATCCTCGTCGTCGCCGCGCTGCAGCAGTCCCCACCCAGCCAACAACCCGTCGCGATCGCGTCCGTGCCCGCACCCAAGGGCGACAGCGCCGAATGCCGAGCGCTCCTCGGCGCCCTGCCGGAACAACTGGGTGACTATCACCGTGCCCCGGCGGCGCAGCCCGCACCGGCAGGGGCGGCCGCGTGGACGGCGGCAGGCGAGCCGATCATTGTGCGATGCGGCCTCGACCGGCCTGCGGAGTTCGTCGTCGGCTCCCCGCTCCAAGTGGTCAACGCCGTGCAGTGGTTCCGGGTGGGCGAAGCAGGGGCGGGCAATGACCCAGCCGCCGATCAAGGCCGCAGCACATGGTTCGCCGTCGACCGTGCGGTGTACGTGGCGTTGACATTGCCGCAGGGATCCGGTCCGACGCCGATACAGGAGATCTCGGACATCATCGCAAAATCGTTGCCCGCAAAGCCGATTGATCCCGCACCCGTGCGATAGGACGCACTCGGTGCGTGGTCATCCACGATGGCCACCAGAACCACCGGCCCGGCAGCGTGATCAGCGACGGCAGCACAAATGTGCGCACGACGCCGAATGTTGTTGTGCGGTACCGGCGTAGCGAATGCCCATGTCATGAATCAAAGCTAGAAAATCTGCACAGCGGACACATCGTGCCCAAGTCCGGTCTTTGCTCTCCTACGGAGGTAGGAGCCGATGCCACTTACGGCAGGATGTCTAACGCAGGCCGGTGCCGCGGCGCAGCGCCGTTTCGACCATGGTGGCCAACAGGGTTGGATAATCCACGCCGCTGGCCGCCCACATCCGCGGGTACATCGAGATGGTCGTGAAGCCGGGCATGGTGTTGATCTCGTTGACCACCGGCCCGTCGTCGGTCAGAAAGAAGTCGACGCGGGCAAGTCCCTGGCAGTCGACGGCGTTGAAAGCTCGAATAGCCAACTGCCGCACCGTATCTGCGAGTTCATCATCGATCTTGGCCGGCACGTCGAGTTCGGCGGCGTCATCGAGATACTTGGTCTCGAAGTCGTAGAACGCGTCCTCACGGCCACGCACACCCACGACCCGAATCTCGCCGACCGTACTGGCCTCGACCCGGCCGTCCGGGAATTCCAGGACGCCGCACTCCAATTCGCGTCCAGGTATCGCCGCCTCGACGATCACCTTCGGGTCATGCCTGCGAGCCAGCTCGATTGCGGCGGGCAGCTGGTCCCATGCCGTGACGCGGCTGACGCCGATGGACGAGCCACCGCGCGCGGGCTTGACGAACACCGGTAGTCCGAGCCGCTCGCGATCCTCGAGTTCGACAGTGTGCTGGCGCGGCCGCAGCACGACGTGGTCGCCGACCGGCAGCCCGTCGGCGATAAGCAGCTTCTTGGTGAATTCCTTATCCATGCCCGTCGCGCTGGCCAGCACGCCCGCTCCGACGTACGGCACACCGGCGAGTTCGAGCAGCCCTTGGATAGTGCCGTCCTCTCCGTAAGGTCCGTGCAGGACGGGAAACACGACGTCGACCGCCTCGAGCATCTCGCCGCCCTGCCCGAGCGACAACAGCTGACCGCCGCGAACAGGGTCGGCGGGCAAGGCCAGTTCGGTACCCGATGCCCCGCTGACCTCGGGCAGTCGGCCGTCGGTGATCGCGAGCGTCTCAGGACGACCGTCGGTCAGCACCCACGATCCGCCCGGCGTGATGCCGACCGCGACCACCTCGAATCGCTCGGGGTCGAGATTGCGCAGGATGCTGCCGGCGGAAACGCACGAAATGGCGTGCTCGGAGCTGCGCCCGCCGTAGACGACAGCGACGCGGATGCGTCCGGTTTTGCCGGACTGGTGGGCAGTCACAACCTAGAGAGGCTACCGCTCTGGCGGAAAGCCGCACGATCTAGCGATGGCGGGCAAAGCCGACGCAGCCACCGAGAACAGAGTTCTTGCACGTAAATGGCTCAAATGCGTACCGGAACCTGATTCCGGCGAAGCCGCCTACCCCAGCGCCTCCTCGATGTCGGCGATCAGATCGTCGGTGTCCTCGATGCCCAGCGAGATACGGGCGAACCCGTCGCTGACCGCATCTCCCCAGCGGGCGCGCCTGTCCACCGACGTGTGAATGCCACCGAAGCTGGTCGACGCGATCAACAGCGCACTGCGCTCGACGAGTGCGTGCACTGCGGCGGCGTCCTCGAATTCCACCGCGACGAGCCCGCCGTAGCGCTTCATCTGCTGTGTGGCGACCGGATGCGACGGATCATCGGGCAGACCGGGATACCGCACCGACTTAGCCGCAGGATGTGCCCGCAGCGCCACGGCGAGCGCCTGCGCGTTTTGACATTGCCGCTCAAACCGCAGACCCGCGCTGCCGAGACTGCGCAATACCAGCCACGCCTCGAACGCACCGAGAATCGGTCCGGCCAGCAGACGGTCGCGTTCGAGCGCCTGCATCAGTTCGGGTTGGCTGCCCGCGACATAGCCGGCAAGCAAATCGCTATGCCCCGAAAGCGCTTTCGTCGCGCTGGCCACCACCAGATCGGCGCCCATCGACAGCGGCTGCTGGCCAAGCGGTGTCGCGGTGGTGTTGTCGACGATCAGCGTGGCGCCGCGCCCGCGGCAGTCCATCGCAAGGTGGTGCAGATCGACGACGTCCAGCCCCGGGTTGGACGGTGTTTCTGCCAGCACCACATCGGCGTCCGCCGACGCTACACACATGTCCGCACTGAACACTTCGACGACCGTAACTCCCTGTGGTGCAAGGTATTCCGCGGCATAGCGGCGAACTTGATAGTAGCCGTCGGCCGGTACCACCAGTTTGGTGCCGGGTTTGGCGAGCACACGCAGCGCCGACGTGATTGCGGCCATGCCGGAAGCGAACGTCAAGGCCGACGCGGCGCCTTCGAGTTCGGCCAGTGCCGATTCCAGTTGACGCCATGTCGGATTCGAGCTGCGGCCGTAGCTGTCCAGCGGTTCGGTCTCGTCAGGCGAGAGATGATAGCTCGATGCCGGAACGGGCGGGGGCGCCACCGGGTTACCCGGAATTGCCTCCGAGCCAACGGCTTTGACGCTGCGAGTGGAATCCCCGTAGGTGCCGTTCATCCGTCTACTCCGGCTTGGTGCTGCGCCCCAGCAGCAGCGCAACCGCCTCGTCGACCGATAATCCCTTGTGGCAGACTCGCTGCACCGCGTCGGTGAGCGGCATCTCGACGTCGTAGCTTTCCGCAAGTGCGAGCACCGACTCACACGAGAAGACGCCCTCGGCGACGTGACCGCCGGCGGCCGCCATCGCCGACTCCACCGTGCCGCCCCTACCGAGCCGCTCGCCGAAGGAGCGGTTGCGCGAGCGGACGGATGTGCACGTCGCCACCAAGTCGCCCACACCGGCAAGCCCCGCCATCGTTGCGGGTTTGGCGCCCAACGCGATTCCCAGCCGCATGATCTCGGCGAGGCCGCGAGTGATGATCGCCGCTGCGGTGTTCTCCCCCAACCCGACACCGGCGGCCATGCCGCAGGCCAACGCGATCACGTTCTTGCATGCACCGCCGACTTCGGCTCCGATCACATCGGCGTTGGTGTACGGGCGGAAGTAGCCGGTCGACAGCGCGCGCTGCAAGGTCACCGCTCTGCCGGAGTCGCTGCAGGCGACCACCGTGGCCGCCGGCTGTTCATCGGCGATCTCGCTGGCCAGGTTGGGACCGGTGATCGCCGCGACTCGGGCCGGGTCAGCTCCCGTCACCTGCGCGATGACCTGACTCATCCGCATCAGGGTATCCAGCTCGATGCCCTTGGCCAGACTCACCAGCGTGACGTCGCCGCCGATCAGCCCCGTCCAGCGCTCGAGGTTCGTCCGCATCGTCTGCGATGGCACAGCGAACAGCACTGTGCATGCGCCGCCCAGTGCTTCGGCCGGGTCGCTGGTCGCGCGGATCGACTTCGGCAGCTCCGTATCACCTAAATAAGAGGTGTTGCGCTGGGTGTCGTTGATCTCGTCGGCCAATTCGGGACGACGCGCCCACAATGTGACGTTGTTACCTGCATCAGCCAGGACCTTCGCCAGTGCCGTCCCCCACGCACCGGCTCCCATCACCGCCGCCTCGACCACCGTTTCACATTAGTTGATGGTTCGGTTCTGCCCTCGCTCCGCTCCTCGGCGCCTCACGGCGCCTGCGATGCTCACTCGGCCGTCACCTCCAAAGTGCGATGGTCGGGCCTGGCAGGATGGCGCTCATGAGCGGCACCAGAACCAGCGACGCCGCCGACGTCGCGCTGGTGATTGCAGTCAAGCGACTGACTGCAGCCAAGACCAGGTTGGCGCCGGTTTTCTCGGCTGCCACCCGGGAAAACGTGGTGCTGGCCATGCTGATCGACACCATCAACGCGGCGTCGGCCGTCCCCGCGCTGCACTCGATCACCGTGGTCACCCCCGATGAGGTTGCCGCCGACGCATCCCGAGCGCTTGGCGCACGCGTGCTTGTCGACCCGACGCCTGCGGGGCACCGCGATCCGTTGAACAACGCCATCGCGGCCGCCGAAAGTGCGATCCGCCAGGAGACTCCGAATGTCGTTGCGCTGCAAGGTGACTTGCCCGCACTACAACCGCAGGAACTCGCCGAGGCGATCGCCGGCGCCCGCGGCTACCCGCGCAGCTTCGTCGGCGACCGGCACGGCACCGGAACCTCAGCGTTGTTTGCCTTCGGCGTCGGCCTCGATCCTCATTTCGGACCTGATTCCGCTCAGCGCCATCGACATTCAGGGGCCATCGAGCTGACCGGTGCATGGCCGGGGTTGCGGTGCGACATCGACACACCCGACGACCTGCTTGTCGCCCGCCGACTCGGCGTCGGCACCGCAACCGTGCAGGCCATCGGGCGCCCGAGATGAACAGCAAGCGACGGGATGCCCCACCGCGGTAGCCGGGCGCCTCGTCAATAAGGGATCATCGGAACATGACGGAAGCCGAAGCCCCGATCCGAACCGACGGCGCGGACTTGGTCGACTCGGCGCCTGAGGCACCACCGGCAGCGACGTCGCCCGCGATCGAGAACCCGCTGCCCGAGGATCGGTATCTCAATCGCGAACTGAGTTGGCTGGATTTCAACGCCCGCGTACTCGCGCTGGCCGCCGACACCTCGTTACCACTGCTCGAACGGGCGAAGTTCCTGGCGATCTTTGCGTCCAACCTCGACGAGTTCTATATGGTGCGCGTCGCCGGTCTGAAGCGCCGCGACGAAATGGGGCTGTCGGTGCGTTCGGCCGACGGTCTCTCACCGCGCGAGCAGTTGCGCCGCATCAATGAGCGCACCCAGCAGATCGCCGACAGGCACGCGCACGTTTTCCTCGACTCGGTGCGCCCCGCGCTCGCCGATGAGGGCGTTGTCATTGTCACGTGGGCCGAACTCGACGACGACGAGCGGTCGCGACTGTCGACGTACTTCCACGAACAAGTCTTTCCCGTTTTGACTCCCCTGGCCGTCGACCCCGCGCATCCGTTCCCATTCGTCAGCGGGTTGAGCTTGAATCTGGCGATCACCGTCAAACATCCCGACGACGGCGGCCAGCACTTCGCGCGCATCAAGGTGCCCGACAACGTCGACCGCTTCGTGGAACTCGCGCGCCGCGAAGGCAGTTCCGACGTCGTGCGGTTCCTACCGATGGAAGAGTTGATCGCCGCGTTCCTGTCGGTCCTCTTCCCCGGCCTGGATGTCGTCGAGCATCACGCGTTCCGTATCACTCGCAACGCTGATTTCGAGGTCGAAGAGGATCGCGACGAGGATCTGCTGCAGGCGCTCGAACGAGAACTGGCGCGCCGCCGATTCGGCTCGCCGGTCCGTCTCGAGGTGTCCGACGACATGACCGAGAGCATGCTCGAATTGTTGTTGCGCGAACTCGACGTCGACCCCGGCGATGTGATCGAAGTGCCTGGGCTGCTCGATTTGTCGTCGCTGTGGCAGATCTACGGTGTCGACCGCCCGGCGCTCAAAGATCCGCCGTTCGTGCCAGCGACACCGCCTGCCTTCGGCGAACGCGAAACGCCCAAGAGCATCTTCTCGACGCTTCGCGACGGCGATGTGCTCGTCCACCACCCCTACGACTCGTTTTCCACCACGGTGCAACGGTTCATCGAGCAGGCCGCGGCCGATCCCAACGTGCTGGCCATCAAGCAGACGCTGTACCGCACCTCCGGTGACTCACCGATTGTCAACGCGCTCATCGACGCCGCTGCCGCGGGCAAACAGGTGGTTGCGCTCGTTGAGATCAAGGCACGCTTCGATGAACAGGCCAACATCAAGTGGGCCCGCGCGCTGGAACGCGCGGGCGTGCATGTCGTCTACGGGTTGATCGGACTCAAGACGCACTGCAAGACGTGTTTGGTGGTGCGACGCGAGGGCTCGACCATCCGGCGGTACTGCCACATCGGCACGGGCAACTACAACCCCAAAACCGCCCGGCTATATGAAGATGTCGGCTTGCTGACCGCGGCACCCGACATCGGCGCCGACCTCACCGATCTGTTCAACTCGCTGACCGGCTACTCCCGCAAGGAGTCCTACCGCAACCTGTTGGTTGCGCCCTACGGCGTGCGCAAGGGCATCATCGAACGCATCGAGCGCGAGATCGCGGCCACCCGCGACGGCGCCGAGGGCCGGATTCGGATGAAGGCAAACGCATTGGTCGACGAGCAGGTCATCGATGCCCTGTACCGCGCTTCTCAGGCGGGCGTGAAAGTAGAAGTGGTGGTGCGCGGCATCTGCGCGCTAAAGCCAGGCGCCCAGGGTTACTCCGACAACATCGTCGTGCGCTCGATTCTCGGCCGGTTCCTCGAACACTCGCGAATTATTCATTTCCGCGCCATCGACGAGTTCTGGATCGGTAGCGCCGACATGATGCATCGTAATCTCGACCGACGCGTCGAAGTGATGGCACAAGTCAAGGATCCGAGGCTGACCGCTCAATTGAACGACGTGTTCGACTCGACTATGGATCCCGCCACGCGATGCTGGGAGCTGGGTGCCGACGGGCACTGGACGGCGTTGCCAAGCGCGGGCGAGACCGTACGCGATCATCAGGTGTCGCTGATGGACCGCCACAGACATCCGTGAGCCTGACGGTGTCACTGACGATCCAGGTGGCGCCCCGCCGGGGCCGGATGACCTGCAGGAGTTGAGGTGCCGAAGGAACTTTCCTCCGATGCTGCCCCGGCGAACAAGGCCGTCCTCGCGGCCGGCGCAGTGCTGTGGCGGCACAACGGTGACCCATCGGCACCGGAGGTGGCGATCATCCATCGTCCGCGTTACGACGACTGGTCACTACCCAAAGGCAAGGTCGATCCCGGCGAGACCGAACCTGTCACCGCGGTGCGCGAAGTACACGAGGAGACGGGCTACGAGTCGATCCTCGGCAGGCGACTCGCCGCAGTCAGCTATCCCGTCGAGCAGGGCATCAAAAAGGTGCGGTACTGGGCGGCGCGCAGAGTCGACGGCGAGTTCAGCCCGAACGCCGAGGTCGACGACCTCAAGTGGCTACCTGTCACCGAGGCGTTGAAGCACCTCGAGTACCCGCACGATCGAAAAGTGTTGCGCCGCTTTGTAAAACAACCTATCGATACTAAGACCGTGCTGATCGTGCGGCATGGGACAGCAGGCAGTAAGTCGCGGTACAAGGGCGACGATCGCAAGCGGCCACTGGACAAGCACGGCCGTGCCCAGGCCGAGTCTCTGGTCGGAGTGCTTCTGTCGTTCGGCGCCGATACGCTCTACGCCGCGAACCGCGTGCGCTGCCATCAGACACTCGAACCGCTCGCCGAGGAACTTGGCACCACGATCACCGATGAGCCGGCGCTGACCGAAGAGGCCTATGCGGACAATCGTAAGACGGCCAGGCACCGCATCCTCGAAATCGCCGCGGCAGGGGGCACCCCCGTGATCTGCACCCAGGGCAAGGTGATTCCCGATCTGATCTCGTGGTGGTGCGAGCGTGACGGAGTGCGCCCCGACAAATCACGCAACCGCAAGGGCAGCATGTGGGTGATGTCGCTCAGCGACGGACGCTTGATCGCCGCCGACCACATCGGCAGCCCGCTGGCCGCTAAGAAGTAGCGGACGCAGGTAAATCCAAAATGCGCGGGGTTCCACCGAACTCACGACGCACAGACACGCCGCGGGTCAGGTGACCCACGGCGTGCCCGATGCCGAAATTTAGCGACGGCCGCGCTTGGCCGGAGCCTTGCGCGCCGGAGCCTTGCGTGCTGTCTTCTTGGCGGCAGCCTTCTTGGCCGGAGCCTTCTTAGCAGCGGCCTTCTTCACGGCCTTCTTAGCGGCAGTGCGCTTCACTGCCTTCTTGGCGGCAGTCCGCTTCACAGCCTTCTTGGCTGCGGTCCGCTTCACTGCCTTCTTGGCTGCGGTCCGCTTCACTGCCTTCTTGGCGGCAGTCCGCTTCACAGCCTTCTTGGCGGCAGTCCGCTTCACTGCCTTCTTGACGGCCGCCCTCTTCACAGCCTTGCGGGCGCCGCCCGCGGTTGCGCCACGTTTCACTGCTGGTCCTTCCGCCGGGAGTTTTTGTGCGCCAGAGATAACCGCTTTGAACTGAGCACCGGGCCTAAAGGCCGGCACAGATGTTGGCTTGACTTTCACGGTCTCGCCGGTGCGCGGGTTGCGCGCGACACGAGCGGCACGACGGCGCTGTTCGAAAACACCGAAGCCGGTAATGGTGACGCTGTCACCCTTTTGAACCGCACGCACGATGGTGTCGACGACGTTCTCCACCGCATCGGTTGCCGACCGACGATCCGAGCCCAGTTTCTCCGTGAGTACGTCGATGAGCTCCGCTTTGTTCATGCAAAACCTCCGAAACCAGTGGCCCTCTTTGGACCGACTAGTGGACACGGTAAACCCAACGACCACTGATTTCCAAGAGCCACGCGCAATTTCAAGCGAAACTAGCGAACTTTCTTGCCCCCCTTGAACTCCTGCCGGGGGCCCCGAGAAGCGGGTGAAAGGCGGCGATTTCGGCTCACCGGAGCCGTTGAGTCACGCCGGCAGAGTGTGCGGTTTCCAGTTCGGCCGACTCGCTTCGTAGGTCTCGATTTCATCGAGTTTCCGCAGCGTAAGACCTATATCGTCGAGACCCTCGAGCAATCGCCAGGCGGTGTAATCGTCAATCTTGAACGGCACCATGACCGTTCCCGCGACGATATTCCGATCTTGAAGATCCACAGTGATTTCCACCCCCGGCTGCTCCTCAATGAGCTTCCACAGGAGTTCCACATCATCTTGCGCGACTTCGGCCGCCAACAGTCCGGCCTTGCCCGCGTTGCCGCGAAAAATATCGGCGAATCGCGATGAGATGACGACCCTGAAACCAAAGTCCATCAGCGCCCAGACGGCATGTTCGCGTGACGAGCCCGTGCCGAAATCGGGTCCAGCGACCAAGACTGAGCCCTTGTCGAAGGGCGGCAGATTCAGAACGAAAGACGGATCGTTACGCCAAGCCGCGAATAGGCCGTCCTCGAAACCTGTTCGGGTGACCCGCTTCAAATAGACGGCCGGGATGATTTGGTCCGTGTCCACATTCGACCGGCGCAACGGAACGCCGATACCTGTGTGTGTGCGAAACGCTTGCATGACGTTCTCCTCTTACTGAGTAAGCTCGGCCGGCGACGACAGCTTCCCTCGCACAGCGGTGGCCGCAGCGACTGCAGGCGACACCAGATGCGTGCGACCACCCTTGCCCTGCCTGCCCTCGAAATTTCGGTTCGATGTCGACGCGCAACGCTCGCCCGGCGACAGCTGGTCTGGATTCATTCCAAGACACATCGAGCACCCGGCTTGTCGCCACTGCGCACCGGCCGCGGTGAAGATCTCCCCGAGTCCTTCGGATTCGGCCTGTGCGCGCACGCGCATCGAACCCGGCACGATCAGCATCCGCACTCCGTCGGCCACCTTGCGTCCGCGCAGAACGTCGGCGACGACGCGCAGATCCTCGATCCTGCCGTTGGTACACGACCCGACGAAGACGGCGTCCACCGCGATGTCACGCATCGCCGTGCCAGGCCGAAGATCCATGTACGCCAAGGCTTTTTCGGCTGACTGCCGTTCGGCGTCATCGAACATCAGCTCGGGGTCCGGAACCGAATCCGACAACGGAACGCCCTGCCCGGGGTTGGTGCCCCACGTGACGAACGGGCTCAGCGTGGCCGCGTCGAGATACACCTCGGTGTCGAATTCAGCCCCTTCGTCAGTGCGCAATGCCAGCCATGCGGCCACCGCCGCGTCCCATTGCGCGCCCTTCGGTGCATGCGGTCGACCGCGCAAAAATTCGAACGTGGTTTCGTCCGGCGCCACCATGCCGGCGCGCGCTCCGGCTTCGATGCTCATGTTGCAGATCGTCATCCGGCCCTCCATCGAGAGCGATTCGATGGCGCTGCCGCGGTATTCGATGACGTGACCCTGTCCCCCGCCGGTTCCAATTTTCGCAATCACCGCGAGGATGACGTCCTTCGCGCTGACTCCGGGCGGCAACTGACCGTCCACGTTGACCGCCATGGTCTTGAACGGACGCAGCGCAAGAGTCTGCGTGGCGAACACATGCTCGACTTCAGACGTGCCGATGCCCATCGCGAGTGCACCGAACGCGCCGTGCGTTGACGTGTGGCTGTCGCCGCACACCACCGTCATGCCGGGCTGCGTCAGTCCCAACTGCGGCCCGATGATGTGCACGATGCCCTGCTCGGCGTCACCCATCGGATGCAACCGGATACCGAACTCTTCGCAATTACGACGCAACGTCTCGACCTGTGTGCGCGATATCGGGTCGGCGATCGGCTTGTCGATGTCGACAGTCGGCACGTTGTGATCCTCGGTGGCGATCGTGAGGTCCGGCCTGCGCACCGTGCGGCCGTTGAGCCGGAGCCCGTCGAAGGCCTGCGGACTCGTCACCTCATGAATGAGGTGCAGATCGATGTAGATCAGGTCGGGCTCGCGAGCCTCGCCTTTCCCTGTGCCGTGGGCGACGACGTGGTCGGCCCACACCTTTTCGGCCATCGTGCGCGGCGTGTCGACACTGGTCATGCTTGACTATCTCACAATCTGGGAAGCTAGTATCTCCTTGTGAGACAGGATAGCGGCATCGGCGTGCTGGACAAAGCGGTGGGTGTGCTGCACGCGGTGGGCGACTCGCCATGTGGGTTGGCGGAACTATGTGAGCGCACGGGTCTGCCGCGCGCTACCGCGCATCGCCTGGCCGCGGGACTGGAAGTGCACCGGCTGCTGAGTCGAAACGGCGACGGTCTGTGGCGGCTGGGTCCGGCGCTGACCGAATTGGCGGGACAGGTGCACGACCCACTGCTGGCCGCGGGCGCGGTGGTGCTGCCGCGACTGCGTGAGATCACGGGCGAAAGCGTGCAGCTGTATCGCCGCGAGGGCACGGCGCGGATCTGTGTTGCTGCGCTGGAACCGCCTGCGGGACTTCGCGATACGGTGCCTGTCGGCACCCGGTTACCGATGACGGCCGGTTCGGGCGCGAAAGTGTTACTGGCATACGCCGATGCCGCGACGCAGCAGGCCGTGCTGCCCGCGGCGATGTTCACCGATCGCACCCTTGCGGAGGTTCGCAAGCGCGGGTGGGCGCAGAGCGCTGCCGAGCGCGAACCCGGCGTTGCGAGTGTCTCGGCGCCTGTGCGCGACGGGCGCGGCACGGTCATCGCCGCGATCTCGGTGTCGGGGCCGATCGACCGGATGGGACGCCGACCGGGCGCCCGCTGGGCAGCGGACCTGTTGGCCGCCGCGGATGCGCTGACCCGTCGGCTCTGATTCTCGTTGTCCGCACCGGCCGAGGCTGCTGTCCGATCGCAATCTCGACACAACTTCGATCTACCCGCAGTGTCGAGCGATACAAAGAAAAGGCTCTGAACCCGAATACGGGTCCAGAGCCAATTTGTAGCCCCGATGGGATTCGAACCCACGCTACCGCCGTGAGAGGGCGGCGTCCTAGGCCGCTAGACGACGGGGCCAGAACCGGATTGCCAGCATAACGCAACCGAACATGTCGACCTAATCCACTCAGGCCTGACGCTCTTCGCGCTAGCGCTCATCGCAATGGCTGGGGTACCAGGACTCGAACCTAGAATGGCTGAACCAGAATCAGCTGTGTTGCCAATTACACCATACCCCATTGGCTGCCTATAACCGCAGGTCATCGGCTGTGTTCGGCCCGCTCAAGCGGAGGGCTGTTTCCGCCGCCTGTTGTATCGGGCCGACGTGCAGACTACCAAAGATTCGAAGCTGTCTTTTCACGCCTCCGCCGCGGCCGCGGCAGCCGCGTGGTCCCTTCCGGCGCGCAACCGCTGCAGGCTGCGCGCACGGCCGAGCAGTTCCAGCGACTCGAACAGCGGCGGGCTGATCAACGCGCCCGTTGCGGCTACCCGGATCGGACCGAAGGCCTTGCGCGGCTTGAGCGCCAGGTTCTCCAACAACGCCACCTTGAGCGCGATTTCGATCTTGGCCGTCGTCCAATCCCCGACCTCCTCGAGCGCTGCGATCGCCGCGTCGAGCACCGGCGCCGCATCACCGCGCAACTCCTTGGCTGCCGCCTTCTCGTCGAATTTGTATTCGTTGTCGTTGAGGAACTTCAGCAGATCCCACGCATCGCCGAGCACGACGATGCGCGTTTGCACCAGCCTGGCCGCCTCTGCGAATTGCGTGGCGTCCAGACCGGTGTCGTAGCCATGCTCGGCAAAGTACGCGCGTAGTCGTCCGGTGAAGTCGTCCTCGCCCAGCAGCCGGATGTGTTCGGCGTTGAGCGCGTCGGCCTTCTTCTGGTCGAAGCGTGCCGGGTTGGAGTTGACGTTGACGACGTCAAATGCGGCGACCATTTCATCGAGGCTGAACACGTCGCGATCCTCGGCGATGCCCCAGCCGAGCAGGGCCAGGTAATTCAGCAGCCCTTCGGGAATGAAGCCGCGCTCGCGGTGCAGGAACAGATTCGACTGCGGGTCCCGCTTGGACAGCTTCTTGTTGCCGTCACCGAGAACGCTTGGCAGATGCGCGAATTCAGGAACACGCTCGGCGACTCCGATGCGGATCAACGCCTGATACAGCGCGATCTGGCGGGGCGTCGACGGCAACAGGTCCTCGCCGCGCAGCACATGGGTGATCTTCATCAGCGCATCGTCGACCGGATTGACCAAGGTGTACAACGGATCTCCGCTGGCACGCGTCAACGCGAAGTCCGGAACCGTTCCCGCGGCGAAAGTGGTGTCGCCGCGCACGAGGTCGTGCCACGCGATGTCTTCGTCAGGCATTCGCAAGCGCACGACGGCGCTGCGCCCCTCGGCGGCGAACATCGCCCGTTGCTCGTCGGTGAGGGTGCGATCGAAGTTGTCGTAGCCCAGTTTGGGATTTCGGCCGGCGGCGATATGCCGGGCCTCGACTTCCCCTGGCGTCGAGAACGCCTCGTACGCTTCGCCGGCATCCAGCAGCCGCGCAATGATGTCGCGGTAGATGTCACTGCGCTCGGACTGCCGGTACGGCGCATACGGCCCCCCGATGTCCGGACCCTCGTCGTAGTTCAACCCGAGCCAGCTCAGCGCATCCAGCAGCGAAAGATAGCTTTCCTCGCTGTCACGTTCGGAGTCGGTGTCCTCCAGCCGGAACACGAACGAGCCCCCGGTGTGTCGGGCATAGGCCCAGTTGAACAGCGCGGTGCGGATCAGGCCAACGTGCGGCGTGCCTGTGGGCGACGGGCAGAACCTTACCCTTACGGTCATCACTTTCCTTTGCGCACAACAGGATTGCTCAGCTTCCCGATGCCTTCGAGGGTAACGCTGACAGTGTCGCCATCCTCGATCGGGCCGACGCCTTCAGGTGTGCCAGTGAGAATCAGATCACCGGGCAGCAGTGTCATCACCGCCGAGATCCACTCGATGATGGCACCAATGTCGTGAATCATCAGCGACGTTCGGCTGTGCTGCTTGACTTCGCCGTTGACGTCGGTGCGCAGATCCAGGTCGGCGGGGTCGAGGTCGGTGACGATCCAGGGGCCGATGGGGCAGAACGTGTCGTAGCCCTTGGCGCGGGTCCACTGGCCATCCTTTTTCTGTTGATCACGCGCGGTGACGTCGTTGCCGATTGTGTAGCCGAGGATGTTCTCGGCGGCGCGCGCGGCGGCAACGTCCTTGCACGGTCGACCGATGACCACAGCCAGTTCGCCCTCGAAGTGCACGGGGTTCGCGTCGGCCGGCATCTGAATCGGCACGTTGGGCCCAATGATCGAGGTGTTGGGCTTCATGAAGATCACGGGATCGGGAAAGTCGCCGCCACCCATCTCTGCGACGTGCGCGGCGTAGTTCTTGCCGATGCAGACCACCTTGCTCGCCAGAATCGGCGCGAGCAATCGGACATCGGCGAGCGGCCACTGCCTGCCAGTGAAGTTGGGCGACCCGAACGGGTGCTCGGCGATTTCCCTGGCGACCATGTCTGCCGGGTTATCGGTGGGTCCTTCGATGCTGACGAAGGCAACTCCGTCGGGGCTGGCGATTCGACCAAGGCGCATGGCCTCAGCCTAGTGGCCGTGGTCGGGGCGCTCCTTCGCGGTCGTCGTCTCACTATATGGAATATTAGTTCAGCATCCTGAGACGCCTGTGCGACGATAATCCCGTGTCCGTCGAAGCGATCAGCACCATGCGGCGCTGGTCGATGTTGGCCATCGCGCTGGGCGGCACGCTGTTCGCCAACGTGTTCATCAACGGTGCGGCCTTCCTCATCCCGACGCTGCACACCGACCGCGGGCTGGATCTGGCGAAGGCCGGCCTGCTCTCGTCGATGCCCAGCTTCGGCATGGTGGCGACGCTGATTGCGTGGGGTTACCTGGTCGACCGGGTCGGCGAGCGGATCGTGCTCGCGCTGGGTTCGGCGCTGACAGCGGCTGCAGCGTTCGCGGCGGCGTCGGTGCAGTCGCTCGTCGCGGTTGGTGCGTTCCTGTTGCTTGGCGGTATGGCGGCGGCCAGCAGCAACTCGGCTAGCGGTCGGTTGGTCGTCGGATGGTTCCCGCCCGAGCAGCGCGGCCTCGTGATGGGCATCAGGCAGACGGCGCAGCCATTGGGAGTCGGGCTGGGCGCCTTGGTGATTCCGCGTCTTGCGGAAAGTCACGGTGTCTCGGTGGCGCTGCTGTTCCCCGCGGTGGTGTGCGCCGTGTCGGCGGTGGTATGCGCCTTCGCGGTGATCGATCCGCCACGGCCGCCGCGACATGAGGCCGATGAAGCCGATCTGGCCAACCCGTACCGCGGCTCTTCGGTGTTGTGGCGCATCCACGCGGTGTCGTGCCTGCTGGTGGCGCCGCAAGTGGTGGTGTGGACGTTCACATTGGTATGGCTGATGAGCGACCGCGGTTGGTCGGCGGCATCGGCGGGAGCGATGGTGACGGTGGCCCAGTTGCTTGGCGCCGGTGGACGAATCGCCGCCGGACGTTGGTCGGACCTGGTGGGCTCACGTCTGCGACCGATCCGCATGATCGCACTGGCGGCGGCCGCGGCGATGGGTCTGCTGGCCCTGACTGATTGGCTGCACTCCCCCGTCAGCGTCGCCATGATGGTGATTGCCTCGGTGATCACGGTGTCGGACAACGGTCTTGCGTTCACCGCTATCGCCGAAATCGCGGGCCCGTTCTGGAGCGGCCGTGCGCTGGGCACGCAGAACACCAGCCAACTGCTGACGGCCGGTGTCGCGCCGCCGTTATTCGGAGGGTTGATCGCAGCGGCCGGCTACCCCGTCGCGTTCGCCGTGTGCGCGCTGTTTCCGCTTATCGCGCTACCGCTTGTTCCCGTCGATCGCAGTCAGTCAAAGTCGTTGCGCCACTGGGATATTTAACCTCTGAAAAGAGGCAACGGTAGCAGTGTCAGTTCGTCCGCTTCTCGCAATTTGATTAGCTTCACAAGCCATCAGGGCCACGAACTCGTCGTCCGGCCAAGATTCCGCACCGACGTCGAACAAGGCTCTTCTAGCGCACGCCTACGCCGGATTGCCGGTCTTCGGATTGAGCACCAACGGCGGCTGGGCGTGCCCGCTGAAGTCGAACATGTTGTCGAGCACGCCGGCTCGGGCGTCGAACGAATCGTCGCCGACGCGGCCGGTGCCCCAGTTGTCCTCGATGAACCGCAGAATCGAAGTCTGATCCGTCTGGGTGTGATCGACGAAGTCCGGCTTCGCATAGGGCGAGATGACCAGCAACGGCAGCCTGGGTCCATAACCGCAGCGGCCCTGGTACTTCGCGGCGCCACCGTTGGTGCCACAGGTCCCCGGTCTCGACAGCGCGTCGGCGGATGACGCGGAACTGGATACCGTCGGCGATGGTTTGTGGTCGTACCAGCCGTCGGAATCGTCGTAGGCAATGACGATTGCCATGTCTTTCCACTCGGGCAGCTTCTGCAGATGGTTGACGGTCTCGACCAGAAACTGTTGCTCGTCGAGCGGATCGGAGTACTCAGGGTGCCCGTCCTGGTAGCCCGCGGCCTTCAGGAAGCTCACCGCGGGAAGATGGCCGGCGTCGGCGGCGGCCCAGAGGTCGGAGAGGTCGTATTGGTGGTTGGCCGAATCGGTTTGGCCTACCTTGTCGACCGAGCCGGGCGGCAGGTGATGGGGGTTCGCCGTCGATGGGTAGTACTGGAACGGTTCGTGGTGAGGGATGTAGTCGTCCTTCGCGCCGAGCGACATCGGGCCGGATTTGCCTGTGCCACCGAGCACGGCGCCCACGTTGTGGCTCGCCCCGCAGACCGCCGTGCCGTCCGGCTTGGTCGACGTCGGCTTGAACCCGCCCTGAAAGTAGCCCCAGGTCACGTTCTTGGCGTTGAGGAGGTCGCCGATGTTCTTATTGTCCGCGCTGAGCTGCACTTGATCGCGACTCGAACAGTCATCGCCGAACGGCTGCGCGTCACCGATCACGGTGCCCTGGCCGTTGCCAGCGTTCTCGACAACCTCACCTGCCGGGAATTTCGCCCCGCTCGGCATGAATTCCTTTGTCACACCATGGGTTTGACCTGAGATCAGGCTGAGATGGCCCGGTGTCGACGGACCAAACGTGGTGTCGTAGGAATTGTCACTCATCGCGTAGTGCTGTGCGAAGTTCCACAGCGCGGTCACTGAATTGCCGTCGTAGTAGGCCATCACCATGCCCGGCACCTTGAACACCGGCGGCTTGCAGTCGGAGATCTCGGTGTTCTCGATGAACTGATCCATCGCTCCGCCGTGGAAAGCCTTTTGTTCGGCGGTGTATTCGTGGTCCTGGTCGCACGTGACCTGTTGGGCGGGGCCGCCCAGGCGCATCGGTGCCCCTTTGTTGGGGTTGTCCGTCATCAACTTCGGCGTCAGCCCATCGACCGGCGGGGTTCCCTGTTGTGCGGTGAAGGGCTGACCGTCGATGTTGGCGGCGTGAGGATAGGTGCCGAAGTAGTGGTCGAACGATACGTTCTCCTGAAAGATCACCACCAAGTGGTGAATCGGCGTCGCGGTGTTCGCATTCGACGCCCCACTCGCACACGATGCCGAAACCAAGGCAAGCACCATCGCGATCACGACCAACTTTCGACTGGGCCTCATGTTGAGGAAGCCTTCAGGGGTCAAGTGGACGACAGATGAACCGCAGCTGTGAGTCTCAGCCGATCTCCAGATTCTCTGCGCAGCGCGTCAGCGACGCCGTGAGCTGCCGCCCTGCCGTCGGCGATAACCCGCCGGTCATCGCCGAATCGACGCCGGTCACGGCGGCATGTGCCGCCGCCAACCGCTTGGCACCGGCTGTCGTCAGCTCGAGCGAACGCGCACGACCGCGCGGTGGCCGGTCCGCGTCTTTGACGAACCCCGCAGACCGCCTACTGTCAGGAACAGCGTCGCCCTCGCCGGCCTAAAGGCTCGCCGCGATCCGCTCGCCGATCTGCGCTGTGGTCAGCTTTGCGTCGCCGCGGGTGGCGAGATGCTGCTCGACGGCCTTGTCGACGCGGGCCGCGGCGTCGTGTTCACCGACGTGCGAAAGCAGCAGCGCCACCGACATGATCGCCGCGGTTGGATCTGCGACGCCCTGACCCGCGATGTCCGGCGCGCTGCCGTGCACCGGTTCGAACATCGACGGATTCGTCCGCGTCGCGTCGATATTGCCGCTCGCGGCCAGTCCTATGCCACCGCACACCACCGCGGCGAGGTCGGTGATGATGTCGCCGAACAGGTTGTCGGTGACGATCACGTCGAACCGGCCCGGATCGGTGACCATGTGAATGGTCACCGCGTCGATGTGTTGGTATGCGACTTCCACGTCCGGGAAATCCTTGCCGACTTCGGCGAAGATGCGCGACCATAGACCGCCCGCGAACGTCAGCACATTCGTCTTGTGCACCAGGGTCAGATGCTTGCGACGGCTTTGCGCTCGGGTGAAGGCGTCACGGACAACACGCTCGACGCCGTAGGCGGTGTTGACGCTGACCTCGGTCGCCACCTCCTGCGGAGTTCCGGCCCGCAGCACGCCGCCGTTGCCGGTGTAGGGGCCCTCGGTGCCCTCGCGGACGACGACGAAGTCGATGCCAGTCACCCCCGAAAGCGGGCTGCTGACACCGGGATACAGCCGGCCCGGCCGCAGGTTGACGTGGTGGTCCAGCGCGAAGCGCAACTTCAGTAGCAGGCCGCGTTCCAGCACCCCGCTGGGTACTGACGGGTCGCCGATGGCACCGAGCAGGATCGCGTCGTGACCGCGCAACTCTTCGATAGTGGCTTCGGTGAGCAGTTCGCCGGTGGCGTGGTAGCGCCGTGCGCCCAGGTCGTACTCGGTCTTCTCGACGCCGGGGACGACTGCGTCGAGCACCTTGAGGGCCTCGCTGACGACCTCGGGGCCGATGCCGTCGCCGGCAATGATCGCCAATTTCACGACAGATCGACCACTTCCAGGAGTTTGGCGCCGACGGCGTCAGTGATTGCGGCGCGGACATCGGCGGGCACGTCGCGGTCGATCCGCAGCAGGATCGTCGCGCCCGGCCCCTCGGCGTCCTCGCTGAGTTGCGCCGCATGGATGTTGATGTCGGCGGTGCCGAGCAGCGTGCCGATCTTGCCGAGCGTGCCGGGCTGATCGATGTAGTTGACGATCAGATAGACGCCCTCGGCCCGCAGATCGAAGTTACGACCGTTGATCTGGACGATCTTCTCGACTTGCTGCGGTCCCGACAGCGTGCCGGCGACGTTGGCCACCGACCCGTCGCCGTAAACCGCACGCACATCGACAACGCTGCGGTGGTTGGGACTTTCGGTGGCCGTGCTGATGTCGGCCTCGACGCCACGCTCGGCGGCCAACGCGGGCGCGTTGACGAACGTCACCGGATCTTCGATGACGGCGGAGAACAGTCCTCGCAACGCCGAAAGTCTCAGCACCTCAACGTCTTCCGAAGCCAGTTCGCCGCGCACTTGCACCGACAACGACACCGGCAGCTCGCTGCACAGCACACCGACGAGGACGCCGAGCTTCCGGACCAGGTCGAGCCACGGCGCCACTTCCTCACCGACGACCCCGCCACCGACGTTGACGGCGTCAGGCACGAATTCACCGGCGAGCGCGAGCTTCACGCTCTCGGCGACGTCGGTGCCGGCCCGGTCCTGCGCCTCACCCGTCGATGCGCCGAGGTGCGGCGTGACGACAACCTGGGGCAGGTCAAACAGCGGGCTGTCGGTCGTCGGCTCGGTGGCGAACACGTCGATGCCTGCGGCGCGCACGTGTCCTGAACGCACGGCGTCCGCCAGCGCCTCCTCGTCGACCAGCCCGCCGCGAGCAGCATTGACGATGATCACGCCAGGCTTCGTCTTGGCCAGCGCCTCCTTGCCGATCAGCCCCGCGGTTTCCGGGGTCTTCGGCAGGTGCACGGAGATGAAGTCGGCGCGGCTCAGCAGCTCGTCAAGCGTCAGCAGCTCGATGCCGAGTTGCGCGGCGCGCGCCGCCGACACGTATGGGTCGTATGCGACGACGTGCGTGCCGAACGCCGCCAGACGCTGTGCCACCAGCTGGCCGATGCGGCCGAGTCCCACGACGCCGACCGTCTTGCCGAATATCTCGGTGCCGGAGAACTTCGAGCGCTTCCAGGTGTGCTCGCGTAGCGACGCGTCGGCCGCCGGAATCTCCCTGGCGGCAGCAAGCATCAATGCCACCGCATGCTCGGCGGCGCTATGGATGTTCGACGTCGGTGCATTGACCACCAGCACGCCACGGGAGGTCGCGGCGTCGACGTCGACGTTGTCCAGCCCCACGCCGGCGCGGGCGACGATCTTGAGCTTGGACCCGGCGGTCAACACCTCGGCGTCGACGGTAGTCGCGGAACGCACCAACAGCGCGTCGGCGTCCGGCACGGCGGCCAGCAGCTTCTCTCGGTCCGGGCCGTCGACCCAGCGGACCTCTACCTGGTCACCAAGTGCGGCGACGGTCGATTCAGCCAGTTTGTCGGCGATCAGTACAACAGGAAGGCTCACGCCCACACAGCGTAGTGGGCTGTAATGGCGGGGTGGTGGGCGGGAGAATGGCGAGCGTGGACGTCACTGTTGTCGGTAGTGGACCCAACGGCTTGGCAGCCGCTGTGATCTGCGCCAGGGCCGGTCTTTCGGTGCAGGTCTTCGAGGAGCAGCCCACCGTCGGCGGCGGCGCGCGCACGCTGGCTGACCCGGAGTTTTCCGGGGTGTCGCACGACATCTGTTCGGCCGTTCATCCGCTGGCGCTGGCATCGCCGTTCCTGGCCGAGTTCGATCTGCCCGCCCGCGGGGTGAGGGTGACGGCACCGGAGGTGTCCTACGCCAACCCGCTGCCGGGACGACCCGCGGCCGTCGGATATCACGACTTGGACCGCACCAGCGCGGAGCTGATCGACGGACAGTCGTGGCGTCGTCTGCTGGGCCCGCTTGTCGAGCGTGACGGGGCGGTGCTCAAGCTGCTGCTTGGCGACAAACGCTCGATTCCGACCACCGACCTGATCGCGGCGGTCGCGGTGGCGCGTCGACTCGTCGAGCAGGGCACGCCGGCCTGGCGGGTGTTGTCGGGGGTGGATGCCCGCGCGCTGTTCACCGGTGTTGCGGCGCATACGATTTCGCAGATGCCGTCGCTGGTGTCCGCGGGTGCAGGGCTGATGCTCGCCGTTCTGGCGCATACCGTCGGCTGGCCGATACCGACAGGCGGCAGTCAAGCCATCCCCGACGCGCTCATCGCCGACCTGCAGGCCCACGGCGGCACGGTGATACCGGGAACGAAGATCACCGAACCCCCTTCGGGCGTGGTGCTTTACGACACCGCGCCTACCGCCCTGTTATCCGTTTACGGCGACCGATTGCCATCGAAGTATGCAAAGGCCTTGCAGCGCTACCGTTTCGGACCTGGTGTGGCGAAGGTTGATTTCGTGCTGTCGGGCGAGATCCCGTGGGCCGACCCGCGGCTGGCCGACGCGCCGACCCTGCACATGGGCGGCACCCGCGAGCAGATGGCGCACGCCGAGGCGGAAGCCGCAGCGGGCCGCCATCCGGAATGGCCGATGGTGCTGGCCGCGCTGCCGCATCTGGTCGATCCTGGCCGAATCGACAGTGCAGGCCGACGCCCGCTGTGGACATATGCGCATGTGCCTTCGGGGTCGACTGTCGACCAGAGCGAAACCGTCACAAGGGTTTTCGAGCGTTTTGCTCCCGGCTTCCGCGATGTCGTGGTGGCGGTCCGCTCGGTACCGGCGGCGCGGTTGGCCGATCACAACGCCAACCTCGTCGGCGGCGACATCGGGGTTGGCGGCAATACGCTGTTCCACGCGTTGGCAGGGCCGACGCCGCGGCTGAATCCGTGGAGCACGCCGATACCCAAGGCGTATCTGTGCTCATCGGCGACACCACCCGGGGGCGGCGTGCACGGCATGGCCGGGTACTACGCCGCGCGCACGGTGTTGCGTCGTGAATTCGGCATCAAGACGCTGCCTAAGCTGTCGCCATGACCAAACTCGCGGTGATCTACTACTCCGCCACCGGGCACGGCACCACGATGGCGCGACGCATCGCTGCGGCCGCGGAGGCTGCGGGCGCTGAAGTGCGCATTCGTCCTGTCGCCGAAACACGTGACCCTGCGTCGTTCGCGCAGAATCCCGCGTGGACGGCGAACTACGAAGCCACCAAAGACCTTCCACACGCGACCGGTGACGACATCGTCTGGGCCGACGCGGTGATCTTTGGGTCGCCGACCCGATTCGGTTCGGTCGCTTCGCAGATGCGCAATTTTCTCGACTCGCTTGGCGGCCTGTGGTCTGAGGGCAAGCTGGCCGACAAGGTATATGCGGGCTTTACGTCGACCAACACCGCGCACGGCGGCCAGGAGACCACACTGCTCACGCTGTACGTCACGCTGATGCACTTCGGCGGCATCATCGTGCCGCCGGGGTACACCGACGCGCTGAAGTTCGTCGACGGAAACCCGTACGGCGCGAGCCTCACCGCGGGGCACGACAACATCAGCGAGTTCGACGACGCGACGAACAACGCGCTCGACCATTTGGCCAAGCGCGTTGTCGCAGTCGCAGACCGACTTACTTCTTAGCGGTTGTGTGCAGTTTGTGGCGTTAGCGCTACCAACTGCACACAACTCGCACGGGTACGGTCTAGGCCGTATCCGTCAGCGGGCGGTCGACCCAGCTCATCAGCTCACGCAGCTTCTTACCGGTCACCTCGATCGGATGCTCGGCGTTCTGCTTGCGCAGCCCCTCGAGTTCCTTGTTGCCGCCCTCGACGTTCGCCACGAGACGCTTGACGAAAGTGCCGTCCTGAATCTCGGTCAGCAGCTGCTTCATCCGCTCCTTGGTCCCGGCGTCGATCACACGCGGACCGGACAGGTAGCCGCCGAACTCCGCAGTGTCGGACACCGAGTAGTTCATCCGCGCGATGCCACCCTCGTACATCAGATCGACGATCAGCTTGAGCTCGTGCAGCACCTCGAAGTAGGCCAGCTCGGGCGCATAGCCCGCCTCCACCATCACGTCGAAGCCGGTCTTCACGAGTTCCTCAGTGCCACCGCACAACACGGCCTGCTCCCCGAACAGATCGGTCTCGGTCTCGTCCTTGAACGTGGTCTTGATGACGCCGGCGCGGGTGCCGCCGATGCCCTTGGCGTAAGACAGCGCGAGCGCCTCGCCCTCGCCCTTGGGGTCCTGGTCGACCGCGATCAGGCAGGGCACGCCCTTGCCGTCGACGAACTGACGACGCACCAGGTGGCCCGGGCCCTTCGGCGCGACCATACCGATGGTGACGTTGGCAGGCGGCTTGATCAGATCGAAGTGGATGTTCAGACCGTGGCCGAAGAACAGCGCATTGCCATCTTCGAGGTTCGGTTCGATGTCGTTCTTGAAGATCTCGGCCTGCGCAGTATCGGGCGCCAGCAGCATGATCACATCGGCCCACTTGGCGACCTCGGCGGGCGTGTCCACCTCGAGGCCCTGCTCGGTGACCTTGTCCCGCGACTTGGAGCCTTCCTTGAGTCCGACCTTCACCTGCACGCCGGAGTCGCGCAGCGAAAGCGAATGCGCATGGCCCTGGCTGCCGTAGCCGATGACGCCGACCTTGCGTCCCTGAATGATCGACAGGTCCGCGTCGTCGTCATAGAACATCTCTACTGCCACTGAATTTCCTTATCTTCGAACTGATTTGGGGCTTACTTGACGGTGCCGATGCCGCGCGGACCGCGCGACAGCGAAACCACACCGGACTGCACGAGCTCACGAATGCCGTACGGTTCCAGCACTCGCAGCAGCGCCTCCAGCTTCTCGGGAGTGCCGGTCGTCTCGATGATCAACGACTCCGTAGACACATCAACGACTTTGGCGCGGAAAAGATTCACTGCCTCGATGACCTGACTGCGGGTGGCGGCATCGGCGCGCACCTTGATCAAGGCGAGCTCACGGTCGACCGAGTTATCGGGCTCCTGCTCGACGATCTTGATCACGTTGATGAGCTTGTTCAGTTGCTTGGTGATCTGCTCGAGCGGTGAGTCCTCGACGCTGACGACGATCGTCATCCGCGACATGTCCTTCTGCTCGGTCGCACCAACAGCCAGCGACTGGATATTGAAGCCGCGTCGCGAGAACAGCGACGCGACCCTGGCGAGCACGCCGGGCTTGTCCTCGACGAGCACGGACAGCGTGTGCGTGTTAACAGTCATCAGGCGTGCCCTTCTTCGGGATCGTCAAACAGCGGGCGGATGCCCTTCGCGGCCTGGATCTCGTCATTGCTGGTGCCTGCGGCCACCATCGGCCACACCTGGGCGTCGGCGCCGACGATGAAGTCGATTACGACCGGCCGGTCGTTGATCTCACGCGCCTGCCTGATGACGTCCTCGACGTCTTCTGCGCGCTCACAACGCAATCCGACACAGCCCATCGCCTCGGCCAGCATCACGAAATCCGGGATGCGGTGCGAGTGCGTGGCCAGATCCGTTTGGCTGTACCGCTCTGCGTAGAACAGCGTCTGCCACTGCCGCACCATGCCAAGGTTGCCGTTGTTGATGATGGCCACCTTGATCGGTGCGCCCTCGACCGCACACGTGGCCAGTTCCTGGTTGGTCATCTGGAAGCAGCCGTCGCCGTCGATGGCCCACACCTCGGCCTCCGGGCGGCCGAACTTGGCGCCCATCGCCGCGGGAACGGCGAAGCCCATGGTGCCAAGACCGCCGGAATTCAGCCACGTCTTCGGGTTCTCGTATTTGATGAACTGCGCGGCCCACATCTGGTGCTGCCCAACGCCTGCGACGTACACGGCGTCGGGTCCGGCCATCTTGCCAAGCGTTTCGATGACGTACTCCGGCGACAGGCTGCCGTCGCTCTGCGGCCCGTAGCTCAGCGGGTACGTCGACTGAACGCCGCGCAGGTATTCCCACCAGTTGTCGATCTTGATCGAGCCGATGGTGCCGTCCTTGCGCAGCGCCTCGATCAGATCGGTGATGACGGCCTTGACGTCGCCGACGATCGGGACGTCGGCGTGCCGGTTCTTGCCGATCTCGGCGGGGTCGATGTCGGCGTGGATGACTTTGGCTTCTGGCGCAAAGGAATCCAGCTTGCCCGTCACGCGGTCGTCGAAACGGGTGCCGAGCGCGATCAGCAGATCGCTGCGCTGCAACGCCGCGACCGCCGACACGGTGCCGTGCATGCCCGGCATGCCCATGTGCTGCGGGTGGCTGTCGGGAAACGCGCCGCGCGCCATCAGCGTGGTGACCACAGGGATGCCGGTCAGCTCGGCCAAATCCAGCAGTTGCTCGGTGGCCTCGCCGCGGATCACCCCGCCGCCGACATAGAGCACCGGCTTGCGGGCCGCCGCGATCAGCTTGGCGGCCTCGCGGACCTGTCGGTTGTGCGGCTTGGTGTTCGGCTTGTAGCCGGGCAGATCGATCTGCGGCGGCCAGCTGAACGTGCATTGGCCCTGCAGCACATCCTTCGGGATGTCGACGAGCACCGGACCGGGACGACCCGACGAAGCGATATGGAATGCCTCGGCGATCGCCCGCGGGATGTCGTCGCCGTCGCGGACCAGGAAGTTGTGCTTGGTGATCGGCATGGTGATGCCGGAGATGTCGGCCTCCTGGAAGGCGTCGGTGCCGATCAGTCCGCGACCGACCTGACCGGTGATCGCCACCATCGGGATCGAGTCCATGTGCGCATCGGCCAGCGGAGTGACCAAGTTGGTGGCGCCGGGACCCGATGTCGCCATGCACACGCCGACCTTGCCGGTGGCGTGTGCATAGCCGCTGGCGGCATGTCCTGCACCCTGCTCGTGGCGGACCAACACGTGCCGCAGCTTCTGCGAGTCGAAAAGCGGGTCATAGACCGGCAACACAGCGCCGCCGGGAATGCCGAAGATGACGTCGACGTCGAGTTCCTCGAGTGATCGGATTACGGCCTGCGCACCGGTGAGTTGGTGCGGCGCAACGCGTTTCGGTTGCGCGGTGCCGTTCTTCGGCGTCGGCTTAGCGGCAGCAGGCACGGGCTGACCCCCATTCGTCTGCTCCGGCGGTCGCGTGGTTGGTGCGCTCACGGTGTCCTCGTCATCTCAGTCGTCGTCTCTAGGATCTCAAATCGGTGTTGGGGCAAGAAAAAACCCCCGTCAGCTGGGCTGCTGTACGAGGGTCGCGCGTTGATGCTGGTTGCTATGCCCGACAGAGGGCAAGCGCGGCATCAACGCGCTTCCCAATTACTACGAGCAAGCCAGGGGTCTGCATAACCGTCGACGGTAGCCTCCGCACTGGTCACGGGTCAAATCCCGGCACCGCCGGGGCGGTCAAATCCAGGCCAAGTGCGAAGATGGCCGTGTGCCCGCCCACCCCGAGCAGACCCGCGTCGTCATCCGGATCTCCCCAATGGCACATTTTGCCGTCGGTTTCTTAGCGCTCGGCATGTTGGCTGTTGTGTTCGCCGGACCGTCGCGGTTCGCGCTGCTGCTCATCATTCCGCTCGGGCTGTCGGCGTTCATCGTCCGCTACCGCACGGTCGCCGACCGCGACGCCGTCACTGTGCGCACGTTCCTGGCCAGCCAAACCGCCGCGTGGGACGACATCGCCGGCCTGCGTTTCGGCAAGGGTTCGTGGGCATACGCCCAGCTCAAGGACGGCAGCGACCTGCGACTGCCTGCGGTGACGTTCTCGTCGCTGCCCCTGCTGACCGAGGCCAGCGGAGGTCGAGTGCCCAACCCGTACGGCTAGGCCAGTGGGTTGCCGCCGTTGAGCAGCACCCATACTGCGACGCCCGCGCCAATGCCCAGCAGGAGCGCAACGAAGGATCCCACGAACGGCCGACGTGCCCAGCCACGGCCGGCGTCCAGCCCGTACCGTCCCGGTCCAATCAGGATGATCGCGGCGGCCGCGCAAGCGAAGATCACTTTGTATTCGTGGCCGTCGGTGAGGAACGACGCCAGCCTGGCCTCTTCGTGGGCCATCATCGCCTCGGCGAGCAGGCCGGTCACCGAGTAGGCGAGCGCGCCGGCCGCCGCGACGGGAGTAAAGAGGCCAAGCACCAGAAGCACGCCCGCCGCGAGCTGCCCGCCGGCCGCCACGTAGGTCAGGATGTCGGCGTACTTGAACCCTTGGTCGGTCAGTTCCCTGTGCAAGCCGTCGAATCCGGGGCCACCCCACAAACCGAAAGCCTTCTGCAGTCCGTGTCCGATGAGCACCGCCCCAACTGCGAGGCGCAGTAGGAGCAGTCCGAAGTCCTGGGTGCCGCGCCGATCACGCGCTTGGTCATTGACGTCTGAATCGATCTCCATGGGCTCTGCCCCGTAGGGGCCGAGTGAATGTCTGCCGCCAGGCTGCACGTAGGGCAGCGGCTCGGGGTCGCTGATCAGGCCGAATGGCTGCTCGGCCGACTTGGCCGCGTCGTACCGTGGGATCGCGGTGGTCTCGAAGTCACCGGCGTAGTTCGAGGTCGGTAGATCGTCCTCGGGGTCGACCAGGCTTGCAGACGCCGGGCGCTGCCAGGTGCGTGGATCAGGTTGACTGGTCACGATTGCCAGGGTAAGTGCTCGTCACCCGCAATTCGAGCATTGGCGCGGCGCTTTCGCATCCCTATTCGCGAGGTGGAATCGGGCGCGCCGCGGGTACGCACGTGGCGCGTATCGCCAAACAATCCGTAACCTGGCCTGCATGACACGACGCCGGCCCATGCGGGGTGTGATTGTCCTGCTGTGTGCGGCGTTGCTCGTCGGTTCCGGATGCGCCCGCTTCGATCAGGCGCAGTCGCAGCCGTTCACCACCGAGCCGGAACTGAAACCGGGCCCGTCGTCGACACCACCTCCGCCGCCGCCGCTGCCACCAAAGCCGTTCCCGAAGCAGTGCCCGGCGCCGGGCGTCATGCAGGGCTGCCTGGAGAGCACCAGCGGGCTGATCATGCTTCCCGACAGCCAGTCGGCGCTCGTCGCCGAGCGGACCACCGGCGCGGTCAAGGAGGTCTCGACCCACGCCGAACCAAAGGTCAAGTTGGTGATCCCGGTCGATCCGTCCGGCGACGGCGGGTTGATGGATATTGCGCTGTCGCCGACGTACTCGCAGGACCGCCTGATGTACGCCTACGTCAGCACCCCCACCGACAACCGCGTCATCCGCATTGCCGACGGCGACATCCCCAAGCCGATCCTGACCGGTATACCGAAGGGTCCGACCGGTAACACCGGAGCACTGATCTTCACCAGTCCGACGACGCTTGATGTGCTCACCGGCGACGCGGGCAATCCCGCGCAGGCGAGCGACCCGGGTTCGCTGGCGGGCAAGCTACTTCGCATCGAGCAGCCCACCACGATCAATCAGGCGCCGCAGACCACCGCGCTCAGCGGCTTGGGTGCCGGCGGCGGCCTGTGCATCGATCCCTCGGACGGTTCCCTGTACGTCACCGACCGCAGCCCGACCGCCGATCGACTGCAGCGGATTACCAAAGACTCCAAGGTGTCGACGGTGTGGACCTGGCCCGACCGTCCCGGCGTGGCCGGCTGCGCGGCACTCGACGGCACCGTGTTGGTGAATCTCGTCAACACCAAGCAGACGGTGGCGGTGCGACTCGCACCGGACACCGGCGCGGTCACCGGCGAACCGGAAGTGGTCCGTCAGGATCAGCACGGCCACGCGTGGGCCCTCCAGCTGGCGCCCGACGGCAACGTGTGGGGCGCGACGGTCAACAAGACCTCCGGCGACGCCGAAAAGCTCGACGATGTCGTCTTCCCGCTGTTCCCGCAGGGCGGCGGATTCCCGCGTAGCAACGCCGACAACACTTAAGGCGCAGCGGGTTTCAGGCGTTCGTGCCACCATCGACGGTGACTACCGAACCGGTGATCGCCCTCGCTCCTGCGCCTGCGAGGAATCCGACGGTGTCCGCGATGTCGGCCGGATCGGCGTAGTGCGCACGGCTAGCCCTTCGCGTGCTTCAGCGGGCGTGACGGTCTCTCGATGCGCAGGGGGCGCGGCGCTCAGGTGTTGAGCAAGCACGTCGGCGGTCTCCGGCGCGATGCGCCTGGCCACTGCGATCATCGGCCGGAAGTTGTTGGTGGACAACGCTCTCACCCAGGCACGAGCGATAGGCGTGACGGCAGCATCGACCGCGGCGAATTGGCTGAAATTACCCATGTGCCGCATCCATCTTGGCAGGGTCGCGATCGCCGCGGGCGCCAACAGCCTGCTGCCCGCCCACAGCCGCATACCGCGGTCGCGCGGCGTGTGCAGCAGGTAATGCATTGCGCGGTCGGCATGTTCGGAGGTGCAGAGTCGCCCGCGCACGTTGGCGAAGTACTGCCGCACCTCGTCACGCGACGCGGGCACGTCGCCCGGCTTGCAGGTCTGCAGTTCGGCCGCGATGCGCGACTCCGCCCAAAACCGTGACTCCTCACCGGGTGTCAGCGGTCCGGGCCCGTACTGCTCATAGCACTTCAACACCGAGTGCCAGCCAGTAATGTGGATCCACAGCTGCGCCTCGGGATTGTTGGCGCTATACCGCGAACCGGTGATCGGCTCGATTCCCTTTGCCCTCGCATGAATACGCATCAGCGCATCGGATACCTCGATGGCAGTGCGACCGTCGGCCACGGCGACGGTGAGGAAGTAGGCCAGCGTGCGATCCAGCCGACCAGACGGGTCGGTGTAGATGCCCGCACTGTCGGCGACCGCCGCCGCCAGGTACGGGTCGAAGTGCTCGAGCACCACGGCGCGCTGGAAGCCGATCAACGCGGTCGGCGATGCCCACACCTTCCAGCTCGGCGAATCGGGCCCGAAAAAGCCGTAGTCGTCGCGTCGGATCATGGGTCCCTACCTCTGCTTTCCCCTGAATACAACGCCACCGTAGCAATTAGTGCCCGTGAATACAACGGTGGCGTAATATTGCCTGGTGACCCCAGCACGGCCAAGGCGGAAGTACGCCCCACGCCTTCCGCCCGAGCAGCGACGCGAGCAGCTGCTGGACGCGGCCATGACCGTGCTCGGTGGATGTCAGCTGCACGAACTGAGCATGGAAGCGGTGGCCGAAGCCGCCGGTGTCGGAAAACCGGTGCTGTACACCGTGTTTCGCACCCGCGCCGAATTGGTTTCCGCATTGCTGCGGCGCGAACATCAGCGCGGGCTGGAACAGGTGCTGGCGGGTATGCCCGAAGACCTCAGTGGGCCGGGCCCGACCGGTGCCTACGCGGCGACGGTCTCGGCGTTCCTGCGGGTGGTGCTGCAGAATCCCGCCCGATGGCGGCTGATTCTCACGGTGCCCGACAGCGCGCCCCGCGAATTCCGAGACGACCTGCGGCGCGCGCGGTCATCGATCCTGGCCCAGGCCGAGCAGTTCGCGAAGGCGGGCATCGCTTTGGAACCGCAGCTCGCGAAGCTCGATCCGGTGCTGCTTGGCC
The DNA here is from genome assembly GCF_000328565.1 of Mycobacterium sp. JS623. Lineage (NCBI taxonomy): Bacteria > Bacillati > Actinomycetota > Actinomycetes > Mycobacteriales > Mycobacteriaceae > Mycobacterium > Mycobacterium sp. JS623. The sequence goes on along the minus strand of NC_019966.1, from coordinate 2,201,015 downwards.
ACACCATGCTGTCGTTCGCCGAAATGCTGGGACGGTTGGCCCTCAGCGATCCAGAAACCTATCCCCGGGAGCGGCTCGAGGAGTTCGCGGCCGCGGCGCTGGGTATCGGTCGACGCTAGCTGCAGGCGGCGAGCACCAGTTCCCGCACGCGCGCGGCGTCCGCCTGACCCTTGGTCGCCTTCATCACCGCGCCGACGATCGCGCCGGCCGCCTGCACCTTGCCGCTGCGGATCTTCTCGACCACATCGGGATTGGTGGCAAGGGCTTCATCGACGGCGGCCTGAAGCGCCGAGTCGTCGCGCACGACCTCGAGCCCGCGGTCCTTCATCACCTGCTCGGGCTCGCCCTCACCGGCCAGCACGCCCTCGATGACTTGGCGCGCCAGCTTGTTGGACAGTTTGCCGTCGTCGACCAACTTGACCACCGCCGCCACCTGCGCCGGGGTGATCGGAAGCGCGTCGAGTTCCACACCTGCCTCATTGGCCTTCTGCACCAGAAAGTTTCCCCACAAGGCGCGGGCTGATTCGCTCGATGCGCCGTGTTCGACGGTGGCGGCGATCAGGTCGATGGCGCCGGTGTTGACGAGATCGCGCATCACCTCATCGGAAATGCCCCAGTCCTCTTGAATTCGCTTGCGCTGCAACCACGGCAGCTCAGGGATGGTGCCACGCAGCTGTTCGATCAGTGCCGCGTCGGGCGCTACTGGTTCCAGATCCGGCTCAGGGAAGTAGCGGTAGTCCTGCGCGGTCTCCTTGCTGCGGCCCGGCGACGTGTAGCCGTCCTCGTGAAAGTGCCTGGTTTCCTGCAGAACTCGACCACCTGAATCAAGAACGGCCGCCTGGCGGCGCATCTCGTAACGTACCGCCACCTCAACACTCTTCAGCGAGTTCACGTTCTTTGTTTCCGTGCGGGTGCCGAATTCCTTCTGACCGGTGGGCTTGAGTGAGACGTTGGAGTCACACCGCATAGAACCCTGATCCATCCGCACATCGGAAACACCCAAGCCGCGCAACAGGTCTCGCAGAGCGGTGACGTAGGCGCGGGCGATCTCGGGGGCGCGCGCGCCGGTGCCCTCGATCGGCTTGGTGACGATTTCGATCAACGGCACACCGGAGCGGTTGTAGTCGATAAGGGATGTCGTCGCGCCCTCGATGCGGCCGGTCTCGCTGCCAAGGTGGGTGAGCTTGCCGGTGTCCTCTTCCATGTGGGCGCGCTCGATATCGACCCGCCAGGTGGTGCCGTCGTCGAGTGGAACGTCGAGGTATCCGTTGATCGCGATCGGCTCGTCGTATTGGCTGATCTGATAGTTCTTCGGCATGTCCGGGTAGAAGTAGTTCTTCCGCGCGAACCGGCACCACGGGACGATCTCGCAGTTGAGCGCCAGCCCAATGCGAATGGCCGACTCCACCGCCGTCTGGTTGAGCACCGGCAGCGACCCCGGCAGGCCGAGACAGACGGGGCATACCTGGGTGTTGGGTTCGGCGCCGAATTTGTTGGCGCAGCCGCAGAACATCTTGGTCTCGGTGGACAGCTCGACGTGCACCTCGAGGCCGAGCACCGGTTCGTAGCGTGCGACGACGTCGTCGTACTCAACCAGTTCAGCAGCGGCGATCGTCATGGCTCGATCCTAGTGGCAGGCCGCTAGCCCAATTTGGGGTGCACGCCCGGGCTCAGCCCGAGGCTCGCGGACACCCGTTGCAAAGTGTCGAGCAGCATCGCCCGCTCGTCGGGCGTCAGCGCCGCGGTTACTTCGTCCTCCATCGCGCGCGACTGCTCCTCGAGCGCAGGCAGCAGCTCGCGGGCCTTTTTTGTGAGCGTGACCGCAAACGCGCGGCGGTCATCCGGATGCGGCATGCGCTTGACGAGGCCTTGCTCCTCGAGGGTGTCAATCAAACTCACCATCACGTTGCGGTGCAGCCCCAATCGGACCGACAGCTGGCGCTGGGACTGGCCGTCGTCGCTCGACAGAGCAACCAGGACTGCATTGGTGCGTGGATGCACGTCGAGCGGCGCCAGCCGGCGCTTGAAGTCGTCGGACACATAGCTACCGAGCTGCGATAACAGGAACGGAATCCGCTGGTCGAGTTCCTTGATGCCAGGTCGTTGATCCACCACGCCGCGACATTAGCACCGATTGTGATCGTCATATATAGTGATAATCACTATCAGTGACTATCTAGGAGGACAGCGTGCGCATAGCGATCTTCGGAGCCAACGGACAGACCGGCCGACTGGTAACCAGGCGAGCCCTCGACGCCGGCCACACTGCGGTGGCGGTGACCCGCCGCCCGGACGAGTTCCCGTTCAGCGATCCCGCATTGACCGTCGCGGGCGCCGACGTCCACGACACTGACGCGGTCCTCCATGCCGTCGCCGACGCCGACGCGGTGGTGTCGACGCTGGGCGTGCCGTTCACGCGCGAGCCCGTCAACACCTATTCAAGGGGCACCGCCAACATCGTCGCCGCGATGCAGTCGTCGGGGGTGACCCGCCTCGTCGTGGTGAGTTCGACGGGTGCCTATCCCGCGCCGGGGCGAACCGGCACACCGTTCGCATTGCGGCTGTTCGAGCCGGTCATCACCAAGACGATCGGCAAGACCGTCTACGACGACATCCGACTGATGGAGTCGGTTGTGCGCGAGAGCGAGGTCGACTGGACGATCGTGCGGCCATCGGGCCTGTTCGATCTGCCCTATGTCACGGAATACACTGCCGGAGAAGTGGATCCGATCGGCGCGTTCACCTCGCGGGCCGACCTGGCCGACTATCTGGTCGCACTGGCCGCCAACCACGGCGGCGGCCACGACACCGTGACGATCTCCACCACCGAGAACACGCCGACAATGTGGCAGATGATTCGGCGCGAAGCGTTCAGCAGCGCCTCATGATCTATCACGAGCAGACGCTAAATCGCACGAAATACGCCCTGCCAGTGCGAGTTTGCGTCTGCTCGCGAGAAAAGGGAGCCCAAAATGACAACTAGCTATCTCGTCGTTACACTGCTCGCCACTGCCGCCAACGGCTTTTCAGGAATCGCCGCGCTACTTCATTTTCAGCCGATCATGCCGGGCATGGCCAAGGCCGGCGTTCCGGTGTCGTGGCTGACCTTTCCGATCGGAACGCTGAAAACGCTTGGCGCACTGGGGCTTGCGGCCGGACTGGCGTTTCGTCCACTCGGCGTTTCGGCCGCGATCGGACTCGTGCTGTTCTTTGTATGCGCGCTCTACACGCACATTCGAGCAGGCGATTACAGCGCCCAGTTCGGCCTCGCGATCGCGTTTCTGAGCCTCAACGTCGCGGCCCTCGCGTTGTCGCTCCCCTAGCGCGAAAGAACTCAGCCGAAGAATTCGGCGGCGTCGTCGTAGCGGCCCTGTGGCACCAGCTTCAGCTGACGGGTCGCGTCGGCCAATGACACCCGGCCGATCTCCTGCCCGCGCAACGACACCATCATTCCGTACTCGCCGGCGTGCGCTGCGTCGGCGGCGTTGACTCCAAAGCGAGTGGCCAGCACGCGGTCGTAAGCCGTTGGCGTGCCGCCGCGTTGGACATGCCCGAGCACCGTCACCCGGACGTCCTTCTTGATCCGCTTCTCCACCTCGACGGCCAGCTGCGCGGCGACGCCGGTGAACTTTTCGTGCCCGAATTCGTCGGTGCCGCCCGCCCGCAGCTTCATGGTGCCCTCGGCGGGCTTGGCGCCCTCGGCGACCACGCAGATGAAGTGCGAATCACCGCGCACGAAGCGCTGTTTGACGAGCCGGCACACCTCTTCGACGTCGAAGGGCTGTTCGGGGATCAGCGTCATGTGCGCGCCGGAGGCCAGCCCCGAGTTCAACGCGATCCAGCCGGCGTGGCGGCCCATCACCTCGACCAGCATCACGCGCTGGTGCGACTCGGCGGTGCTGTGCAACCGGTCGATCGCTTCGGTCGCAACCTGCAGCGCGGTGTCGTGTCCGAATGTCACGTCGGTGCAGTCGATGTCGTTGTCGATGGTCTTCGGCACCCCGACCACTGGCACGTTCTCCTCCGACAACCAGTGCGCCGCCGTCAGCGTGCCCTCGCCGCCAATGGGGATCAGCACGTCGATGCCGTTGTCCTCGAGCGTCTGTTTGATCTGCGGCAGACCGGCCCGCAACTTGTCGGGGTTGACGCGCGCGGTGCCGAGCATGGTGCCGCCCTTGGCCAGCAGGCGGTCGTTGCGGTCGTCGTTCTTCAACTGCACGCGGCGGTCTTCAAGCAGACCGCGCCAACCGTCCAAGAAGCCGACGACTGAGGATCCGTACCGCACGTCGCACGTCCGCACCACCGCGCGGATGACCGCGTTCAGGCCAGGACAGTCGCCGCCTCCGGTGAGAACTCCGATGCGCATGTCCCCCATCCTCCCCTGTCAGATCGCGGTTGGCAGCGGACCTCGGGCAGCTTCATACGCAGCGCCCACCCGGTAGAGCCGATCGTCAGCCAGCGCGGGCGCCATGATCTGCAGGCCCACCGGCAGGTTGTCGTCCGGCGAGAGGCCCGAGGGCACCGACATTCCGCAGTGCCCGGCCAGGTTCAGCGGCAGTGTGCACAGATCGAACAGGTACATCGCCAGCGGGTCGTCGACCTTCTCCCCAAGCGGGAACGCAGTGGTCGGGGTCGCAGGCGAGATCAACACATCGACCTTTTCGTAAGCCTCGTCAAGATCGCGCGCAATCAGCGTGCGCACCTTCTGCGCCTGGTTGTAGTAAGCGTCGTAGTACCCCGCTGACAACGCGTATGCGCCAATCATGATGCGGCGCTTGACTTCTGGGCCAAACCCGGCCGCCCGGGTCAGCGCCATCACCTCTTCGGCGCTGTGCGTGCCGTCGTCGCCGACCCGTAGTCCGTAGCGCATCGCGTCGAATCGGGCCAGGTTCGACGACACCTCCGACGGCAGGATCAGGTAGTACGCGGGCAGCGAGTAATCGAAGTGCGGGCAGTCCACCTCGCTGACCTCGGCGCCCAGTTTGGTCAACTGCTCGACCGCGGCGCTGAAGGACGCGAGCACGCCAGGCTGATAGCCGTCTCCGCGCAATTGCTTGACCACACCGACCCGCACCCCCTCGAGGTCGCCGGACGCCCCAGCGCGCGCGGCGGCGACCACGTCGGGCACCTCCGCCTCGACGGACGTCGAGTCCTTCGCGTCGTGTCCGGCGACCACCGCGTGCAGCAGCGCGGTGTCGAGCACCGTGCGCGCACACGGTCCGCCCTGGTCCAGCGAAGACGCGCACGCGATCAGCCCGTAGCGAGACACCGTGCCGTAGGTGGGCTTCACGCCGACGGTCGCCGTCAGCGCTGCGGGCTGACGGATCGACCCACCGGTGTCCGATCCGATGGCCAGCGGCGCCTGGAATGCCGCCAGCGCTGCGGCGCTGCCGCCGCCCGAACCGCCGGGCACCCTGTCGACGTTCCACGGGTTGCGGGTCGGACCGTACGCGGAGTTCTCGGTGGAGCTACCCATCGCGAACTCGTCCATGTTCGTCTTGCCGAGGATCGGGATGCCGGCCGCGCGCAACCGTGCCGTGACGGTCGCGTCGTACGGCGACGTCCAGCCCTCGAGAATCTTCGACCCGCACGTCGTCGGCATATCGGTGGTCGTGAAGACGTCCTTCAACGCCAGCGGCACACCGGCAAGCGGCGACGGCAGCGACTCGCCTGCGGCGACGGCTTTATCGACGGCAGCTGCCGAAGCCAGCGCCTGCTCCTGCGCCACATGCAGAAACGCGTGGTATTTCTCGTCGGTCTGGGCAATCTGATCAAGGCACGCACGCGTCGCCTCGACCGACGACACCTCCTTGGCTGCGATCTTGGCCGCGAGTTCGGCGGCCGACAGCCGAATCAGCTCGGTGCTCATGCCTCGGCTCCCACTCGCTCCGGTCCTCGCTTCGCTGCGATCCGCACTCGCGCTCGCCTTCGGGTCATTCCGCTTCCCCCAGAATCCGCGGCACCGCGAACCGGCCCTCGACCGACTTCGGCGCCTCGGCAAGCGCCTGCGCCTGGGTCAGGCAGGGCTCGACGACGTCGGAGCGGAAAACGTTGACGTCCTTCAGTGGGTTGTCGGTGGCTTCGACGCCGGTGACGTCGACGGCCTGGATCTGGCTGACGTGGCCGAGGATGGCGTCCAACTGGCCGGCGTAGCTGTCGAGCTCGTCATCGGTCAGCGCCAGGCGCGCGAGCCGCGCCAGATGGGCAACCTCGTCTCGGGAGATCTGGGACACGACAGGCAAGCCTAGTCACCGGCCGGAATGCCGGCCCACGCGCGCTGTGAAACAGTGTTGCGCGTGCCTTCGTATCTGCTGCGGGTCCAGCTGGAGGATCGACCGGGCAGTCTCGGCTCGCTGGCCGTGGCGCTCGGGTCGGTAGGAGCGGACATCCTGTCGCTCGACGTCGTCGAGCGCGCCGCGGGTTACGCGATCGACGATCTGGTCGTGGAACTGCCCGCCGGTGCGATGCCCGACATGCTGATCACCGCGGCCGAAAACCTCAACGGCGTCTACGTCGACGCCATCCGCCCGCACACCGGCCTGCTCGAGGCACACCGCGAGCTCGAACTCATCGACCACGTGGCCGCCGCCGACGGCAAGCAAAAGAGGTTGCAGGTACTCGTCGACGAGGCGCCGCGGGTGCTGCGCGTCAGCTGGTGCACGGTGATCGAGCTGACCGAATCGGGGCCAAAGCGCGTCGTCGGCAGCCCCGGCGCCCCCGAAACGCAGGCTGCCGAAACACCGTGGCTGCCACTCGACCACGCCAAGGCGCTCGACGACGAGTGGGTGCCTCAGCTGTGGCGCGACATGGACACCACGCTGGCGGCCGCCCCACTGGGTGATCACCGCACCGCGGTCGTGCTGGGACGCCCGGGTGGCCCGCAGTTCCGTCCGTCGGAGGTGGCCCGGCTCGGCTACCTGGCCGGGATCGTGGCGACGATTTTGCGCTGACTCGCCTCAGGCCCCTGCGGGCACCGGATAGCGGTCGTTGACGTCGGCATTGCTGTCTTTACGCGCGCAGTGCGCACAGCAGAAGATCCCGTCGGGTGTCTCGATGCCGTGCCCGAGAATCCGGCAGCCGCAGTGCAAACACTCCGGGGCCAGCTGCACCGCCGCGCATTCGACGCTGTCGAACGTTGCGGTGCGGCCGTCGTGAAAGGTGACGGTGAACGACTTGTCGTAGTGATTGCCGCAGGTATCGCATATCGCCATACGACGCGGGTGCCCGGTCGCCGCGGGCATGAAACCCACAGGACAATCCCAGCAGACTGCTGTTACGGTTGCCCGAATCGTGCCCTGGGGCATGCCTTGAGGAGGGGTCCGCGTGCAGACTGTGCTCCTGGTGGCGGCGATTGCGCTTTTCGTCGCGGCAATTGTCGTGCTCGTCATCGGTTTGCGGAGACCTCGGACACCGAAATCACAGCCCTCGCGCCAGGATCCACTCAAATTCGGGCAGATGCCTCAGTTCGGTCCGCGCCAACTCGGGCCCGGCGCCATCGTCAGCTACGGCGGCATCGATTACGTCGTGCGCGGGTCGGTGACCTACCACGAGGGCCCGTTCGTGTGGTGGGAACACCTCATCGAGGGCGGCACCGGCGAGCCGATCTGGTTTTCCGTCGAGGAAGACGAAGGCCGCCTCGAGTTGGCCATGTGGACCGCCCGCAAGGATCTGCAGTTGCAACCAGGCGGCGAGCACACCGTCGACGGCACCCGATTCCGTGAGTCCGAGCGCGGCCACGCCTCTTACACCAGCGAAGGCACCACCGGTCTACCCGCAGGCGGCGAGATGGACTTCGTCGACTACGCCAACGACGGGGAGACCGCGCTGCTCAGCTTCGAACGCTGGGCGCCGAACATGCCGTGGGAGGTGTCAATCGGCACACCGGTGAGCGAAGGGCAACTGACGGTGTACCCCGCTCCACCGCCTCCGCCGAGCGCGTAAGGAATTCGGTGCCCCTCCACCAACTTTCGGTGCTGCCTGCCGACGTCGCGGGTGCCCGGCTGGGTCTTGCCTTGAACGCACCAGCGCCGGCACCGCTGGCCAGCCACCGACTCACCCACCCCGACGCGGGCACGTTGGTACTCGGAATCCTCGGCGCTTCCCATGTGATCAGCGTCGAGCATGCGACATCGCCCTTCTCCGAAGAGATTTCGTGCACAGCTAACCAACGCGGAGGGGTTCTGCCTGAGCATGTCGATGCACCCGGTTACCACCTGACGTCACACACCGCCGACCTCACCGAAGCCCGCTTCCGCGCTCTCGCCGAATGGTTACGCGAGCAATGCCATTCTGAATCCGGTTGGCTGGGCGGCACTTTCCCCGGCGACGACGCCGCGCTGACGGCGATCTCGGCATCTGCCGACGGCACCGGCTGGCATTGGCACACCTGGCATCTGTACCCCGCATCGTCAGGCGGCACCGTGGTCCACACCGAAAGCCGATGGCGACCATGAGGCGCATCCACTTCTTCCTGTTGTCGGGCGCTCTGACTGTCGCTGCAGCGGTCTGTCTGTACTTCGGCGTCACGTTGCTGCCCGACATCGGTTCGTACGTCGGCAGTAACTACCAGCGGTATGCCGGCAGCGGAGACACCACGCGCTATGCGTGTTCCGGTAAACCGGCCGACGTCGCCGACGACCTCGCCGAAGCACAGGACCCCGACGCGCAGGCCAGCGACGGCAAGACCACCTACCTGCGCTACGACGACAACATCGTCGCGGTGGGCCCAGACGGCAACCGCCCCTGCAGTATTCGCGTCGAAGGGCTCGGCGGTGGATACAACCACGGCTCTTACGTGTTCCTCGGCCCCGGCTTCTATCCGGGTTCACCTGCCAGCGGTTCCAGCGGCAGCCCGGGCGGACCCGACGGAACCAAGTGACGCGTCCGGACATCGACCCCAGGAGGTACCCATGACCACACTGACCCGCGCCGCCGTCGAGTTCGGCACCGTCGACGCAAGCGTGCTCACGCAAAGCTTGGTCAGCACGGTGCTGTACTTCCTGGTCGGAATCGTGGTGCTGGTGGCCGGTTTCGTGATGGTGGACGTTCTCACACCGGGCAAGCTGCGGCGGCAGGTGTTCGTCGACCGCCGCCCCAACGCGGTCGTCATCACCTCGGCGATGGACCTGTCGCTGGCACTGGTCATCATCGCCGCCATCAGGGCCAGTGCCGACCAATTGGGACAGGGCCTGCTCGACACCTTGGTATACGGGCTCGTCGGTGTCGCGCTGCAAGGCGTGGCTCTGGTCATCCTCGAAGCGGCGGTACCCGGTCGATTCCGCGGCTTCATCGACGCCGAGGAATTCCATCCCGCCTCGATCGCGGCAGCGGTGGTCCTGCTCGCCGTCGGAGGAATCAACGCAGTCGCGCTGTCATGACCGCAACAGACAACGCGCTCAAGGCACCTACGCAGAGGTCGACAATGCGTTGGCGCGCACTGCTATTGACTGCCGTCTCGGCGTGCGCGGCGTGCGGCATCGTCTACGAACTCGCGTTGCTCACCCTGGCGACCAGCCTGGACGGCGGCGGCATCGTCGCGACATCGCTGATCGTCGCGGGATACGTCGCGGCACTTGGGGCCGGCGGCCTGTTCGTCAAGCCGTTGCTGAAGCGCGCGGCCATCACCTTCATCGCTGTCGAGACGCTGCTCGGCATCGTCGGCGGATTGTCGGCGGCGGTGTTGTACATGACGTTCGCGTACATCGGCGGGTCGACGGTGGTACTCGCGGTGGGCACGGCACTGATCGGCGGACTGGTCGGCGCCGAAGTGCCGCTGTTGATGACGCTGCTGCAGCGCGGCCGCACCGCGGGCGACGTCGACACCGGACGGGTGCTGGCCAACCTCAACGCGGCAGACTATCTCGGTGCTCTAGTCGGTGGGCTCGCATGGCCTTTCGTGGTACTGCCGCAACTGGGCATGATCCGCGGCGCTGCTGCAACGGGGATGATCAACCTCGCGGCGGCGGCGGTGGTCGCTCTGTTCTTGCTGCGCCGGGTGGTCAGTGGCCGCGAGCTAGCAACGGCGCTGACCGCGCTGGCGCTCGCCTTCGCACTCCTCGTGGTACTGATCATCGGTGCTGGACATGTCGAGGCCACCAGCAGGCAACGGCTTTATGCCGACCCGATCGTGGCCTACCAACACTCCATGTACCAGGACATCGTGGTAACCCGCCGCGGCGACGACATGCGCCTGTACCTCGATGGCGGACTTCAGTTTTCGACGCGTGACGAGTATCGCTACACCGAGAGTCTGGTGTACCCGGTGCTTGGCGACGGAGCGCGCTCGGTGCTGGTGATCGGCGGCGGTGACGGCCTGGCCGACCGCGAACTGCTGCGGCAGTCGGGCGTCGACAAGATCGTCCATGTCGAGCTCGACCCGGCTGTCATCGAACTGGCGCGGACCACCATGCGCACCGCCAACGCGGGCGCACTGGACAACCCGCGCATTCAAGTGGTGATCGCTGATGCGATGACGTGGCTGCGCGAGCCGCACCCGGATGTGGTGCCCGCCGGCGGCTTCGATGCGGTGATTGTCGACCTGCCGGACGCCGATAATCCGATTCTGGGCCGACTTTATTCGCAGGAGTTCTACACGCTCGTCACGCGTGCGCTCGCACCGAACGGTCTGGTCGTGGTGCAGTCCGGCAGCCCCTACTCGACGCCGACGGCGTTCTGGCGCACGGTGTCGACCATCAGGGCGGCAGGTTTCGCGGTCACTCCGTACCACGTCGACGTTCCGACGTTCGGCGACTGGGGTTTCACACTCGGCCGCCGCGGCGGTAACGCGCCGACCCCGAAAGTGCCGAAAGACGCACCGCCGCTGCGCTTTCTGAGTCAACCCGTACTCGACGCCGCGACGGTGTTCGCGGGCGATATAACTCCACAGTTGCTGGCGCCGTCGACGCTGGAGAATCCGCGCATCATGAACGACATGCGCACCGGCTACCGCTGAGCCGACTCAGACTCCGTCGGGCCCGTGTTCGAGCAGCCTGCGAAAGCCGTCCTCGTCGAGGATCGGCACGCCGAGTTCGACGGCCTTGTCGTACTTCGAGCCCGGTGAATCGCCGGCCACCACATAGGCGGTCTTCTTCGACACCGAACTGGCGGCCTTACCGCCGCGCGCGACGATGGCCTCCTTCGCATCGTCGCGCGAGTACGCGGTGAGCGATCCGGTGACAACGATCGACATGCCCTCGAGCGTGCGCTCGACGCTGCTGTCGCGCTCGTCGGCCATCCGGACCCCGGCGGCGCGCCACTTGTCGATGATCGCGCGGTGCCAGTCGACGGTGAACCACTCGACAACAGCAGCGGCGATGGTCGGACCGACGCCCTCGACCACGGACAGCTCCTCCTGCGACGCCGCCATCACCGCGTCGAGGCTGCCGTATTCGGTGGCCAGCGCGCGCGCAGCGGTGGGGCCGACATGCCGGATCGACAGTGCGACGAGGACCCGCCACAGCGGACGCGACTTCGCCTCGTGCAGGTTCACCAACAGTCGTGCGCCGTTGGCCGACAGGTTGCCGTCCTTGGTTTTGAACAGATCGGTGCGCAACAGGTCGGGGCTGCCGAGGGTGAACAGGTCTCCCTCGTCGGTGATGACGCCCGACGTCAGAAGCGCGGTGGCCGCTTCGTAGCCGAGACCCTCGATGTCGAACGCGCCGCGCCCCGCGACGTGAAACACCCTCTCCCGCAGCTGCGCTGGGCACGATCGGGTGTTGGGGCAGCGGATGTCGGCGTCGCCCTCCTTCGCGGGCGCCAGCGTGGTGCCGCATTCGGGACACGTTGTGGGCATGACGAATTCGAGTTCGCTGCCGTCGCGCAGATCGACGACGGGACCCAGCACCTCGGGGATCACGTCGCCGGCCTTGCGGATGACGACGGTGTCGCCGATCAACACACCCTTGCGCTTGACCTCGGACGCGTTGTGCAGCGTGGCCTGGCTGACCGTCGAGCCGGCGACCTTGACCGGCTCCATGAACGCGAACGGCGTGACGCGACCGGTGCGCCCGACGTTGACCTTGATGTCGAGCAGTTTGGTGGTGGCCTCCTCGGGCGGGTATTTGTAGGCGATGGCCCAGCGGGGTGCCCGTGATGTCGAGCCGAGCCTGCGCTGCAGCGCGATCTCGTCGACTTTGACCACCACACCGTCGATTTCGTGCTCGACGTCGTGCCGGTGCTCACCCCAGTACGCGATGTGTTCGGTGACCGCATCGATGCCCTGCACACGAGCGGTGTGTTCGGACACCGGCAGTCCCCAGGCCGCCAGCGCGCGGTAGGCATCGTGCAGCGTCTTGGGCCGAAAGCCCTCGGAGTGGCCGAGGCCGTGGCAGATCATCCGCAGCTTGCGGCGAGCAGTGACGGCTGGATTCTTCTGTCGCAGCGAGCCCGCCGCACTGTTTCGCGGGTTCGCGAACGGCGGCTTGCCCTCGGCGACAAGGCCCGCGTTGAGGTCTTCGAAATCGGCGACACGGAAGAAAACCTCGCCGCGAACCTCAAGGACCGCGGGTACCGGAAACTCCTTGGACCCGGTGAGCTTCTCAGGCACGTCGTCGATGGTGCGCGCGTTGAGCGTGACGTCCTCACCGGTGCGGCCGTCACCGCGGGTCGCGGCGCGTTCCAGCCTGCCGTCGCGATACACCAGCGCCAGCGCCACGCCGTCGATCTTCAGCTCGCAGAGATAGTGCGCCTTGTCGCCGATCTCGGCCTTGGTGCGGGCGGCCCAGGCGGCCAACTCATCGGGCGAGAAGACATTGTCCAGCGACAGCATCCGTTCGAGGTGCTCGGCCTGGGTGAATTCGGTGGCAAACCCCGCACCGCCGACGAGTTGGGTGGGCGAGTCAGGGGTGCGCAGTTCCGGATGGTTGTCCTCGAGCCCCTGCAGCTCGCGCAACAGCTTGTCGAACTCCGCGTCGGAGATGATCGGCGCGTCGCGCACGTAGTACCGGAACTGATGCTCCCGCACCTCGTCGGCGAGTTCTTGCCAACGGCGGCGAAGGTCGGCATCGGGGGCATCGTCGGCCTGCTCGGCGAGGACGGTTTCCGGCTTCTTCGGACTCACTCTGGTGAGGCTATCCGAGCAGGCCGACACCCGAACGGAAGCGGTTACGCTGACTGCCATGCCGCACCCGATCATGTTCCGAGACGACGACCTCGGGCTGGCGGAAGTGCGCAAGATCTGCCTGGGCTTCCCGGAGGCCTTCGAGAAGATCTCCTGGGGCAGACCGGTGTTCTGCGCGCCCAAGATGTTCGTGATGTACGGCGGCAGCGCCAAGACATCCCCCGGTCGCTCCGCTCCTGCCCGCCGGACGACAGACATCAAGGGCGAGTACGTGCAGTACCCCCACTCGATCCTGGTCAAGGTCGACGAGAGCGACCGCAAGGCTCTCGAGCAAGACAACCGCTTCTTCTTCCCTGCCTACATGGGCCCGTTCGGCTGGCTGGGGATGGACTTCACGGCGCGAAAGAAGGTCGACTGGGACGAGGTACGCGAACTCGTCGACGCGTCATTCCGGTTGATCGCGCCGAAGAAACTGCTCAAACAACTCGACGAAGTCTGATCGGAGGAACCTTGAGTTTCGCGAGTCCCTTTCCCGAAGTCGATATCCCGTCGACGAGCGTCTACGACTTCCTGTTCGGCGACATCGCCGACACCGACCTCGATCGGGTCGCGCTCGTCGACGCCAAGTCCGGCCGGGAGACCACCTACCGCGAAATGATCGGGCGCATCGCCGCTTTCGCCGGCGCGCTTGCCGGCCGCGGTGTCGGTGTCGGCGATGTCGTCGGCCTGCTGTCGCCGAACAGTTCTGGTTTCGCCGTCGCCTTCCACGGCATCCTGCGGTCGGGCGCGACGGCCACCACCATCAACGCGCTGTTCACCGCCAAGGACATCGCCAAGCAGTTGACCGACTCGAAGGCCAAGATGCTGGTGACGGTCACGCCGCTGCTGGCGCAAGCCAAAGAAGCTGCCGCCGCGGTCGGCATGTCCGACGCCGATCTGGTGGTGCTCGACGGCGAGGGGCACGAGGCGACGGGACATCCGAACGGCGCGGACTTGATGGCGAAGGGACTGCCCGCCCCAGAGGTGAGCTTCGCTCCGTCGTCGCATCTTGCGGCGCTGCCCTACAGCTCCGGCACCACCGGCAACCCCAAGGGCGTGATGCTGACGCACCGCAACTTGGTGGCCAACGTCGCGCAGATCAGGCCGCTGCACGGGATGGTCTCCGACGACGCGGTCCTTGCGGTGCTGCCGTTCTTTCATATCTACGGAATGACGGTGTTGCTGAACGCCGCCCTACACGCCCGAGCGCGGCTGGTGGTCATGCCGAGCTTCGACCTCGGCGAGTTCCTCGGCAACATCGCGAACCACAAATGCACCATCGCGTTCATCGCGCCGCCGGTGGCCGTCGCGCTGGCCAAACATCCACTGATCGACGAGTACGACCTGTCGTCACTGAACGTCGTGATGTCGGGCGCCGCTCCGCTGGACGCCGACCTCGGCCACGCCGTCACCAAGCGGTTGGGTTGTCGGGTGGTGCAGGGCTACGGGATGAGCGAGCTGAGCCCCGTCAGCCACATCACTCCGTTCGACGGCGGCGAGAAGAACATGGGCATGGTCGCCCCGCTGAGCTCTGTCGGATGGACGGTTTCGAACGCGGCTTCCAAGCTGATCCATCCAGAGACCGGCGACGAAATCGACCCTCCCGCAGAGGGTCTCAGCGAGACGGGCGAACTCTGGTTCAAGGGACCGAATGTGATGGCCGGCTATCTCGGCAACGAGCAGGCCACCCGGGAGACCATCGATGACGACGGTTGGTTGCACACAGGGGATTTGGCACAGGTCGACGCCTGCGGCTGTGTGTACATCGTCGACCGGCTCAAGGAGCTGATCAAGTACAAGGGTTACCAGGTGCCGCCCGCCGAGCTCGAGGCTGTGCTGCTATCCCACCCTGCTATCGCCGACGCCGCGGTCATCGGGGTCAATGACGCCCAAGGTGAAGAGGTGCCAAAGGCCTTCGTGGTCAAGCAATCTGGCGCCGAGCTCACCGAGGATGAAGTGATGGAGTTCGTCGCAGGCCATGTCGCCCCGTACAAGAAGGTGCGTCAGGTGGCCTTCATTGACGCGATCCCGAAGTCCGCGTCGGGCAAGATCCTGCGCAAGGATCTACGGGTGACGACCTAGTTCCGCGGCCGCGTGGGCGCCACGCGCCTGCCGATAGCCGAGGACGGCGCCGGCCGCGGGTATCAGCAGCAGTCCGGCGACGCCCCACAGCGGGTCTGCCACGCCAGCCGTCGGAGCGACCAACTGTTGGACGACTCCGGGGTGAGTCCCGACGGGACTTACCGTCGGCGAATCCAGCGGCACGGTGATGATCTGCGGGGGCGGCGGTGGCGGTGGCGGCGCCGGCGCATTCCAGCCCCACCGTGGTTCAGGATCATGGTCCTGGATTCCCGGCGCCCTGCCGTCGCCGAACGTCACTTTCGGCTTCTTGAACTGCGGTGGGTCGGGGCTGTAGTCGGAGCTCGGCCGTTCTTCGGACGTACCTGATTCGCGCCCCGACCCGACGCGGGTTGACGGACGGCTGTCGATCGCAGAGTTCGTGCCACTGCGGCTGTTGTCGTTGATGTTGTCGTCGCTGTAATCCGAGCCGCCGCGCGAACCTCCGCCGCTGTCGGAGCCTTTGCCGCTGTCGGAGCCTTTGCCACTGCCGGAGTGGCCCGAGTGCCCGCCGCCTGGGTCGGCGATCGCCACGGCAGCGGCGGGGCCACCTACCAGAAGACACGCAGCCACCACACCTACACCCGCCGCGAGGCGGAGGCTCGGTTGGGCCACGGTTCCTCTCCTGCGAGGGGCAAAGATTTGCAGAGACGGCGGATTGCATTCTTGCACGCGTATGCCCCGCGAGCCATAGCTTCATCGGATGCATGCAAATTTACGTTAGCCGTGCTATTCGTCCTCGACGTATGCACGCAATCGGTCGATGGCGTTGTCCCAGCGCTTGGATAGTGCTGTGAGGAAGTCACTGGCATCGCTGAGCGGTTTGGGCTCGATGCGCCAGATGCGTTCCCTGCCATTGCGTTCGCTGCTCACCAGGCCCACCGCCTCCAGCAACAGCAGATGCTTGGTCGCCGCTTGCCTGCTGACCGACACCACCTGGGTGACTTGCGACGTCGAACACGGCCCGCCGTCGCACAGACGCGTGACGATACGCAGACGATTCGGATCGCCGAGCGCGTCGAAAAGCGGCGCCTTGGCGACGACGGCCGCGGGCTTGCTCACACCTTCTCGCTGAGGGCCAAATACTTACTCACTAGCTCGGTCTGCTTGGCCCAACCCTGGCTGTTGGCCTCGAAGGCCGATGCCCGACGCTCTTCCGGAATCTTGTCGAAGCCTGATTCGACGATGCGCAGCAATACGCCCTCATCAGTCTCGGTGAGGGTGAACTCGACCAGCGTGGTCGGCTCCTGCGAGTAGTCGACGCCGGTCTCCACTCCGTAGGGATGCCACCGGAAGGCCAATCGGCGTTGCGGCTCGATAGCGACGATCTGCCAGGTGTCGGACTTGCCCGCGTGCGGTTCCTGCATGCGGGCCACCTCGTCGTCGACCGTCGTCGGTGTGATCACCCCTGTCAGGGACGCGCCTTCAACGAACGGGCCGTCGAACCGGACTCCGAACCACCGGCCAAACTCGTCAGCGTTGCTGATCGCCTGCCACACCCTGGCAAGCGGTGCCCGTAGAACAACTTCCTTTTCGATTCGATCCATACTCATGTGCAACCTCCTGGTTGCCTATCACCGTATCGGCCTCCGGATTAAAGCGCAACCTTTTGGTTGCTTTTATCAGATCGCGTCCGGATCCTCGGCGAACGCGTCGGCGGCCTTCTGCGCCAACTCGACGGCGGTGCGCGCCCACTGCGGTGTGGCACCTGCCAATCCGCACGCGGGCGTGATGCCGATGCGCTCACGCAGCACCGAGCGCGCGAATCCGAGGCGATCGGTGATGTCGACCGCGGCGTTGGCGACCTCTTCCGCCGATGGCCGTGTCGTGGGCGCCGTCGTTGCGACGACGCCCAGCATGACCGTGCGGCCGGAGTCCACGAAGTCCCCAACCCCGTCCAGGTCTGCGGGTGTCAGCGTGCCGGCGTGAACCGACAGCGCATGAATGGCGCTGCGCTGCAATGCCTTCCATGGCAGGCCGGGTGCACAACTGTGCAGAATTACCTCACCACCGACGACGGCAACGCAGTCGTCGAGTAGGCCCATCGCCACTGACTCGTCGACCGGGTGCACCGGCGACAGGCTTGTCACCCCGGTCAGCCTGCCCGCCAACGCGGCGGGCAGCGACGGCTCGTCGAATTGCACCACCACCGGAGTTTCGAGGCGCCGCTCGAGCTGCGCGCGGTGCACGGCCATTCCCTCGGCAAGCGATCCGGTCAGGTCACGTAGCGCACCCGCGTCGGTGATCGCGCGATGGCCACCGGGTAGCTCGAGCTGAGCGGCGAGCGTGATGGGGCCCGGTGCCTGCACCTTCACGCTGCGCGACCCGCCGCGCAGGCCTGCCTTCTCCCACGCCTCTTCGAGCGCGTCGATGTCCTCGTCAAGAAGGCTGGCCGCCCGGCGTACGGCAGAGCTGCGGCCGTTCGCGACGCGATACCCGCGGGGCACCGTGTCGATGCCGATGTCGACCAGCAGCGCACCCGCCCTCCCGATCATGTCGGCGCCGACGCCTCGGGCAGGCAGTTCGACCAGATGGGGCAGCGTATGCAGTTCGCCGATGACGATCTCGGCCGCTTCGCGCGGCGAGGAGCCCGGCCACGACCCGATGCCGGTCGCTGCGGCGAAAACACTCACTCGTTGCACAGTATTCGATGCGGCTAGCCTGACGGCATGCCCGTATCGGCCAGACCGTTGGTGGTCTGTTGCGCCGCGGTGGTGCTGGCGGCCGGTTGCGCGCTGACGGTGGGCGGCCGTGCGCTGCCGGCGGCTCCCGGTATCGACGACGAGTCCCTGTCGCCGGTCGACGTCGAGACGCTGATGCTGGACCAGTCGCAGATGCGGGCGATCACCGGGGCCGGCGATGACCTGACGATCATCCCGAGCATGGACGGCAAGATGCCCGTCGACATCGAT
Organism: Mycobacterium sp. JS623; assembly: GCF_000328565.1. Lineage (NCBI taxonomy): Bacteria > Bacillati > Actinomycetota > Actinomycetes > Mycobacteriales > Mycobacteriaceae > Mycobacterium > Mycobacterium sp. JS623. The sequence goes on along the minus strand of NC_019966.1, from coordinate 2,182,889 downwards.
CAGCTCGCGAAAACCGCTCCGCCGCAATGCCAATGGGTCTTCGAAGAGACGCAGACGTTCGGATCCGATATCGAGGAGTTCCACAAGACGACGTTTCAGAATCCGCCCCGCGGCGGGCTGATCTCCGAGGGCGCGGCGGCCTATCGGGATCCCGCGACCGCCCGGCGCGTTTTCGATGGCTTGGTTGCACTTGTCGACGGCTGCGCCTCGACGCCGTTGGGTCCCATGTTCGTCGGCGACTGGAGTTCGACGGTGGATTCGCTGCAGATGCGCCCGGGTAATGGCTGTGGCCGCGACTACCGCGTGAAGAACGTCGTCCTGGTCGAGGTCACGGCGTGCGCGTTCCCGGCTTCGGTGCCCGACATCGTAATGACGAACATCCTGGCCAAGGTGCCGGGCTAGGTCGCCACCTCGTCCGCGAACGTTCCTCACCGCTCGAATTTTTGGTGATTTTTCGAGCGGTAAGGAACGTTCGTCGAGTCAGCGCGTGATCGTCGCGCTGCCGATGACCTCGTCGCCGTCGGGATCGCGACGGTAGAGCACCATCGTCTGCCCAGGCGCCACTCCACGCAGTGCGGCGCGCAGATCGACCACCAACTGCCCCTCGCGCAGTTCGGCCACGCCGTCAGCGATGCCGCCATGAGCGCGCACCTGCACGTCACACTCCACCGGACCGTCCGGCGCAACACCGGAGGTGAACACCGGCCGCTCGCCCGTGAGCGTCCAGACGTCTAGATCAGCCTTGTCGCCGACGTGGACGGTCCCGGTCTCGGCGTCGATGCCCGTGACATAGCGCGGCTGCCCGTCCGGGCCGGGACCCGCGATGCCGAGACCCTTGCGCTGTCCGATCGTAAAGCCGTGCACGCCTTCGTGTTCGGCGAGCACGGTGCCACCCGAGTCGACGACCGAGCCACGTCGCACACCGATGCGGGCGCCGAGGAATGCGCGGGTGTCCCCCGAGGGGATGAAGCAGATGTCATGGCTGTCGGGCTTTTCCGCCACCGCCAGGCCTCGCCGCGCGGCTTCCTCGCGAATCTGCGGCTTGGGAGTGTCGCCGACTGGGAACACCGCATGGCGCAGCTGCTCGGCGTTCAGCACACCCAGCACATACGACTGATCCTTGTCGGCGTCGACGGCGCGGCGCAGGCGGCCGTCGGTCAGCCGCGCGTAATGACCCGTTGCGACGGCATCGAAACCCAGTGCCAGCGCGCGAGCGGCCAACGCGGAGAACTTGATTCGCTCGTTGCACCGCACACAGGGGTTCGGGGTCTCGCCGCGCGCGTACGACTCAACGAAGTCGTCGATCACGTCTTCGGCAAAGCGGTCCGCGAAATCCCAGACGTAGAACGGGATGTCGAGTACATCGGCGACGCGGCGCGCGTCACCGGCGTCCTCTTTGGAGCAGCAGCCGCGCGAACCCGTGCGCAGTGTGCCCGGCGCCGCCGACAACGCCAGATGCACGCCCACGACGTCATGGCCGGCGTCGACCATCCTGGCGGCGGCGACCGAGGAGTCGACGCCGCCGCTCATCGCGACGAGCACGCTCATTGTTCGGACGCTCCAGCGCTTGCCAGCGCGGCCTGGCGGGCACGATCGACAGCCGCGGGAAGGACAGCCAACGCAGCATCGACGTCGGCCTCGGTGCTGGTGTGGCCCAACGACAATCGCAGCGATCCACGCGCGCTGGCCGGATCGGCGCCCATCGCGAGCAACACGTGCGACGGCTGCGCGACACCCGCGGTGCATGCCGAACCCGTCGAGCATTCGATGCCCTTGGCATCGAGCAGCATCAGCAGCGAATCGCCTTCGCAGCCGCGGAACGTGAAGTGTGTATTGGCGGGCAGCCGCGCATCACCGGCTGCGCCGTTGAGGTACACATCGTCGATCGTGGACAGCACACCGTCGATCAGCCGGTCGCGCAACTGTTGCACGCGCGCGCTGTTGGTCGCGAGGCCCTCGATCGCCACCTGCGCGGCGGCGGCCATCGCGACCGCCCCGGCGACATCCGGTGTGCCGGAACGCACATCACGCTCCTGACCGCCGCCGTGCAACAACGGAACACAGCTGGTGTCCCGCCGCAGCAGCAGCGCGCCGACGCCGGTCGGGCCGCCGAATTTGTGGGCCGCGACGCTCATCGCCGACAAGCCACTCGCCGCAAAGTCCACTGGAATCTGGCCGACGGCCTGAATCGCGTCGCTGTGCATCGGTACATCGAATTCCGCTGCGATGGTTGCCAATTCGGTGATCGGCATGATGGTGCCGACCTCGTTGTTGGCCCACATGATCGACACCAGAGCGACGTCGTCGTTGGCCTGCAATGCTTCCCGAAGGGCAACGGGTGAGACGGAGCCGTCGTCGCCGACCGGCAGCCAGGTGACCTCGGCGCCTTCGTGTTCAGCGAGCCACTGCACCGCGTCGAGGACCGCGTGGTGTTCGACGGGCGTGGTGATGATCCTGCGTCGCTGGGGTTCAGCGTCGCGCCGGGCCCAGTAGATGCCCTTGACGGCGAGGTTGTCGCTTTCGGTGCCGCCCGCGGTGAAGATCACCTCCGACGGCCGGGCGCCCAGCAACTGCGCCAGCGACTCGCGGGCCTCCTCCATCCGACGGCGCGCCACCCGGCCGGTGCCGTGCAGTGAGGACGCGTTGCCGACGATCGCGAGCACGGCCGTCATCGCCTCGATGGCAGCGGGATGCATCGGGGTGGTGGCGGCGTGATCGAGGTAGACCGTCTTGTGCGAGGTCATAACCGTTCCATGCTAACCGCCATGGAATGGCAGACCCGAATCCGAGGTCAGGCCACCAGGACGTGCCCGTGACCGCGCCGTGCCGCATCTCCGCGGACCGCCGCCTCGCAACGCGCCGCCAAATCGCGCCGGGATGCCCCCGGCAGCTGCAGCGACTCGACCTGCACGTGAATGACCGTGCGGCGGCTGCCGACCATCCTGCGGATCGAGGTCAACAGCGTGTCGTCGCCGACGAACGCCGCCAACGTCGACGGTCGGCCGTCGCGATGGTGATAACTGAGCCGGAGCGGCTGCACGGGCCTGCCAGCGTCGACGGCGGCCTGGAACATCGCTGGCCGGAACGGGCCGTAGGCCAACCCGCACCACGTGGTTCCTTCAGGGAACGCGACGACGGTGTGACCCGCGCGCAGCCTGCCCGCGACGGTGCTCACCACATCGGGCAGACGCCGCAAGCTGGTCCGGTCGATCGGGATGACCTTCATGATGCGGGCGAGAACACCAAGGGCGGGCCAGTCGATGAGGTCGGCGCGGGCCACGAACGAACCCGGCATGACGGCGCCGATTGCGAAGATGTCCACCCACGACACGTGGCCACTGACCACCAGCACCCCGCGCAGGTTTCGAATCGGCCCGCCGGACACCGTGATTCGCACGCCGAGACAGCGCAGCATCAGCCGGCAGTAGCCCCGTTGAATGTGCGAACGCCCCGGCATCGGGACGGCCAGCAGTGGCAATGCAAAGAGCAATATCACCGCGAATGTCGCCCGCACAGCAATGCGCCATGCGACGGCCACCGAATGACCGGTCGCGGAGTCGGTGTGCACACAGCTGGCGTCGCAGGTCGCGCGGGGAATCCAGGAATGCTCGACGGTCATGACGACATCCCGTCGGCCATCGCGGCGGCCGCCCCTACCGAGCGCAGCCTGCGCAGATAGCGGGTGTCGGCCTGACGCTTGTCCAGTAGGGCCGGGAAATCGCCGACGCCGAAGTCCGGATCATGCGCGGGTTCGCCGCAGACCCGGGCGCCGAGCCGCAGGTAGCCGCGCATCAGCGGCGGCATGCCAACGCGGCGTGGCGGCTCGATGTCGTCGAGGCCTCGCCCGTCGACCGTCACCGGCCGGTACGGATACACCGTGTACGGCTCGGGCGCGGCATGCCTGCGGCGCACGAAGTCGCGCACGCCCCGGATCTGGCTGCCCGGTGCAGCGTCCTCGGGACCGTGGACGGGGACGGACACACAGCCGGTGACGTAGTCGTAGCCGCAGCGGTCCAGATAGGCCAGGATGCCTGCCCACATCAGCAGCACCACACCGCCGTTGCGATGGTCTTCGCGCACCACGGCGCGGCCCATTTCGACCAGCGACGGCCGCAGCGGGTCGAGCCCTTCGACGTTGAATTCTGTTGCGGTGTAAAGGCCTCCGGCCGCGATGGCTCCCGGCGGCGGCAGCATCCGATAGCAGCCGACAAGTTCCCCAGTGTTGTCTTCGCGGACGATCAGGTGGTCGCAGTGCTCGTCGAACCGGTCGGCGTCACGGCCGGCTTCAAATCCCGGGCTCGCGCCCGATACTTCGAAACCCGGCTCGGAGGTGAACACGTCGTGACGCAGGCGCTGCGCAGCCTCGATGAGCGCAGGGTCGGTGGACAACAGCAGGGTGTAGCGGGGGGTGTCTGATGAGAGGGTCGGCGGGTCTGCGGCGATGAGTACAGAAGCAGTGCTCATAGGCAGCACGGTCGCCCAGCTGCATCTCGGGACGGCATCGCGGCGGTGACGTGTCCGTGAGCGCTAGGTGACGACTTGAGGCGACCAACCGTCAGTTATCCAGGAACACCGCGTTCTTGTCGACCGGATTTCGCGGGGTCATGAGGCTGTTACCTGCGAAGGCGGGATCCGGATATCCGATCGCCAGGCCGCAAAGCACGGTCAGCTCATCCGGGATGCCCAGCTGGGCCCGCAGGATCTTGGGGGTAGGCCGCGATCGACACCTGCACGCGGGTGCCGAGGCCGCGCTCGGTCAAACCAAGCACCAGCGTCTGAAGGAACATGCCTACGCCGAGGCTGTCGACCAGCCCGAGATCGCGGTGCATGCACACCACGGCGCCGACAGGTGCGCGGAAGAACTCCCAGTTGCGCAGCTGGGCCAGTCGTCGGCCCGCTTTGTCGTGTCGCGTGATCCCCATGGACCGGTACACCAGTGCGCCGAGTTCGACGGCGTGCGCATCGCCAACGCCAGCGCTTCTTCGATCAGCTCGCGCGGAACGGGCGTGTCGCGCAAGAACATTCGTGTCGACCGACGTTGCCGCACGACTTGACGTCGTCGGCAGGAATGAACGGCGGGGTGACTGTCTGGATCGTCGTGATGGCATTCATCAGATCAGCGGTGTCAGTCATGCATTCAGCCCGACACCCACAGACCGTCGCCGAACCCTGGAAAGTCCGTAGTCCCACGCCGACCATGCAAAAGCCCCCGAACACCGTGGTGTCCGGGGGCTTTGCCTACGGGGATTAACCCTTGCGGGCCTTGACGGCCTCGGTCAGCTGCGGCGCGACCTTGAACAGGTCGCCGACGATGCCGAGGTCGGCGATCTCGAAGATCGGCGCCTCTTCGTCCTTGTTCACCGCGATGATCGTCTTGGACGTCTGCATGCCAGCGCGGTGCTGGATCGCACCGGAGATGCCCAGCGCGATGTACAGCTGCGGCGACACGGTCTTACCGGTCTGGCCCACCTGGAACTGGCCCGGGTAGTAGCCGGAGTCGACGGCCGCACGCGAGGCACCGACGGCGGCACCCAGTGAGTCGGCCAATTCCTCGACCACGTTGAAGTTTTCGGCGCTGCCGACACCGCGACCGCCGGAGACGACGATAGTGGCCTCGGTGAGCTCCGGACGATCGCCTGCGACGGCGGGCTCACGCTTGGTGATCTTCGTCGCATTCTCGGCTTGTGCAGGCACCTCGACGTTAACGACCTCACCGGCACCCGCGGCGGGCTCGGCTTCGATCGCACCCGGGCGGACGGTGATGACCGGTGTGTCGCCGGTGGCCTCGGCCTCGACGGTGAACGCACCACCGAAGATCGAGTGGATGGCCTTTCCGCCGTCCTTGACCTCGACGACATCGGTCAGCAGACCGGCGCCGGTGCGCGCGGCCAGCCGGCCCCCGATCTCTTTGCCGTCGGCGCTGGCTGCCAACAGCACACCAGCGGGCGCGGCCGACTCGACCAGCGCGGCCAGCACGTCCACGTACGGCGTGATCAGGTAGTTTTCCGCGTCGTCGGACTCGGCGACGTAGATCTTGGCGGCGCCGGCCTCCTTCAGCGCGTCCGTCAGCGCCGCGGCAGTGCCCGGCTTGCCCACCACGACGGCGGAGGGCTCGCCCAGCTTGCGGGCTGCGGTGATCAGTTCGGCGGTGATCTTCTTCACCGCACCATCGGCGTGCTCGACGAGCACAAGTACTTCAGCCATGTGTCTCTATGTCTTTCGGGTCTAAGGGGATTCGGCTAGATGATCTTCTGGGCAACCAGGTACTCGGCGACTTTCGTGCCGCCGTCGCCCTCGTCGGTGACCTTCTCGCCTGCCGTCTTCGGCGGCTTCGGAGTCGACGCGGTGACCTTGGTACCGGCGTTGGCGACGCCGACCTCGTCGGCCTCGACACCGATCTCGGCCAGCGTCAGCGTCGTCACTTCCTTCTTCTTGGCGGCCATGATGCCCTTGAAGGACGGGAAGCGCGGCTCGTTGATCTTCTCGTTCACGCTGACCACTGCGGGCAGCGGCGCCTCAACCGTGAACACGCCGTCGTCGGTCTCGCGCTCGCCGGTGACCTTGCCGCCCTCGACGGACACCTTGCGCAGGTGCGTCAACTGCGGCAGGCCCAGGTACTCGGCAATCACAGCAGGTACCGCGCCGCCGACACCGTCGGTGGCCTCGTTGCCGGCGATGACCAGCTCGGTGCCCTCGATGGTGCCCAGCGCGCGGGCCAGCGCCCAACCCGTCTGGATCAGATCCGAGCCGTGCAGGCCCTCGTCGAGCAGGTGCACGGCCTTGTCGGCACCCATGGACAGGGCCTTGCGGATGGCCTCGGTCGCACGCTCGGGACCCGCTGTGAGCACTGTCACAGTGCTCTCGGCGCCGTTGGCGGCTTCCTTCTCCTTGATCAGCAGCGCCTCCTCGACGGCGCGCTCGTTGATCTCGTCGAGCACGGCATCGGCGGCCTCACGGTCGAGGGTGTAATCGCCGTCGGTCAGCTTGCGCTCCGACCACGTGTCAGGGACCTGTTTGATCAGGACCACGATGTTCGTCATGAGTCTGGTTCGTCCTCCTCGGAGAGGCCGGGGACCCGGCCTGCATTACCACGCTTGAAGCAACTACCACCATGTTACTCGCCGGTAACTTAAGGTGGTTCGCACGAACACCATAGCTGGTCGAAGTTTGCGTTCTAGCGGCCCGTAGTCGGCGAACCGTTCGCCATCGGGCCGATCCGCGTTAGCCTGCCTTCCAATGAGCGCATTCGTTACCAACGGTCCGCTTGGGGACAACGAGTTGCCTTTGACAGGCGAACGCACGATTCCCGGGCTGGCGGAGGAGAACTACTGGTTCCGCCGCCATGAGGTGGTCTATGAGCGGTTGGCCAGTCGCTGCGCCGGTCGCGACGTGCTCGAGGCCGGCTGCGGCGAAGGCTACGGCGCCGACCTGATCGCCGGTGTGGCGCGCCGGGTGATCGGGCTCGACTACGACGAGTCGGCCGTCGCCCACGTGCGGGCCCGGTATCCGCGGGTGCAGATGCTGCACGGCAATCTGGCCGAACTGCCCTTGGACAACGGGACCGCCGATGTCGTCGTCAACTTCCAGGTGATCGAACACCTGTGGGATCAAGGACAATTCGTGGCCGAGTGTTTCCGAGTTTTGCGTCCCGGCGGTGTGCTGCTGATGTCGACGCCGAACCGGATCACCTTCTCGCCCGGCCGCGACACCCCGATCAACCCCTTCCACACCCGCGAGCTCAACGCCGCGGAGCTGACCGAATTGCTGACGGCGGCGGGCTTTTCGCTCGAATCGATGCTCGGGGTCTTTCACGGCCCGCGGTTGACGGAACTCGATGCGCGGCATGGCGGTTCGATCATCGACGCCCAGATCGCTCGCGCGGTCGCCGACGCGCCGTGGTCCGAGGATCTGCTCGCCGATGTCGCCTCGGTGACCATCGACGACTTCGACCTGACTGCCGACAGAGACATCGACGACAGTCTGGACCTGGTCGCAATCGCGGTGCGGCCGTGACCAGTTCCGAACCCGTACCCCATGTCGCCGGCCCTCCGGCTCCCCGGTCCTATGTCGCCGGCCCTCCGGCTCCGGGGCTCTTCACCCTCGTCCTTCACACACATCTGCCGTGGCTAGCGCACCACGGCCGCTGGCCCGTCGGCGAGGAGTGGCTCTACCAGTCGTGGTCGGCGGCCTATCTGCCGTTGATGCGAGTGCTGCGCACGCTCGCCGACGAGGATCGCAAGCATGTCGTGACGCTCGGAATGACGCCGGTGGTCACGGCGCAGCTCGACGATCCGTACTGCCTGTCCGGCATGCACCACTGGCTGGCGAACTGGCGGCTGCGGGCGCTGGAGGCCACGACGCTTGCGGAACCGTTGCGCGCCTTCGGGATTCGTGAACAAGCAGAGGCAGAGCAGGCACTCGAAGACTTCGCGACGCTGTGGCGGCACGGAGGCAGTCCGTTGTTGCGGGGTCTGATCGACGCGGGCACCATCGAACTGCTCGGGGGCCCGCTGTCGCATCCCTTCCAGCCGCTGCTCAATCCGCGACTGCGCGAGTTCGCATTGCGCGAGGGCCTCGCAGACGCCGGCCAGCGGTTCGCACACACGCCGAAGGGCATCTGGGCTCCGGAGTGCGCGTATGCGCCGGGCATGGAAATCGATTACGCCGCAGCAGGTGTCGGCCACTTCATGGTGGACGGCCCGTCATTGCACGGCGACACCGCGCTGGGACGGCCGGTCGGCTCGTCGAACGTCGTGGCGTTCGGGCGCGATCTGCAGGTCAGCTACCGGGTGTGGTCGCCGAAGTCGGGCTACCCCGGCCATGCCGCCTATCGCGATTTCCACACCTACGATCACGTGACCGGCCTCAAACCGGCACGCGTCACGGGCCGCAACGTGCCCTCGGATGCCAAGGCGCCCTACGACGCTGAACGCGCGGACCGGGCGGTCGACGTGCACGTCGAGGACTTCGTCGGCATGGTGCGCGAACGCCTCATCAGCGAGTCCGAACGCATCGGCAGGCCCGCGCATGTAGTGGCGGCGTTCGACACCGAACTATTCGGACACTGGTGGTATGAGGGCCCGGTGTGGCTGGAGCGGGTGCTGCGGGCACTGCCAGCGGCCGGGGTTCGGGTGGGGACGCTGTCGGATGCGGTCGCGGACGGATTCGTCGGCGCGCCGGTCGAATTGCCGCCCAGCTCTTGGGGTTCGGGCAAGGACTGGCAGGTATGGGCCGGCGAGAAGGTCGCCGATCTGGTGCAGCTGAACACCGAGGTCGTCGACACCGCGCTGACTACCGTGGACAAGGCGCTCGGCGAGACCGACGCACCGCCGGCCCGTAACTTCGTCGCCGACCAGATCCTGCGCGAAACCCTGCTCACCGTCTCCAGCGACTGGCCGTTCATGGTGAGCAAGGACTCCGCTGCCGACTACGCGCGCTACCGGGCACACCTCCACGCGCATGCCACTCGCGAGATTGCAGGCGCGCTGGCGTCGGGCCGCAGCGAGCACGCTCAACGCCTGGCCGAAGGCTGGAACCGCGCCGACGGTTTGTTCGGCGCACTCGACGCAAGGCGCCTCCCCCGATGACTATGGTCCCCTTCCCCGCCAGCGACCGTGTTTGTGCGCCCCACGCCGCAGCTTATTGGCATTTTGGGGTCCTTCGCAGCTTGCGCGTGGGCCCGCGCCGATGAAGGTTTTGATGGTGTCGTGGGAGTACCCGCCGGTGGTGGTCGGCGGGCTCGGCAGGCACGTCTACAACTTGGCGACGGCACTCGCGGCAGACGGCCACGAGATCGTCGTGCTGAGCCGTCGGCCCAGCGGAACCGACCCGAGCACACATCCGTCGACCGACGAAATCGCCGAGAACGTACGGGTTATCGCCGCAGCGCAGGACCCACACGAGTTCGACTTCGGCGCCGACATGATGGCGTGGACGCTGGCGATGGGGCATTCGATGGTCCGCGCCGGCCTCGCCATCAACGACCACCGCAACCGACAGTGGCGCCCCGACGTCGTGCACGCTCACGACTGGCTTGTCGCACATCCCGCGATCGCGCTCGCTGAATATTTCGACGTTCCACTGGTTTCCACGATCCATGCCACTGAGGCCGGTAGGCACTCGGGCTGGGTGGCGGGTCCGATCAGCCGCCAGGTGCACGCCGTCGAATCCTGGCTTGTTCACGAATCCGATTCGCTCATCACATGTTCGCACTCGATGAGCGATGAGATCACCGAGCTCTTCGGGCCCGGCCTCGTCGAGACCCGCGTCATCCGCAACGGAATCGATGCGACGCTATGGCCGTTCGCGCGACGCCAGCCCCGAACCGGCACAGCGCAGCTGATGTACCTGGGCCGGCTCGAGTACGAGAAGGGCATTCACGACGCGATCGCGGCCCTTCCTCGCATCAGGCGTGCACACCCCGGCACGACCTTGACCGTCGCAGGCGACGGCACGCAGCTCGACTGGCTGGTCGAGCAGGCGCGAAAGTACAAGGTGCTCAAGGCCACAACGTTCGTCGGCAGGCTTGACCACGCCGAGCTCGTCAAGCTGCTACACAGCGCCGACGCATGCGTATTGCCCAGCCACTATGAACCGTTCGGCATCGTCGCGCTCGAAGCGGCGGCCACTGGCATCCCGCTCGTCACGTCCAACGTCGGCGGACTCGGCGAGGCGGTGATCAACGGGCAGACCGGAATGTCGTATGCCCCCCGCGATGTCGCAGGCATTGCTGCTGCGGTATGCGCAGTGCTCGACGACCCCGACGCCGCTCAGCGGATGGCAGTCGCTGCCCGCGAGCGACTCACCTCCGACTTCGACTGGCACACCGTCGCCAACGAGACCGCGCAGGTGTACCTGGTCGCCAAGCGCCGCGAACGCGAACCGCACCGGCGTCGCGTCATCGTCGAGCACCCGTTGCCTGACCGCTGACTTCCCGGCAGGCCGTTGTGCGACGAAACCGGGTGCGCGGATCGGGCACTCGATTGCTCATTCAACTGGTCATCCAATCCGTCGAAATCTGTCCTTGCACGGACCTACCCGCAGTGCTATATAGAAATCTATGTCAGATCACACAGATGATCTGCGGGTTGAGAAGGAGGTGGAGATGATGTTGATGCGTACCGATCCGTTCCGTGATCTCGACCGCTGGACCCAGCAAGCGTTCGGTACCGCGGCGCGCCCGGCAGTGATGCCAATGGACGCTTGGCGCGAGGGCGAGGAATTCATCGTCGAGTTCGACCTGCCGGGCGTGACTGAAGACTCGCTGAATCTCGACATCGAGCGCAATGTGTTGACTGTCCGTGCAGAACGGCCCGGGCTGAATCAGGATCGGGAGATGGTATCGGCGGAGCGGCCGCGCGGAGTCTTCAGTCGCCAGCTGTTCCTCGGCGACAATCTCGACGCCGACCGGATCCAAGCCAGCTACCACAACGGAGTGCTCCGGCTTTCCATCCCGGTCGCCGAGAAAGCCAAACCACGCCGCATCAAGATTGCCAGCAGCGACGAGAAGACATCTATCAACGCCTGACCAGAAGGGCCGGGCACCGGCGACCGAACGGTCTCCCCCGCAGTCGAGCGGGGTCTTGCTGAAAGGTGCTGTCCAGCAACGGAGGTGATGCCATCGACGATGAGCACAAGCCGGCAGTGACACGAGCACGGTCCAAACGCCATCAATCACTGTGGATCTGCGCCAGACGCAGCGTCGCGTACTCGACCTGCGCGCGCACCGCCACCGTCAGTGGCACGGTGGAGTTGGGCTGTGCGTGATGTCACTGCGCAGCCGGGCCCGCGCGCTGATCGGTCGACCCACCCGCGGCGGGCCCCGGCCGCATGCAGCGGATTGAGTTCTGGCGCGGAGACGGCGGATGACTGGACATTCCAATCCCTATGCAGTGCTGGGTGTGACACGCACGGCCACACCGGCGGAGATCACGCACGCCTTTCGCGCCAAGCTGCGGTCCCTCCACCCCGACACTCGTTCTTCCGGTGTTGGCGACGCTGAGCTGCGAGAAGTTCTCACCGCCTACGGGCAACTGCGTGACCCCGGCCGCCGCGCCGAATACGATCGCGCGGCCGCGGTGGCTCCCCCGCGACCGCCGTCGCCCGATTCGGGCCCTGTGGCTCCGACATGCACGCGCACGAATTCCGTTGGACCAGTTCAGATTCCGGTCACTCATCGCCGCACCGACCAGTCGCCGCGCGCAGAGCGTCCCTTGTGGGCGGGGCCGGTGCGCCGACATCTCTGAGCTCAAACGCTTGACGCTGCCGCCGATGAAATAGTTCGACTGGGATCGAATCATTCCGGGCATACGTTCGGGTGCATGGACACGAAAAGGTTCAACCTCAACACCGCGTTGACCCTGATCGCCGCCTATCTGGGACTCTTCGTCGGGCTGATCGACGCCAACGCAATCAACCTCGCACTTCCCGCCATCCGTGACGACCTCGGCGGCGGCATCTCGGGCGCGCAGTGGACCATCGACGCCTACAACATCACCTTCGCCGCTGTCCTGCTCACAGCCGGATCGCTGGGCGACAAGTTCGGCCGCCGCACACTGTTGCGCCTTGGGCTAGTGACCTTTATCGCTGCGTCACTGGCCTGCGCGCTGGCTCCGTCATTGCCGTTGCTGCTGGCCGCCCGCGCCATCCAGGGTGTAGGCGCGGCAGTGATGTTGCCGCAGGGCCTGGCCATCACCGCCGCAGCTTTCCCCAGTCCGGTCGAACGCGGCAGGGCGACGGCGGCATGGGCAATGGCCGCCGCCATGAGCACGGCCATCGGGCCCATCCTCGGCGGCGTGCTGACCGACAGCCTCGGCTGGCGCTACATCTTCTGGCTGAACGCGCCCGTCGGCGTGCTCGCGCTGCTCATGTCGTACCGCTATCTACCCGAATCCCGTGACCCGGACGCAGCAAGGTTCGACGTCCCCGGCCAGACGCTGGCGATGCTCGGCCTCGGCGCGCTGACCATCGTCCTTGTCGAAGGCCGGACCATGGCACCCGCGTGGACAGCCGCTCTGGCCGTCGCCGCCGTCGCAGGGATCGCCGCATTCATCTGGAGCCAGCGCCGAGTCCGCCATCCGATGTTGCCGCTGGATCTGTTCCGCAACAGCCGACTGGTCGCCGCGCTGTTCGCCACATTCACCATGACGTCCGGCATCTACGGCCTGCTGTTGGTGAATAGCTTTGCGTTCCAACAACAACGGGGCGCGAGCGCGGTGGCCACCGCGTTGTGGTTCCTACCGATGCCGGTGACGTATCTGGTGTTGATCCCCGCGGTCAACGCGCTGGCCCACCGGACCGGCCCGCGCCTGCCGATCAGCGGCGGACTCGCACTGATGGCATCGGGTATGGCGCTCTACGCCGCGGTCGGGCCGCAGGCCGACGTGTGGCTAATCGAGCTGTCGTTCGTCCTCGCCGGTGCGGGCCTGGCACTCACCACCGGGCCGGCGGTCGGGCTGGCAATGTCGGCGGTGCCCGTGCAACGAGCGGGTCTGGCGTCCGGCGTGGTGAACCTGGCGCGGCTGGTGGGTATCACTGTCGGTGTCGCGGCGCTGGGCAGCGCCATGGCCGCGATCGGAGGCGCCGACGGAGCACGCGCGGCGACGATGCTGGGCGGGTTGGTCCAGCTGATCGGCGCCGCGGTCGCGCTGGCCTGGGCGCGTGCAGAAGCACCAGAGCTGGAGAAAGAGGAGGTCAGCCATGCGTAACGCTGCCGAGCTGCCGACGGGCGGTGACGCCGACATTGCCGCGGTGGCCTCGCTGCTGGCCGACCCGGCCCGGTGCAAGGTGCTGCTCGCGCTCGACGACGGACGCGCGCTGCCGGCCAGCGTGCTCGCCGACGAAGCCGGCATCAGTAGGCCGACCGCCAGCAGTCACCTCAACAAGCTGACCACCGCCGGCCTGTTGACCCTCGAGAACCACGGCAGGCACCGCTATTACCGGCTGTCCGGTCCTGAGGTCGGCGAGCTGCTGGAGCGGTTGGGACGCCTCGCGCCGTCGCGTCCCGTCCGATCGCTGCGCGAAGCCACCCGTGCGGCGCGGCTGCGCTCGGCCCGCACCTGCTATGACCATGTCGCGGGCCGTCTCGGGGTGGCCGTCATGGGCAGCCTGCTGGACCGCGGGGCGCTCGTCGGCGGCGACGGACGCTATGACCCGCAGCGCGACGGCCACGACTCACTGAGCAAGCCTGGCCACGACGTGCACTACGAGCTGACCGAATCCGGCCGCGACTTCCTCACCGGCGTCGGTGTCGAAATGCCAACGGGCAAAAGGCCTCTCGTGCGCTACTGCGTGGACTGGACCGAGCAGCGCCACCACCTATCGGGTGGACTGGGGCGTGCAGTGTTCGATCGCTTTCTGTCCGCAGGTTGGGTGAAACGTGTGCCACGTGGACGTGCGCTCACCGTCACCGACGACGGCCGCACTGCCCTTGCCGACGTGTTCGACATCGACTGGAGCGTCTAGCGACCGCCGAACGACCGCTATTGCAAGCGGTTTAGCGGCGTGTCGTCGTACAGACACGGTCACTCGCGGCAAGTTGAGCTAGCGGGCGGCCTTCTTGCGTTCGATGTCCGCCAGCGCCGCTGCCAGTTCCGCGCGCTGGGCAGCCGATGTCTCCCACGCCAATTGGCGGTTCTTGACGACCTTGGCAGGGGCGCCGACGGCGATCGAAAAGTCAGGGATGTCCCCCTTGACCACAGCGTGCGAACCGAGCACGCAGCCGCGGCCGATCGTCGTGTTGCGCAGGATGGTCACCTTCGTGGCGATCCAGGTGTCCGGTCCGATCCGCACCGGACCCTTGACGATGCCCTGGTCCTTGATCGGCACATTGATGTCGTCCATCCTGTGGTCGAAATCGCAGACGTAGACCCAGTCCGCCATCAGCACCGAGTCGCCCAGCTCGATGTCGAGGTACGTGTTGATGACGTTGTCACGGCCGAGCACGACCTTGTCGCCGAACCGCAGCGAGCCTTCGTGGCAGCGGATCGTGTTCTTGTCGCCGATGTGTACCCAGCGACCGATCTCCATCGTCGCCAACTCGGGCGTGCACTGAATTTCGACGCCCTTACCCAGGAACACCATGCCGCGCGTGATGACGTGCGGGTTGGCCAGTTTGAACTTCAGCAGCCGCCAGTAGCGCACCAGATACCACGGCGTATAGGCCTTATTCGCGATCACCCACTTCAACGAGGCGAGGGTCAGGAAGTTGGCCTGGCGCGGATCACGCAGCCGGGACCCCCGCCAGCGCTTGTGCAGCGGCGCGCCCCACATCGTCGTCATGGCCGGAAAGCCTACGCGAGGGCTCACACCCGCAACGGTTACCCTCACGTGGACCGAACGGTAGGAATCAGAAAGGATCCAGTGTTCCGGCGATTGATCGTGCTGACGTCAACGGCGCTGATCACGGGTGTGTTGGCCGGTTGCGGAACCACCGATTCCTGGGTCGAGGCGCACGCCGCCGACGGCTGGCCCGCGCAGTACGGCAACGCGGCGAACAGCAGCTACGCGGCGGTCGGCGGCGCGGGCGCTCTGCGACTCGAGTGGCGACGCTCCGTCAAGGGTGACTTGGCCGCGCAGGCGGCGCTCGGATCGGGCAGCTACATGGCGATCAATGCGCAGTCGGCGGGCGGATGCTCGCTGATGGTCTGGGAGACCGACAACAAGGCCCGCCAGCGCTGGTGCACTCGGCTCTGGCAGGTGCCGGGAACCGGAAGCCCGCTGTCCAGTCCTCTGTTTGATGGGTTCGACAACCTCTACGTCGGCCAGCCCGGCGCCATGCTGTCATTCCCGCCGACGCAATGGATTCGGTGGCGGCAGCCGGTGATCGGAATGCCCACCACGCCAAGGATTCTCGCGCCGGGGCAGCTGCTGGTGGTGACACACCTCGGCCAGGTGCTGGTGTTCGAGGCACACAACGGTCGCGTCCTCGGCACGCTGGACCTGGTCAACGGTGTCAATCCAACCGACTCCAATCGAGGACTGGCCGACTGCCAACCGGCGAGGCGCGGCTGCCCGGTGGCCGCGGCGCCTGCGTTCTCGTCCGCCAACGGAATCGTCGTCGTCAACCTGTGGGAACCCGACGCGTCCGCACCGGTGCTCGTCGGACTTCGCTACCGCGCAGGCGATCCGCCGTCGATCACCCGCGAGTGGACAACCGATGCGGTGGGTCAGGGCCCGATCTCTAGTCCCGTGCTCTCCGCCGACGGGTCGACCGTCTACGTCAATGGCCGCGACCAACATTTGTGGGCACTGAACACGGCCGACGGCAAGCCGAAATGGTCGGTGCCGCTGGACTATCTGGCGCAGACGCCGCCGTCGGTGACGCCAGACGGGTTGATCGTGGCTGGCGGCGGCCCCGGCGCCAAGCTGACCGCTGTCCGCGACAAAGGCGATCACGCCGACGTGCTGTGGACCCGCGACGACGTCGCCCCGCTGTCCACGACAAGTCGCGCAGGCGACGGCGTCGGCTACACCGTCGCCAAGGACGGCGACACCGGCCAGGCGCTACTGGTGTTCGATCCGCGCGACGGCCACACCCTGAACAACTACCCGCTGCCGCAGGCGACGGGCTGGCCGGTCGGCGTTTCAGTCGGCCATGACCGCCGCGTGGTCACCGCCACCAGCGACGGCCAGGTCTACGGCTTCGCGCCCGAATAGCAGCTACGCCAACAGCGCCGCGACCGTCGCGCGCGGCACCTTCGCCTCGACGGGACCCGCGGACTCCGCGAACAGCTCGCCCTGACCGAAGAAGAACAGCACCGAGTCATCCGTCAACGCGAAGTTCTGATACTTGGCCGCGTCGAGACCGATGGCAGGCGAAATGCCGTCGATCAACCCTTGCTGCTTTTGCAGGTACTGCTCGACGGCAGGAAAAATCACGTCGAGCGGCTTGCTACCGGGCTTGAACAACGTGTCGAAGGTGATCGGTGCCTTCTTGCCGACGTCCCAATTGAACGACTTGTACCAGGTTTGCGGGTGCGAACCGCCCACGTTCTGCCACATGGTCAGCACCACGCTCTGCGTGCCGCCGGTCGGCGGCCCGGAACGGTATCCGGCTCCCTTCGCATCGAGTTCGTAGGGCAGGTTGTAGGACCCCGGCATCTCCGAGACGTTGACGAAACCGTCGCGGGTCTGCGTCAGATAGGCCGTCAGCGCCTGCTGGTCGGGATAGTCGTTGGGAAACGTGATGTCGAACGTGTACGTGGAGTTCGAAGCGTGCACCGTGCAGACTCCGTCGGGGCCGACGGTGCCGCTCAGATCGGCGCACGCGGACTGCGCCGCAGCCGGCACTGAGCAGGCCAGCAGACCGGCGACGAGAATCGCAGCCACCCTGAGAATGCGCATCGTCGGACGTCCTTGCGAGCCGGCACCGGCTTCGGCACCGGCGCATTGATTCCAGCGTACGTGGCTTGTCATCGCGACGGACGACAAATGAATGCCGTTGCCCGGCTTGCCGCCCCGGATCCGATGCGGGTAATGACGACCGACACCGATTGTGTTCCGCGTAGCCGCAGCCGTGTCCGCAACGCGTCGGGGTCGACGTCGACTCCGCGCACCAGGATCTCGACGGCTCCGATGTCACGCGCCGAAAGCGCCTGGCGCAGTCGCCGTTCGCTGAAGCGGAGCTCGTCGAGCACCTCGAACCCGCGCACATTGTCGGGCAGCCGATCGCCGGACAGGTAGGCGATCTCGGGGTCGAGTTGCCACAGCCCGTGCCGGGCGGCGTAGTGCCGCACCAGACCTGCGCGCACCACCGCGCCGTCGGGATCGACGATCCACCGGCCCGCGGGTGCTACCGGGCAGTCGGCGGGGTCAGCGTCGGTGACGACTTCGTCGTTGTCGAGCATCGTCGCCCGACGGGTCACCTCGCTGAGGCCGACCGACCACAGGCAGGCCTCGCGCACGCTGCCCGCAAGTGAGGTGACCTCGATCTCCCCGCGAAACCCCAACCGCGACAGCTCGCTGAAATCGATTCCGGGAGCACACTTTACGACCAGGTTGCGACCGCGGTACACGTCGAGTAGCGCGTCGAGGGCAGGCGTGTAGTCAGCCGGGTTGAAGCGACGCCGCCCCCCACTGCGGCGGGCAGGATCGATGAGGGCGACTGCGTCACGAGTGACTGGCCGCAGCGCATCGGCGCGACACACGTCGACGCCGGGAACATTGTGCGCAGCCATCGCCACCCGAACGGGATCGATATCGCTGCCGACGACGTAGGCAGCCGAATGCTGTAGCGCCGCAAGCTCGGTGCCGATTGAACAGGTCGCGTCGTGCACGGTCAGGCCGACCAACCGCCGCGCCCTATGCACCGCTACCGGTTCCGCGGTGGCCTGCTGCAGCGCCTCATCGGTGAACAGCCACCGTGATGCGTCGGCGAATTTGGCTGCCGCCCTTCGTCGCAACAGCGTGGTTTCCACCAGGACGGGGGCGCGGTCCCCGAAACGGTCACGCGCTGAGGCGATATCGGAAACTAGCGTCGAATCGGTCAGCCGAAACCCGTTGACCTCGCCCAGGTCCCGGATACCCGCGTCGGAGCGCAGGTAGGCGACGGCTTCAATATCGAAGAGAGGCGACGCTCAATCTCCTGACGGCTTGACCCCGGTAACCATGACGTTGTAGTACCAGCTCTTCGGCACCACACGGCGCCACAGGTTGTGGTCGACCCAGCTCAGCGTGATCCAGCTGTGGAAGGCGAATTTGGCGTAGCCCCAACCCAACCGGCCGGGCGGCACAGCTGCTTCGAGCGTGCGCAGCGGCCAGCCCAGCATCGCGGCAGTGAATTCCGTTGTGGCTGTCGACACCTCAACCGCGCCGGCATTGCGGGCCATCCGCTCCAGATCGTGGGGATTGAAAGTGTGCAGGTCGACGATCGCCTCCAACGCTGCCGCACGCGACGACTCGTCGAGCTCGGCCTGCGGGCGGCGCCATCCACCCAGCCCCGGCAGCTTGGTCACGTTCGTCACCGCTCGCCAGGTCAGAGTCGACAGCGGACGGGCGTAGTTCTCCCCCGCGTTGGTCGGCTCGCCTGCGAACACGAAACGGCCACCCGGCTTCAGCACGCGAACGACCTCCTGCAGCGACAGCTCGACATCGGGGATGTGGTGCAGCACGGCGTGGCCGACCACGAGGTCGAAGGTGTCGTCCTCATACGGGATGCCCTCGGCGTCGGCGACGCGACCGTCGATTTCCAGCCCGAGGTTCTCGCCGTTGCGGGTGGCCACTTTGACCATGCCCGGCGACAGATCCGTCACCGACCCGCGCCGCGCGACACCGGCCTGAATCAGGTTCAGCAGGAAGAATCCGCTACCGCAGCCCAGCTCCAGCGCCCGGTCGTACGGCAGCTGGCGCAGCTCGTCGGCGGGCACGGTGGCGTCGAACAGATCGCGGGCGTAGTCCACGCAGCGCTTGTCGTAGCTGATCGACCACTTGTCGTCGTAGCTCTCGGCCTCCCAGTCGTGGTACAGGACCTGGGCCAGCTTCGAGTCGTGGCGGGCGGCCTCGACCTGCTCCGCGGTGGCGTGCGGATTCGGAGCCGGCTGGCCGGCGACATCGGAGAGAGTGCCGGATTCCTTCGAAGTCATGAAGGGCAGCCTAAACGCCGAAGGATGCCTTGGCGGCAGCCAGTGCCCGCGGGGAATGGTCAAGGAAGCGCTTTGCCCAGGCCACCGCGGCGTCGAAGACGCCGTCGGGCGCAACCATCTCGTCGATCAGACCGAGGGCCAGCGCCTCCTTGGCGTCGACGAACCGCCCGGTGAACACGAGGTCTTTGGCCTTGCTCTCGCCGGCCGCGCGGGCGAGCCGGGCGGTGCCGCCCTGTGGCACCCGGCCCGCCAGGATCTCCGTCGCGCCGAACTTCACGTTGTCTCCTGCCACCCGCCAGTCAGCCGCCAGCGCCAGGTTCAGCCCACCGCCGAGCGCGTAGCCCGTGATGGCGGCGACGGTCGGCTTCGGGACGGCTGCCAATGCGTCGACGGCATCGCGGCACACCCGCGCGGCAGCCTCGGCTTCGGAACCACTCAACGTGCTCAGCTCGTGCATGTCGTCGCCGGCGGAGAAGATCTCGTGGCCGCCGAACACGATGACGGCGCAGATATCGTCGCGGCCACCGAGGTCGCCTGCCGCAGAGATGATTTCGCGGTACAGCTGGCGGGTCAGCCCATTGCTGGGCGGTCGGGACAGCAGCAGCGTCGCGATGCCGGGCTGGTCATCGCTGGTGTGGATGGAGACGAACTCGTTCATGACTTGTCGACGTAGCCCTGCGGTGCGCGACGGTTGCGCGCGGCGTTGTAGCGGTCGCTGTTGAAGAACTCGATCTCCCAGTTGCCGGTGTCCTTGTTGGCGGCGAGATGCGGTTCGACGGGCACGATCTGACGTTGCACCGCAAGCACTTCGGCGACCGTGCGGCCGTTGAGCGAGTCCAGCTGTGTCCAGGTGGGCGGCAGCAGAAACGTCTTGCCTTCAGCGAATTCGTCGAGCGCGGCCTGCGGCGTAGTCCAGAACGCGCGGTCGGTTTCGGTGTTGTCGCCGTCGGCGCGTTGCCCCTCGGGCAATGCCCCGACAAAGAAGTACGTGTCGTAGCGGCGGGTGCGCTCTTCCTTCGGTGTCACCCAATTCGCCCATGGCCGAAGCAGATCCGCGCGCAGCACCAGCTTCTCCCGTTGCAGGAACTCCCCGAACGACAGCGACCTATCTTCGAGCGCGGCGCGCTCGGCACGGTAGATCGACGCGTCGCTGACGATGCCGTCCGGATCGTCGGCGGGCCCGGCGAACAGCACGCCGGACTCCTCGAACGTCTCGCGCGCGGCCGCGCACACCAACGCCTCAGCGAGATCCGGTGCGACACCGAACCTCTCGGCCCACCAGCCGGGGTCCGGGCCGAACCACGCGATGTCGGCATTGCGATCGCGGTCGTCTACTCCGCCGCCGGGGAACACCATCACGCCCGCGACGAACTCCATCGCGGAGTGCCGCCGCATCAGGAATACTTCAATTTCCCGGGCGAGGCCCGGGCCCTTATCGCGCACCAGCATCACCGTGGCCGCCGGCCGCGGCACTAATGGATCTGGGGTTTGGGCCCCAGTCGCTTCGCTCCTACCCTCCGGCACCGTCATTCTCGTCTCCTATGCGCCGCCCTGCTGCGCGTGCGACGAGCGAAGTAGCGTCCGTCCACCACCTCGAGGGCGATGGACTGCCCGAACGCCTTCGACAGGTTCTCAGACGTCAACGTGTCCGACAGCAGGCCGGAATCGACGACCTTGCCCTCCGACAGGATCAGGCAGTGCGAGAACCCGCGCGGGATCTCCTCGACGTGGTGGGTGACGAGGACTAGTGCCGGAGAGTCGGGATCGCCGGCCAGATCCTCGAGCCGCGCCAACAGCTCCTCGCGCCCGCCGAGGTCGAGCCCTGCGGCGGGTTCGTCGAGCAGCAGCAGTTCGGGGTCGGTCATCATCGACCGGGCGATCAGCACCCGCTTGCGCTCGCCTTCGGACAGGGTCCCGTAGGTGCGGTCGGCGAGGTGTTCGGCGCCCACGCTCTCGAGCATGTCGATCGCCTGGTTGTAGTCGACGTCGTCGTACGACTCCCGCCACCGGCCCAGCACCGCGTAGCCGGCGGAGACGACTAGGTCGCGCACCAGTTCACCGTCGGGGACGCGCTGCGACAGCGCGGAACTCGAGAGCCCGACCCGCGAACGCAGTTCGGACATGTCGACACGGCCGAGCCGCTCGCCCAGCACGAACGCCGTGCCCGACGACGGGTGCTCCAGCGCGGCCGCGATCCTCAGCAGTGACGTCTTGCCTGCACCGTTCGGCCCGATGACCACCCAGCGTTCGTCGAGCTCGACCGCCCAGGTGACGGGCCCGACCAGGGTCTGTCCACCGCGTCGCATAGAGACTTTGGCGAAGTCGATCAGCAGGTCGGGGTCGGCTGCATCTGCTTCGGCGTCGGCCACCCGACCATCGTGCCGTACTCGACACATGTCGCGTTCTGCGGGTCGTCCTCGTGAGTTGTATGCGTTTTGTTGCTGGTCAGCGCTGCGAACTGCACACAAATCGCTACCCGGTGACGATGACGCGGTCAGCCTTCGACGCCGTGCGCTCCACCAGTTCGGAGTTGCGTTGGTCAGTGGTGGCTACCCAGGCGCGGGCCTCATGCGGAGACTTGCCGTACTGGATATGACGCGCCACAAGACGCTCCACTCGCATGGTCTCCTCGCTCGCGACGAACCAGACGGCGTCCATGGCGCGACGCGCCTGCACCCACTGCGGATCGTCAAGCAGCAGATAGTTGCCCTCGGTGACGACGAGCCGCGCCGACGGCAACACGACCAGCGCGGCGGCCAGCGGCTGTTCCAGCACGCGGTCGAAGCCGGGCACATACACCGGCTCGTCGACCTCGCGGCGCACCCGCTCGAGCAGATGCGCGTAACCGGCCGCGTCGAAGGTGTCCGGGGCCCCCTTGCGGGCCAGTGCGCCGATGCGGTCGAGCTGGGCATCGGCCAGGTGGAAACCGTCCATCGGGATGTGCGCGACCCAGTCGTCGCCCTTGATCGCGCGGATGCGGCCAAGTAGCTCGTCGACAAGCGTCGACTTCCCGGCGCCCGGGCTGCCCGCAATGCCCAGGATGGCGCGCGACGAATCAGACGCCAGCGCGATCGCGTCGCGAGTCAGCTGCTCCGCTATCGCCATCCGTCGAGTATTGCGCGCCCAAGTCGCTCGCCTCGGCCACGGAAGCCCAACCGCTGACCGCGAGCACCCGCTTCGGCGTGATGCGCAGGAACAGTTGCACCAGCGGGCCGATGCCCAACGCGTACAGCACGGTGCCGACGCCGACCGTTCCGCCGAGAAGCCAGCCGACGGCCAGCACAGTGGCCTCGATCGACGTGCGGACCAGCCGCACCGAAAGGCCAATGCGCACGACCAATCCGGTCATCAGACCGTCGCGCGGACCCGGGCCGAGCGCGGCGCCGATGTAGAGGACCGTGCTCAACGCGTTGAGCACGACCGCGCCCACCATCATCGCGCTGCGCACCGGAAGCGCCGTCGGCGTGGGCAGCAGCCAAAGCCCGGCGTCGACGGTGATCGCGATCACGATGACGTTGGCGATCGTGCCGATGCCGGGGCGGTTGCGAAGCGGGATCCACGCCAACAGCACCGCAACACCGACCACTGCCGACGCGACACCGATGGTCATCCCGGTGTGTCTAGACAACCCCTGGTGAAACACGTCCCACGGGTCCAGACCTAGCCCGGCCCGCACCATCACCGCCATCGAGAAGCCGTAGCCGCAGAGGCCGACTAGTAGAGCCAGGCCGCGCAGGGTGGCTTTACGCATGGTGAGGAAAGCGGATCCGGATCAGATCTAATTCCCGACGGATGCGTTCGGCGTCACGGTCGACGAACTCGGCCGGCATGGTTTCCGCCGGCTGGAAGAACCGGGCCAGCGGCCGGGCCACTTTGGAAGTCCAATTCATGGTCATGACCCGATAATCCGGCCAACTGGCTTGCTTCTCAATATCCAGTTGCCGCATACTGGCCTGCAAATGTCGATTGAAATGGGAGCCAGAGCGCTCGATGAGGACCTGTTGGCTCGCGAGCTGGGGAACTGGCGCACGTCCAGTCGCAGCGGGCCGGCGTACCTGGGGCTGGCGGATGGCATCCGGATGTTGATCGTCGACGGACGCCTGCCCGTCGGCGCGCGACTGCCGAGCGAGCGGGCGCTCGCCGATTCGCTGCGCGTCTCCCGAACCACGGTCACCGCTGCGTACACGCAGTTGCGCGAAGACGGCTACCTCAACGCGCGGCGCGGAGCGCGCAGCACCACCGCGCTGCCCGTCTCCGGCGGCACACCCGTCGCGGCCCCAGCAGCGGCCACGGCCAGCCTGGCCGAAGCAACGCTGGCCGCCCCGGTCGGCCCGATGATGGACGCCTTTTCGGACGCGGCCCGCGACGTGATGCCGTATCTGCATGACATTGGCGTCGAGCTGGTCGGCGTCGCCCCGTTGCGCAAGGCGATCGCCGAAAGATATTGCGCCAGAGGCCTACCCACCGAGCCCGACGAGATCATGGTGACGACCGGCGCGTTACACGCGATCGGGTTGATCCTGGCGACCTACGCCCAACCTGGCGATCGCGTACTGGTCGAGCAGCCGACGTACCACGGCGCGTTGTCGGCGATCATCACCAGTGGGGCGCGACCGGTGCCCGTGGCGATGGCCGATGACGGCTGGGAACTCGACGCGCTCGACGCCGCGGTTCGTCAGCTCTCACCGCGTCTGGCCTACCTGGTCGTCGATAATCACAACCCGACGGGCATGACGCTTTCCGAAGACGGCCGCAGGCGCCTAGGCGCCGTCATCGCCGAAACCCGCACTCGCACAATCATTGACGAAACGATCGCCGACATGTGGCTGGACCGGCCGGTCCCCGCGCCGATGGCGGCTTTCATGCCGTCCCGGCGAGATCTTGTGTTGACCATCGGGTCAGTGTCGAAGTCGTTCTGGGGCGGCCTACGCATCGGCTGGATCCGCGCGGAGCGCAGCACACTGGCGACGATCGCCGCGGTGCGCCCGTCGATCGATATGGGAACCGCAATCGTCGAACAGCTTGCCGCGGCACGGCTGTTCGGCATGGCCGACGACCTCTTGGCCGAGCGCCGCGAGATTCTGCGTCATCGCCGCGCACTGCTGAGAAGGCTTCTGCGTGAACATCTTCCGGACTGGTCGGCCGGTGAAAGCCACGGCGGAATGTCGCTGTGGGTGCGGCTGCCCGCGCCAACCAGTTCGGCACTGTCGGCAGCGGCTTCGCGGCTTGGGCTGGTCATCCCGCCCGGCCCCCGGTTCGGCGTCGACGGCACGCTCGAGAGGTTCATCCGAGTGCCCTACACCCTGCCCGACGACCGGTTGGCCGAGGCGGTGGAGTTACTGGCTCGCGCCTGGCACAGCGTCACCGGTACCGCTGCGCCGGAGCCGACCGCGCTGGTCGTCTAACCCTTCATCAGTTCGCCGACGTGGGCGCTCACCGAATCAGCAAGGCCTACAAGGTCGTAACCACCTTCGAGCACGGCTACCAAGCGTCCGTCGCAGTTCTTCTCCGCCGACTCCATGATTGCCCGTGTCACCCACGCGAAATCGTCGGCCGTCATCTGCAACGAACCGAGCGGGTCGCGCTCATGCGCATCGAACCCGGCGGAGACGATGATCAGCTCCGGACTGAAGGCGTCCAACGCAGGCAGGATTCTATCCTCGAAGGCTTCGCGGAGTTCCGCGCCGCCATCGCCTGCCGCGAGTGGCGAGTTGAAGATGTTGCCCACACCCGTTTCGCGGACTGCCCCCGTGCCGGGGAACAACGGCATCTGATGTGTGGAGGCATAGAGCACGCTGGGATCGGAGTAGAAGATCTCCTGGGTGCCGTTGCCGTGGTGAACGTCGAAATCGACAATTGCCACTCGCTCGAGACCGTGGTGGCGTTGTGCATGTCGCGCACCGATGCTGATGTTGTTGAACAAGCAAAACCCCATCGCCCGTTCGGTTTCCGCGTGGTGGCCCGGCGGACGGCATGCGACGAAGGCGTTCTGCACTTGCCCGCTGCACACCTTGTCGACGGCTTGCACCGTCGCACCGACACCGCGCAGCACCACCTCCCACGTCGACGGCTCCATCATGGTGTCGCCGCCGTCGAGATAGACGTAGCCGGCGTCGGGCCGGACGGACTCGAGGCCGTCGACGTAGCGGTTGCTGTGCACGTAGCGCGTCGTGTCGAGGTCGGCGAGCTCAGCCTCCTCGCGCATCAGCGGTTCGAATTCGGGCCGGCCGAGCACCGACTCCACCACCCGATAGCGGTCGGGCCGCTCCGGATGGCCGTGTGCGGTCTGATGATTGGCAAAACACGAATGATGCAGAAGCAGGGTCGTCATTGAGAATCCCTTGTCGAATACTGTATGCAAAGCCTAGCGTATGTCGAGAACCAAGCCCAGGTTTTTACTCGTTTTCAGGAATCTCGACCCGGCGGACTACCCCGTCGCGCGAGTCGGCCGCCTCGATTTCACCGCGTGTGATGCCAAGCAGGAACAGCACCGTGTCCAGGTACGGATGGCTCAGCGATGCGTCGGCGACTTCCCGCAGCGCGGGTTTGGCGTTGAACGCCACTCCCAGCCCCGCGGCCGACAGCATGTCGATGTCGTTGGCGCCGTCGCCGACAGCCACGGTCTGTTCCATCGGCACCCCGGCCTGGGCGGCAAAGTCCCTCAGCGCCTTGGCTTTTCCGGCGCGGTCGATCACGGGGCCGATCACGCGACCCGTCAGCTTGCCGTCGACGATCTCGAGCTCGTTGGCCGCGACGAAGTCCATCTTCAGCTCGTGCGCGAGCGGGTCGATGACCTGGCGGAAACCGCCGGACACGATGCCGCAGTGATACCCGAGCCGGCGCAACGTGCGCAGCGTGGTGCGCGCGCCCGGCGTCAACTCGATCTGCTCGCCGATATCGTCGAGCACCTCGGCGGGCAGCCCTTCCAGCGTTGCGACCCTGCGGTGCAACGACTCTGCGAAGTCCAGTTCGCCGCGCATCGCCGCTTCGGTAACGGCCGCGACGGCCGCCTCCGCGCCTGCACGGGCGGCGAGCATCTCGATGACCTCACCCTGAATCAGGGTGGAGTCGACGTCAAAGACGATGAGCCGCTTGGCCCGTCGCGACAGGCTGTAGTCCTCAAGGGCGATATCGACACCCTCATCGACCGCGACCCTGGCCATTGCGGCCTGCAGCCGTTCGTATACGCCGTTCTGCGGCACCGACACCCGTAGCTCCAAACCCGTTACGGGATAGTCGGAAACGCCTCGGATGAAATCGATGTTGACGCCGCGGGCCGCCAGTTCGCGGGCCACCACGCCGAACGATTCGGCGGTGATCGGCCGGCCGAGCACAACGATGGTGTGCGTCGAGGGTTCTCGCATCACCGGCAACGAGTCGCTGCGCTCAATCGTCACGTCGAGGAGACCGATGCCGTGGATGGCGTCCTCCACCTCGCGGCGGAGCTCGGAACCGCCTGCCACGTCCTGCGGGCCGACTACAAGGACGCCCAGCGTCAATCGGCCGCGGATGACCACCTGTTCGACGTTGAGGAGCTCGACCTTGTGCCGCGACAGCACCTCGAACAGCGCCGAGGTGACACCTGGCTGATCGTGTCCGGTGACGGTGATGAGCACCGACACCTTTGACATGCTCACCGCCGGAGTGTCAGGTGCGGACGTGCTCGTCGTCCAGCCGCGTCACGTCACCGTCGTCGGGGCCGTGCGCCCGGCCGACGTGTGCCTCGGCGCGCATCCGATCTACCATGTGCGGATAGTGCAGTTCGAATGCCGGCCGCTCCGAACGGATTCGGGGCAGCTCGGTGAAGTTGTGCCGCGGCGGCGGGCAGCTGGTTGCCCACTCCAGCGAGTTGCCGTAGCCCCATGGGTCGTCGACCATGACCGGCTCGCCGTAACGCCAGCTCTTGAACACGTTCCACACGAACGGGATGGTCGACACCCCGAGGATGAACGCGCCGATGGTCGAAACGACGTTCAGGGTGGTGAACCCATCGGTCGGCAGGTAGTCGGCGTAGCGGCGCGGCATGCCTTCGTCACCCAGCCAGTGCTGCACCAGGAACGTGGTGTGGAAGCCGATGAACGTCAGCCAGAAGTGCAGCTTGCCCAGTCGCTCGTCGAGCAGCCGGCCCGTCATCTTCGGGAACCAGAAGTAGATGCCCGCGTAGGTGGCGAACACGATGGTGCCGAACAACACGTAGTGGAAGTGCGCCACAACGAAATACGAGTCGGTGACGTGGAAGTCGATGGGCGGGCTGGCCAGCAGCACGCCGGAAAGACCGCCGAGCAGGAACGTGACGAGGAAGCCGACCGAGAACAGCATCGGCGTTTCAAACGTCAACTGGCCCTTCCACATCGTGCCGATCCAGTTGAAGAACTTGATACCCGTGGGCACCGCGATCAGGAACGTCATGAAGGAGAAGAACGGCAGTAGCACGGCGCCCGTCGCGTACATGTGGTGCGCCCACACCGCGACCGACAGCGCCGCGATCGACAGCGTGGCGTAGATCAGCGTGGTGTAGCCGAAGATCGGCTTGCGCGAGAACACCGGGAAGATCTCGGTGACGATGCCGAAGAACGGCAACGCGATGATGTACACCTCGGGGTGGCCGAAGAACCAGAACAGGTGCTGCCACAACAACACACCGCCGTTGGCGGGGTCATAGATGTGCGCACCGAGGTGACGGTCGGCGGCCAGGCCGAACAGCGCCGCGGTCAGCAGCGGGAAGGCCAGCAGCACCAGGATCGACGTCACCAGGATGTTCCAGGTGAAGATCGGCATCCGGAACATGGTCATGCCGGGGGCGCGCATGCAGACGACGGTGGTGATCATGTTGACGCCACCGAGGATGGTGCCAAGACCACCGACGGCCAGGCCCATGATCCACAGGTCACCGCCCGCACCAGGCGAGTGGATCGCGTCGGTCAGCGGGGTGTAGGCGGTCCAGCCGAAGTCGGCTGCGCCGCCGGGGGTGATGAAGCCGGCGATCGCGATCGTCGCGCCGAACAGGAACAGCCAGAACGAGAACGCGTTCAGCCGGGGGAACGCCACGTCGGGCGCGCCGATCTGCAGCGGCAACACTAGGTTGGCGAATCCGAACACGATCGGCGTCGCATAGAACAGCAGCATCACCGTGCCGTGCATGGTGAACAGCTGGTTGAACTGCTCATTGGACAGGAACTGCAGCCCCGGCAGCGCCAGCTCGGTGCGCATGAACAGCGCCATCAGCCCGCCGATGAAGAAGAAGATGAAGCAGGCGACGCAGTACATGATGCCGATCAGCTTGTGATCGGTGGTCGTCACCAGCTTGTAGACCAGGTTGCCCTTCGGGCCGAGGCGGGCCGGAAACGGACGGCGAGCCTCGAGTTCTCCGATTGGGGGCGCTTCGGCTACCAACAGGTCCTCCAAACATCCAGTCGGGACATACCCCGCAGTCTTGTTCCGAATCCTATCTCTCGGCGGCCCCGGTGTCGGCATGGGTCCTACAAACTGTCGTAAATGCACAGCGACATCGGAGCCTGGCGGCCTGACCAGCAGCGAGCAGCCCGGATGTTACCGTCGGCGGCGTGCTGATCAGCGGGCGGCGAGTAGGCATCGTCAGCGCCTCCACCGCCGTGTTCACCGCCGTCGTGGTGACGCTCGCAAGCGGTTGCGGATCCCAGAGCGCACCGTCGCAATCGGAGGAACAGTCGGTCATCACCAGCACCACCAAGATCGCTAGCGCGGGTGTGCTCGGCAACCAGCGCAGGCCCGACGAATCGTGTGCTCCCGACCCCGCGCCTCTCGATCCGGGCCCGCCGGATCGAGAGGTTCGTCACGCGGCGGGCACCACCACCGTGCGGGCCGACTCGCAGCGCATCGTCGTGCTTTCGGGCGATCAGCTGGACGCACTGTGCGCGTTGGGCCTGCAGTCGCGCATCGTCGCGGCCGCGCTGGCCGACGGCTCGAACAGCCAGCCGTCATATCTCGGCAAGGTCGTGCACGATGTGCCCGGCGCCGGCTCACGCAGCCAGCCCGACATGCAGGCGATCAAGGCGGCCAACCCCGATCTCATCCTCGGCTCGGCGGCGCTGACGCCGGACGCCTATCCGCAGCTGACCGCGATCGCGCCGACGGTGTTCACCGGCCCGCCGGGTGCGAAGTGGGAGGACAACCTGCGCACCGTCGGCGCGGCGACCGGACGGCTCGATGCCGCCAACGGTCTGGTCGACGGCTTCGAGAAGGACGCCGACAGGACAGGCGCGGACAACGACGCCACCCACTTCCAGGCGTCGGTGGTGCAGTTCACCGATACCACGATGCGGGTGTACGGAGCGGACACGTTCCCGGGCAGCGTGCTGGGCGCCGTCGGCGCGGATCGCCCTGCGGCGCAACGCTTTACCGACAAGCCGTATATCGAGATCGGTATCACCGACGCCGAGATGGAGGAGTCCCCCGACTTCTCGGCCGCCGACGGTGACATCGTCTACATTTCGTTCGCCTCGGCCGCGGCCAGGGACCGCGCGCCGACAGTGCTGGGCAGCGACGCGTGGAAGAAGTTGTCAGCTAATCGCGATAACCGAGTGTTCGCGGTCAACAACGAGGTGTGGCAGACCGGCGAGGGCATCGTCGCCGCGCGGGGCATACTGGCGGACCTGAAGTGGCTCAACGCCCCGATCAACTAATGTCGCGCACGTGATCCACGTCCTGAAGTCGACCTACCTGCAACCGCCGGACGTCGTCGAGCAGACCCGTCCCGCCCATCTGGAGTTTCTGGCGGCCGAAATCGAGGCGGGCAACCTGATTCTCGCGGGGCGTCAGGAGGACGGATCCGGAGGTGTTCTCATCACCGCCGATATCTCTGCCGAAAATGCCCAGGCGCTGCTTGATCGCGATCCCTACGTACAGGAGGGCGTGGCCCGATACGAGCGGACCACGTTCAACGGCGCGTTCCGGGCGCCCGGCCTCTAGGGTCCAACTCACAGGCGGAACCGGGATTAAGGCCGTCAGGTCAGCCGTTGTCTCCTGTGGGCCGCACTGTTGCGGCTAGTTCGCTGAATCCATCCAGCTTCCGCTAATTCCTTAGCACTTGCTGTGAAGACACCAAACTGTGAAGACACCAAAGAGGATCGTGATGAGCACTGTTACCGCGTATGCCGCAACGTCGGCCACTGAACCATTGACCAAGACCACGATCAACCGCCGCGATGTAGGGCCGCACGATGTTGCGTTCGACATTCATTTCGCAGGCATCTGTCACTCCGACATTCACACCGTCAAGGCCGAATGGGGTCAGCCCAACTACCCCGTCGTCCCGGGCCACGAGATCGCTGGCATCGTGACCGAGGTCGGCTCCGAGGTGACCAAGTACAAGGTCGGCGACCGCGTCGGTGTCGGCTGCTTCGTCGACTCCTGCCGTGAGTGCGACAACTGCAAGGCCGGCCTCGAGCAGTACTGCACGGGCGGCGGCATGGTCGGCACCTACAACGCCTTCCTCAAAGACGGCGAGCCGACCTACGGTGGCTACAGCGGCGCCATCGTCGTCGACGAGAACTACGTGTTGCGGATCCCCGACAGCGTCCCACTCGACGCCGCCGCACCGCTGCTGTGCGCGGGCATCACGCTGTATTCGCCTCTGCGGCACTGGAATGCGGGCCCCGAAAAGCAGGTCGCGGTCATCGGCCTCGGCGGCCTCGGCCACATGGGCGTCAAGCTCGCGCACGCGATGGGTGCCCACGTGACGGTGCTGAGCCAGTCGCTGAAGAAGATGGAGGACGGGCTGCGCCTCGGTGCCGACGAGTATTACGCGACCAGCGACCCGGACACCTTCGCCAAGTTGGCAGGTCGCTTCGACGTCATCCTGAACACCGTGTCGGCGAACCTGAACATGGGCGACTACCTCAATCTGCTTGCCACCGACGGCACGCTGGTCGAACTGGGCATCCCGGAAAAGCCGATGCCGGTGCCGGTCTTCCCGCTGGCCGCTGGCCGGCGCAGCCTCTCGGGCTCGATGATCGGCGGCATCGCTGAGACGCAGGAGATGTTGGACTTCTGCGCCGAGCATGACGTGCGCCCCGAAATCGAGGTAATCACACCCGATTACATCAACGAGGCATACGAGCGGGTGCTCGCCAGCGACGTGCGATACCGCTTCGTCATCGACACCTCTTCATTGCGCGCCTGATCGGCGCGTCGGTGCCGCAGACCCGTCAGCGGTGAGGTGGCGCACTAGCTCTTTGATCTGGTCCTCGGTTAGCGGGTTGCCCGCAACGACGTGGTGGTCGCGCAGCCAGTGTTGGTGCTGCGTCCTGCCTTCGCCACGAACAACAACCATGCAAGTTGGTACCGACAGGTGTCTTCCGGTTGTCGAGTCGATCTCGAGGTGCGAAGCTCACTACGGACTGCGGCGTCGCAGGCCGCTCACGCACTCTGATCCGAACCAGGAGGCCCGCGGTGGCAACTGAATCCGCAGCCGTCGAGACAACCGCTCCGCCGTCGGCAGGCCTCAAGAAGGGGGCCGTCGGCATCGTTGCGGTCATCTTCATGGCCGTCGCCAACGCGGCGCCGATCACGGCGATGACCGGCAACGTGCCGATCGCGGTCGGGTTCGGCAACGGATTGGGCGCTCCGGCGGGCTTCCTGTTCGCGACGATCGTGTTGACGGTCTTCGCGCTGGGCTACGTCGCTATGGCGAAGCACATCACCACCACGGGTGCGTTCTACGGCTTTATTTCCCACGGACTGGGCCAGGTATGGGGCATGGCCAGCGGCCTGCTCGCCACGTTCGCCTACGTGATCTTCGAGGGTTCGCTGATCGGTGGCTGCGCGTATTTCGCCAATGACGCGGTGAACACCATCACGGGCGTGAACGTCCCGTGGCTGGTTTTCGCCATCGGTGCGATCGTGATCATTGCGGTGCTCTGCCACTTCCACATCAGCCTGACCGCGGCGATTCTCGGCGTGACTCTGGTGTCCGAGGTGTGCGTGCTGCTCGCGCTGGCGTTCTCGGTGATCGTCAGGGGCGGCGGCCCGAACGGGTTCATGCTGAACCAGACGGTGCTGCTGAACAACGCGTTCGAGAGCCTGCCCGCCGGAGCATTCGGCACCGCGGCGGCTGCCGGGTCGATGGCGATCGGTCTGTTCTTCGCGTTCTGGTCGTGGGTTGGCTTCGAGACGACGGCCGTCTACGGCGAGGAGTCGCGCAACCCGAAGAAGATCATCCCGAGAGCCACCCTGATCGCGGTGATCGGGCTTGGACTGTTCTACACCTTCATCTCGGCGATGGTCGTCGCGGGCAACGGCGCGAAGACATCGATCGAGACGTCGATCAGCGCATCGCCACTCGACCTGTTCTTCGGGCTGGTGAAGACCAACCTCGGCAGCGTGCTACTCGATGTCTACAAGATCCTGCTGGTCATCGGATCGTTCGCATGCGCGCTGGCATTCCACAACGCGGCGTCTCGTTACCTGTACGCTCTTGGCCGCGAAATCCCTTCTAACGCAATGCGTTCCACCGTGGGCTCGACGCACGCCAAACATGGGTCGCCCTCTATCGCCTCGGCGGTGCAGGCGGTGATCACGCTGGTGATTGTGCTGTTGTTTGCAGGCTTCACCGCGGTGCAGGTGCCCGACGCCAACGGCGTTCCGGTGGACACCCCGTCGCTGGTCCCCTACACCAACATCTACGGCCTGCTGGCGCTGATCGGCACGGCGGCGATCCTGCTGGTGCAGGCCATCTGTTCCGCGGCCGTGATTTGGTACTTCTGGGTGCGAAAGACCCACCGCGGCAACGTGATTACCACGTTGATCGCGCCGCTGATCGGCGCGGTGGCGATGCTGTACGTGGTGTGGCTGCTGTGGGACAACCGCGCTTTCGCGGCGGGTTATGCCGCCAACTCGCTGGTGTTCAAGGCGGGCCCGTACATCATCCTGGGGGTGTTCGCGCTCGGGTTGGCCTACGCGGCGTGGATGCGGTTCGCCAAGCCGGAGGCGTACGCGGAGATCGGCCGCACCGTCATCGAAGACGCCCACGAGCGAGTCGAGACTACGTAACGAGAGCAGACGCAGAAGGCCCCGACGCGCCGCGTGTTCGGGGCCTTTTGCGTCTGTCGCAAGGTGTAGTGACACTAGATTGCTAGCATGCTAGCCTGGTTCCCGTGGGCGACGAGGACGTCAAGCAGTTCAACGTGTACCTGCCGGTCGGCTTGATCAGGCGGGTCAAGCACCATGCGATCGAGACGGAGTCATCTCTGTCGGCGTTGGTGGCCGATGCGTTGCGGTCCTACCTCGACACCCACGGCACGCAATCGACGAAGGAGGGCTGAATGACGACCGAGGGCATCGAAGCTGTGTTCCTGGAAACCCACAACTGGGGCAAGTCGGCGAAGTTCTTTCAGACGCTGGGCTATGAAATCGAGTTCGCGACCGACCACAACTCCGGTCAGCTGCGCCGCGGCGACGGACCGTACCTATTCATCGCGGAGGTTCCTGAGACCGAGCCGACACACAGGCACCTGGTGCTGGCTGTGCCAGACGCCGACGCGTTCGAGCTCGACGCCTCCGTCGAAGTTGTCAGCGAGTGGGAGGACACCCATTGGGGCACAAGGCTGATGACGGTTCGCGACCCCGACGGCCGCGAGTGGAAGCTGCAGGCACCAGCCAAATGAGCCAGAAGACATCAGCACCTGACAGCACCGCCGTACGCACCGCGCTGTGGCGCGCGCTGCACACCGAAGTCGACGCGCCGCCGCACGTGCTCGACGACCGGATCGGTCTGCAACTGGCCGAGCCAGATCCGGACTGGCGCCAGCGGCCCGACATGAATCCCGACGGGACCCGCGCGTTCCGCGCGTCGATCGTGGCACGCGCCCGATATCTGGACGACCTGGTTATCGATCGCGCAGCGGCCGGCATCAGGCAATACGTCATTCTTGGCGCCGGGCTGGACACCTTCGCTCAGCGCCATCGCGACATCGTGGTGCGGATCTTCGAGGTGGACCAGCCAGGTACCCAGGACTGGAAGAGGCGCAGGCTCACCGAGATTGGTTATCCGCCCGGAGAGAACCTGCAATTCGTCCCGGTCGACTTCGAACGCGGCGATACGTTCCCGGATGCCTTGCGGGCCAATGGCTTCGACGCACATCATCCAGCAGTGCTCTCGTCGATGGGCGTGAGCATGTATCTGACAAGGGAAGCCACCGAGACGACACTCCGGCAGGTCGCCGCGATGGCGGGCGGTTCGGTGCTGGTCATGACGTTTATGTTGCCGGTGGACTTGGTGGACGCGGCCGAGCGCCCGATGCAGGAATCGGTCGAAGCTGCTGCGGCCGCATCCGGCACGCCGTTCCTCAGTCATTACGCGCCCGAGGAA
The DNA here is from genome assembly GCF_000328565.1 of Mycobacterium sp. JS623. Classification (NCBI taxonomy): domain Bacteria; kingdom Bacillati; phylum Actinomycetota; class Actinomycetes; order Mycobacteriales; family Mycobacteriaceae; genus Mycobacterium; species Mycobacterium sp. JS623. The sequence goes on along the minus strand of NC_019966.1, from coordinate 2,147,963 downwards.
ATGGTCGAGTTGTGCTGCGCCGCAGGGTTTTCCGTGGTTGAGCATGTCGGTCCGGACGCCCTCGCGGCGCACTACTTCGCCGGACGTACCGACGGTCTACGGCCGCCGAGCGCTGAGCAACTTATCGTCGCGACCGTCTAGACTCCGGCCGCATCCGCAGCCAACGAGTACCGGGCGGGGTCGTCGCAAGCCACCGGCGGATCGCAGGAGAATCTCGCGGAAGGCATGCGTCGGCCGTGCTGCTGGCCCGGATGCAAGCACCGCGAGCGCACGGGCCGCTGACCGCGACCCCGGCGGGTTCGCCTGGGTTTGATGGATCCTGCAAATGGGTATACACGGAGAAGGTTCAACTCTGAGCTCAAACCCACCTTCGACCAAAGGATGAATCATGGGCGCCCAAGACAAAGCCAGCAACAAGATCGACGACCTCGGCGGCAAGGCCAAAGAGGCTCTCGGCAAGACGACCGGGGACAAAGACACCGAAAATCGGGGCAAGGTCGACCAGGCCAAATCCAGCCTGAAAGACGCCGGCGAGAAGGTCAAGGACGCGTTCAAGAACTAGGTTCAGCGCCTCTTTCGTTGCCGCCACCGAACTGTTGACGAGTTCGGTGGCCGCATCGTATCGCGACAATTCCAATTCGGAGCAACCGTGATCGTCCCGCTATCATCGCTACGGTGGTGCTTCGTGATCGGTCTCGTGCCGCAGCGGCCGCCGATATTGGTACTGATCCGCGGCGCCTAGAAGTCCCAGTCCTCGTCTTCGGTGTTGACGGCCTTGCCGATCACATAGGACGAGCCCGAGCCCGAGAAGAAGTCGTGATTCTCGTCGGCATTCGGTGAAAGTGCCGACAGGATAGCGGGATTCACGTCGGTCTCGTCGCGCGGGAACAGCGCCTCGTATCCGAGGTTCATCAACGCCTTGTTCGCGTTGTAACGCAAGAACTTCTTGACGTCCTCGGTCAGCCCGACCTCGTCGTACAGATCTTGCGTGTACTCGACTTCGTTGTCGTACAGCTCGAACAGCAGCTCGTAGGTGTAGTCCTTGAGCTCGGCCCTGCGGGCCTCGTCCTCGAGCGCCAGGCCCTTTTGGTACTTGTAGCCGATGTAATAGCCGTGCACGGCCTCGTCGCGGATGATCAGCCGGATCATGTCGGCGGTGTTGGTCAGCTTGGCGCGCGACGACCAATACATCGGCAGATAGAAGCCTGAGTAGAACAAGAAGCTCTCCAGCAGCGTGGAGGCCACTTTGCGCTTCAGCGGCTCGTCACCCTTGTAGTACTGCATGACGATCTCGGCCTTGCGCTGGAGGTTTGGGTTCTCCTCCGACCAGCGGAACGCGTCATCGATCTCGGCGGTCGAGCACAGTGTCGAGAAGATGTTGCTGTAGCTGCGCGCGTGTACCGACTCCATGAATGCGATGTTGGTGTAGACCGCCTCCTCGTGCGGCGTCAGCGCATCCGGGATCAGGCTGACTGCGCCGACCGTGCCCTGAATGGTGTCGAGCAGCGTCAGGCCCGTGAACACCCGCATCGTCAGCTGCTTTTCGCGGGCGGTCAGCGTGTTCCACGACGGGATGTCGTTGGACACCGGCACCTTCTCTGGCAACCAGAAATTTCCGGTCAGCCGGTCCCACACCTCGGCGTCTTTTTCGTCTTGCAGGCGGTTCCAGTTGATGGCCGAAACACGGTCGATCAGCTTCATGCCATCACTCACTAGAACCCCATTCGCCGCAGAAGTAGGCTTGCCGAACCGGCAGCTCCGACACTACCCCTGGGGTGCGACAACGGCCGGTACCGCGACATCTTGTGTTGGCGTGTCGCCCTAGTTTGTCGACCCGGCGCCGAAGAACTTGTACTCCGACGCCTTGAATCTGCGGGTTGCCAGCCAGTACTGCCAGGTCATCCCGCTGTACAGCGTCCGGTTCACCCCGTGCTCGTCCATGTACCAGCTCCGGCAACCTCCGGTGCTCCACACTGTGCCCGCCAACTCGCGCTGCAGTTCGGCGTTGTACGCATCGGCCGCCGCGCGAGTCGGCGCCAGCGCCTGCGCGCCTGCCTTGTCGACCGCCGCGATCGCATGCGCCGCATACCGGATCTGCGACTCGATCATGAACACCACCGAGTTGTGTCCCAGTGCGGTGTTCGGCCCGAGCAGGAAGAACAGGTTCGGCATGTCGGCAATGGTGATGCCGCGCAGCGCCGACACCCCCTCGCGGGTCCACCGGTCCCCCAGATCCTCACCGCCGGGCCCCTTGATATCGACGTAGGTATACGAGTCGGTGACGTGGAATCCGGTGGCGAAGACGACGACGTCGACGTCACGCTCGGCGCCGTCGGACGTGACGATGCCGCGGGGAGTGAACCGGGCGATGCCGTCGGTGATGACCTCGGTCTTCGGATCGGCGACGCCGCGGTAGTAGGTATCGGAGTTGAGGATCCGCTTGCAGCCGGCGCGATAATTCGGGGTGAGCTTTCGGCGCAGCTCGCGGTCTTTGACCGAGCGCCGGATGTTCCACTTACCCATCAGCTCACCGAGTTTGAGCAGCCGCGGCTGCTTCGTCATCGCGAAGCCGACGGCCTCGTGAATCCAGTAGATGCCCGCCCGCATCGCCGCCCGCGTGCCGGGGACGTTGGTGAACGTGTCGCGCATCCACTCGGGAATCGGGTTGTTGGGCCGCGGCATCACCCACGCCGGGGTGCGCTGATACAGCTGTAGCGCGCCGACGTCCTTGACGATCTCGGGCACGATCTGGATCGCGCTGGCGCCGGTACCGATCACCGCCACCCGCTTGCCCGTCAGGTCCACGCTGTGGTCCCACTGCGCGGAATGGAAAGCGGCGCCGGTGAATTGGTCGAATCCCTCGAACTCCGGAACCAGCGGGATGTGCAGACCGCCAACGCCGGAGACCACGAACTGCGCGACGAACTCGCGGCCATCCTTGGTGAACACGTGCCAGCGCAACTCGTCGTCGTCCCAATGCGCACGGTCGACATGGGATCCGAACGAGATGTAGCGGCGCAGCCCGTACTTTTCGGTCACGCCCTTGAGGTAGTCGAGGATCTCCGGCTGGAGTGACCACATGTGCTGCCAGTCGGGCTTGGGCTCGAACGAGAACGAGTACATGTGCGACGGGATGTCGCACGCGCATCCGGGATAGGTGTTATCCCGCCAGGTGCCGCCGATCTCGTCGGCCTTCTCCAGGACTAAGAAGTCGACGCCACGTCGCTGTAGCTCGATGGCCATCCCGAGACCGGAGAAGCCGGTGCCGATGATCAGCGCGCGGGTGTGTACGGGCTGTTGGGTATCCTCAGCAGCTCGCTCGGCGGCAACAGTCATCGAGGGTCCTTCCTGACGAGGACGTTTCTGTCGATCGGAGCAAGTATACGGGACCAGCGGTACCGCATACCGGAGCTGTCAATCTCACTGAAAGTCGCACGGTTGAAGTTCGATCGGCACACCGTGTGGGGTTCGTGCGGCGGCGCGACGCCATGCGTCACGGTAGCGGCCAAGCATGGGCGGGTCGGCGATCCCGTTGTCCTCAATCACTCGCTCCAGCGCGGCAAGCCACCGGGCGTAGCCGTCGGACGAAGACCCTTCGGCGGCCGCAGCAGCCAGTCGCGGTAAGCCGCGTCCGTCCACGCCTTCGCAACGACCGTCGCGCCATTGTGGGGACCGATCTTGGTTTCGTAGGTCTCGATGATTGCGTCGAGCGCCGCGGGTCCACGTAACCCTTTTCCGCGAGCACGCTTTCGAGGGCGCGCACCCGCAGCTGAGTCTCGGTCAGCTCGGCGGAGTGCGGCTCATCCATTGCGCCACCAGCTTTGGTTAGGCGACGTGTTCGCGACGACGCACACCTTCGTGCAGCGGAAGGTCCGGATCGATTTTGATGCCGAGCAGCTCGCAGGTGCCGTTGATGGAGCCGAGCATGATCGTCGTCATATGCGCTATGAACTCATCAGGTGGCATCCGACGCGGACTGTCGACGTCGGGTCCCAACCACCAGTCGGTGGCGGCGGCCGCCGAACCGAATGTGGTGTATGCGGCGAGTTCGATTGCCGCGCCGTCGAGTTCCATCTCACGCAGCTCGTTGTTGAACATGTCGGCCATCGCCAGCGTGACGCCGCGACCCTCGTTGAGCGCACGCATCGTCGACTCGCTCTGCTCGGCGAACCGGCCCTGGATCAGGAAACGGCACACATTGGGGTGCTCGTCGACCAGTCGCACGTATTGCTCGACGCTGCGGCGGATGACTTCCCGCGCCGAGTCACTGGACAGGTTGATCGACGGGATGATCGCCAGCCACAGCATGTCGCGCAGCCGCTCACCGATCGCCTGGAACAGATCTGACTTGTCGGTGAAATGGCGGTAAATCTTTGGCTTCGCGGTACCCGCCTCCTCGGCGATCTCGCGCAGGCTCAATTCGGGTCCGAGGCGGTCAATGGCCCTGAACGCGGCGTCGACGATCTCTGATCGCACCTTCTTGCGATGCTCACGCCAGCGCTCGCTGCGGGCGTCTACTTTGACACCCGGCTCGCTGCTGGAACGTGACCTGGACCCTCGCCGCACCCGCTTACTGTACCGCCCGGACGTCGCTGACCTGCTCAGACCGTCCGCCAACACGGGGTTTTGCTGCGCTGGCCAGGCAAATTTGCTTGCCAAGAACCCACCCGTCACGCTGGGTAATAATTGTGCGACAGCCAAGTGACGAGAGAGACGTATGACGCAGCGATACGACCTGGTCATTGCAGGTGGCGGGCCTTCGGGTTCGGCCGCCGCGTGGCAGGCCGCACAGACCGGCGCCAAGGTAGTGGTGCTGGACAAGGCCGAGTTTCCGCGGGACAAGCCGTGTGGCGACGGACTGACCGCGCGGGCCGTCAGCTATCTGCAGAAGATGGGGCTGTCGCACGAGGTCTCCGAATTTCACCGGGTCAACCGCGTGACGGTGTTCAGCCCCAGCCAGTGGGAGCTGTCGTTCCCGAAGCGCCCGGGGATGCCCGACCACGGCCACACCGTGAGTCGCACGGAGCTGGACACGCTGTTGCTCAAGCACGCGGAGTCGGCGGGCGCCGAGGTGCGGCAGTCGGCCGAGGTGACCGGGCCGATCATCGAGAACGGTCGCGTCGTGGGCGTGACGTGCAAGAGCGGCGAGAAGGTGTACGGCGACGCGGTGATCGCGGCCGACGGCGCCTACTCCCCCATCAAGCGGGCACTGAAGATCGATTCGGAGTACAACGGCTACTCGGCGATCGCGATCCGCTCCGAGATGCACGCCAACCGCCCGGACTCCGACAGCCTCGACATCTATTTGAAGCTGCAGTTCCAGGGCGACCAGTTGCCCGGTTATGGCTGGGTGTTCCCAATGGGCAACGGACGCTTCAACATTGGGCTCGGCTATGTGAACAGCTACAAGAATTGGCAGTCGATCAACGCGACGCAGTTCCTTGGCGAGTTCCTGCGCACACTTCCCCGCGAGTGGGAATTACCGCCGATCGAAGAGCTGAAGAAGAACAAGAGCGTGCGGGCGTGGCGGCTGCCGATGGGCTTCACTGCGTGGCCGCCGTGGCGTCCCGGTGTGCTGTTCACGGGCGACTCGCTGGGCGCGGGCAAACCGGCGTCGGGCGCAGGCATCTCCAAGGCGCTGGAGTCGGGGCTGGCCGCGGGTGAGTGTGCGATCGCGGCGCTGCAGAACGGCGGGCCCGACGACTTCACCAACTACGCGCAGCGGATGGAAGCGGCGTGGGGTCGTGAGTACCGGCGCGGCCGCTACTTCCACAAGCTGCTCGGCTACCCGAAGTTCGCCAATGCGGGCATCAAGATGATCGACAACGCGCAGTTCCGCGATCGGATGCTCAAGGCGCTGTACAAGAAGGCGCAGGGCCCGCAGCACACTGTCAAGAAGTAGACGCCCCTAATCCCCTAGCCGGCGCGGCCGCCACAACCCTGACGAGCGACCGGTGGCTCGCGGAGTTCGCCCCGCTTTGGCGATGACGGCTGCGCTCCAGCCTTAGTGCCATGAACATCAAGGGACTTCTGGCCACCGCCGCGATGACGGCGGGCCTGGCCATCGGACTGGCCGCCAACGCCGCTGCGGCGCCCGTCCACGCCGCGGGCGACGACTTCTGGCAATGCGCAGCCGATCATCCGGACGACATCGGCGTCTGCTGCGTCTTCTACGGAGGCGACTACGACGAACGCGCCGGCGAGTGCTGGATAGACCACGAAGCGAAGCTAGCGGAGGCCACCCCCGGCCCCAGCGTTCCGCCGAAGCACTCAGTGCTGACGCGGGTGGATCGCCTGCCCGTCGACGCGATGGGCTAGCCGCGACCGCTCTCCGGCGAGCGTGGACATATTGCACGGCTACTCCCCGCACTGCATGTCTCAAGTCCACACTCGTCGGCGGCGCGGTCCTACAGCATGCAGCTGACGCAACCCTCCACCTCAGTACCCTCCAACGCCATCTGGCGTAGCCGGATGTAGTACAACGTCTTGATTCCCTTGCGCCACGCGTAGATCTGCGCCTTGTTCACGTCACGAGTGGTCGCGGTGTCCTTGAAGAAGAGCGTCAAGCTCAACCCCTGATCCACGTGCTGCGTCGCCGCCGCGTAGGTGTCGATGACCTTCTCGTAGCCGATCTCGTACGCGTCCTGGTAGTACTCCAGGTTGTCGTTCGTCATGTACGGCGCCGGGTAGTAAACGCGCCCGATCTTGCCTTCCTTGCGGATCTCCACTTTCGACGCGATCGGGTGAATCGAGGACGTCGAGTGGTTGATGTAGGAAATCGAGCCGGTCGGCGGGACCGCCTGCAGGTTCTGGTTGTAGATGCCGTGCGCCTGCACCGACTCCTTCAGCCGAACCCAATCCTCTTGCGTCGGAATGCGAATGCCGGCGTCGGCGAACAATTCCTTGACGCGATCGGTCTTCGGCTCCCATACCTGCTCGGTGTATTTGTCGAAGAACTCCCCCGACGCGTACTTCGACTTCTCGAAGCCCTTGAAGTGCGCACCGCGTTCGATCGCAATGCGATTCGACGCTCGCAGCGCGTGATACAGCACCGTGTAGAAGTAGATGTTGGTGAAGTCGACGCCTTCTTCGGAGCCGTAGAAGATCCGCTCGCGTGCCAGGTAGCCGTGCAGGTTCATCTGCCCCAGCCCGATCGCGTGAGAGTCGTTGTTGCCCTGCTCGATCGACGGCACCGACCAGATGTGCGTCTGATCGCTCACCGCGGTCAACGCCCGGATCGCCACCTCGATGGTCTGCGCGAAGTCCGGCGAATCCATCGTCTTGGCGATGTTCAGCGAGCCCAGGTTGCACGAGATGTCCTTGCCCACTTGGGCATACGTCAGGTCTTCGTTGAACACCGACGGCGTCGAGACCTGCAGGATCTCCGAGCACAGGTTGCTGTGCGTGATCTTGCCCTCGATCGGGTTTGCCCGGTTCACCGTGTCCTCGTACATGATGTACGGGTAGCCCGATTCGAACTGCAGCTCGGCCAGCGTCTGGAAGAACTCGCGCGCCTTGATCTTGGTCTTGCGGATCCGCGCATCGTCGACCATCTCGTAGTACTTCTCGGTCACCGAGATGTCGGCGAACGGAAGACCGTACACGCGCTCGACGTCGTACGGCGAGAACAGGTACATGTCTTCGTTCTTCTTGGCCAGCTCGAACGTGATGTCCGGAATAACGACGCCAAGCGAGAGCGTCTTGATCCGGATCTTCTCGTCGGCGTTCTCCCGCTTGGTGTCCAGGAAGCGGTAGATATCCGGATGGTGGGCGTGCAGGTACACCGCGCCCGCGCCCTGTCGCGCACCGAGCTGGTTGGCGTAGGAGAACGAATCCTCGAGCAGCTTCATGATCGGGATGACGCCGGAGCTCTGGTTCTCGATGTTCTTGATCGGCGCGCCGTGCTCGCGAATGTTGCTCAGTAGCAATGCAACCCCGCCGCCGCGCTTGGAAAGCTGCAGCGCCGAGTTGATGGAGCGGCCGATCGATTCCATGTTGTCCTCGATGCGAAGGAGGAAGCAAGACACCGGCTCACCGCGCTGCTTCTTGCCCGAGTTGAGGAACGTCGGCGTGGCCGGCTGGAACCGGCCGTCGATGATCTCGTCGACGAGCTTCTCCGCCAGCGTGGTGTCGCCTGCAGCCAGCGTCAGCGCCACCATGACGACGCGATCCTCGAACCGCTCCAGATATCGCTTGCCGTCGAAGGTTTTCAGCGTGTAGGAGGTGTAGTACTTGAACGCGCCGACGAACGTCGGGAACCGGAACTTCTTCGCATACGCGCGGTCGATCAGGCTCTTGACGAAGTTGCGGCTGTACTGATCGAGCACCTCGCGCTCGTAGTACTCCTTCTGGATCAAGTAGTCGAGCTTTTCGTCGTAGTTGTGGAAGAACACCGTGTTCTGGTTGACGTGCTGCAGGAAATACTGGTGCGCGGCCTCGCGGTCCTTTTCGAACTGAATCTTGCCGTCCGCGTCGTACAGATTCAGCATCGCGTTGAGGGCGTGGTAGTCCGTTTCGCCCGGAAGCGCGTGCGCGCCGGTGGTTACAGGCTCTGCAGCTGTGACGGTTGGTGGCACGACTGTTCCTTCCAGAAATCTTCCAAGCCCGCACGGACGGCTTCCACGTCCTCGGGAGTACCCATGAGTTCAAAGCGATAGAGGTACGGCACTGCGCACTTGCGGGACACCACGTTGCCCGCATATGCGAATTCGGCACCGAAGTTGTTGTTGCCCGCGGCGATGACGCCGCGGATCAACGACCGGTTGTGTTCGTTGTTGAGGAAGGCGATGACCTGTTTGGGGACATAGCCGCCGTCATTGATGTCAGGTGTAGCGCGCCCGCCGCCGTAGGTGGGCAGCACCAGCACGAAGGGCTGATCGACCTCGATGCGTCCGTGCAGCGGAATCCGGATGGCGGGCAGACCCAGCTTCTCGACGAAGCGGTGGGTGTTTTCCGACACGCTGGAGAAGTAGACGAGGTTGCTCATCGATCATCTCCTTTCTATGTGCCGGGTTACCCCTTATGCCGTTACCGCGACCGCGCCGCTCAGCGACTTGATGCGATCGGGGCGGAACCCGGACCAGTGGTCGTTTCCGGCCACCACGACGGGTGCCTGCAGATAGCCCAGCGCCATGACGTAGTCGCGGGCCTCGCTATCCAGGCTGATGTCGACCTTCTCGTAGGCAATGCCCTGCTTGTCCAGCGCCTTGTAGGTGGCGTTGCACTGCACGCAAGCGGGCTTGGTGTACACGGTGACGGTCATCTGCGGTACGGCTCCTCTACGACTGACACTGCACTGGGACTGGCAACTGCTGGGGTACTGCATCTCGCTGAGGTTCAGCGACCCTCGGGCCCTCAAAATTCCAGGCGTCCGGGGCCGTGCGCCCGGGGGTCTGGGAACCGACACCGCCGGATTTGTGGCCTCCGGCCGACCCTGGAGGTACGTGTACCGGTGGGGGTCTGTCGGTGTTCGAAACACTACACCTAGTGTCCGACATTGCGAAGAGATACAAGATGTTCTGAATAACATTTTTGAAATTCCCTGGTCGTAAGCCCTTCAACCGGCATGTCCTCCGGCGTGTCGCACGTCACAATCGCGGCGCGCTGCTGCCTCCGACCGGTCTACCACCGGGCACCGACAAGCGATCCGACGCGAACCGTCACGGTGACGTAACAGCAAACCAAGCGCAACCGTAGTGTACATTTGTACATGTACATACGTACACTAGGAGAAATCGTGGCTTACTTGTTATTGGCCGTCGCGATCGTCGCCGAAGTGATCGCGACCAGCCTGCTGAAGTCCACCGACGGCTTCACCCGGCTGTGGCCGACGGTTGCGTGTCTGTCGGGGTACGCGGTTGCCTTCGCGCTGATGGCGATGGCGATCGCCCGCGGCATGCAGATCGACGTGGCATACGCGCTGTGGTCGGCGTTGGGCACGACCGCGATCGTGGTCATCGCGGTGGTGTTCCTCGGCTCCCCGATCTCGATCGGCAAGGTCGTCGGCGTCGCGCTGGTGATCGGCGGCGTCATCACGCTGAACATGGCCGGTGCGCATTGACCGCGCCGACGCGGCGCCGGCCGCGCGATCCGGCGGGCCGGCGCCAGACCATCATTGACGCCGCCACCCGGGTGATCGCCGAGGCGGGCGTTGCGGGGCTCACGCATCGCAGGGTCGCCGAGATCGCCGGCGTCCCCGTCGGATCGACGACGTATTACTTCAAAGACCTCGACGAGCTCCGCGAGGCTGCGCTCGCCGACGCCGCTCGCGGGTCCATCGAGGGTCTCGACGAATGGGCAGAAGAACTGAGGGAAAGTGCCGACCTACCGGGCACGCTTGCACGACTCACGGCCGACTACCTGACCGAACACGATCGCTACCGCGCATGCAACGAGCTCTACACCGCCGCCAGCCATCGGCCCGAGTTGCGACCGCACGCCCGGCTATGGCTGGACGGCCTGATCGCAATCCTCGAGCCGAGGACAGGTCACGATGCTGCGCAAGCCGCCGCCATCTTCATCGACGGCGCCCTGCTACACGCGCTGATCACCGGTGAGCCTCTGGGCGCCGACGTCTTGACCCACGCCCTACGCAGGCTCCTTGCTGGTTAAACCCGTTGGCGCTCAGGCGACTTCGGCGGCGAGCTTGCCCACGACGTCGCGCAGGTTCGCAGCCACCTCGGCGTTCTCCCGCGGGTGCTTGCCGTCCAGAGACTTGAACGGCACGGACAGCTTCAGCGACTCCACCACGCGCGGGCCTGCGATACCGAACGACTTGCGGGTCTCGTCGTGCGCCCACACTCCGCCGTACTGACCGAACGACCCACCGACGACAGCCAGCGGCTTGTCCTTCAGCGCGCCGTTGCCAAACGGGCGCGACAGCCAGTCGATCGCGTTCTTCAGCACACCGGGAATGCTGCCGTTGTATTCGGGGGTGATGACGAGCGCCGCATCAGCCTCAGCGGCCGCCGCACGCAGCGCCACAATCGGCTCGGCGACGTCCTCGTTGTCGATGTCCTCGTTGTAGAACGGCAGCTCGCCCAGCCGGTCGAAAAGCTGAAGGCTGACGCCATCCGGCGCGGTCTCGATGGCGAGTTCGGCGAGCTGACGGTTGATGGAGGCGGCGCGCAGGCTTCCCAGCAGCACCAACACGTTGGTGTCAGACATCTTCATATTCCCTTCGTCGTCCGGAAGATCGTCGCACCCTGCAACCGGACCGTAGTCCGATTCATTCCGCCTGAACTAAACTGCAGACATGACCGCAACTCCCCCGCTACATGAGCTGGCGGTCACCGATCAACCAGCGCAGGAGCGGGGCGACGCTGCCCGTAACCGCACGTTACTGCTGGACGCTGCGCGCCGCCTGATAGCCGAACGCGGCCCCGATGCCGTCACCACCGACGACATCGCCGCGGCCGCCGGTGTGGGCAAGGGCACACTGTTCCGCCGCTTCGGCAGCCGCGCCGGCCTGATGCTGGTGCTGCTCGACGAAGACGAGAAGACCGAACAACAGGCGCTGATGTTCGGCCCGCCCCCGTTAGGCCCCGGCGCCCCCGCACTAGAGCGGTTGCTGGCCTACGGTCGCGACCGCCTCGAATTCGTCAACACCCATCATGCGCTGCTGTCCGACGCCGGCCGTGACCCACAGATGCGCTTCATCGCACCGGTGATGTTTCACCACCGCCATATCCGGGTGCTGCTGGAGGCGGCGGGCACAACAGGCGACCTGGATGCTCAGGCGTTCGCCCTGCTTGGTCTGCTCGACGCCGACTACGTCCAGTTTCAGATGACCGAACGCGGCCAGACCCTCGAGCAACTCGGCGACGCGTGGGAAAGCGTGGCGCGCAAGCTCTGCGGCGCATGACGTCCCGGTGGATTCTGCACGTCGACCTCGACCAGTTTCAGGCCGCAGTCGAGGTGCGCCGCAAACCCGAACTTGCCGGTCTGCCAATCATTGTCGGCGGCAACGGCGATCCCAACGAGCCGCGCAAGGTGGTCACGTGCGCGTCGTACCCCGCGCGCGAGTTCGGTGTGCATGCGGGCATGCCGCTGCGCTCTGCGGCCCGCAAGTGCCCGGACGCGATGTTCCTGCCGCTCGATACTGCCGCCTACGACGAGGCGTCAGAAGAGGTGATGACATTGCTGCGCGACCTCGGACATCCCGTCGAGGTGTGGGGCTGGGACGAGGCGTACGTCGGTGCCGACGTCGACGACCCCGTCGCGCTGGCCCAACAGATCCGAGAAGTCATCAGCCAGACCGAGCTGTCCTGTTCGGTCGGCATCAGCGACAACAAGCAGCGCGCCAAGGTGGCCACGGGCTTCGGCAAGCCGGCAGGCATTTATCAACTGACCGACGAGAACTGGATGGCGGTGATGGGCGACCGCGAGGTCGACGCGTTGTGGGGCGTCGGCCCGAAGACCGCCAAAAAGCTTGCAGGAATGGGTATTACCACCGTCGCCGACCTCGCCACGACCGATGCCACCCTGCTCACGTCGACTTTCGGTCCGACGACGGGGCTGTGGATTCTGCTGCTGGCCAAGGGCGGCGGCGACACCAACGTCAGCGCTGAACCATGGGTGCCGCGTTCCCGCAGCCACGTCATCACTTTTGCGACGGACCTGACCGACCGCACCGAAATCGATTCCGCCGTGGTCGATCTCGCGCAGCAGACACTCGACGAGATCGTCGCGCAAGGTCGCGTGGTCACTAGAGTGGCGGTCACCGTGCGCACCAACACGTTCTATACCAGGACCAAGATCCGCAAGCTCGCGGCACCCACCACCGATGCCGAACCCATCAAGCAAACAGCGCTCGACCTTCTCGCTCAATTCGAGCTCGACCGTCCCATCCGGCTGCTCGGCGTCCGGCTAGAACTCAACCCTCCCGAAGGCGGGTACTGAGCCAGATGTTGCAGACGGTCGCCATCCGTGGGTATCGCTCGTTGCGCGAAATCGTGCTGCCACTCGCGCGGCTCACCGTCATCACAGGCGCGAACGGCACCGGCAAGTCATCACTGTATCGGGCGCTGCGACTGCTAGCCGACTGCGGCCGCGGCGAGGTCATCGGCTCGCTGGCCCGCGAGGGTGGTCTCGATTCGGTGCTGTGGGCCGGCCCGGAGCACCTCAGCGGCGCCCGCCGCACCGGGAAGGTCGAGGGCACGGCTCGGACCGGGCCGGTTTCACTCGAACTCGGTTTCGCCTCAGACGATTTCGGCTACCTGGTCGATCTCGGCCTGCCGCAAATGGCCGGGCACAATTCGTTGTTCGCGCTTGACCCGGAGATCAAGCGCGAGGCGGTGTTCGTCGGCCGGATGATGCGGACCAGCTCGACGCTCGTGCGCCGCACCCGCGACTATGCCGAAGCCAGCGGGCAATCCGGGCAGGGCTTCGACGAGATGACGCGATCTCTGCCCGCCTACCGCAGCGTGCTCGCCGAGTACGCCGGGGCACATCCCGAACTCGGCGCGGTCCGTCATCGGCTGCGCAGCTGGCGGTTCTACGACGGTTTCCGCGTCGACGCGGCAGCACCGTCACGACTCCCGCACGTCGGCACCCGTACACCCGTGCTGGCCGACGACGGCGCCGATCTCGCGGCCGCCGTGCAGACGATCATCGAGGCCGGCTTCGACGACCTGCAGCGTGCTGTCGCCGAGGCATTCGATGGCGCAACGGTATCGGTGGCCGTGCAGAACGGACTATTCGATCTGCAACTGCAACAGCGCGGCATGCTGCGGCCGCTGCGCGCAGCCGAATTATCCGACGGCACACTGCGTTTCCTGCTGTGGGCCGCCGCCCTGCTGAGTCCGCAGCCACCCTCTCTCATGGTGCTCAACGAGCCAGAGACCTCATTGCACCCAGACCTGGTTCGGCCGTTGGCGTCGCTGATTCAGGCGGCCGCAACGCAGACCCAAGTCGTCGTCGTCACCCACTCGCGGGCGATGCTGGAAGTTCTGGACACCGTGCCGGTAACCGAAGCCGACGAAGGCGGCGCCGTGGAGATCGAGTTGTACAAGGAACTCGGCGAGACACGCGTCAAGGGTTTGGGCATGCTGACCGCGCCGCCATGGGAGTGGGGTAAGCGCTAGCCTTTCGCGGGCCGCAGCGCACGGCTGAAGAAAACATTGGCCTGCCGCATCGCAACGCTATAGGGCCACCACGCAACGCGTTTGAACGCATACAGCGCGCGAATATCCGGCGATGTGTAAATCAGAAACCGGTTGCGCCGCACGCCGCGCAGAATCTTGTCGGCGACATGCTCCGGCGATACGGCGTGCCCACTGAAACGTTCGGTCCACTTCTTCACGTTGGGGTCTTCGCGGTCCACGCCGGCAATCTGAACCGTCTGCACCAGAGGCGTTTTCACCGCACCGGGCACCACCACCGACACGCCGATGCGGTACCGGGCCAAATCGAACCGCAGCACCTCCGATACTCCGCGTAGCCCGTACTTACTCGCGCTGTAGGCCGCATGCCACGGCAGCGCGACCAGGCCGGCGGCCGACGACACGTTGACCAGATGCCCGCCTCGGCGGTCGGCAAGCATCGGCGGAATGAAGGTCTCGATGACGTGAATCGGACCCATCAGATTGATGTCGACCATCGAGCGCCAATGCTGGTGCGTGAGCTGGTCGACCGTGCCCCACGCCGACACTCCGGCGATGTTCATCACCACATCCATCGGTGCGTGGTAGGCGTGGATGTGCTCGGCGAACGCGGCCACCGCGTCGTAGTCGGAGATGTCGAGCACCCGATGCTCGGGCACCTCCGCGCCAAGCGCACGGGCGTCGGCGACCGTTTTCTCCAGGCCCTCGGCGTCCCGATCCGTGAGGTAGAGCTCGGCGCCCTCGGCGGCCAGCTTCAGCGCGGTCGCGCGGCCGATGCCGCTGGCGGCCCCGGTGAGAAAACAACGTTTACCGGTAAAGCCGCTCCCCCGGAAGTCGCCAGCCATGGCGGTGAGACTACCGGTCACCCCAGAACGCGCTGAGCCACAACCGCTCGACGATCTCGATGGCGCGTGCCGGGTCCTGGCCGCGTCCGACAAAGGTGCTGTCGTGCGTCAGCGTCATCGTCGTCACGGCTGCCATCGTGCGCACGAGAGCCGGCACGTCGTCGGAGATCGGATGCGCGTCGGGGTCTTGCTCCAGCAGCGTGATGAGCTTCTCGATCACGCTGTCGTAGAAGTCATCCATCATCTCGCGGATCTGCGCATCGGTGTATCGGGCGACCTCGCACGCCGACATCACCGGGTCGTCGTTGGCGTACACCGCCGCGGCGCTGCCGACCATACGCTTCGCAAACGCTTCAGGCGTCTCGCCGGGCTCACGCGGCGCGAAGTGGTGGGTCAGTTCGTCGAGCAGATCACCTGCCTCGGCGAGGATCACCGCGAGCACCGCGTACTTCGAGTCGAAATAGAAGTAGAAGCCGGACCGGGCGACGCCGGCCCGCTCGCTGATGGTGCTGACGGACAGGTCGGCGAACGATCGCTCCTGCAGCAGTTCGCGGACCGCGGTGACGATCGCCTCGCGCTGCCGGTCACCGCGGCTGCGGCGGGCCTGGGGTGCGGGTTGGGCGGTCATGGCCCTAGACCTTTGCAGTTGCGACGCGCCAGAACAAAACTTGACATGCGTCAAGTCTGCCATCCAGGATGGAGATCAGGAGTGACAACGGCCACAGTCTTTTTGCCTGAGGAGCATGCATGGCAGCCATCAGCACCAAGGATTACCTGCTTGACCAGGCCAAGCGGCGGTTGAAGCCGACGCCCGTCACAATCCCCGGCATGGGCCTGGCCGAAAAGCGGCTGCGCAGGCACGAGTGGAAGCAGTTCGCGCTGGCGGAGCCGCCCGCAGGTAGTGGCCTCAAGCCGGCAATGGGTGACTCGGGCCTGCCGATCATCGGGCACATGATCGAGTTCTTCCGGCTTGGGCCGGAGTTCGCGGTCGAGGTCTACCGCAAGTACGGTCCGATCCACTACCAGTACTCACCAGCACTGGCGTCGGTGATGGCGCTTGGCCCCGATGCCACGCAAGCCGTCTTCTCGAACCGCAACAAGGAGTTCTCTCAGCGCGCCTGGGATCCGGTGATCGGGCCGTTCTTCGACCGTGGCCTGATGCTGCTCGACTTCGACGAACACATGTTCCACCGGCGGATCATGCAGGAGGCGTTCACCCGTTCCCGGTTGGCCGGGTACGTCGAGCACATTGACTCGGTGGCCAGCCACGTGGTGGCCAACGACTGGGTCGCCAATGACTCACGGTTCCTGTTCCATCCGGCCGTCAAGGAGCTCACGCTCGACATCGCGTCGGTGGTGTTCATGGGCCATGAGGCGGGCACTGACCGCGACTTGGTCACCACCATCAACCACGCGTTCACGACCACCACCCGGGCGGGCAACGCGATCATCCGCAAGCCCGTGAAGCCGCTGACGTGGTGGCGCGGCATTCAGGCCCGCAAGACGCTCGAGGATTACTT
Organism: Mycobacterium sp. JS623; assembly: GCF_000328565.1. Taxonomy (NCBI): domain Bacteria; kingdom Bacillati; phylum Actinomycetota; class Actinomycetes; order Mycobacteriales; family Mycobacteriaceae; genus Mycobacterium; species Mycobacterium sp. JS623. The sequence continues at coordinate 2,131,496 of NC_019966.1, read as the reverse complement.
CTCCGCCAGGGTCGCCGAGACGCGTGGCAACGAGCGCACCGACATGCTCAGCGTGCTGTGCCAAGCCGAGGACGAGGATGGCCAGCGATTCACCGACGACGACATCGTCGCGCACATGATCTTCCTGATGATGGCGGCTCACGACACGTCGACGTCGACCATGACGACGATGGCCTACCACCTCGCGGCCAACCCGGAATGGCAGGAACGCTGCCGCGACGAGTCGGCGCGCATCGGTGACGGTCCGCTCGACATCGAGGCGCTGGAGAAGCTGGAAACCTACGACCTTGTGATCAATGAGGCCCTGCGCATGGTCACGCCGCTGCCGATGAACTTCCGGCGGGCGGTGCGCGACATCGATCTGCTTGGCTACTTCATCCCTGCCGGCACCGATGTGGTGACGTGGCCGTCGCTCAACCATCGCCTGCCTGAGTTGTGGACGAACCCGGAGAAGTTCGATCCTGAGCGCTTCGCCGAGCCGCGGTCGGAGCACAAGAAGCACCGGTATGCGTTCGCGCCGTTCGGCGGCGGCGCGCACAAGTGCATCGGCATGGTTTTCGGGCAGCTGGAGATCAAGACCGTCATGCACCGGCTGCTGCGCAAGTATCGGCTCGAGCTGCCCCACGCCGGATACAAGCCGCGCTACGACTACGGCGGCATGCCGGTACCGCTGGACGGCATGCCAATCATGTTGCGCCCCTTGCGTTGAGGGCTTTGCGCCGAAACGGCATTCCAGCACAGAAAGATCGAGAACGGCCGTGCCGGAATGCCGTTTCGGCGGATCTCAGGCGTCGGTCAGCAGCCGGTTGGCGCAGGCAATGACTGCGCGCAGCGCGGACTGCGTCGGGTCGTTGGACCAACCCATCGCCCACTGCGACCGGGCGCCGTCGGACCCGCGGACGAATGTCGCCGTGTGCTCGCCGGCCGGAACCTGGTGAAAGGCCGTCATCTCGACCGCGATACCACGGTCATAGAGCATCTCGGTCAGCGCCGCGACGGGTCCACACGCGGCGGCCGACGACGTACTGATGCAGTCGCCGACGGCAAGGGTGGCCTGATAATGCCGGGCCTGCGGACCAAGCCGGGACGAGCGACACTCGGCGTCGGTGCACCGCCAACTACCGAGCCGCAGCGGCCCTGTACTGGCCGCATATTGGTCGTGAAACGCTTCGAAAGACATCGCGTCGGCCTCCTGGCGCAGACTGCGCGGCATCGGGCCGTTCATATAAGCCGCAAATGACGGGCGCGCTGCGCTGGTTGCGGATTGGGTAGCGATTGAGATTGTTGTCATGTGTGCCGGACTTCTCACTGGAGAGGAAGTGACCGACGTAGTAGCTCGACCCACAGCGAGGGGTCGGTCTGGATCAGACCCCGCTGCGGGTTGCTACTACGAGTCGCCTCGGCACGTTGGCGATGTTAGGCGCCTCACCGCAACCCGTGCAAACCTTTTTGGTTTCGCATTCCGGCTAGACCCTGAGCATTTGTCTCGCCATCCGGCTGTCCCGGCAGCGCGGCCGGTGGGATTCTCGTAGAACCTGTACTGGAGACGGTGGGGTCAATTGAACGATCGGAGTCCGCGGACTCAGGACACAGCGATTCCAATGGGCGAGCGTGTCGGTTCGTTCCGGTATCTGCGTGTCGAGGACCGTTGGGAGTGGTCGGAGGCCGTCGCGCACATTCATGGTTACGCGCCGGCCAGGTGCAGCCCACAACCGCGTTGGTGATGTCGCACAAGCATCCTGACGACGCCGCGCAAGTCGGACGGCTCATCGACGAGATGACAAAACGGGGCAGGCCGTTCTCCAGTCGCCACCGCATCATCGACACGCGAGGCCACATCCACCCCGTCGTGGTGATCGGCGAGCGACTGTGCGACCGCGACGGCACGGTCATCGGCTTGTCCCCGTTGGCAGCGGCGCCAGCCTCGTCACGACGTCCTTGCAGTCACGCCCTTGTTCGATCATCGCGATGACTCCGGCAAGTTGGCCCTGCCCGACCAGACCCGCAAAATTCAACGGCTGAGCGCGAAAAGCGTTCGGACAGCGCTCAACAACGGAGTTCGCGTGCTTGACGCGCGTAGTGTCGAAGACTTCGCCGCGAGTCATCTGCGCGGTTCGGTGGACGTCGGATTCGACGGCCGTTTCGCCGAAACCGCGGGCATGGTCTTTCGCGGTCGGCGACCGCGGAGGCGAGGTCCCCCGGAGTTGGCCGATCTGGTGCAGGCGGCGCGGCGGACCTCGGCGCGTGAACTCGGTGAGTTGCTCGCCGAGGATAAGGTGTCGCTGATCGATGTGGGTAACCCAGGCGAACGCGAACTGGGCGCCATCCCCGGCTCGCACCATATTCCGTTGGCACAGCTGCGCGTCCGCCTCGACGGGGTGCCGACCGGCAAGCCCATCGTCGTACACGTGGCTGCATCACTGTTGCGCGCCAACGGGTTTGACGAGGTGTCCGACGTCACCGGTGGCACCAGGCGTGGGTGCAGGCGAACGCGACGGTCTAGCGGCGGAACCCGTCGACACGCTGATAAACGCCAACAAGTAAAGTGAGCGGCCCATGGACTGGGCCTTCCTCGCAGCTGCCGGCGTGCTCGGCGGTCTCACCGGCAGCATCGCGGGACTGGCGTCTGTAGCCACCTATCCAGCCCTGTTGGTGTTCGGGCTGCCCCCGGTGACGGCCAACGTCACCAACACCGTTGCCCTGGTGTTCAACGGCATTGGCTCCATTGCGGGATCGCAACCGGAACTGGCTGGCCAAGGCGCGTGGATCAAGCGAATCCTGCCCGCCGCCGCGATCGGCGGTGCAATCGGTGCGACGCTCCTGTTGACCACGCCAGCGGAGGGTTTCGAAAGGATTGTCCCCATCCTGCTCGGCCTGGCCTCGGTAGCGATCCTGCTGCCGCGGTCCACCCGTCAGGAAGCCAGAGTCGCTCACCACCAACGAGATACGGTCAGGATTCTCCTCGAATCCGCAGCGATCTTTGTGATCTGCATTTACGGTGGCTACTTCGGCGCAGCCGCGGGCGTTCTGCTCCTGGCGATGCTCATGCGAGCTGGCGGCGCGACGCTTGCGCATGCCAACGCGGGCAAGAACGTGATCCTGGCAGTTGCGAACGGGGTTGCAGCGCTGATCTTTACGGTCGTCGCGCCCGTCCACTGGCCTGCCGTCCTCGCCGTCGGCATCGGATGCCTGATCGGATCGCGCCTCGGTCCTGTGGTGGTCCGGCATGCTCCGACGGGACCCCTGCGCGTGGTGATCGGCATCGCGGGCCTGGTCCTTGCGGTCAAGCTGGGTTTCGACGCGTACGGCTAGTCACTGAAATGGGCTGTCGCCCTTGGCCACGCGGGTGCCGATGTCAATCAGGTTCTGCGCGTTCGCATGCAGTCGCTCGCCTGCGTCTCGGCTTGCCTGCCCGACCAGATACCGCGACCAGGTGCCCTCGATGACGATGCCCAGCTTGAAGCACGCCATCGCGACATACCAATCCAGGCTTGACGTTTCGCGACCGCCAGCCGCCAGATATGCGTCGAGCAACTCCCGCCTGCTGGCCAACCCGCCGAGCGCGGCCAGCTGAGCGCCCGCCGTAATCGTGTTGGTCTCCAAGGGCCAGCAGATCAGCATCCAACCCAAATCCAGCAGCGGGTCGCCGACAGTGCACATCTCCCAGTCCACGAACGCGGCCAACTCCGGCTTGTCGCGGCGCAGCAGCACATTGCTCAGGTGCGGGTCGCCGTGCATAATTCCCGGCTTCGAATCCGCAGGACGGTTCGACTCCAGCCAGTCCGCCAATTCCGTCACAGCCAGTGACTCGGGCGAATAGTGTTCGTGCCGATAGCTTTCCAGCAGCCCGAGAAATTGCGGCACCTGGCGCGCCAGAAACGAGCCAGGCCGTTTGAGCTCTGCCAGCGGGCTGCCCTCCCACTCGACGTTGCCCAGCCGCGCGAGGCTAGCCGCATATGACAGGCCGACCTGATGCCGCCAGTCGGCGTTGCGGACATACGCCTCGTCCATGGTGTCGCCGGGGTTGAAACCGTCGACCTCTTCCATCAGGTAGAACACCACACCAAGCACGTCGAGATCGTCGGTGCCCGCGATGAAGCCGGGATGCGGCACCTGCGTGCCCGCAAGCGTTCGCAGCGCCGCCATCTCGCGCAGCATGGTCTTGTTGCTCGTGGGCCGCGGGTGAAGCGGCGGCCGGCGCAACACCATCGGGCGACCGTCGATGTGCAGCCGCACCACGATGTTCTGGGTTCCCCCGGTCAGCGGCTCGACGTCGGTGACCTCCGAACCGAGGCCCTGCTCTTGCACCCAGCGCTGCACTGCAGCCTGGTCGTCGGCGGTCAGGGTCGGCAGCTGATCCATGCCGACATCGTGTCAGGCCTTGCGCGCCGTTACGAGCAGGTATTCCCATTCCATGGTGCCGTCGCCGGTGAAGAAGCCGTCGCCGAGCCGGGCGATGTCCGCGTCGAGCGCCGCGACGCGGTCCGCGTCGCCCTCGATGTTTCGATACGTCGCGATCGTCGGCCCGTAGACAGCCTTGAAGTAGTCACGGAACGCCGCGCCGTCAGGGAAATGGTGCACGGGCAGCGTGCGCCGCTCGGTGACTAGGTCGGTGACGTGGTCACCGAACAGCTCGCGGACGTGGTCCTCCTGTCCCCACAATGGCGGCGGCTGCGCGCCCGGCGGCGGGGCCGGCATATGCGGCTTCATGGTCGCAAACAACTGGCCGATGTGTCCCTCGGGTGTCCAGTTGATCAGGCCGAGCCTGCCGCCCGGCTTGGCAACCCGGACCAGCTCGTCGGCGGCCTGCTGATGAAACGGCGCGAACATCACGCCGATGCAGGACATCACGACGTCGAACTCGTTGTCGCCGAACGGCAGTGCGTGCGCGTTACCCTCACGCCAGTCCAATTCGACGCCTTGTTCGGCGGCAAGGGTTCGGCCGCTCTCCAACAATTCTGGGCATAGGTCGCTGGCGACGACGCTGGCCCCGGTTTGTGCGGCCGGAATCGCGGCGTTTCCGGTCCCGGCGGCGACATCGAGGACTCGGTCACCGCGGGCCACGCTGGTGGCCTGCACTAGGACGGGCCCGAGGGGAGCGACGAGGTCGACGGCGAGCTTCGGATAGTCACCCGACGCCCACATGGCTCGGTGTTTGGCCGCGATCTGGCTGTCGTCCACGGTTCCGGCTGATTTGCTCATGGTCAACATCGTCGCGCCACCGCGGCGACCGAACTAGTAACAAATCTGTACTGCGCCTGGTTCTATATCTGTACTGCGATATTGCGAACCGGGGAGGCGATGCGATGTCCGGATACGGCCAGTTCTGTCCGGTGGCCAAGGCGATGGAGTTGCTCGACGAGCGCTGGACGATGCTCGTCGTGCGGGAACTGCTGCTGGGCAGTAGGCATTTCAACGACCTGCGCCGGGGCGTGCCGAAGATGTCACCGGCACTGCTGTCGAAGCGACTGAAGTCGCTGACCCGGGCGGGCGTCATCGAGCGCAACGAAATCGATGGGCGCACAACGTATTCACTGACCGAGTGCGGCAAGGAGCTCGCCGACGTCGTCGACGCACTGGGCGCCTGGGGCGTGCGCTGGATCGGCGAACTCGGGGAGCAGGACCTCGATCCGCATCTGCTGATGTGGGATATGCGCCGCACGATCCCGATCGACAGCTGGCCGCGCACCCGCACCACGCTGGCGTTTCATCTCGACGGGGTGGCGGCGAAGGCGTCGCGGTGGTGGCTGGTGGTGGCCGACGGCGAGGCCGACGTGTGCGATTTCGACCCCGGCCACGAGGTGACCGGCACCGTCGAAACGAGCCTGCGCACGCTCACCCGCATCTGGCGCGGCGATGTCAGCTGGGAGCACGCCCTGCTCGAGGGCACAGTCGCGATATCCGGGCCGTCCGAGGTGCGCCGCAGCATCCCCGCGTGGATCGGTCAGAGCTCCTCGGCGGCGGTGCCGCGCCCGGCCTGAGCTACTTGTCCTGGTAGTTCAGGCAAGACTCCGCGCCATCGATGACGCCGGAGCGGAACGCCTTGATCCGTGCCCAGCCTGCGCCCTGGCGCTCGACGTCGCCCTCGCCGCGGAACACCAGCAGCGCCTTGATGCCTTCGTCAAGGTCGCCGGGCGAGATGTGGTACGTGCTGGTGTCGGGACGGTTGTAGAGGATGACGCTCGCCGTGTAGCCGCCCGCCAGGCAGTCGGCGCGCAGCGTCGATGTCTTCTCGTCGGACTGGTCGCCCAACCGCGTCAGCGCCGCCAGCCCGTACTGGGTGGCGAGCAGCGTGGCGACGGCATAGTCGCCACCCTGCTTGTACACCTGCGGCATCGCGTCGACGTTGTCCCAGCCGACGTAATCGTCTGGCACGCAATAGAACAACGCGAATCTCTCGGCGGACTGTCCCCCGCACGCCGGCGGATGGTTGGGGTCGAACGGCTCCAGACCCTTCACCGGCGGCCACTGCTTTCCGTGGGTCAACTCGGGATACAGGTGCGTGAAGTAGTCCTCGAGGTCGTACGGCACACCATTGACGATCGAGTCATAGGGCGCATCGCCGCCCTGCGCCGCGTCCTGGGCGTCGTTGAACGGCAGCTCGAGCACCATCGGCTCGTCGTCGCGGTAGTCCTTGCACTTGCCGGGGCCGTTGTCGAAGCCGTCCTGGAAGGCGCTCACCCGGTCGAAGCCGCTGCCGTGCGCGTTCGGGTCGATGTTGGATGTGCCCGGCGTGTCACGCAGGTCGAGGATGCCGGCGAGCGCGGTGTCCAGATCGGCGGCGGTCACCTTGAACACACCGTCTTCCTTGGCGTGTTTGGACCACGCTCCCGAGAAGCAGTCGGCCTGCAGCTCCTTGGTCACCGTGCGAGCGGTGAAGTTCGATCGGCCCTGTACGGCGTGGCCCCACTCGTGAGCGAGCACCACGGGGATGACGAAATCGCCGTACTTCTCCTTCAATTCGGGCAGCAGGCCTTCGGCGTCCCACGCGACGACATCCTTTGCAGCGCAGTAGAAGGCGTTGCCGGAGATTTCACTGGCGTCCTGGGCGCACGGCGGAAAATCGCCCGACGATGGAATGACGGCATAGAAGCCGCCCTTCACCGGCTCGTAGTCCTTGCCGTAAAGCTTCGGCATCTCCTTGGTCCAGTAGTCCTGCAGATCGGCGATCGCCTGCATCGCCAGTTTGTTGACGTCGGCTGACGCGTCGCCGTGGATTTCGATATTGCTGGTGTCAGGGGGCGATCCGGTCTTTTGGGCGACCCCGGGGACCTGCGGCTTCGGGCCGCCGCACGCTGCCAAGAGCAAAACGACAGCAGCCAATGACCACACCTTCATTCGCATGGGCAAACAGTAGCGGCGATGATTGGAATTGGCTTGGAAAGTCCCAAAACCAAGATCAGTCGAGGATGCGTCGCGCGACGTTGGTGGTTATCAGGTCCAGCAATTCGTCGCCGCGGCCGGCCAGGATGGTCCGGATCGCGTACAGCGAGAAGCCCTTAGCCTGCTCGACGGTGATCGCGGGCGGTATCGACAACTCCTGACGCGCGGTGACCACATCGATGAGCGCCGGTCCGTCGTGGGCGAACGCGTCGGCTAGTGCCTGCTGCAGATCCGACGGCTGCTCGACCCGGCGACCGAAAATGCCCATCGCCTGTGCGACATCGGCGAAGTTCGGATTGACCAGGTCGGTGCCGAAGTTGACGATGCCGGCCGCCTTCATCTCCAATTCGACGAAGTTCAGCGACGAGTTGTTGAACACAATCACCTTGACGGGCAACCGATTCTGGATCAGCGTGACGAGTTCGCCGAACATCATCGTCAGGCCGCCGTCGCCGGCCAGCGCGACCACTTGACGGTCGCCGTACGCCGTTTGCGCGCCGATCGCGTGCGGCAGCGCGCAAGCCATAGTGCCGTGGTTGAACGAGCCAACCAGGCGCCTGCGACCGTTCATCTTGACATAACGTGCCGCCCACACCACCGGCGATCCAACGTCAACGGTGAACACCGCGTCATCGGCGGCCAGCTGATTGGCAAGGCCCGTAACGTATTCCGGCCGGATCGGGGTGCGGTCGCGATCGTTGACGGCAAGCTCGTCCAGCGCCTTGCGTGTCTTGCCGTAGTGCCGACGCGAGCGGTCGAGGTGGTCGCGGTCCGCCTTCTGTCGCAGCAGCGGTTGCAGAGCAGCCAGCGTGTCCTTCACCGTGCCGACGAGACCGAGGTCGACTGGGGTGCGACGGCCGAGGTTGCGGCCGCGGATGTCGACCTGCACGACTTTGGCGTTGTCGGGATAGAACTGCTGATACGGGAAGTCGGTGCCCAGCATCAGCAGCGCATCGGCCTCCTTGATCGCCTTGTATCCCGACGCGAATCCGAGCAGTCCGGTCATGCCGACGTCGAACGGGTTGTCGTACTCGATGAACTCCTTGCCGCGCAACGCATGCACGATCGGCGCGCTGAGTGTCGACGCCGCCTGAATCAATTCGTCATGGGCACCCTCGGTGCCCGCGCCACCAAGAATCGTGACAGCCTGTGCGGCGTTGAGGATTTCGGCCGCCGCACGCAGCGAGTCGTCGTCAGGACGCACCACGGAACGGGTCGCCGTGATGGGACGCGTCAGGAATCCCGACTGCTCGGCGCGCTGCAGGAAGATCTCGCCGGGGATGACGACGACGGCGACCCCGCGTTCCTCGACCGCGGCGCGCATCGCCATCTCGAGAATGCGGGGCGCCATCTCGGGTGTGCTGACCAGTTCGCGGTAGACACTGCACTCGCGGAACAAATCCTGCGGGTGGGTCTCCTGGAAATACTCGGAGCCGACCTCGGTGCGCGGAATGTGCGCCGCGATAGCCAGCACCGGCACGCGGCTGCGCTGCGCATCGAACAGCCCGTTGATCAGGTGCAGATTGCCCGGCCCACAACTGCCGGCGCAGACGGCGAGCTGACCAGTCAGCGCGGCGTCGGCTGCAGCTGCGAACGCGGCCGTCTCTTCGTGACGGACGTGCTCCCAAGTGATTTCACCGGAGCGCCGCAGCGCATCGGTGAAACCGTTCAGGCTGTCGCCAGGCAGCCCGTACACGCGGCGAACGCCGCTGACCCGCAATGCATGGATGACGTGATCGGCAACGGTCGCCACCCGGCCACCCTAGCGCCGGGCGGCCTACTTCGGGGCGAAGCGCTGCCCGGCGTCCAGCCGCAGGCACTGGCCGTTGAGCATCGGGTTCTCCACGATCGCCAGGACAAGCTTGGCGTATTCCTCTGGCCTACCAAGTCGCTTCGGAAATGCTGCGTCCTTGGTGAGCTGCTTGGCGAACTCGTCGGGGATTCCCTCGGTCAGCCCAGTGGCGAACAGGCTCGGCGCGATCGCCAGCGCGCGGATGCCGAGGCTGCCAAGGTCGCGCGCCATGGTCAGGCACATGCCCGCGATCGCGGCCTTGGATGCCGTGTAGGCGACCTGCCCGATCTGTCCCTCGAAGGCGGCGATCGAGGCTGTGTTGATGATGACGCCGCGCTCCTCCTGCTCGTCGTCGACGAGGTCCTGCTTGCTCATCTGCCACCCAGCAAGCCGGCTGATGTTGAAGGTTGCGATGAGATTGAGATCGACGGTCTTGCGGAACGACTCCAGGCTGTGCGGACCGTCCTTCTTGACCGTGCGCTCGCCGATGCCGCCACCGGCCGTCGTCACGATGATGTGGAGCGCGCCCAGTTCCTCGACGGCCTGCTGCAGCACCTTCTCGGTGCCGTCGAAGTCGGTGACGTCCACTTCGTGGAACGTGCCGCCGATCGCGTCGGCCACCTCCTGGCCCTTCGACTGCGGCCGATCCAGCACCGCGACGCTGGCGCCCCGCTTGGCCAGCGACTCGGCGGTCGCCTTGCCGAATCCCGACGCACCGCCGACGACGATGGCCTTCTTGCCCTCGATCTCCATCTAGCTCCCTTTCAAGACTGTGGCCGGACCGCTTCGCAACATATCTCATCGTCCATCCCGTAAGCCTTTCGGGTGCCGTCACAACTTCGTAAGCCCTGGCGCTCCGGCGCGCAGGTAGGTTCTGGTTATGGCCAGACCAGCTGCCGAATCGCGGATGCTGGCGGGCATCGCGGCCGCCGCTGTGGCGCTCGGCGTCACGCAGCTGCTTGCCGTCGCGTTCGGCCCACAGGCCGACGCCCGCACGGCAATCGGTTCCGCGATCGTCGACTTGACTCCCGGCCCGGTCAAAGAGTGGACGATCCAGACGTTCGGCACTACGGACAAGCTTTTCCTGACGATCGTCGTTCTCGGCGTGATCGCGTTGATCGCGGCGGTGACCGCGCGATGGGAGACGCGTCGCGTTCCGATCGGTAGCGCCGCGATCGTCGTCGCCGGGATCCTCGGGTGCGTAGCGGTGCTCTCGCGCGCGGGCGCGACGGTGGCCGACATCGTGCCGACAGTGATCGGCACAGTCTGCGGTGTCGCCGTGCTGCGCCTGCTGATTTCCGGACGGATCACCAACGCGCCGGAGCCGGTCGAGGGCTCCGACTCCCCCGACCGCGGCCGCCGACTGTCGTTGGTGACGCTGGGTTTCCTTGGTGCAGGAGCTTTGACCGGCGTCGGCGGTGTCGTGTTGTCGCGGATGTTGTCGTCCGTGTCGGGCGATCGCGATGCGTTCGCACTGCCGCGGGTCAACGTCGCCGCTGCGCCGGTACCGCCTGCCGTGCAGCCCAAGGGTGTTGTACTGCCGTCGTTTGTCACCAGCAACACCGACTTCTATCGGATCGACACCGCGCTCAGCGTTCCGCAGCTGAGTCGCGCAGACTGGCAGCTGAAGATCCACGGCATGGTGGACCGCGAGATCACTTACCGCTTCGAAGACCTGGACCGGTTCGAGGTCGTCGAGAAACTGGTGACGCTGACGTGTGTGTCGAATCCCGTTGGTGGCGAACTTATTTCGAATGCGGCGTGGACGGGATACCGGGTCCGCGACCTACTCGCGGAGGCGGGAGTGCATCCCGACGCGGACATGGTGCTGTCGATGTCGATCGACGGGTTCACCGCGGGTACGCCTGTCGAGGCCCTGACCGACAAGCGGGACGCGCTGCTGGCGATCGGAATGAACGGCCAGCCGCTGCCCACCGAACACGGTTACCCCGCCCGGCTCGTCGTCCCCGGGTTGTACGGCTACGTGTCGGCCACCAAATGGGTCGTCGACTTGGAGCTGACCCGGTTCGACCGGGCCGAGGCGTTCTGGACGCAGCATGGTTGGTCGGCCAAGGGTCCGATCAAGACGGAATCCCGCATCGACGTGCCCCGCAGCGGGCAGGACGTCCCCAAGGGACCCGTGACGTTCGGCGGCATTGCGTGGGCGCAGAACCGCGGCGTGCGCGCAGTCGAGATCCGCATCGACGAAGGTCCTTGGCAGCCAGCCGATCTCGGCGCCTCGTACTCCAACGACACCTGGCGGCTGTGGAGCTTCAACTGGCAGGCCACCCAGCCCGGTTCGCACACCATCACCGTGCGGGCCACCGACAACACCGGCGCGGTGCAGACGGCCGACGAGGCCGACCCTGTCCCCGACGGTGCCACCGGCTGGCAGACGGTGTCGTTCGCAGTTAAGTAGTTCGCCGAGTGACCGTGTCTGCACATGAACACGCCGAAAATTCATGTGCAAATGCGGTCGCTCGCGGCTACTTTGGCGTGCCTCGCCAGCGGCACCATCGCCGGCGCCGGCGCCGGGCTTGGCGCCGCCGAGGTCGCGCGACGCGTGCTCTCCGATGCGGAGGTCCGCGAATTGGTGCGCACCGAGATCGACGAGCGGATGACCGCCGCCCGCGACTTCACGGCGGGCGGCCACAACGAACGGGCAGCCATGCTTCGAGCCGAAGCGGCCGTGCTCACCGATCTGCTCGGAGATGTCTGACGGTCGTGCCAGGCTGGGCTCGTGCAGCTCATTGACGTCGCCGCCGCGTCGGCCGAGGTCGGCGCGACCTCCGCGCGGCTGGCCAAGATCGCCCGCATTGCCGATCTGCTGCGCCACGCAGGCGCCGAGGAGGACGCGAAGCTGGTCGCGGTCGTGGTGTCCTGGCTGTCCGGCGAGCTGCCGCAACGCCAGATCGGAGTCGGTTGGGCCGCGTTACGTTCGCTCCCTTCCCCTGCCGCGGAGCCGTCGCTGACCGTGCGGCAAGTCGATGCGTCGTTCAGCGAGATCGGGCTGGTCGCCGGGAAAGGCTCGCAGGCGCGCCGCGCTGAACTCGTCAACGCGGTGTTCGCGGCCGCCACCGAACCCGAACAGACGTTTCTGCGACGGCTACTCAGCGGCGAGTTGCGCCAGGGCGCCCTGGTCGGGGTGATGGCCGATGCGGTCGCGAAGGCCGCGAACATCGCCGCGTCCGTCGTGCGACGCGCTGCCATGCTGGGCGGCGATCTGCCCGCCGTCGCTGCCGCGGCATTGACCGGCGACGAAACCGCGCTCGAACAATTCACCCTCAAGGTCGGCCAACCAGTTGGACCGATGCTCGCCCAGACGGCGACTGGAGTAGGCGAAGCGCTCGAACGGCTCGGCGGCACAGCGGTTTTGGAGGCCAAGCTGGACGGCGCGCGAGTGCAAATTCACCGCGCCGGTGACGCGGTTTCGATCTACACCCGCAGCCTCGACGACGTCACCGAACGCCTGCCCGAGGTGGTCGAGGCGACGTTGGCGCTGCCCGTCACGGATCTGATCGCCGATGCGGAGGCCATCGCTCTGAGACCCGACGGACGCCCGCATCGATTCCAGGAGACGGCCTCGCGGTTCGGACGTCGAGTCGACATCGCGAAGGCCAGGGAGACCCAACCACTGTCGGTGTTCGTGTTCGATCTGCTGCATCTTGACGGCGAGGACCTGCTGGACCGGCCGGCCAGCGAGCGGGTGGCCGCCCTGGACGCCATCGTGCCGAAAGCCCATCGCGTCGACCGATTGATCACCGACGACGCCGAGGCCGCGCAACGCTTTCTCGACATCACGCTCGATGCCGGACACGAAGGGGTGATGGCGAAGTCGCTGACCGCGCCGTACGAGGCGGGCCGGCGCGGCGCGGGCTGGCTGAAAGTCAAGCCGGTGCACACCCTCGATCTCGTCGTACTCGGTGTCGAATGGGGCTCGGGTCGTCGCACCGGAAAGCTCTCCAACATTCACCTCGGCGCACGCGACCCCGCGACGGGTGGATTCGTCATGCTGGGCAAGACTTTCAAGGGCATGACGGATGCGATGCTCGAGTGGCAGACCACCCGCTTCATGGAGTTGGCCGACGGGCCGACGGACGGCTACGTCGTCAAAGTGCGGCCAGAGCAGGTGGTCGAGATCGCGTTCGACGGAGTGCAGGGCTCGACCCGCTACCCCGGCGGCATGGCGTTGCGGTTCGCGCGCGTGCTGCGCTACCGAGACGACAAAAGCCCAGCTGAGGCCGACACCATCGACACCGTGCGGGCCTTCTACGAGCGCGGGTCATAACCGAATTGAAACCTGGGAATTGCCCCAACACCGTTTTGTGCGGTGAAAGGATCGGTTCATGGCCACACCCACTGCCACACCATCTGACCGCATCGAGGAAACCGAAGGCGATATCACTTTCATCCGGACGGACAAGGATCTGCCTCCGGTAGCGATCATCGACCGCTCCCCGATCACCACCAGACACAAGATCATTTTCGCCATCATCGCGCTGATCGGCGCGATCGCGTGGGCGATCATCGCGTTCTTCCGCGGCGAGACGATCAACGCGGTGTGGTTCGTCATCGCAGCGATCTGCACCTATGTGATCGGCTTCCGGTTCTACGCACGGTTGATCGAGATGAAGATCGTCCGTCCGCGCGACGACAACGCCACGCCCGCTGAGCTTTTCGAAAATGCTACCGACTACATGCCGACCGACCGGCGGGTGCTCTACGGCCATCACTTCGCCGCGATCGCGGGCGCAGGCCCGCTTGTCGGGCCCGTGCTCGCGATGCAGATGGGCTATCTGCCGGGCACCATCTGGATCATCATCGGCGCAGTATTGGCCGGGTGCGTGCAGGACTATCTCGTGTTGTCGATTTCCGTCCGGCGCCGCGGCCGCTCGCTCGGCCAGATGGCCCGTGACGAACTCGGCGCGATCGGCGGTGCTGCCGCCATCATCGGGGTGCTCGTGATCATGGTCATCCTGCTGGCGGTGCTGGCATTGGTGGTCGTCGGCGCACTCGCCGAGAGCCCATGGGGCGTCTTCTCGATCGCGATGACCATTCCCATCGCGCTGTTCATGGGCGTCTACTTGCGGTTCCTGCGCCCTGGCCGGGTGTCGGAGGTTTCACTGATCGGCGTTGTGCTGCTGCTGTTGGCGGTCGTCTCCGGCGGCTGGGTTGCTGAAACCTCTTGGGGTGCAGACTGGTTCACACTTTCGAAGGTGACGCTGTCGTGGTGCATCATCATCTACGGATTCGCCGCCTCGGTACTGCCGGTCTGGTTGCTGCTGGCGCCGCGCGATTACCTGTCGACGTTCATGAAGGTCGGCACGATCGCACTGCTGGCAATCGGGATTCTGGTGGCCCGCCCCCTCATGGAAGCGCCCGCGATCTCGCAGTTCGCCACAAAGGGCACCGGTCCGGTGTTCGCGGGTTCACTGTTCCCGTTCCTGTTCATCACCATCGCGTGCGGGGCGCTGTCGGGCTTCCACTCCCTGATCTCGTCGGGCACCACACCGAAGCTGCTCGAAAAGGAAAGCCAGATGCGGTTGATCGGCTACGGCGGCATGCTCACCGAGTCGTTCGTCGCGATCATGGCGCTGATCACCGCAGCGATCATCAATCAGCACCTCTACTTCACGATGAATGCCCCCGCGGCGCAAACGGGTACGACGGCGCAGACGGCCGCCGACTATGTCAACAAACTTGGGCTGTCCGGCGCACCGATCACCCCCAGGGAGATCACCGACGCCGCCCAAGGCGTTGGCGAGAAGTCGATCATCTCCCGCACCGGCGGCGCACCGACATTGGCGTTCGGCATGTCAGAAGTGCTGCACCAGGTCTTCGGGGGCACGGGTCTCAAGGCGTTCTGGTACCACTTCGCGATCATGTTCGAGGCGCTGTTCATCCTCACCACCGTCGATGCGGGCACGCGGGTCGCGCGGTTCATGCTCTCCGACGGTCTCGGCAATCTCGGTGGGCCGCTGACGAAGCTGCAGAATCCGAGTTGGCGGGTCGGCGCGTGGATCTGCAGCGTCATCGTCGTCGCCGCGTGGGGCAGCATCCTGTTGATGGGTGTCACCGATCCACTCGGCGGCATCAACACGCTGTTCCCGTTGTTCGGCATCGCCAACCAACTGCTCGCCGCGATAGCGCTCACAGTGGTCACCGTCGTCGTGGTCAAGCGCGGCCTCGTGAAATGGGCGTGGATACCGGCACTTCCACTGTTCTGGGACCTCATCGTCACCCTGACCGCGTCGTGGCAGAAGATCTTCTCCGCGGATCCGAAGCTCGGTTACTGGAAGCAACACAGCATCTGCGAGACCGCACAGGCGGCGGGAAAGCTCTGTCTCACCGCGAAGTCCCCCGCTGACGTCGACAAGATTGTCCGCAATACGTTCATTCAGGGGACGTTGTCGATCGTCTTCGCGTCCGTCGTCGTCATCGTGTTCATTGCGGGAGTCATCGTCGTGCTCAAGTCTCTTCAGGGCACGGGTCGGCCGTTGACCGAAGACGAGCCGGTGCCGTCACGCATCTTCGCACCATCAGGACTCATCCCCACCAAGACAGAACGGGAGGTGCAAAAGCAATGGGACGCGCTGCCGAAGTCGCCCGCCAGATCGGTTGGTACTGGGGCTCATTGATGGGCGATAACCACTATCACCGCTACGTCGAACATCGCCGCCGCACCCACCCCGGTGACGCGGTCATGTCCGAACGCGAGTACTGGCGCATGCGGCACGACGCGACGGAGAGCAATCCGAACCCGCGCTGCTGCTGAGGCCGCTGCCGTCGCAGCGAGTTTGCACCAGGGGCTGTGATTCGGCCGGATCAACGACCCTCACGCAGAAATCGGCATACCGTCGGGTCATGCCAGCAAGCCCGAAAGCGTCCGCACGCTAAACTGTTGGCCATACGGTAAGGCAGTTGAGAGGATATAGGCATGAACAAGGACGACATGATCCTGATCAGCGTCGACGACCACATCGTCGAACCGCCGGACATGTTTCGCAATCACCTGTCGAAGAAGTACTTGGACGAGGCACCTCGGTTGGTGCACAACCCGGACGGGTCGGACACTTGGCAGTTCCGCGATGTGGTGATCCCCAACGTCGCGTTGAACGCGGTCGCGGGCCGGCCCAAGGAGGAGTACGGCCTCGAGCCGACAGGCCTCGATGAGATCCGCCCCGGGTGCTACAACGTCGATGAGCGCGTCAAGGACATGAACGCCGGCGGCATCCTCGGCTCAATCTGCTTCCCGTCGTTCCCGGGTTTCGCCGGGCGGTTGTTCGTGACAGAGGACACCGAGTTCTCGCTGGCGTTGCTGCAGGCCTACAACGACTGGCACGTCGAGGAGTGGTGCGCCGCTTACCCCGCGAGATTCATTCCGATGTGTCTGCCGGTGATCTGGGATGCCGAAGCGTGCGCTAAAGAGGTGCGGCGCAACGCCGAACGCGGCGTGCATGCGTTGACGTTCACCGAGAACCCTGCTGCCATGGGTTATCCGAGTTTCCACGACGACTACTGGACACCGCTCTGGGAAGCGTTGGTGGATACCGACACCGTGATGAACGTGCACATCGGATCCTCGGGGAAGCTTGCAATCACCGCTCCCGACGCGCCGATGGACGTGATGATCACTCTGCAGCCGATGAACATCGTGCAAGCGGCGGCAGATCTGTTGTGGTCCAAGCCGGTCAAGAAATATCCGGACCTCAAGATCGCGCTGAGTGAAGGCGGCACCGGCTGGATCCCCTACTTCCTGGAGCGTGCCGATCGCACCTATGAAATGCATTCGACGTGGACGGGTCAGGACTTCAAGGGCAAGAAACCGTCGGAAGTGTTCCGTGACCACTTCCTGACATGCTTCATCTCCGATCGCGTCGGTGTCGCGCTGCGCAATGAGATCGGTATCGACAACATCTGCTGGGAAGCCGACTACCCGCACAGCGACAGCATGTGGCCCGGCGCCCCCGAGCAACTGTACGAGGTACTGGAAAAGAACAACGTGCCCGATGACGAGGTCAACAAGATGACCTTCGAAAACGCCATGCGCTGGTATCACTGGGACCCGTTCACGCACATCACCCGCGAACAGGCCACCATCGGCGCGTTGCGCAAGGCGGCCGAAGGCCACGACGTTTCCATCCAGTCGCGGTCGCATGGCACGAAAGACTCGAGTCTCGGAGCGAGCACGCTGCAGGCGCAATTGAACAGGAGCAATGCCCCGCGCTGAGTTGCCGTACAGCACATTGCTACTGACGACATAGCTGACTCTTAGAGTGCCTACCTAACCTCGCCTTTGGGTTGGGGCGTCTATCGACGCACGAAAGGCCAGGTTATGAAGCTCAAACAAGTAGTCGCCGGAGCGGCGATCGGCTGCAGTCTTGGCATGACAGGAATCAGTCTCGGGTCAGGCGTTGCCAGCGCCGCACCACCTCAATGCAACCCGGCTCCCGGGGTGCAGTGTGGCCCCGGTGGTCCGGGTGGGCCGCCACCGCAGCGCGGACAGGGGGGCCCACCACCTGAGGAGCGTGGCCCCGGTGGTCCGCCGCAGGACAACTTCCGCGGCCCCGCCGGGCCGCCGCAGGACAACTTCCGTGGACCCGGCGGGCCGCCGCAGGACAACTTCCGCGGCCCGGGCGGTCCTCCCCCAGGCGACTTCCGCGGACCCGGCGGGCCTCCGCCCGGCGACTGGCACAACCCGGGTGGTCCCGACTTCCACACCCCCGACAATCACGATTGGCGCCCGCCGTGGAACCCGGGCGACAACGACTGGCGCGGCCGATTCCACGGTGCGCCATGGGGCGGCGATCTGCCGCCATGGGGCTGGGGTGCGCCGCCGCCGCCCGCGTGGGACGGTCCGCTGCCGGATCCGTGGGGGCCGCCGCCACCACCGATCAACTACTGGGGCTTCCAGGAGCAGCCGGTGTGGGATCAGGGCTACAACCAATGGGGCTTCTGGTTCTTCGGGATCTGGATACCGCTCCCCATCTGACCAGTCACTGGGACGGCCGCCTCGAAATCACGGGGGCGGCCGTCCTATTCACTTGAGCGAGTAGCGAATTGGCAGGTGCTTGAGACCGCCGACGAAAATGGTGGCGATGTGTTTCGGGTCGCCGGTCAGCTCGATCGACTCCAGCCGCGGCACCAGTTCGGAGAAGAAGCTGTTGACCTCCATGCGGGCCAGCGCAGCCCCCAAGCAAAAGTGCACGCCGTAGCCGAACGCGTTGTGCCTGTTGGGGTCACGGCCGACATCGAAGCGGAACGGGTCGTCGAAGACCTCTTCGTCGCGGTTGGCCGACACGTAGGACAGCAGTAGCGATTCGCCCGCAGCGATCGGCACACCGCGGACAGTGGCGTCCTGCTGCGCCGTGCGCATGAATTCTTTGACGGGCGTGACCCAGCGGATCATCTCCTCGGTGGCCAGCGGCATCAGCTCCATGTTGTTCTGAAGCCGCTCGAGCTCATCGGGGTGTTCGATCAGGGCATGCAGTCCACCGGAGATCACCGCGCTGGTGGTGTCATGACCGGCAGCGGCGACGATCGAGTAGTACGACACGGTCTCGATGTCGTTCAGCGGCTCGCCGTCGATCGTGGCATTCGCGATCGCCGACGCCAGATCCTCGGTCGGGTTCGCCCGGCGCGACGCTGTCACCGCGGTGAAGTACGCGAACATATCGAGCAGCGACGCCACCTGCTCCTCTTTGGTACTGCCGCGCTGAAGTTCCGGGTCATCGTTGCCGAACATCTCCTGCGTGTACGTGAGCATCCGCGGAAAATCTTCTTCGGGAAGGCCGAGCATCGACATGATCACGTAGAGCGGGTAGTTCACCGCGACCTCTTGCACGAAGTCGCACTCGTCGCCGGACTCCGCCATCTGGTCGACGAACCGCTTGGCCAGTTCGTCGACGCGAACCTTCAACGCCCGCATGGCCTTTGGGCGGAACCAGTCGCCACCGATGGCACGCACCACGCGGTGCTGCGGGTCGTCCATGTGAATCAGCGTGCTTATTCCGATCGCGGCCTGTTGTTCGTCGGCCTCCTCTGTCAGGAGGACCGGCCGCGGCGAGTTGGTAAACAATGCGTTGTCGCGTTCGATCGCCATGATGTCGGCGTGCTTCGTGATGGCCCAGAACGGCCGGTAGGACGGCACGTCCACCCATGCGACAGGATTATTGGCCCGCAAATGGGTCAGTGCCGCATGGAGTTTCGGCTCGTCGGTGTACGCCAGCGGGTCGGCGAAAACCCTGGCAGCTTCATCCATCGTCGGCGCAGTCACTGGCGGCTCCTCACGGATTGGCCGCGCAAACCGTGCAGCACGGCAATGACGGTCGCCTCAGAAATCGAGGGTGGGAAACCAACAAGCACGCGATCGATCACGCCGTCGCACCGATCCCGGATCTTCTGGGCGACGCTGTCGATGGGAGCAACGACCGCGAACGCCTCGAGGATCTCGTCGTCGATCAATGTGCCCATGGTGTCCCACTCGCCTTGAAGACTGAGCCGGTGCAATTCGGTATGCAGATCGCCCCACCCGTGCAGATCGAGAACCTTACGGTAGGCCGGAGTTGAGCCGTAAAACGCGATCTGCTTGCGGGTGCCGACGGCGCCCGCGGCCAACTCTTCTTCGGTCTCCCCCGTCACCACGAAGATCGGACACGACAGCTGGAAGTCCTTGCGCTGACGCCCGGAACGCGCCATGCCCCGCAGCAGCGCCGGAGTGGTCACCTCTTCGAAGTACCGCTTGGTGGTGAACGCGTGAGCGAGCAGGCCGTCGGCGACCTCGCCGCACATCTCGGTCATCGCCTCGCCGACCGCGGCGACGAACACCTTCGGCGCAGGCTGCGGTTGCGGCTCGGGCGTGAACATCGGCGTCATCAGCTTGTGCGTGTAGAAATCGCCTTCGAAGCGAAGCTTCGTGCCATCGCGCCAGCATGACCAGATCTCGTGCAGCGCCAGCACGAACTCACGCATTCGCCGCGCAGGCTGACCCCACGGCATGCTGAACCGCTTCTCTATGTGGGCCTGCACTTGTGAGCCGAGCCCGAGAATGAACCGGCCATCCGAATACGCCTGCAGATCCCAGCCAATGTTGGCGACCGTCATGGGATTGCGGGCGAACGCCACGGCGATGCTGGTGCCCAATTCGAGTCGCGTGGTGTGCTCGGCGGCCAAAACCAACGGCAGGAACGGATCGTGGTTGATCTCGGCAGTCCAGCAGCAGTCGTAGCCTCGCCGCTCGAGCGTGCTTGCCGTCTGGGCGACGTCGGTAAGCCCGCTGGCCACGGCCGCGTCAACCTTGAGGCCGCCGTCGCTACCCATACTCGCAGACGCTACAGTAAGCAATTCAGTATGGTCAATGTGAACATATCGGTGCGACGATCGCCTTCTGACGACAGGAGTGGCGGATGACGACTGAAGACGACAACGAGTGAGGATCGCAGCGAGGAACGAGCGAGGAGGAGTCGAGGCATGACCAAGTCCGAGGATTGGGCGGACACACTCGACGAGCTGTCCCGCCGACGTCGCCACGCCCACGCGATGGGCGGCCCGGAACGCCTCGACAAGCACCACGGCAAAGGCAAGCTCGACGCCCGCGCGCGTCTCGAGCATCTGCTCGACAAGGGTTCGTTCCGTGAGTTCGGCACGCTCGTCGGCGGTGACATCGCGGCCGACGGCATCGTCGCCGGCTCCGGGCTCATCAACGGTTCACCGGTGATGGTCGGCGCCGAGGACTTCACCACCCTGGCCGGCAGCATCGGGCCGGGCGGGAACGCCAAGCGCTACCGACTGGCCGAACTTGCGCTGCGCGACCGAATCCCGCTCGTGATGCTGCTCGAAGGCGCCGGCTTCCGGCCCAGCGGTGAGCATTACGGCCGCACCCCCACCGACCTCTTGGCGCAAGCGCAGTGCTCCGGCAAGGTGCCGATGGTCGGGGGCTTGCTTGGCCCCTCGGCCGGACATGGCGCGCTGGTGGCACCGGTGTGCGACTTCACCATCATGAGTCGGCAGGGCGCCATCTTCACCGCAGGCCCACCGGTGGTCAAAGAGTCCACGGGCGAGGACATTTCGAAGGAAGACCTGGGCGGACCGAGCGTGGCGCTGGCGAGCGGAGTGATCCACAACCTGGCCGAGGATGACGAAGCGGTGCTCGACGACATTCGCCGGTACCTGTCGTACTTCCCGCCAAGCGCATGGTCGTATCCCCCCTCGCTGCCCGAAGATGAAGCGGCCGAACCGCGCTCGACGCCCGAACTCCTCGAGATCGTCCCCCGTGGCAACCGTCGCGTCTACGACATGCGCGCGGTCCTCGACGTGGTGTTCGACGCGCGAGGCTGGTTCGAGGTGCAGCCGAAGTTCGGGCCCGCGATCATCTGCGCGCTCGCCCATCTCGGCGGGCATCCCGTCGCGGTGGTGGCCAACCAGCCACAGGTGATCGCCGGTTCCATCGACGCCGACGCCGCCGACAAGGCAGCGCATTTCATCACGGTAGCCGACTCGTTCCACCTGCCGATCGTGTTCCTCGCGGACAACCCGGGGATGCTGCCCGGCAGCCGGTCCGAGAAGAGCGGGGTATTGCGCAGCGGCGCCAGGATGTTCGCCGCACAGACCGCCGCGACGACGCTCAAGCTGCATGTGACGCTGCGGAAGGCCTACGGCTTCGGGTCAATGGTGATGTCGCTGTTGGGATTCGACAACCAGAGCGCGACGTTCGCCTACCCCGGCGCAACAATGGGAGCGATGAGCGCCGCCGCTTTGAGTAAGGCCGCACACGCCGCCGAGGATGTGGAATCCAAGCTGCGCAAGGCGGAAGTCGAGGCATCGTTCCGCTCGGCGAGCCACCTCGGCTTCGACGACCTCATTCATCCCGAGGAGACACGCAACGCCTTGCTGTCCGCGCTCCAGCGGGGCCTCTACGCCAGGCAGGCAGCCGCGGAACCGGTGTCCCGCACGGTCATCTTTCCGTGATTTCGGCGCGTTTACGCCCGCTCATCGTCTTCAAGCGCGCCGAAATCACTCGCTCGCGCGGTAGGCGTGGACGATCGGCTCGAGTTCGTCCGGAGTGGCGCCGTGCATGATCAGCGCGTCGGCGCCGTAGTCGAACTCTTCGCGGATCCGGTCGACACACTGCTGGGCCGATCCGGTTGCCGACGGCTCCAACCACTCATCGGGTATCAACCCAGCGATGTGTTCGATCTGCTCAGGTGTGGCCTTGTGATCGATCCCGCCGGCGACCGACGTCACGACGGAATCCGCCCGGAAGCGTTGCAGCACCGCTGGATCCCAGCCGTTCGTTGTCACCATCAGATCGCCGTAGCCCTGCAGGTAGGTCGCCAGCCGCGCGACGGTCTTCTTCAACCGCAGTTCCTCGGGCAGGTGGTCGCCGACCGTCGCGAAACACGACCACACCCGCACGCTGTCCGGGTCGCGGCCGGCCTTCTCCGCGGCGCTCTTCACCGTCTTCACGCACCGCTGCAGTGTCTCCGGCGTGAAATAGGTGTGCAGGATGACGTCGTCAAAGGCCCGTCCACCGAGCGCCAACGTCTGAGGGCCGAACGCGACGAGAGCCAGCCGGATGTTCTCGTTGAAGTCGGGATCGAGGAACAGCACCGGGTATTTGCCGATCGGTCCGTCGTGGTTGAAGATCAGCTCCCCGTGCCACAGCCGCCGCATGACCTGCGCGAAATCCTCCATCTGCGCGGTGGTCACCGATGGTATGCCGAACGCGCCGTACATCGCGGCGACGCCGCGTCCGATGCCTAGTGTGAAGCGTCCACCAGACAGACGATGCATGGTTGTCGCCCACGACCCGGTGATCAGCGGATGACGGGTGTTGTGATTCGTTGCCGCCGTGGCGATTTGGATTCGGTTCGTGACCGCGCACGCGGCGCCGACGAGCGAGGACGCCTCCTTGACATTCCACCGCTCCGAGATGAACGCGGTGCCGAAGCCCAACTGCTCGCCGCGGCGTGCCTCGTCCATCAACGTCGCCGGGCCTTCCCCGCCGGCTCCGGCCAACAGGTAGTAGCCAAGCTCATCGAGCACGCGTTCGGTCACGCCCAGACTCCTTGCTTGTAGCCGCAGTTCCAGACTTCAATGATCCTGCCGTCGGTTACGCGGAAGATCTCCATGCTGCCGACGGTGGTTTCGGTGCCGTCCTTCAGCTTTATCGATGACTCGTAGACGATGGCAACATGTTCCTCGTCGTCACCGGCAACGACGAGGTTCAGATCAAAGCGAAGTTCCTCCGACACTTCCCACATGTCGACGATTCGATTCACTGCCTCTTCATGGGTGAGCGTCTTGGCCTCCCCCACCTCGTGGCGGATCACCGTGTCGCCCAACAGCTCTTCGGCAAGGGCGTAATCACGCTTATTCCAGACGACGAGGTTGTACAGCTCCACCACTTCACGAGCAGTCCGCATCAGCCGAATACCGCCAGTGCGTCAATGTCGTCGATGGTCGCCACCGCCCGTTCCGTGAGCGTCAGGCACAGGGCGCGGGAGCGCTCCGGCATGGCGTCCCACCCGTTCAGGGTGATTACTGGAAGGACCAACAGGTACGCCACGGCGAATCGGTAATGGCGCCACGCCTCGTCGACCGAATAATCGGTGACGCCGTCTGCACTCAGGTACGCGAGGTATTCGCATACCAGCGCCTTGTCGTGACCGCGGCGCACCTCGGTCGGCAGTCCCTGGCTGACCAGGTAGGCGATGTCGGCGGCACCCGCGCCGCGCGCGGCGAACTGGAAATCCACCACCTTGAGTCGATCACCGTCGAAGAACATGTTGTCGGCCCTGATGTCGCCATGCAGAAGCATGGAGCGTGCGGATAGTGCGTCCAGCGCTTGGCCCGCGGCCTCGGTGAACCGTTCAGCGAAACCCGCGACCGCCGACGAAACGCGTGCCGACGACTTGTCGAGGTAAATCTGCCAGCCCGGCCCGAAGGCGGGTACCAGCAGATCGCGCGCGATCGGTGTGTCGATACTCGGGAACGCCTCTAGCACAGCGGTATTCCTGCGGTCGGTCGACCAGGCGTGCAAGCCCGCAAGTTGCTCGATGCACATTCGGGCGCGATTCAACGACAGACCCGCGAGATGGTTGGCGTTGTCCCAGTCGCACAGATCCTCGAGCACCAAGACAAAGTCGGCAGAACCGTCGACCATACGCGCGGTGTGAACATGCGGCGTTTGGATTGGCGCGCTGCCTGCCACATACCGATAGAAGGACAACTCGCGCTGATAGCCGCCCAGTATCTCCATGGCGCCCCGTGCTTCCGACTGGGCGGGCAGCTTGACGATGACGCTCGACGGCACGCCGTCGCCTACGAGGTGAAGGCGATACAGCAACGAGGAGAATCCCGAGTCTTCGGCGATCCTCTCGGCCCGAACATCGGTGACCATGCCGCCGTCGAGCGCGGCGGTCAGCCACTGCGCGGTGATGTCCTCAATAGTCGACGGCACCGCCAAGCCCGAAGTCACCATTGACCTCCCAAAGAAATTTGACGCTGAACAACTAAGTTCCTTGTCGAGCGTCTAATATGCAAGGGTGCCTTCTCCTGCCCGCGGATTGACACAGCCGGAGCGCGTTGAGACCTCGAACCGGCGGCTGCTCCAGGCTGCCGCGGAACTGATCGTCGAAAAGGGCTGGGAGGCAACGACTGCCGCCGAGATCGGGCGCCGGGCCGGCTACAGCCGGGCAATGGTGCACGCTCGCTACGGCAACAAGGACGCCATTCTGGAGGCCTTCCTTCACGAATACGTGAAGCGACTCAACCCCGATCCAGACCTCAGGGCCAGCGGCATGCAGCAGGTGCTTGCACACTTCGACCGCATAGAAGAGATCTACGCCGAGGATCAAGGGCTGCTGCTGGCGATGTTCGTCGCGACCTTTGAGGCGGTGAAGACCACCTCACCCTTGCGTCAGCGCGTGCGGGATCAACTGGAAAGCGGCGCAGCGAAGGTCGAGAAGGGCCTGCGCAAGGGCATCCGCGACGGCTCGGTCCGTTCTGGTGTCGACATCGCCCGCGCCGTCAGTGACATCAGCACGTCGGTGTTCGGCATCGCATTCTGGTGGACGGCGCTGCCCGACCGGTGCGACCTCGGGCGCGAGCTGACGAACGTCCGAGCGCGCATCGTCGGGACCTACGGCAACGCCGAGCAGGTCACCCGGACAATCGGCGGACGCCTTCCGCACTGAGCCCGCCGAGGAACCGCTCCGAAGCCGCCTGCACCCTGCGGGACAACAGGTGCCCGGCGTGGCCGCCGTCGTGCCAGTACAGCTCGCCGCCCCACCGCTCGTGAAGCGCAAGAGCGGGTTCCCGCAATGCCATTCGGTCGTGCCAGGCCCCGACGATGAGGCGGCGCTCTGGTGGCGGTGTCGGCTCCGTCGCCAGCAGATCGACCGGTGACGCCAGCCGCGCCACGGTCGACGACCGCAACAGATCGCAGGCTCGCGAGCGATCGCGAAATCTACCGTGCCCTACCGAGCCGAGGTGACCAGTCGTTCTTCGCGACGCTGGTCATAGTAGGAGGCCTTTTCTTCCACCAGATCGAGAAACGCCGCCAGCTCGTCTCGCGCGCGAGCTCCTTCACCGTCGAAATCCTCGCGCTCGAACACTCCCCAGAACCGCAAGACCGGACGCACGACGTCGTCCAAATGCGAACGCAGGTCGTAGATGCCGGCCTTGGCGATCTTCAAGGCATTCTCCGCGAATCCGGGCATGGTGCTACCCGGCATCTGGAAGTTGATCACTTCGCGAGCGATCGCCTGCATTGTCGCGTTCGGTGCGATATCGAGCGCGGCGCTCACCAAATTCCGATAGAACACCATGTGCAGGTTCTCGTCGGTCGCTATCCGAGTGAGGAGTTGTTCCGCGATAGGACATCCAGATGCCCGGCCGGTGTTGCGGTGGCTGATCCGCGTCGCCAGTTCCTGGAAAGACACATAGGCCAGGGCCTCTATCGGCGTTTTGTCGCCCGAGTCGTAGCCGGCCGCCGTGTGCACCATGCGACCGTGCTCGAGTTCCACGGGATCGACGCCTCGGGTGACGAGAAGATAGTCGCGTAGGGCAATGCTGTGACGACCCTCTTCCGCCGTCCATTGACCCACCCACTGACCCCAGGCGCCCTCGCGCCCGAAACGCGTCGCGATTTCGCGATGGTAGGACGGCAGGTTGTCCTCGGTGAGAAGGTTCACGATCATCGCGGCCTTGGAAACCTCGTCGAGCTGGGAATCCTCAGGAGTCCAGTCCTGGCCACCCAACAGAGCGAAGTCGCGCCCGCGGCTCCACGGAACGTAGTCGTGCGGATTCCACGGCTTCGCCTTCTCGAGGTGTCGGTTCAGGTTGGCCTCTACCACTGGCTCCAGCTCAGTGAGCAATGCCTCTTGGGTTGTCCCCATCAAGACTCTCCGTCCCTTACCTACGGCTGCGTAACCTACGCTACCGTAGGTTATTGGAAAATCAAGGGCGCCTTCAAAGGCACTGAACGACAGCCCGTTACGTATGGCGAAGGCGCCCGGCAAGCCGATCCCGACGTGGCAGTCCCCGATCTTGCCCTTTGCGGAAATCTATACTGTAATCGATTTAGTATCCATCGACTCAAGAGGCGGCTGGCGTGAAAGTCCCGTTCACCTGGAAGGTCACCGGTTGGTTCATGATCGGCTGGTCGGCGGAGTTTCCCGCCGGTGAGGTGCGGCCGCGCCGATACTTCGGGGAGGACCTGGTCGCCTACCGCGACGAGTCCGGTGAACTGCATCTGCTGTCCGGCCATTGCCGCCACCTCGGGGCGCACATCGCGCCACGGCGGCAAGGTCGTCAGCGACTGCGTCGAGTGCCCGTTTCACGGCTGGCGCTGGGGTCCCGACGGCACCAACCGCTACATCCCGTATCAGCCGGACCGGCCGAACAAGGCGCTGCGACTGCGCGTGTATCCCGTCGTTGAGCAATACGGTTGCGTGTTCGCCTGGCATCAGCCCGACGGCAAGGAACCGCAGTGGGAAATGCCCGACCTGTTCGGTAAGTTCCCACAGTTCCCGACCGACCCCGATGCGTATTACCGCCCCTATCCCGAGTTTTCGAGCCGCGCCGAGCGCGAGCCGGTGCATCCGCAGATCGTTGCCGAGAACGGACCCGACAGCGCGCACTTCCACTACGTACACGGCGCTACGGTGACGCCGGTGTGCCTGAATTGGGAAGCCGCCGACGAGGAGTGGCGATTCCTCACCGGCTGGCCGGACGCGCGCAGCGACGATCCGAACAAGATGTCGCTGTACATCCACAGCCACTTCTCCGGGCTCGGCTTCGCGATCAGCGCGTTCGAGGGGTCGTCGAATCACCGGCTGATCTTTGCCTGCACGCCCGTCGAGGACGGCTACTCGGACATGTTCTATTCGATCTGGTGGCCCCGGCTGCCCGGCGACACCTCGGACGTGCCACCCGACTCGGTTCGCGAGCAGGTCGAGCGGCAGTTCATGGGCACGGTGTGGGACGACCTGAACATCTGGCGCTACCAGGAGTACATCGAACAGCCCGCATTGTCCAAGGTCGACGCGAAACCCTATATGGCCATGCGTAAATGGGCGACGCAGTTCTACGAGGTGCCCGCGTCCGTATGACCATCAAACTCGCGGAGATCGCCGCACCCGCGCACACCGCGATCATCACGCAGGAATGCCAAGGCGCAGTCGTCGGCCCCAATGCCGGGCTGGCGGTGCTCGCGAAGGAGGCACGCCGCGAAGCGCTGCCCAACATCGAACGTCTCCTTCCCGCGGCCCGCGATGCCGGTGTGAAGATCGTGCACTGCCTCGTCCAGCGGCGGCCGGACGGTCTTGGCGGCAATCACAACGCGAAGATCTTCGCGGTCGGCAGCGGTGTCGACATCGCTCCTGGCAGTCCCGGCGCGACGCTGCTCCCCGAATTAGGGCCTGCCCCAACAGATGTGGTGCTGCGCCGATCGCACGGCATCGGACCAATGGGCGATACCGACCTCGACATCACGTTGCGCAACCTGGGGGTGTCGACGATCGTCGCGGTCGGCGTCTCGGTAAACGTCGCGATCACCAATCTGGTGATGGACGCCGTCAACTTGGCCTATCGCGTTGTCGTGCCGCGCGATGCGGTCGCTGGCATTCCGACCGAGTACGCCACATCGATCATCGACAACACGCTGTCGCTGCTGGCCACCGTCACGACGACCGATGATCTCATCGAGGCGTGGAAGTGACGGACACCGAAGACGATATCCGCGAATTCGCCAGGTTCACACCGGTTGACGCAACGCCCGAGCTGGCCCGGTTCATGACGGCGATGCGGCGACTGCAGGACATCGCCGTGTCCACGAACCCTGACGAGACGCTGTGGGCTGACACCGCTGCCCTCATCGAAGCCGCCTGCGCACAACTCGAGGAGCACAAGGCACCGCAGGGTGTTTCACCCGGCGGACGCGTCCGTGACCTTCCGGGTAACGGCCATCCGCTCATGCCACCGTGGCAGGTGATGGACTCGGGACCCGACGAGGTGACGATGCGCGGGCACTTCACCCGTTTCCACGTCGGGGGCAACGGCGCGGTGCACGGCGGAGTAATACCGCTGTTTTACGACTGGCATTTCGGCATGGTGGTGTCCGCTGCGGGCCGGCCGGACAGCCGAACCGCCTATCTGCACGTGGATTACCGGAAGGTGACCCCCACTGACGAGCCGTTGCTGTCGCGAGCATGGATTGACTCCGTCGACGGGCGAAAGCTGTTTGTGAGGGCGGCCATGACCGACGTGGATGGCAACGTACTATCCGAGGCCAAGGGACTGATGATCAAATTGCTCCCGCACCAGCCCTGAGAGGCACGATGTCTGACTCCACGACACAGTTCACCGTCCCGGCCGCCGCCGATGCCGTCGCTGCCGTGATCGGCGATCGGGAATTCATCATCCAAGGCGGCCGCCGATACACCTACGCGCAGGTCGTCGAGCGGTCCAACCGGCTCGCCGCGTACCTCCATTCCCGCGGACTCGGCGCCAAGACCGAGCGATCAACGCTGGACGGTCACGAGGTCGGCCAGGACCTGCTGGGCATCTACGCCTACAACGGGCCGGAATACGTCGAGGCGATGCTCGGATCCTGGCGAGCCAGGGTCGCGCCGTTCAACGTCAACTACCGGTACGTCAAGAACGAACTGCACTATCTGCTCGCAGACTCCGGTGCCACCGCGCTGATCTACCACGCGGCGTTCGCACCACGAGTCGCCGATGTGCTGCCCCAGCTTCCACACCTTCGCGTACTCATCCAGATCGCCGATAAGTCCGGCAACGACTTGGTGCACGGCGCCGTCGACTATGAGTCGATCGTGCGCTCGGGTGTGCCGGTTTTGCCGCCGGACGAGCCCTCACCCGACGACTTGTACGTGCTGTACACCGGGGGCACGACAGGCATGCCGAAGGGCGTGTTGTGGCGTCAACACGACATCTTCATGACTTCATTCGGCGGCCGCAGTCTGTACACCGGTGAGCTTGCCAGCTCTTACGAAGACATCGCCAAACGCGTTGCCGAGGCGCCGGAATCGCGCTTGATGATCCTGCCGCCCCTGATGCACGGCGCGGCGCAATGGGCGGTCATGACCGCGATGACGACCGGCCAGTCTGTGGTGTTCTCCACGGTCACCGATCGGTTCGATGCCGATGAGGTGGTGCGCACGATCGAACGCGAGAAGATCCTGGCGGTGACGGTAGTCGGCGACGCCATGGCCCGACCTCTGGCCGCGGCGATCGAACGCGGCGGCGCCGATCTCTCGTCGCTGGCGGTGGTGGCCAACGGCGGCGCACTGCTGACCCCGACGGCCAAACAACGTCTCATCGACGCCAAGCCGGGACTGATAGTCGTCGACGGCGTCGGATCCTCGGAGACCGGTGCACAGATGACCCACATGTCGGCGTCGGGTGCAGTAGGCACCGGAAAGTTCAACGCGGGCCCGGACACTTTTGTGGCGGCCGAGGATCTCAGCGCGCTCCTCGAACCGGGCCACGACGGCATCGGGTGGCTGGCACAGCGCGGCTATGTTCCGTTGGGCTACAAGGGAGATGCGGCCAAGACCGCGGCCACCTTCCCTGTCATCGATGGCGTGCGGTATTCCGTGCCCGGCGATCGGGCCCGTCATCTCGCCGACGGTGGCATCGAACTGCTTGGCCGCGACTCGGTGTGCATCAACTCCGGCGGCGAGAAGATCTTCGTCGAAGAGGTCGAGACGGCGATCGCGTCCCACCCCGCGGTGGCCGATGTGGTGGTGTCGGGCCGGCCAAGCGAGCGGTGGGGCCAGGAGGTCGTCGCGATCGTCGCTTTGGTCGAGGGCGCCAGCGTCGAGGAGCAGGAGCTGATCGATAACGCTGCGGGCTCGATCGCGCGCTACAAGCTGCCGAAGGCGGTCGTGTTCCGGCCGATCATCGAGCGCAGCCCTGCCGGCAAGGCCGACTACCGGTGGGCCCGCGAGCAGGCGATCAGCGGCGGCGCTTGAGCCGACGGCGCGTGCGACTGCGCGCCATCCGCACTGCCATGCTTGCGCCGGCGCGCGTTGAACCGCTGAACGGCGGCGCGGCCGGGCCCGTCATGCTGAACGGCAGATCGGTGCCGACCACGGTCCGGTGGTGGCTGAACGTATCGAATCCGGCCTTGCCGTGGTAGCCGCCCATCCCGCTGCCGCCCACTCCACCGAACGGCGCAGCAGACGGAATCATCTGCGCGCCAAAGTCGTTGCGGGCCACCCCGCCGCTGCGGGTATGCCGGACAAAACGGCGGAAGTCGTCGTTGTCGGGGCTGTACCAGTACGCCACCAGCGGTGAGGGCCGCTGGTTGATGTAGTCGATGACGTCGGTCAGATGCGAATACGGTCGCACGACGAGGATGGGCCCGAACACTTCTTCGTCGGCGATTCTCATGGTCTCGTCGACGTCACGCACGATCGTGGGCGCGATCTTGCGGGTGGCACGGTCGGGCAGCGATTCGCCTGAGGGAGTGACGGTTTCGACGGTCGCACCGTTCGCCTTGGCGTCCTCGATCGACCCGACAACACGGTCGAAGTTGGCCTCGTTCACCGACGAGCAGTAGTCGTCGTTGCGCACGATCGACGGAAACATGCCGCGCAGCGTGTCGCTGGCGATATCGACGAATGCTCCGATGCGATCGGCGGGCACGAACACGTAGTCCGGGCAGATACATACCTGCCCCCCGTTGATCATTCGTGCGGCGGCGATGCGGGTGGCCGATCGCTTGAGGTCGGCGTCGGGCGACAGCACTACCGGATTCTTGCCGCCCAACTCGAGGGTCACCGGGACGAGATTTCGAGCGGCGGCCTGGCCGACCAGTGAGCCGATCGACGGCGAACCCGTGAAGAACAGGTGGTCAAACGGCAGGCCCGCGAACGCCGCCGACACTTCGGGACCGCCCGTAACGATGTTCAGTTCGGTCGAGCCGAAGTACTTCGGGGCCGTCACCTTCGTGAATTCCGCTGTGCGCGGCGTGATCTCCGACATCTTGATCGTCACCCGGTTGCCCGCGGCGAACGCCGCCGATGCGGGCAACACGACCAACTGCAGCGGGTAGTTCCACGGGCCGATGATCCCGACCACGCCCAGCGGTGAGGGATGCACCTCCGCTTTCAGCCCGACCAGCCGCGCGGCACGCATCAACTTGGTCGCGCGCATCCATTGCGCACTTGGGATCTGGTGTGCTCGATGACCGACACCATGCCGAGCACCTCGGTGAACAGCGAACCCGTCTTGGACCTGGTGCCGAAATCGGCCTGCATCGCGTCAACGAAATCGTCGGCGTTGTCGAGGACCAGCGCCATGAGCCGGTCGATGCGGTTGCGTCGCACGGCGACGGTGGGCGGGCCCTCGTCCAGGAACGCGGCGCGCTGACGCTCGAGTCCGGCGCGCAAGAGGTCCGCCCCGACAGCTCCGTCAACCCGGTCCTGCGTTGTGCTCATTCACCCGTTCCATAGTCATTGTCTGGCGGACCAGAATTGTTTACTGTCGACCTTACTGTCGGCCATTCGATGATACGCCGACGACGCGGCGCGGCGGAAAGGGTTGGTCGAATGAAACGCAAGATCGTCGTGGTCGGCGCGGGCTCAGGCATCGGAGCGGCGGTCGCGAAACAGTTCCACGACCGCGGCGACCACGTGCTGGCGGTCGACGTGCGCGAGCACAAGACCCCGGCGACGGAGTATGCGCAGTGCGATCTGCGCGACGCGGGCAGCATCAATGCGCTGCTGGGCCAGATCGGTTCGCGATGGGACATGCTCGCTCACGTCGCAGGCATCCCCGGAACAGCGCAGGCGGCCGATGTGCTCAAGGTCAATTACCTCGGCATGCGGCTGATGACCGAGGGCATGCTGCCGCTGTTGCGTGCGGGTGGCTCGGTTGTCGCGGTGGCGTCGACGGCCGCGCTCGGCTGGGACCAGCGCCTTGACGTACTGTCCGGCCTGCTGGAGCTCACTGACGCCGAGGCCGTCGAGAAGTGGCAGGCCGACCAGGACCCGAACTATCCGGTGTACAGCACGTCCAAGCAGGCGGTGATCCTCTACAGCAAGCGGCTTGCAGGTCCTGCCTGGGCGAAGTACGGCGTACGGATCAACACCGTGAGCCCGGGTCCCGTCGAGACGCCGATCCTCACGGATTTCGAGGCGACCATGGGCAAAGAGGTGCTCGACATGTGTCGGGCCACGGTCGGCAGGCACGCCAACGTCGACCACATCGCCCCGATCATCGCGTTCCTCGGGTCGCCGGAGGCCGGCTGGATCACCGGGCAGGACATCCAGGTCGACGGTGGCTTCATCAACTCGATGCTGGCCGGACCGCCGGTTCAGCTGTAGATCCACTATACTGTAAGCTTTACAGTACCGATAGCAGGATGCCTGTCCGATCGACGATGGTGGAGATCAGCGGTGGAAAGCCCAGTGCGGGACGTCACGGCCGACGACACGTTCGACCTCCTTCGTGACCCGTATCCGCTCTTCGCCCAGAAACGGCGCGAAGCCGGCGTCTTCGAGGGCAGCGTCATGGATTGGTCCAAGACACCTGAATCGATGATGCCCGACCACCTCTACGCGGCGGTGTCGTTCGACGCCGTCAACCGCGTGTTCCGCGACGGCAAGGTGTTCAATTCGCACATCTACGACAGCACCATCGGGTTGTTCATCGGCCCGACCATCCTCGCGATGGAGGGCAAAAAACATTGGGAACACCGCAATCTGGTGTCTGCAGCGTTCAAGTCGCGCTCATTGCTGCGGTGGGAGCCGGAGATCGTTCGGCCCGTCGTCAACATGCTGATCGACGAGTTCATCGAGGCCGGCGAGGCCGATCTGGTCGAAGACTTCACGTTCGAGTTTCCGACGCGCGTCATCTCGAAACTGCTCGGGCTGCCCGAAGATGACCTCGCATGGTTCCGAAAGCGGGCCGTCGAATTGATCAGCTACACCGTCAGGTACAAGCGTGCCTTCGAAGCGTCCGCTGAGCTGAAAGACTACTTCCTGCAACAGATCGAGCAGCGCAGATCCAAGCCGACCGAGGACATCATCGGTGACCTCGTCACTGCGGAGATCGACGGCGAGAAGCTGTCCGACGAGGCGATCTACTCGTTCCTGCGGCTCTTGCTGCCCGCCGGGCTGGAGACCACCTACCGGTCGTCAGGGAACCTTCTCTACCTGTTGCTCAGCCACCCCGATCAGTTCCGTGCGGTGCAGGAGGACCACGAGCTCATCGCGCCCGCGATCGAGGAAGGCCTGCGCGTCGAAACACCGCTGACGACGGTGCAGCGATACGCGTCCGAGGCCACCGAAATCGAAGGCGTCGAGTTGCCCGCGGGCGCGGTCGTCGACGTCTGCATCGGCTCGGCCAATCGAGACGAAAAACGCTGGGAGCGTTCGGAAGAATTCGACATCTTCCGTAAGCGCGTACCGCACCTGTCATTCGCCGCCGGTGAGCACACCTGCATGGGGCTGCACCTGGCAAGAATGGAGACACGGGTCGCGGTCGAAACCCTGCTGACCCGGCTGACCAACATCCAACTGGTCACCGACGACGACCCCCACATCTTCGGCCAACCGTTCCGTTCACCCACCGCGATCCCGGTGACGTTCGACGCCGTGGCCTGACCGATGGCCCAACGGCGCCGGCGAAGGGAACGCGGATCGATCTCCGTCGACGAGATCATCAACGGCGCTTTCGAGGTCGCGGCGGACGTCTCAATCGACAAACTTGAGCATGCCACTTCTTGCACAACACCTTGATGTCGGGGTGACAAGCATCTACTGGTACTTCCGCAAGAAGGACGAGCTCCTCGACGCGATGACGGACCGGGCGCTCGCGCAATACGAGTTTTCGGTGCCCGACATCGATGCCTCGAATTGGCGTGAGTCGCTGCGCAATCACGCGCAGACGATGCGCAGGCAGTTTCTTGGTGACCCGGTTTTGTGCGACCTTGTCCTAATCCGCGGGCATTACGGCGTGCATGCGCTGCACGGTGCCCTGCACGAAATCGAACGACCAATCGCGGCCCTGGTCGAGGCTGGGCTGACGCCCGATCACGCCGTCGAAACCTACGGCGCGATCTCGATGCATTCGCGGGGATCGGTTGTGCTGCAACGCCTGCAGCAGAAGACCGAGGGCTTCCCCGCTCAGCGAAGCGACGGCAGCCGGTACATTGGGTTCGCCGACGACGTTGACTTCGACTACATCCTCGACCACGCGCAGGAGCTGACCGAATCGGCCTAGCTCTCTTTCTGTCGGGGCACTCGGCAGCCGATGGTCTTGGTCTCGAGATACTGCTGGAAGCCTTCGATGCCGCATTGCCTGCCGACACCGCTGTTCTTGTAGCCGCCGAACGGTGCGTCGGCGCCGTAGAACATGCCGCCGTTGACGCCGAACGAGCCGGTGCGGATGCGGCGCGCGATGTTCATGCCGCGCTCAATCGACCGCGACATGACCGCACCCGCAAGGCCGTACGCGCTGCGATTGGCGATGCGCACCGCCTCGTCGTCGTCATCGAACGGCATCACGATGAGCACCGGGCCGAAGACCTCTTCCTGGGCGATCGCGGCGCTGTTGTCGACCCCGACGATCACGGTGGGCGCCACGTAGTGGCCACCACGGAGGTGCTCGGGCAGGTTGGCGACCTCGCCGCCGCCCACGGATATCTCGGCGCCGTCGCGGCACGCCCGGTCTATCGCGGACAGCACGCGGTCCCTCTGGGCGGCGCTGATCACCGGTCCGACAAGGGTTTCCGGCCGCACGGGGTCGCCGGCCGGCACCGCCGCGTAGGCAGTGGTGATGGTGGCGACCGCTTCGTCGTACAGCGACCGGTGGACCAGCATCCTGGTGGTCGCCGCGCATGCCTGCCCCGCATGCACGCACACCCCGATTGCGGCGCCGAGGATCGCAGCGGGGTTCGCATCGTCGAGCACGATCGACACCGACTTCCCGCCGAGTTCCAGGAACATGCGCTTCATGGTGTCGGCGCCCTGGCGCATCAGCAGCTTGCCGACCGACGTGGAACCGGTGAACGAGATCATGTCGACCCGCGGGTCGGTGCCCAGCAAGCCGGCCACGTTGTTGGAGGGGGTGGGCACGACGTTCACCACACCCGCAGGAATGTCCGTGTGCTCGGCGATCAGCCGGCCGAGCCGGGTGGCGTTCCACGGTGTGTTCGGATCCGGTTTGAGCACAACGGTATTGCCGGCGGCCAGCGCCGGACCGAGCTTGTTGAGAATGACCTCGATCGGGAAATTCGACGGCGTGATCGCGGCAACGACGCCGACCGGCTCCTTGACGACGGTGCGCACGTTCCGCTCGCCGAACAGTCCGCCGCCCTTGAGCGTGCGCTCCCATTCGAACTCGTCGATCAGCCGGACGGGATAGCGCAGTGCTTCCGCAACCGGCCAATCCAGTTGAGCGGACTCGGTGATCATGACGGGACAGCCGACCTCGGCGACGAGTTCCTCGCGCAGGTCTTCCTTGTCCGCCTCGATCGCCTCCTGAAGCTGCTGCAGGCAGCGCTTGCGCAGCGCGCGGTTGGTCGACCAGTCGGACTCGTCGAAGGCGCGGCGCGCGGCCGCGATGGCACGGTCCATGTCGTGCGGTTGGGCGGCGGAGGTCTTTCCCAGCACCTGTCCGGTGGCCGGGCTGAGGTTGTCGAATTCTTCGCCGGTGGCGGCGTGCGTGAGCTCGCCGTCGATCAGCATCCGGGCTTCGGCACGGTCGGCCACCCGCCTGCCCAGATCGACGCTGGTCTCGGTCCGTTCTACTCGATTCTCGGTGGAGCTCACCCTGCTACCTCGTACAATCGGACTCTGCGGGACGATCAACTGTAAACATTACAGTAGGATTATTCAACTGCGTAGAGAGGCCTGACTTGATCAAGGTGATGGAGGGCGTCCGGGTCCTCGAAGTCGCACAGTTCACGTTCGTTCCTGCGGCCGGGGCGATCCTCGCCGACTGGGGCGCGGACGTCATCAAGGTGGAGCACCCGGTGCGCGGCGACACCCAGCGCGGCTTCATCAATATGGGCGGCTTCCAACTCGACCCGAACCGGCACCCGCTGATGGAGCATCCGAATCGCGGTAAGCGCAGCGTCGGCATCGACGTGTCGACGCCGGGGGGGCAGGAGGTGCTCTACGAGATCGCAAATACCGCCGACGTGTTCCTGACGAACTACATGCCCGCGCAGCGGCAGAAGAACAAGTTCGACATCGAGCACATTCGCGCAGTGAACCCGAACATCATCTACGCGCGTGGCAGCGCCTACGGCGACAAGGGCCCCGAACGGGACACCGGTGGCTTCGACGGCACCGCCTTCTGGACGCGTAGCGGCGTTGGCCATGCGCTGACGCCGGAGAAGCTGGGCGGTGCGCTGTCGCAAGGCATTCCAGCGTTCGGCGATTCGATCGGCGGGATGAACATCGCGGGCGGCATCTCCGCGGCGCTGTTTCATCGGGAGCGCACCGGGGAGGCGGTCGAGCTCGACGTCTCGCTGCTGAGCACGGCGTGGTGGGCAGGCGGGGCGAGCGTCACCCAGGGCATGGCAACCGGTGAGACGATGCGTTCGGCCATGCCGGATGCCACTGGTCCGTCCGTGAACCCGTTCATGGCCAACTACCTGACGTCGGATGGCGGCACCATCAATCTGTGCATCGTGAGCCCGACTGGCTACATTCGCGACGCGTTCGAACACCTGGGTCTTCCGAAGCTGGCCGATGATCCGCGTTTCTCCGATGTGCTTCCGCTGATCGAAAATGCCGCGGCGGCAGTCGAACTCATCAGAGAGCAGATCCGCAGCCAGCCGTTCGAGTACTGGCGTCAACAACTCAAGACGATGAAGGGTCAGTGGGCGCCGTTCCAGAGCTTCATCGACCTCACGACCGACGAGCAGGCGATCGCCAACGACATGATCGTCGAAGTCGAGGCGAGCGACGGCGGCGAGCCGTTCAAGGTCGTTCGCGGGCCGGTGCAGTTCAACCACGAGCCGCTGGAGACCACGCGCGCGCCGCAGGCGTCGGAGCACACCGAGTTGGTGTTGATGGAACTCGGCATGGACTGGGACCGGATCGAGGAACTCAAGGACTCCGGCGCCATCGCCTAACTACGCCGAGTGTGCGTGTCTGCTCCGCAACACGCCGCAAATTGCGTACATTCCGCGCACCTTCGCGGGCCGGCGAGCGTGCCGCAAAATAGCCCGACAACGCTATAGCGTGGTTGAGTGCGCTGGATCGTCGACGGCATGAACGTGATCGGGTCTCGCCCCGACGGCTGGTGGCGTGACCGCAACCATGCGATGACGGCACTGGTCCACCGACTGGAGCAGTGGGCGACGACCGAGGGCGCCGACGTGACCGTGGTATTCGAGCAGCCGCCATCGCCACCGATCGATTCGTCGGTGATCACCGTGGCGCACGCACCCGAGCCGGCCGCGAACTCGGCCGACGATGAAATCGTGAGGATCCTGCGAGCCGACCACCATCCCGAGCGCATCCGCGTCGCAACGTCGGATCGTGCACTGTCCGAACGTGTTCAGGCGGCAGGCGCATCCGTCTATCCGGCGGAACGCCTGCGAGACCTCATCGACCCGCGTTCCTGAAAGCGATCCAGTAGCTTGGAACAGCCGACGATACTGTAAGCTTTACCGTTACCGCCCCTTGGGCCGCTCACGAGGGAGGATCGTCGCATGCCGAAGGCCCTGGCGCCGGAGATATCGACCTGGCCCGACGACGACCCGCAACTCATCGGAAGCACCTGCGGCAGCTGCGGCGCCACCGCGTTCCCGGTCCAGCAGCGCTGCCCCAAATGCAGCGCCGGCGAGATGTCTCAAGTGCTGCTCCCCCGTCGCGGCACCCTCGTCGCCTGGACGACGCAAGGCTTCCCGCCAGGGCCGCCCTACAAGGGGCCGACGGGCAAGGACTTCACCCCGTTCGGCGTCGGGCTCGTTGAGCTCGGCGACGTCATCCGCGTCGAGGGTCGCCTGACCGAAAACGACCCGGCCAAGCTCGAGTTCGGCATGCCGGTCGAGCTGACCGTGATTCCGTTCACCACCGATGCGACGGGGACGAGCTCGTCACGCTCGCGTTCACGCCCGTCTAGAGAGGATCCGCCCAAATGAACGACGTGGCCATCATCGGCGTGGGCCTGCACCCGTTCGGACGCTTCGAAGGCAAGTCCGCGATGGAGATGGGCGTCGACGCGATCTTTTCCGCCCTGGCGGACGCCGGTGTGCAGTGGAGTGACGTTCAGTTCGCCACCGGCGGCAGCTGGACGGTGGCCAACCCCGACGCGATCGTCGGCATGGTTGGCCTGACCGGCATCCCATTCATCAACGTGTTCAACGCGTGCGCCACCGCGGCCAGCGCAGCCAAGGCATGCGCCGACGGAATCCGGCTGGGCGACTATGACATCGGCATCGCTGTCGGCCTCGACAAGCATCCCCGCGGCGCCTTCACCGAAGACCCCGCGCTGGTCGGCGTGCCCAGCTGGTACGCCGAGAACGGGCAGTACCTCACCACCCAGTTCTTCGGCATGAAGGCCAACCGCTACCTGCACGACCACGGCATCTCGCAGGAGACTCTCGCCAAGGTCGCAGCCAAGAACTTCCGCAACGGGGCACTGAACCCAAATGCGTTCCGGCGCAAACCGATATCCGAGGACGAGATCCTCAACTCGCCGATGCTGAACTACCCGCTCACGCAGTACATGTTCTGCGCACCCGACGAAGGCGCTGCGGCAGTCGTCATGTGCCGCGCCGACATCGCACACCGCTACACCTCCAAACCGGTGTACCTGCGCGCCGTCGAGGTCCGCACCCGACGCTACGGCGCCTACGAGGTGAACACGACGTTCGCACCGGTTACCGAAGACGTGGCGCCGACTGTGCATGCGGCCAAGGCGGCATTCGAAAAGTCCGGTCTCGCACCGGAAGACATCGACGTGATCCAGTTGCAGGACACCGACGCCGGGGCTGAGATCATTCACATGGCTGAGTGCGGCTTCTGCGCCGACGGCGAGCAGGAGAAGCTGCTGGCCGACGGGGCCACCGAAATCCATGGCGCCATGCCGATCAACACCGACGGCGGGCTGATCGCCAACGGCGAGCCGATCGGCGCCTCGGGCCTGCGCCAGATCCACGAGCTGGTGCGCCAGCTGCGCGGCGAAGCAGGCGACCGCCAGGTGCCCGGCGAGCCCAAGGTCGGGTTCGCACAGTTGTACGGCGCACCTGGCACCGCCGCGGCGACGGTCGTGACGCTATGACTCAACACACCGGGGCGCCGATCTTCGACGCCGACCAGCACATGTACGAGACAGCCGACGCGCTGACGAAATACCTGCCCGAGAAATATTCGCGTGCAGTTCAATTCGCCAACCCGGACCCGAACGCCGTCAAGGCGGCGGCTTCGGCCAGCGCGTGGTCAGGACACTGAAACACCCGATCGGTCAGCCGGGGCTGCGCGCAAAGATGACGGCTCCTGGGACGTCTTCGTCTGGCCTCAGAACCAGTTCAGCCTCGATCGTGAAGCCCACGTCACGAAGCCAGCCCGCGACTCTGCTCGGCGGCCGGTGGTAACTGTCGACATTGATCGAGCGTCCCGTGTAGCCGTCTGACGTGTGTTTTGTTTCGTCACCGACATGAAACCCGACCAGTAACGGACACCGAGGACGCAACACTCGGCAGAACTGCTCGAACACACCGGGCACGGCGTCGTCGGGCACGTGGATCACAGACCAGAACGCGACGACGCCGGCAACGGAGTTGTCCGCGAGGGCGAGGTCGGTCATCGTCCCGACCTCGAAGCGTAGGTCGGGGTGATCCTGCCGCGCGATTGTGATCATCTCGGGTGAAAGGTCGATGCCGAATGCGTCCACTCCGGCGTCATGGAGGTAGCGCGTGACGTACCCCGGCCCGCAGCCGACATCGGCGACTGGCCCACCTCCGACGTCGCGCACCAACTCTGCGAACAACGCCAGACTTGCGCGCAGGTAAGGCTTGTCGCCAAGCAGCCCACGTACCTTTTCGGCGTATCCGGAGGCGTCGGTGTCGTACGAGGAGCGGGTTTCGGACAGCCAGGTGTCACGCATGGGCGACATCGTAGCCAACCCGCCCGCATGGCCGCCTTCGAGCGCCGAGCGCTAGGAGGCCTTCTTCTGGTCCGGCGGCGCGTAAGCCGGCTTGCCCAGTCCGAGCACGTACTGGGCGATCATGTTGCGGAACACCTCCAGCGTGCCGCCGTAGATGCCGACCAACGGAGCGAAACGGTAGACGTACTCCGCGGCGCCATCATCGGCCGCGCCGTCCGTGCCGACCGGCAGCGACGCTGCCGTGCCGAGGAGGTCCATCAGATCCGGGGAGATGTCACGCATCGTCTGCGCCAACGCCACTCGCCCGAAGATCGTCGTGGCGCTCAGCGCGGCCTCCATCCGGGCTACACTGCGGCCGAGGCGATACGCCACTGATCCATCGTCAACTAGCCTGCGCCCGTTGGGATCCGCTTGGGCGACCTTTGCCGCAGCCTTGTCGACAGCGTCGGCCATGAAACCGGCCTGATGCATCATGATCGACACATCCTGCAAACCGTCCGCCGCGACCTCCACCGCGCCGTGCTCAACGTTGAGAGGTTCGCGCACGACGGTCCAGCCGCCGTTCACGTCGCCCAGCCGGTATTTGTCGTCGACCCGGACGTCGCTGTAGTAGACGATGTTGGTGCGGTCGCCATCGACAGTGCGGATGCCCTGGATCTCGATGCCTGGCGAATCGAGCGGCACCAGGAACATGGTGAGGCTCTTGTGTTTCGGGGCGTCGGGATCGGTGTTGGTGATCAGGAAGACGTACTGGCAGTTGTGCGCGCCGGTGGTGAACATCTTGGAGCCATTAATCAACCAGCTCGATCCATCCGCCTCCCGCACCGCGCGGGTCTTGCAGGTCGCGACGTCGGAACCACCTTCGGGTTCCGTGTAGCCGAGGCATAACCGGATGTGCCCGCTGAACACGCCCGGCATCACCTCGGCCTTCAGCTCGGGTGAGCCGAACTTCTCCACCGACCGGGCGATCATCGCGGTGGTGCCCGAGGTCACCCACGGCACGTGCGCGCGGCGCTTCTCCAGTTCCCAGATCCGCCGGCGAACACGGTTGAAGCCGCCTTCGGCTTCGGGCTTCCACTCTTTCGCCAGATATCCGGCGGCACCCAGCGCGAGGTGCACGCCTTCATTGAAGTTGTCGCCGGTCTCGCGGTCGCGGCGGATGACGTCCTCAGTTACATGGGTACGCAGGAAGTCCCGCGCTTCTTCGAGGAACGCCTGGTCGTCGTCTGACAGCTCAACCCGTGAGAAATCCACTTATGCGCCCTTTCCTGAACCACTTTCGCGGGCCGCGACGATCTCCGCGATGTATTTGGCACTCACTCCGGGGTCGCCTCCTGCCAGTGCCCAGCCGCGCGCGCGGACCAGATAGGCCGTTGCCGCCGCCTCCGCGGAAACCCCCAAACCGCCCTGCACGTGCACACACATCGTCGCGGCCTTGGATGCCTCCTCGGCCATGAACACGAACGCCGACGGCGCCAGCTCCGGCCGCTCCTCGGGCTCGTTGCCCAGGAACCACGCCGCGCGGCGGGCGAGGTTACGGCCGCCCTGCACGGTGATCGCGATGTCGGCCAGCGGGTGCGAGATGCCCTGCAGCGTCGAAATCGGCACGCCGAGGGTGTACCTGTTCTTCGCGAACTCCGCGGCAATCGTCAGCGTTTCCTCGACCAAACCCACCAGCGCCGCAGCGGTAAGCACCCGCCATTCATCCAGCGCGCGTTGGTATTCCGCTAACGCCTCGGCACCGCTCGCGAGTACTGTCTGGTTGTCGGCGCCCGTCGGATCGACCCACGCCATCGGCAGCCGGCCGATGTTGTCGACCTTCGCAGGCCGACTCCCGAAGGACAGCCGCACGATGTCTTCGCCGTCGCGCACGACGATCTGATCGGCGATCGAGCCGGCCGGGATCAGCCTGACGCCCGAGACGTTGTCGTGTTGCGGGTCGAACGCGGCCAACTGCTTGCCGTTGACGATGTCGGCCTCCAGGGCATCCAGGCGTGCGAGCAGCCGAGCCGCGCAGACATGATCGATCCACGGGACAGGAGCCAGTGACCGCCCGATCTCCTCCGCCACCAGTGTCAGGTCGACGAGCGTCGCGCCGTCTCCGCCAACGGATTCCGGTAGCGCCATCGTCGTCGCCCCCATGGCGCACAGGCGTTCCCACAAGCTCTTGTCAAACCCTGACTCCTCCGCGGCCCGCACTGTTTCGATCGAGCAGTGGGTCTTGAAGAAGTCCTTGTATGCCGCTTGCAGGGCCTGACGGTCCCCGGTGAGGCTGTAGTCGATTCTGCGCAGTTCGTAACGATCCATCAGTTCTCCTGTCTGGCCCCGAAGAAGAATTCGTTCGCATTGTGGTAGAGGTAGTTGTCGAGTACGTCGGCGGGCAGGTCCAGCGCCAGCGCCTCGGGAACGACCCGGCGCATCTTGAGCACCGGCCAGTCCGAGGCATACATCACCTTGCTGGATCCGCGCGTCCGCATGTAGTGCAAGAGGCTGTCGGGCAGCCGCTTTGGCGACCATGCCGACGTCATCAGCCGCAGGTTCTGGTACTTGATCATCAGCCGGATGGCGATGTCCCACCACGGGTCGGCGCCATGGATCATGCACAGCTTGAGCTCAGGGAAGCGCACGCACACCCTGTCGAGATGAATCGGGTTCTGGACTTCCCCCGGTATCGGCGGCCCCGGAATGCCGGTGTTGATGCACAGCGGCAGCTCGAGCTCCGCACACTTGGTGTAGAGCGGGTAGTACACGGCATCACTGGGTGGATATTGGCCGTCGCCCCAGAAACTCGGCCCGACAACGGCGTACGCCACTGGCAGATCCGAGGCGACCGCGGCCAGTTCCCTCAGTGACGGTATCGGCCGCAGCAGATTGATCCCGCCCATCGCCAGCGCGAACCGCTCTGGCTTTGCTTCGACGAACTTGCGCGCGGTCACCGATGGCTTGGTAACGTTGTCCATCAGGATCGCTTTCGCGACACCCTGCTCATCCATCTCGTCGAGCAGCTCGGACATGTCGACGGGCGCGAACATCGACTCGGGCCCCTTGAAGTAGTCGTCACGCACCTTGAGCATCCAGGTGGGCTGCTTCTCGGTTTCCCCGAAGTGCACGTTGACAAGGCCGTCAATCGCTTTGTGGGTCATACTGGAGCCTTCTGTGTCGCAACGCTTTTCGCCCATCGATAGTCGGCTTTGCCATTGCCGAGCCGCCTGACTTGCTCGACGATGATGAACTCCTTGGGCGCCTTGAACCGGGCCAGCTGCGATGCGCAGAGTTCCTGCAACGCTGCGTGATCTACCTCATCACGAAGCGCCACCAGAGCGACGACTTCCTGGCCCCACCGCTCA
This sequence comes from Mycobacterium sp. JS623, assembly GCF_000328565.1. Classification (NCBI taxonomy): domain Bacteria; kingdom Bacillati; phylum Actinomycetota; class Actinomycetes; order Mycobacteriales; family Mycobacteriaceae; genus Mycobacterium; species Mycobacterium sp. JS623. The sequence continues at coordinate 2,087,372 of NC_019966.1, read as the reverse complement.
CTCGGTCGGCCGACCACCAATGCGTCGGCGACGCTCGGGTGCGCACGCAGGACCTCTTCGACCTCCTCGACGAACACCTTTTCGCCGCCGGTGTTGATGACCAGCGAGTCGCGGCCGAACAATCGCATGGTGCCGTCGGCGGCGAGCGAGCCCCGGTCCCCTGAGATCACCACACGCTGTCCTTCGACCACGGGGAAAGTCTTCTGAGTGGCAGCAGGGTCGTCGAAGTAGCCCAGCGGGATGCGGCCCGCGCGTGCGACATAACCGATCTCGTCCTCGCCGGGCCCCAGGAACCGGCTGTAGTCCTCGGACACCACCAGCGCACCCTCGCGCAGTTCGAAGGTGTCCTTCTCGTCGCCGCGCTGACTGCGGCCGAAGCCGACGTTCCCCGTCTCCGACGACCCGTATCCGTTGATCAGCGTGATCTGTGGCAGCAATTCCAGCAGCGCGCGTTGGTATTTCGGATTCGTCGCCGCTCCCCCGGTGCCGATCGCGAACATCGACGACAGGTCGTAACCGCCCCGCTGCAGCTCCTCCACTAGCGGCCCGGCGTAGGCGTCGCCGACCATCGTCATCATTCCGACCTTTTCGCGCTCCGCTGTCGCGAGCACAGTAGGCGGGTCGAATTTCGGCCGGTCATACAGGACGACGGGCAACCCGTTGAGCAGGGCCGCGAAGGCGGTCCACATGCCGGCGGCGTGCATCAGCGGTGAGACGGCGAACCACGGCGCCCCGCCGTGGCGCACCTTGTCGTGTATCTCCCCGGCGGCTTCATGGTCGGCGCCGTTCATCGACACGACGTAGCTGTCGCTCTGCCGCCACATCACACCTTTGGGGCGCCCCGTGGTGCCGCCGGTGCAGACCATCAGCAGATCGTCTGGAGACGGCGTGATGACAAGGTCGGTATCACCTTGGGCCAGAGCATCTTCCAGCGTGACTGCGCCGGATAGCTCTGCAGCGTCACTGCCGTCGTCCACCGAAATCAGCAGGTCGGCCGACGCGGGGGGCAGCACGTCGGCGAACCTAGGGCCCAAAGAGCGGTGATAGACCACGGCCCGCGGTCGCAGATAGTCGAGGAGTTCGACGACCTCGCGGGGCGTGTAGTTGTAATTCACGTTGGCGGGCACGGTACGGGCCTTCAGGCAACCGATCACCACGTCGGGGTAGAGATCGTTGTGCATGATCAGCGCGACGCGATCCTGGCCGCATTCCCAGTTCTGGAGGTCTTTGCGCTCACGATGGGCGCCAAACCCGTTGCCGGCCAGGAAGTTCGCCAGCTTGCGGGTTCGATCCGCCGATTCGCCGAACGTGCTGCGACGCGCGCCGCAGACGGTCATCAGCCGGTCGGGAACCGTCTCCGCTATGGCGTCCAGAACCGCGCCGATGGTCCACTCGGTCATAGGAAGGCTATGCCGAGACCTTGACGCCAAGAAGCTCTAATGCGTTGTCCCGCATGACTTTCCGGGTATCCTCGGCGCTGAACTCGGGGAACTGCGGGATGTCGGCGGTAAACGACATTGGATCCGCGAGCCCCTCACCGTGGGGCCAGTCGGAGCCGAACAGGATTTTGTCCACACCGATAGTTTCGGCGAGCAGCTTCACGTCGTCCTCGTAATACGGTGCGATCCAGACGTTGTTGCGTAGCTGCTCGACCGGGTCCTCTTTGAAGTGGTATGGCGCGGTGTTGGCCGCCTTCTTCAGCCGTTTGATCAAGCGGTAGACGAAGTAGGACCCGTTTTCGATGCTGGCCACCTTGAGCTTCGGATGCCGGGTGAAGACCTGATGCACGATCATCGAGGCCATCGTGTCGTGGATGGCGCGGTCGTCGAGCAGGACCTGGTCGAGCGGATCCTTCTTGCCGAAGCCCTCGAACGTCGCCTTGCCGCCCCACAACGCCGCGATCGCCAGATATCCGCTGTCGGACAGGTGGAATCCCACCGGTATCCCCGCTTCCGCCAACCGCGCCCACACGGGATCGTGCAACGGGTCGCCCAACGACCGCGGCTTGACCACGCCCGGCACCGGCGCTGGCCGCACCAGTACCATCCTGGCGCCGCGATCGAGCACGAATTCGACTTCCTCGACGGCCTTGTCCGGGTCAGCCAGCGAGATGATCGGCGCGGCGATGATCCGGTGATCGGGACGGTCGAAACCCCAGTCTTCGTCGAGCCAGAGGTTGAACGCGCGCACCGTGGCCATCGTCGCCTCGACGTCGTGCTTGAGCGCTTCTTCGACGCCGCACGCGAATGTCGGCAGCATGAACACGGTCTCGAGGTTCTGACGGTCGAGGACCTTCACCCTCGCGTCGCGGTTCTGGTACTCGGGATGATCGGCCATTCGGTCGACCTTCATCAGCGACGCGGGGTCGACGCCTTCGGGAATCTCACCGCGGAACAGCAGATCCAGGCAACCGGGTTCGATGATCGGGTCGAACGTCGGGTTGGGAATGAAGTGGTTGACCTTCTCGGCCATCACTGCCAAGGTGCGCTTGCCGTCCTGAACCATCTGGACGCCGCGTCGTTTGAATTCCTTGGGCAGATGCCGGGTGCAGGAGTCGAGCGTCTCGTAGTAGTGGTTGTCGACGTCGATCGCCTTGTAGTCCAGAGTTGGATGCGCGATCCGCTGCGCTACTCGCTCTGCTGTCATCGCGTGTCCTCCTTGAGAGACGGGAAGTTGGGCGGACGCTTCTCGAAGAAGCTCGTGATGCCCTCGATGAAGTCGGGGCGAAGCATCGATTCGTGCATCAGCTTCTCGGCTACCGCACTGGCTTCGAAAACATCGCGCATGGTGTCTGCGTACACCTGTTGCTTGATTACGGCCAGCGAACTGGGTGCACAGTTGTCGGCGATGTCCTCGGCGTAGCCGATGGCTCGTGGCAACAGCTCGTCCGGCGCCACGACCTCGTTGACGAGCCCGAGTTTTGCCGCCTCGTCGGCGAAAAAGACGCGTCCGCTCAGGAGCAGATCCATGGCGGTGCCCCACCCGACGACCCGCGGCAGGATCCAGGAAATGCCGTATTCGGCGATCAGCCCGCGCCGCGCGAACGACGTCGTGAATTTGGCTCCCTCGGCGGCGAACCGGACGTCGCACACCAACGCCATCGTCAGCCCCATGCCGGCGCAGGCCCCGTTGATCGCGGCGATGACGGGCTTGCGCATGGTCATCACGTGGTGAGGATGGTGCGAGCCGACGAGCTTGGTGACGTCGGTATCGCCCACGGCGTCGACGGTGGCATTGCTGATCGAGTTCAGGCTGCCCATATCGGCGCCTGCGCAGAAGGCGCGGCCGCTGCCGGTCACGACGATTGCCCGGACGTCGGGATCGGCGTCCGCATCGTCGAGGTGTTCGTAGAACGTGGAGGCAAGACCGCCGCCCCAGCCGTTCATCCGCTCGGGCCGGTTGAGGGTCACCACCGCGACGCCGGTTGCGCGAACCTCGTACAGGACCGGATCGGTGTCGCTGGTCGCAGTCACCCGGCGAACCTCCTCAGTAGCGGCTTCCAGCTGGATGTAATCCCATACTGTACACCTATCGGTAGTACCTTCCGCAACGGGTCAGGCGATCAATCCGAAGCGTTGATACGCCGTTCGGATCTGCGTCTTTCCGTCCTCGGGCAGCACCGCCTGCGGGGGCCTCGAATGCGGGTAGTCCCCGATCGGCAGGCCAAGTAGAGACGCGGCGTACTTGAAAGCGCCGCCCCAATGCGTGAAGTAGTCGCGCCGCCCGGGGTAGCAGGTGAACCACGAGCGCATGTCGACGCCGAACTGGTCGAGCCCAGACTTCTCGGCGAAGTCCATCGCCTCGATCAGCTTGTCGTTCCACACCAGCTGCCAATACTCGGAAATTATTGGCTGTTGCGGGGTTTCGTACAGATAGCCGGCCGTGCCGAGTTGTGCCGGTCCGACTATGCCTGCGCGCAGCCAGCCGGCGCGGTAGACGGTCAGATCGCACTCCCAGATCACCAGATCGGGCGCGAACTCGTGCAGCATCCGACTGCTGGCAGGCCGGAACGCGCCCTCCTTGGTGGCGCAGACGGCCGGGATCTCGTCGCAAATCCGTGCGCTTTCAGCGGGTGTCAACACATAGCCCGAGGACGGCGAATTGAACATGCCCAGCGCGATGTCGGTGCGGCCAGCGATGTAGCGGAAGAAGTTCAGCACGCCCTCGCCGCCGTGCGCCTCCATCATCGGCGTCTGGATGTAGACGATGTCGGCACCCACCTGCTGGGCGTGTTGCGTCAGCTCCAGGCAATCCTTGGCCGCTGTCGCGGCGGTGCAGGCCTGCACGACGACATTGGGATCGGCAGTGCGCCCTTCCTCAATCGCGACCTCCAGCAAGCGCTTTCGCTCATCGAGAGTGAGTGACCAGAACTCGGCGATGCCGCTGGTGCACCACAACATCGGGTGGCGCAGTTCGCCGACGCAGTAGCGCACCAGTGTCCGGTATGCGTCCCAGTCGATGTCGTCGCCGTCGGTACCACAGAACGGCGTGTAGAGGCTGTTGCCGATTCCGCGCAGCGTGGCGTGGGCCCATTCGCGAGCTTCGTTGGCAGTCGCCATAACTTACTCCCTAGGTGAAATCACTACCGCCGTCGACGTTGATGTTGGCGCCGGTCATGTACGAGTTGCGCTTGGACGCGAGAAATGCGACAACAGGCCCGATCTCCTCGGGCTGTCCGGCGCGCGGCAGATGCGCCGGATGCCCGAAGTGCTTGTCGATGGCGGCCATCAGCGCATAGGGGTCGGTGCCGTCGACGCCGACCGATTCCGCCCAGCCGCGCAAGGCTTCTGAAGCGATGCTGCCCGGCGAGACGACGTTGACCATGATCTCGTCCTTGGCCAGCAGCAGCGACAAGTTCTTCGAGATGCTCGTCAGTGCCGCCTTGGCGGCCGTGTACGCGGGCAGAATGACGGTCTGCCGTTGCGTGGAATGTGCAGAGAAGTTGACGATCCGGGCCCATGGCGCCTTTCGCAGCAGCGGCAGTGCGGAGCGAACGCAGTGCACCATTCCCAGCACGCCGTCGTCGAAGGCCGCGCGCCACTGCTCGTCGGTGAGATCCTCGAACGTGCCTATCGAGCCGGGGCCGACCGCGTTGATGAGCGCGTTGAGTTGGCCGTCCCAGCGCTGGCTCAGCTCGTCGAACACCCGCTGGACGTGTTCTGCGTCAGTGGTGTCGGCGACCAATCCCAACGCGTCAGGGCTTCCGCACTCGGCCAGGTCTTTCGCGGCCCGCTCGAGAATGTCTTTCGTCCGCCCGACGACGGCCACCCTTGCACCGTCATCGGCCAGGCAGCGCGCGGCCGCGTAACCCATTCCGCGACCGCCGCCGACCACGACGGCCGTGGCATCCTTGAGCCCGAGGTCCACGGCGCTACTCCTACGAGCCGGTCCAGTTCGGCGCCCGCTTCTCGGCGAACGCGATAGCGCCCTCCTTGGCGTCGTTGGACGTGAAGATCGGAATGATGTGTTCGAGCTGCTTTTTCCACATCTCCTCCTCGCTCCAGTCCGCGGACTTGGTCATGATCTCCTTGGTGGTGGCGATTGCCAGCGGCCCGTTGGCGGTGATGCGCTCGGCGAGTTCGATCGCCCCGTCCAGCGCCTTGCCCGGTTCCGTGAGGACGTTGACGAAACCCCATGCCTCACCCTGTTCAGCGGTGAAGCTGTCGCCGGTCAGCGCGAGTTCGAGCGCCTTTTGATACGGGATGCGCTTCTGCAGTCGCAGCAGTCCGCCGCCCGCGGCTACCAGGCCGCGCTTGACCTCGGGGATGCCGAACTTCGCTTCCCGCGACGCGACCACCAGGTCCGTGGCGAGGACGACCTCGGTGCCGCCTGCCAGCGCGTAACCCTCGACGGCCGAGATCAGCGGTTTGCGCGGCGGCCGTTCGGTGAAGCCGATGCCGCGGCCGGGGATGGCTACGACCTCGCCGGCGGCGAAGGCCTTCAGGTCCATGCCCGCGCAGAAGTTGCCGCCGGCGCCGGTGATCACCGCGACGGACAGGTCAGTGCTTTCGTCGAGTTCATCGACGGCGTCGGCCAGACCCTGGCTCACCGCGAGGTTCACCGCGTTGCGCGCATCCGGCCGATTGATAGTGATGACAAGCACCCGCCCGCGGCGCTCGGTGAGAATTTCGTCCGACACTCTTGGTCCTTCGCCTTTCGCCCGATTTGCTAGAAACGCTTACTATAGGTCTTACAGTAGAAGAGTGAGAAAGTGAAGGCGCCGTCGACTGGATGGCCGCCGGTAAGGTTGACGGTAACGGCCGAGCGGCGACACGGACGCAAAGACGCAGTTCAGACGGTGGCTGCCGGTAAATTCGAGTCCACCAACACTTGATGGAGGTGCCCTTCGTGGCCAAGCAGGCAACCGCTGAGAAGCGTCAGCGACGCGAGCGCGGGTCCATCAATCCCGACGACATCATCAAGGGCGCGTTCGAGCTCGCGGAAGAGGTCGGGATCGACAACCTCAGCATGCCGCTGCTCGGCAAGCACCTCGGCGTCGGTGTCACGAGCATCTACTGGTACTTCCGCAAGAAGGACGATCTGCTCAACGCGATGACCGATCGCGCGCTGCGCCAGTATGTCTTCGCCACGCCGTACGTCGAGGCCAAGGATTGGCGCGAGACGTTACGCAATCATGCGCGCGTCATGCGAAAAGCGTTCATGGGCAACCCGATTCTGTGCGATCTGATTCTCATCCGGTCGGCTTTGAGTCCGCGGGCGGCCAAGCTGGGCGTGAAAGAGGTAGAGAAGGCGATCGCGAGTCTGGTGGAAGCCGGCCTGTCACCCGAGGATGCGTTCGACACGTACTCCGCGGTGTCGGTGCATGTCCGCGGGTCGGTGGTGCTGCAACGGCTGCGCGACAAGAACCGGGCAGCCGACGAGGGGCCGAGTGACATCGAAGAAACGATGGCGATCGATCCCGAAACCACGCCGCTGCTGGCCCAGGTGACGGCGAAGGGGCATCACATCGGCGCTGCCGACGACAAGAACTTCGAGTTCGGCCTCGAGTGCATCCTCGACCATGCAGGTCGGCTCATCGGTTCGGGCAGCAAGCCTGCGCGCAAGGCGACGAAGGCGTCGGGACCGCGCACGCGAAGCAAGGCCGCCGCCGCGCGCTAGTCCCTCTTCCGAGTGTGGGCTTGTGTCACGCGAAAGCGCGCGAACACGTGCGGGTAACCCACGTTCGGCGGCTCGCGCTAGACCTCGATGACGACGGCGCCGCCCTGGCCGCCACCCGCGCACATCGCTGCCACGCCGATGCCACCGCCGCGCCGCTGTAACTCGTAAACCAACGTCGTGATCATCCGCGCGCCCGACGCGGCGATGGGATGGCCGAGGCTGCAACCACTTCCGGAGAAGTTGACCAGCTCCTCGTCGATGTCGTACTCGCGGCACGCCGCGATCGGCACCGAGGCGAACGCCTCGTTGATCTCCCACAGCGCGACATCGGACGGCTTGAGCCCAGCCCGCTGCAGCACCTTGCCGATCACCTTCACGGCACCCAGCCCGCAATCGCGCGGAGAGACACCTGCTGCGGCCCAAGCCTTCACGGTTGCCAACTTGGTCAGCTTCTCGGCGTCGGCGTAGTCGCCATCGACAAGTGCAACAGCAGCCGCAGCATCGTTGGTGCCGCTGCTGTTGCCCGCGGTGATCGAGAATCCTTCGATCTCCGGATGCAGGACCTTGAGGCCCGCGAGCTTCTCGACGGTGGTGTCGCGGCGCGGGTGCTCGTCCACGCTGAAGTCGATCACCGACCCGTCGAACTGCTGGACCTTCAGCGGAATGATCTCGTCGACGAACTTGCCCGCGTCGATGGCCGCGATCGCACGCTCATGCGACCGCGCAGCCCACGCGTCCATCTCCTCACGCGTGATGCCGACAGCCTGAGCGGTGTTCCACCCGACGGTGATCGACATGTCCTTGCATGGCGCATCAGGCGTCTCGGGGTGCGTCGGCGGCATCCAGCGTTCCTCGAACTTCAGCTCGGGCCCGGGGATGCGTTGGTTCATCAGCGGCGTCATCGACAGCGACTGCACGCCACCGGCGATGAGCGCGCGCTCCATCCCAGAGCCGATCTGCGCGGCCGCGTTGCCGATCGCGGTGAGGCTGCCCGCGCAGTGCCGGTTCACCGACTGGCCAGGAATGTCCTCCATGCCGGTGGCCGCCGCGGCGTAGCGTGCGAGATCGCCGCCGCCGTAATGCGATTCGGCGAAGATGATGTCGTCGAACGCACTGGGGTCGACGCCGGACCGGCGCACGACTTCCGGCAGCACCGTCGTGATAAGCGTCTCCGGGGGCGTGTTGACCAGCGTCCCCTTGAACGAGCGGCCGATGGCCGTCCTGGCGGCACTGACGATCACGGGTGTTGGCATGTTTCGACCTCGGCTTTCGGCGTAACTACTTTACAAAAGTAGCAGATACTGTATCGCTGTCAGTACGTGACCGGCGTCACTCCGGCTCTGGCACGTAGAAATGCTCGTCGCGCAACCGGAACGCTTCCTTGGTTCCGCGTTGCGCCCGCGTCTTCACGAAGTTGAACTCGCCCGGCGCGAACTGCAGGTTCGTCCCGAATGCGTGGAACAGATAGCTGGCGACTTCCTCGCCCTGGTAGGCCTGGCTCTGCTCGACGAGCCGGAAGGCCTCCTTCGCGATCACGACACCGTCGGCGGGCATCCTCGCGGCCTTCTCAGCCCAGTACCGGGCCCTGGCCGGGACCGCGGCGGGTTCGCACGTCTCGGTGAAAACGCCGAGGTGCTCGACGGCGCCCGCCTCGATGATGTCGCCGGTCAGCAGCAGTCGACGCGCCAGCACAGGGCCGAGCCGATGGAAGAACATGTGCAGGCTGCCAAGCGCGGGCCCGAGAAATCGGGTGGCGGGCATGCCGATCTTGGTGTTACGCCCGATCACCGAGATGTCGGTCATCAACGCCATCTCGAAGCCGCCCCCGAGCGCGTACCCACTGATCTCCCCCACTGTGACCTTCGGGAAGCCCATCAGGTTGTGATAGAAGGTGAACGACTTTCGATCCACGGTCAGCCGCCTGCGCTGACTGGGCCGCCGCTTGGCTTCCGGCGCGTCTTTATCGGTGTTTGTCCGCTCGTCGCGCGAGCGCTCATCGCCGTACCAGCCGTATGCGTTGTTCATGTCAGCACCGGTGCTGAAGACGCCCTCCGCGCCGCGCAGCAACACAACCGTGATGTCGTCGTCTTCGGCAACGCGATCCAGATAGCGTGCGACCGTATCGCGCATCGCCGCGTCGTACGAATTGCGTTGGCTGGGGTTGTTGAACGTGATCGTCGCGATCCGCTTGTCGGAGTCCACGTCGAACAAAACGCGGTCGTCTGTGGAGGTTGTCATCTGCCAGGCTCCTGATGTTTGCCATTCGAAATCAATTTGGCCTCAATGGTTTTGTCACTGCCAGCCGTTAGCGTGTTGCGACGAGCGACGGCCAGGTGGTCCTGTGCGAGCCGCACCGCGCGTGCGGAGTCGCCGTCACGAATTGCGTCCAGCAGGCGTTGGTGATCGCGCAGCGCCGCACGCATGGTCTTGCGCGACATCGGATCCCCTTCGTCGCTCCACACCGACGACTCGTGGGCTGACCAGATCAGCTCCATGGAGCCGATCAGCAAGATCATCGGCTCGTTACCGCATCGGGACACGATCGCCTCATGAAACCGTCGCGCGTTGGGCACATAGCGCGATAAGTCGTCGAATTGCTCTGTCTGCATCTCGATTTCGGCCTCGAGGTACGGCACGACCTCGGTCAGCCGATCCTCACGCCCCGCGCACATCCCGGCGCAAATCGGCTCGAGGTGCACCAGCGCGCCGCTGACGTCCGCGGGTGTCGAGGACCGCGACTGCAACACCATGCTGATCATGTGCGCGGTTCGCTCGGCCGACGGCTGATGAACGACTGCCCCGCCGACGTTTCCGCGGCGCACCGAGATCAGCCCATCGGTTTCCAGGATGTGGATCGCTTCGCGCAGTGCCGGCGGGCTCACCCCGAACTCGGAGAACAAGCTCTCCTGCGACGGCAGCACATCGCCTTCCTTGAGCCGGCCGGACAGAATGTCCTCCCGCAGCCGGGAGGCCACGATCTCGGCCACCCGAGGCTGACGAATCCGTTGAACCACCACTAGAACTCGGCCCGCCGCTTACCAAATTGAAAGCCGGTCAGTTTGTCCGGCGAGTTCGCCACCGTTTTCAACTCACCGATGCAGAGCACCTCATCATCAAGCAGCAGTCGCGCCGTCGACGCCACTCTGCCCTCTGCTTCGAGCCGCTCGATGTCGAAGCGCAGCTCGGTGAGAACAGGGGTGGGCCTGCGAAAGGTCACCGTGAGTGAGCGCGTCTTTCCTGTGCGCGCGGCCGCGCAACTCTGGTGCTGGGTGATGCAGTCGAAGAAGACAGCCAGAAATCCTCCGTTCACCAACCCGGGCGGGCCTTCGTATACCAGTGGGAAGGTGACACGGCCAGAAGCGGTTTCGTCGTCGAGATGATCGAAGGTGTATTCGGGAAAACAGGGGTTGTACGCGCCGACATCGAATGCGTGGTCCAGATAGACGCGCTTTTCCTCGTCACCCTCGCCGATCCGGGGCGTGGGATCCGGCGGGACCGCGCCCGCCAACTCTCGTTCCCAATCGGCGACCTGCGCGAGCATGGCGTCCACCGTCGGATGCTCATGCTCCAAGGACAGCAACAGACCCGTCAGACGTCGGAGAGCACCCGCAGCCTCGACCGTCTGCGCCAGCGGTTGCTCGCCGTATCGCGGTGTGTCTTCCGCCATGCGCCCTTTCCTTGCTAACTTGTACAGGATAGCAATACTGTAGGGGTAACCGTATAGCTCTGGATGGGCGGATTCAACAGTGAGCGACATTGGCGCAGTGACGGCCGCGCGGGACGGCGACGTCCTTCGGCTCACGCTCGATCGTCCGTCGAGACGCAACGCGCTAAGCCAGTCGATGATCGACGCCCTTGTCGAACTGCTGACCAAGGCCGCCACCGACGATTCGCTGCGCGCCATTTACCTCCGCGGGGCGGGCGCCGACTTCTGCGCAGGCGTGGACTGGGTGGCCACCAACAGCTCCGGACAGCGGCCGCGCACAGGCGATCTCGTCCGCCGCATTCCGCACACCGCCAACCGCGTGATCGAACTCCTGCACACCATCCACCTGCCCGTGGTCTGCAGTGTGCGGGGATGGGCTGTCGGCCTTGGCTGCAACCTCGCACTGGCCGCCGATTTCACCGTCGCCGCCGACGACGCGGTGTTCTGGGAGCCGTTCGTCGGACGCGGCTTCTCCCCCGACTCCGGCTCCACGTGGCTGTTGCCCCGGCTGGTCGGTGTCGCACGGGCCAAGGAGATGCTGATGCTCGGCGAGAAGGTGGGCGGCAGCGATGCCGCGGACTGGGGGCTGGTGCATCGGTACGTGGGCACAGCCGAGCTCGACGACGTCAGCGAGCAATTGGTGAACCGGCTGGCGTCCGGGCCGACGGTCGCCATCGGGCTGGCCAAGCAAGCAATCAACTACGGGCAGCATGCCACGCTGGATCAGGCGATGACGCAGGAGCTGTTCAACGTTGAGTTATCGTGCAGGACAGCCGATTTCAAAGAGGGCCTGGCGGCGTTCCGCGACAAGCGCACACCGGAGTTCGGCGGAAGGTGACCAGATGAAATTCGTCAAGTACGAAGTCGACGGGCACAAGGTCACGATCACGCTGAACCGGCCCGACGCTCTCAACGCACTCAGTCCGGCGATGATCGCGGAACTGCGCGCCGCATACGACGAAGCCGAGAACGACGACAACATCTGGACCCTCATCGTCACCGGCACCGGCCGCGCCTTCTGCACCGGCGCCGACGTCGGCGAGATTCCCGAAGACGGCCGGGTGATCTACGAGCGCCCTTATCTGTCCACCTACGACCAGTGGGAGGCGCCCCAGGAGGGCACCCCGCCGTTCCGACGCATGGCCAAGCCCGTCCTGACAGCCATCAACGGATTGTGTTGTGGCGCAGGACTGGACTGGATTACCACCGGCGACATTGCGATCGCATCCGACAAGGCGACATTCTTCGATCCGCACGTCAGCATCGGCTTGGTGGCCGGTCGCGAAATGGTGCGGCTTGCCAGAGTGCTACCACGCAATATCGCGCTGCGGATGGCACTGATGGGCAAGCACGAGCGGATGAGCGCACAGCGCGCCTACGAGCTCGGCATGATCAGCGAAGTCGTCGAGCACGACAAGCTTCTCGAACGCGCGCATGAAATCGCCGACATCGTGAACTCGAACGCACCACTGGCCGTGCGTGGAACGCGGTTGGCCATCCACAAGACACTCGACCTGCCCCTGCATGAGGCCGAGATTCTTGCCGAGACGTTCCGCGAGCGTGTGGTGCGCACTGAGGATGCGCTCGAGGGACCAACGGCATTCATGGAGAAGCGCGCGCCGAATTGGCAGTGCCGGTGACGGCGTTCGAAACGATCCTGCTCGACGTGGATGCCGACGTTCACGTCGCTACCATCACGCTGAACCGGCCGGATTGCCTCAACGCTTTCAACCGCACCATGTGCGAGGAGATGGCCCAGGCGTGGCGCATCGTCAAACTCGACGAGGCGGTGCACGCTGTCGTGCTTCGTGCCGCCGGCGACCGGGCGTTCAGCGCCGGTCTGGACATCAAGTCCTCCTACTGCCAGCCGGACAACGTGTGGAATCACGAGGATCCGGGCGAGGCGCTCAGCCCGAAATGGCAGAAGATGTGGAAACCCGTCGTGTGCGCCGTTCACGGCATCTGCACTGCGGGTGCGTTCTACTTCGTCAACGAGTCCGATGTGGTGATCTGCTCCGAGGACGCGACGTTCTTCGACTCCCACGTCAGCGCTGGCTTGGTGTGTGCCTTGGAGCCGATCGGGTTGATGCGCCGCGTCGGTCTCGGCGAGGCTCTGCGAATCGCGTTGATGGGCAACGACGAACGCGTCGGTGCCGACACTGCCCTTCGCATCGGCTTGGTGTCCGAGGTCGTAGTCTCCCGCGACCGGCTCTGGGCGCGCGCCAACGAGATCGCCACAGCGATCGCCGCCAAGCCACCGTCGGCCACCCAGGGCACCGTGAAGGCGATCTGGGAGTCGCTGGACAAACCGTATCGCGCGGCGCTGGAACAGAACCTGATCTATACCCGGCTGGGAAATCCGCTCGGGCAGGCTGAACTTGCGGCCCACGGTGACGAATCGGCGGCGGAACCGAGGGTGCGCTGATGCATCCACTCAGCAGGCGCATCGCCGGCGTGCTGGGGCTGTCGCCGGAGGCCGTGGCCATCGAGTACGACGGCCAGTGGTCGACATGGCGTCAGGTGTCCGGCCTCGCGAAGCGAATCGCCGTCGTCGGCGACTCCGAAGTCGGGATCCTGCTGCGCAACAGCCCCGCCCACGTCGCGGCTCTCCTCGGCGTCCTGCTCGGTGGCGGCACTGTGGTGACAATCAATCCGTCGCGCGGCAAAGACCGCACGCGTGACGATATCGCCGCGCTTGACCTGCCGCTGGTTATGGGGACAGCGGACGATCTTGCTGCGCTGGTTCCCGACGGCCCTGCATGGGTACCGCTGTCGGGTCTAGACGATGCGCCAGAAGTTCCTTCGGTCGTAACCAGCGCGACCCGCCCCGGCGTCGCCGTGCGGATGCTGACCAGCGGAACGACCGGTCCACCCAAGCGAATCGACCTCACTTACGACATGCTGGCGCACAGCGTGGTCTCAGCGGCCGCCGCCCCGACTGAGCTGCGAAAGGGAGTTGCGATCGTCAACGCCCCGCTGGTGCATATCGGCGGCGTCTTCCGAGTGCTGCAGTGTGTCTGTGAGGCAAGGCCATTCGCGTTGCTGGATCGATTTGCGCTCGACCAGTGGGCCGACGCGGTACGTAGGCACCGGCCGCGCGCAGTGTCACTGGTGCCCGCCGCACTGCGGACCGTGTTGCATTCCGATCTGACTCGCGAGGATCTGGCGAGCGTCCGGGCGGTCACGTCGGGCACGGCGCCGCTGTCGGCCGAGGATGCCGACACTTTCACCGCAAAGTTCGGTATTCCCGTCCTGACGTCTTACGCCGCAACGGAATTCGGTGGTGGTGTCGCTGGCTGGACGTTGTCCGATTATCAGGAGTACTGGCAGGACAAGCGCGGCAGCGTTGGCCGGGCAACTCTCGGAGCGCAACTGAGGGTCGTCGACGACACCGGCACCCCGCTCGGCCCCGACCAACCCGGGTTGTTGGAGGTCAAACCCGGTCAGCTGGGTCCGTCTACCGACTGGATGCGCACCACCGACCTGGCGCGCATCGACGCCGACGGGTTCCTCTGGATCCTCGGACGCGCCGATCAGGCCATCATCCGCGGCGGCTTCAAGGTGATGCCCGACGACGTGCGCGGCGCGCTGGAGAGCCATCCTGCGGTGCGGGGCGCGGCCGTCGTGGCCAGGTCCGATGACCGGCTCGGCGAGACACCGGTTGCAATGGTCGAGTTACGTGCACCCGTCGACGCCGCCGCGTTGATCGATTATCTGCGAGCGCGGTTGGCGCGCTATGAGATTCCTGCCGCGGTCGCGATCGTCGACCAGATTCCCCGAACGCCCTCCGGCAAGGCAGACCTCGGTGCGGTCCGTGAATTCTTCAGCCAGCCCGTCGAACATGCCACGTGACGCCCTCACCGTCGGCGGGGTGTTGCGGCGGCAGTCGCGCGCCCGTGGCGAGCATCCGCTGCTGATCTGTGATGCCGAGCGGCTCAGCTACGCAGACGCGGACCGCCGCTCGGCGCGGTTGGCGCGCGGCCTGATTGCGCTCGGCGCCGGCAAGGGCACTCACGTCGGGCTCCTCTACCCGAACGGCGCCCCGTGGATCGTCGCAATGCTGGCCGCAGCACGCATCGGCGCAGTCGTCATACCGTTCTCGACCTTCGCCACCGCACCGGAGATCGAGACGCAGCTCGTCGACAGCGACACTGAAATCCTGCTGGCCACTGCGTCCTTTCGTGCTCATGACTACCGGGAGCGCCTCGCCGGCGTCGAGGTTCCGTTGCTGCGCCACGTCCTCATCGACTCCGAACCCGCCGACTGCGTTGAGGCCTGGCGGCTCGAGGCGTTGGAAGGTGACGTCGACGAGTCGGATCCGCTAGCCATTGTCTACACGTCAGGCTCGACCAGCGCGCCCAAGGGCGTCGTTCACACACACTTCTCCCTGCTTGGCCACCAAGAGGTGCTCAACGAAATTCGCGGGTTGACCGCGAACGACAAGCTGTTCTGCAATTCGCCGTTCTTCTGGATCGGCGGAATCGCATTCGCGGTGCTGGCCACACTGCTCGCTGGCTCGACTTTGGTGTGTTCCAACGCCACCGACGCCGGCGAGACGCTCGATCTGCTCGAAGCCGAAAAGCCCACAATGACCAATGGTTTCGTGACAGGGATTGCCCATCTCGCGAATCACCCCAGCCTGCCTGGGCGCAACTTGTCGTCCATGCGTCGCGGGAACCTGTATCCGATCATGGCGCCCGACGTTCGGCCTGCCGATCCCGAGTTGCGCCACACCATGCTCGGCATGACCGAAGCGGGCAGCGTCATCACGATCAGTGAGGACGAATCCAACCAACCCGAGTACCGACGCGGCTCATTCGGCAGGCCAGCGCCCGGTTTCGACACCAAGATTGTCGACGGCGAACTGTGTATCCGCGGACCGTATGTGATGCAGCGGTACTACAAGCGTAGCCGCGAAGAGTGCTTCGATGACGACGGCTGGTTCCACACCGGCGACCTCGTCCGCATCGACGCCGACGGCTTCGTCTACTTCATCGGCCGGCGTGGGGCGATGATCAAGACTGCAGGCGCCAACGTCGCACCCGCCGAGGTCGAGAAGGCGATCGCCAAGGTGACCGGTGGGACCGTCGCACACGTGCTGGGACTCCCCGATCCCGAGCGCGGACAACTGGTCGCCGCGGTCATCGCGTTGGGGGACGACGCCGGGTTCGACGAGGCCTCGGTGCTCGACCTGCTCAAGGCCGAGTTGTCGTCCTACAAGATCCCGAAAAGGTTTGTGGCCGTGCCGCGTTCCGCGATTCCCGTGCTCTCCAGCGGCAAGGTCGACCTCGCCGCGTTACAGAAGCTGTTCGATGCTTGACACCATCGACGCGGTGATCCGGCGCCGTGCGGCCCAGCATGGCGACAAGCCGATGGTCGTCGACACCGACTCGCGGCTCAGCTACGCCGAGCTTGACCAGACCACCCGCGCGATGGCGGCGGGGTTCATCGAAGCCGGCATCAGCAAGGGCACCCGGGTCGGGCTGATCATGCCGAACCGCGCGCAGTGGGTGCAAATCGCCGCGGCGTTGACGCGTATCGGCGCTGTCCTGGTGCCCTTGAGCACGCTCCTGCAGCCTCCGGAGCTGGTGGCCCAGTTGCGGGTTGCCTCCGTTATGTCGCTGATCGCGGTCGAGGAATTCCGCGGCCACCGTTATCTGGATGACTTGGCGGGGGTCATGAATACGCCTGAACTGCCTGCACTGCAGTCGGCTTGGGCGCCCGCCCAGTTGACGTCCGGCGAGCAGGACATCGATGCCATGACGGCGGCCGTCACCCCCAGCGACACGCTGGTCATCATGTTCACGTCGGGAAGCAGCGGGCCGCCGAAGGGCGTCATCCACTCGCATGGCAACGCGCTGGCCGCGGTGCAGTCCGGTCAGACCGCGCGGTGCATCGACGCGGACACGCGGCTGTATCTGCCGATGCCGTTCTTCTGGGTGGGCGGTTTCGGCAGCGGGATATTGTCGGCGCTGCTAGCCGGCGCCACGCTCGTCACCGAGGAGATCCCACGTCCCGAGACGACATTGCGGCTGTTGGAGCGCGAAAAGGTCACATTGTTTCGCGGCTGGCCCGACCAGGCCGAGGCGCTGGCGCGCCAATCCGCCTCTGTCAGAGCGGATTTGTCTGCGCTGCGGCCCGGCAGCCTGGAGGCGCTGCTGCCACCTGAACAACACGCGGAACCCGGCGCGCGGGCGAAGTTGTTCGGCATGACCGAGTCCTTCGGGCCCTATTGCGGCTACCCCGCCGACACCGACATGCCACGGTCTGCGTGGGGAAGCTGCGGTAAGCCCTTCGACGGAATGCAGGTGCGTATCGTCGACCCTGACACCGGCGAGCCCGTTCCCGCGGGCACGATCGGCATGATCCAGCTCCGGGGACCACACACGTTGCGGGGCATCTGCCGACGCAGCCGCGAAGAAGTCTTCACCCCCGACGGCTACTACCCCACCGGGGACCTCGGACACCTCGACGACGACGGCTTCATGTTCTACCGCGGCCGCTGCGACGACATGTTCAAGGTCAGCGGTGCCACCGTCTACCCGAGCGAAGTCGAGGAGGCGCTGCAGACCATCGACGGCGTAGAGAATGCGTTCGTCACCGAGATCGACGGCGCCGTCGGCGCCGCCGTGATATCCGCGGATGCCATCGATCACCTACGTGCTGAAGCGCGAAAGCGGTTGAGCGCCTTCAAGGTTCCGACGCGGTGGCTGCTGCTGGACTCCGACGACGACGTGCCGCGCGGAACAACCGGCAAGGTTGATGTCCGGAAGCTGCGCGAATTGCTCACAGCCTCCGTAACGTGATCGGCATTCCGTCGGTCGGCATGACAAGCGCCGTGTGGTCCCACTCCACCTCGTAGCCTTCGGGCACCTCGAGCCGGTACTGCAGCAGCATGTGGTGCAGCAGCGACTTCACCTCTGCGGTACCAAAATTCATCCCGATGCACTTGTGCGCGCCGCCGCCGAATGGAACGTCCTGGAAACGATGGCGCTTGTCTTCGCGTCGCGGCTCCGCATACCGTTCGGGGTCGAAGGCGTCGGGGTCGCTCCAGCGGTCAGGAAGGATGTGCACGGCACCGGGAACGACCGCCAAAATGGTGCCAGCCGGAATAAACTTCCCGTCGAGCGCGGTGTCTTCGGTGGCCCGGCGGACCAGCGCCGGCACCGGCGCCACCAACCGCATCGCCTCCCGGAATACCAGCTCCAGCGACTCCAGCTTCTCCAGTGTGGCGAGGTCGATCAGGCCATCGCCCAACGCCTGCGACTCTGCCCGACAGCGTTCTTGCCAGCTGGGATTCCTGGCCAGGTAGTAGGCCATCGAACTCGCCGTGATTGTGGACGTGTCGTGGGCGGCCATCATCAGGAAGATCATGTGGTTGACGATGTCGTCGTCAGCGAAGCGGTGGCCGTCCTCGGTTTCCACGTGGGTGAGAGCAGCGAACAGATCCTCGTCGTCCGACGCCCTCTTCTGCGCAACCAGCGGCCGGAAGTAATCCTCGAGCACCTTGCGACCCGCCAGCCCCTTGCTCCACCGGTTTGGCAGGCCCGGATGGCCGGCGCGAACGAAACCCGTTCCGGCGCGGACGGTATCGATGAATGCGCGGGTGAGCCGGTCCGCTTCGGGGCTGGGCTCGCGACCCATGAACACGCGGGTGGCGATGTCCAGCGACAGCGACTTGACCGCCGGGAACATCAGCATCGGTTGGTCAACAGGCCACGCCGGAACGGCCTGCTCGATGATTCCGTTGATCTGTGTCAGGTAGGCCTCGAGCCGAGATCTGGTGAAGGCCTCCTGCATGATCCGCCGGTGCAGCAGGTGTTCCTGACCGTCGAGCAGCATCAAGCCCCTGGTGAAGAAATTTGCGATGAAATACTCCCAGCCGGATTGGCTGTAAACCTTGTCCTTGTTCGCCAGTACCTGCTGAATCGCATCCGGGCCGATGACCCAGACGACTTTGGTGCCGAACGCGGCGGTCCACATCACCCCGCCGTACTTCGGGTAGTACTCGACGGTGAGCTGTTGTCCCTCACGCAATATCTTCAGCGTCTTCCCGATTACCGGCAGACCGCGCTCGCCCATGACCGGTTCAAGGCCGCTTCCCGGTGGCGGATCCGCGAGCGGCTCGGCTGCGACGCCGATGCGGTTGGTGATGGCATCGACGAGGGTGTCGCCCGGGAAGTGTTTGAGGCTGGGTCGCGCGATCTTTTCGGCCAGAATCGTCGCCATAATTGAAGGATCCTCCCCAGTTCGGTGTTGCGGGTCACTTTTGGCGTCGCAGTCGACGCCAAACGTACGTTTGGGCGCAGTTAGCCGACCACGCCGCGTTGCGTCAGGTGGTCGATCAATGGGTCGGCTCCAGCCGCGAGGTGTTCGGACATCGCTGTGCGCGCAAGCTTTTCATCGTGCTGTTCCAGCGCCGCCAACAGCTTGCGATGGTGCTCGGTCGACTGCTCGGGCCAGCCCGCGATGGTGGGAAACACCGACTCTGGCGCGTAGCGGGTGATCTGGGACATCAGCTGAGCAAGCTTCGGTGAGTCGGCGGCCACGTTGATCGCCTTGTGGAACTCGTGGTTGAGCCGCACCGCACGCTCGTCGTCGTCGCTGGCGTATGCATCTTCCAACTCAGTCTGAATCTTCTCCAGGTCGCGCAGCTGCTCGTCGGTGATGCTGACCGCCGCCCGCGCCGCAAGCTCCCCGCCGATGTGCGCCTGCACATTAGACACATCGGTAAGATCCCGGCGGGTCACCGGCACCACCACAAAGCCACGCCGAGGCTGCTGCACCAGCAGACCCTCTGCGCTCAGCACGAAGAGCGCTTCGCGTACCGGAGTGACGCTGACACCCAACTCCACCGCCAACTGATCCAGCCGGATGTACTGGCCCGCAGCGTAGCTGCCGTCGAAGATGCGCTTGCGCACATACCGCGCCACATCCTCGGCCAGCTGGGGCCGGAACGCGAAATCGGATGCCGTCATGGGTCAGATCCGATAGTCGGCGAGCAGCCGCTTGCTGATGATGTTCTTCTGGATCTCGCTGGTGCCCTCGCCGATCAACAAGAACGGGGCGTCGCGCATCAGCCGCTCGATCTCGTATTCCTTGGAATAGCCGTAGCCGCCGTGGATACGGAAGCTCTGCTGAGTGACTTCCGCACAGAACTCGCTCGCCAAGTATTTGGCCATGCCCGCGGCGACGTCGTTGCGTTCGCCGGAGTCCTTGAGCCGCGCGGCATTCACCATCATCAGGTGCGCAGCCTCGATTTTCGTTGCCATCTCGGCCAATTGGAACGCGATCGCCTGATGATCGGCGATCGGCTTGCCGAACGTCTGGCGCTGCTGTGCGTACCGCACGGCAAGTTCGAACGCGCGGATGCCGACGCCGCATGCCCGTGCCGACACGTTGACCCGCCCGACCTCGATGCCGTCCATCATTTGGAAGAAGCCTTGCCCCGGCGCCTCACCCAGGACGTCATCGGCGCTTGCGACGTAGCCGTCGAAGATCAGCTCGGTGGTGTCAATGCCCTTGTAGCCGAGCTTGTCGATCTTGCCCGGAATGGTCAGCCCCGGCGCGACTTCACCGAAGCCCGTGGGCTTTTCGATCAGGAATGCGGTCAGATTGCGGTGCGGCTTGTCCGCGCCCTCGTCGGTGCGCACCAGCGCTGCAACCAGAGTTGAACTGCCGCCGTTGGTCAGCCACATCTTCTGACCGTCGATGGTGTATGTGTTGTCGGCGTTGCGCTTGGCCCGGGTGCGGATCGCGGCGACGTCGGAGCCGAGTTCGGGTTCGGACATCGAAAATGCGCCGCGTGTTTCACCTGTGGCCATCCGCGGCAGGAAGTGTTGCTTCTGCCGATCGGTGCCGTGTTGCCGGATCATGTACGCGACGATGAAGTGGGTGTTGATCACACCCGAGATGCTCATCCAGCCGCGGGCAAGCTCCTCGACGCAGAGCGCATAAGTGAGCAGCGATTCGCCGAGCCCGCCGTACTCCTCGGGGATCATCAACCCGAACAGGCCCATCTCCTTCATCGCATCGACGATGGCCTGCGGGTAGGTGTCGGAGTGCTCTAGTTCCTGCGCTGTCGGGATGACTTCTTTGTCAACGAATTGCCGGACCGTCGTGATGATTTCGGTCTGGAACTCGGTAAGACCGAGCGTCTGCGCCAGCTTGGTCATGCCCCTACCCTTTCGAACACAGCCGCCAGCCCTTGCCCGCCGCCGATGCACATGGTTTCCAGGCCGTAGCGGGCACCGCGGCGGTTGAGTTCACGCGCCAAAGTCGCAAGCATCCGGCCGCCGGTCGCGCCAACAGGGTGTCCGAGCGAAATGCCCGAGCCGTGCACGTTCGTCCGCTCGAGGTCCGCCGCACCGAACTGCCACTCCCGCATCACCGCAAGGGCCTGCGCGGCGAACGCCTCGTTGAGTTCGATCAGGTCGATGTCCGACAGCGTCAGCCCTGCCTTGCCGAGCGCCGCTTCCGTCGCCGGTACTGGCCCGATGCCCATGATGTTGGGCGCGACGCCGGCCGACCCCCACGAGACCAGCCGAACCAACGGAGTCAGCCCGAGTTCGTCGGCCTTTTGCGGTGTCGTCACAATGCACATGGATGCGGCGTCGTTCTGGCCGCTGGAGTTGCCTGCAGTGACGGTGGCCGCTGGATCCTGCTTCAGCAGAACGGGTTTCAGTTTGGACAACGACTCGACCGAGGTGTCCGCGCGTGGGTGCTCGTCGGCGTCGATCAGCTCCTCACCCTGGCGGGTGCGGACCGCGACCGGAATGATTTCCTCGGCGAGGATGCCGTCCTTCTGCGCGGCGATGGCCCGCTCGTGTGACGTCACCGCTAGCTCGTCCTGCTCCTCGCGCGGGATGCCGTACTGCCGACGCAGATTCTCGGCGGTCTCGAGCATGCCGCCGGGCACCGGATAGTGCTTACCGCCGGCGGTGCTGCGACCGCGCGCGAGACTGTCGTGCACCGTCACCCCGCCGCGGGCGCCACCCCAGCGCATATCCGTCGAGTAGAAGGTGACATTGCTCATGCTCTCGGCGCCGCCCGCGACCACAATGTCGTTGTCGCCGTTGGCAACCTGCAATGCGGCCTGGATGACGGCCTGCAGGCCCGACCCGCAGCGGCGGTCGACCTGCATACCGGGAACAGTCACCGGCAGGCCCGCGTCCAGTGCCACCACGCGACCGATCGCCGGGGCCTCGCTGCTGGGATAGCAGTGGCCGAGGATGACGTCTTCCACGGCAGCCGGTTCGATTCCGGTGCGCTCCAAGAAGCCCTTCAGCGCTGCGACGCCGAGCTCGACGGCCGTCAGCGACTTGAACATCCCGCCGTAGCGGCCGATCGGCGTCCGAACCGGTTCGCAGACAACGGCTTCGCGCATCAGATATGCCTTCCGCCGGTGACTTCGAGGACGGTGCCTGTCATGTACGACGACAGATCGCTGGCGAGGAACAGCGCGACCTTGGCCACCTCGCTGGGCTCCCCCGCCCGACCCATCGGCACCTCGGCCAGCTTCTGGTCCCAAATGTGTTGGGGCATGGCTTCTGTCATCGCAGAGCGGATCAGCCCGGGCTGGATCGCGTTGACCCGCACACCGAGATGGGCGAGCTCCTTGGCAGCGGCCTTGGTCATGCCGACGATGCCGGCCTTGGCCGCGGAGTAGTTGGTCTGGCCTATCAGGCCGACCTTGCCCGAGATCGACGACATGTTCACGATCGCGCCGCGCTTGTTCTCGCGCATGATCCCCGCCGCCGCCTTGGTTCCGTTCCAGGTGCCCTTCAGGTGCACGGCGATGACTTGATCGAATTGGTCCTCGGTCATCTTGCGCAGCGTCGCGTCGCGAGTGATGCCGGCGTTGTTGACCATGATGTCCAGGCCGCCGAAGTGTTCGATGGCGGCGGCGACGAGCGCGTCGACCTCGTCGGTCCGCGTCACATCGCAACGCACGGCCAGCGCAACGTCGTCGCCGCCGAGCTGCTTGGCTGCCGCCTCCGTGGCGCCCAAATCGAGATCGCCGAGCACCACCCGCGCGCCCTCGGCAATGAACTGCTCAGCGATGGCATATCCAAGACCCTGCGCACCGCCCGTGACAACCGCGGTCTGACCGGTCAGCAACGACACCTAATCACTCCCTTTTTGCTGGTCAACGCCCAATGAGGGCCGCGTCAATCGAACATCATATTTCATATATGATTTCTCGGATCGCGAGCGTTCCGTACCGCTCGACTTTTGGGTGGATTTTCGAGCGGTACGGAACGTTCGCGTGAGGACCAGTCGCCGCAGAGGAGCACGATGACGACCGAAGTCAGCGATGACGATTTCCAGGAGATCCTGGCCCAAACCCGGCACTTCGTCCGTACCGCCGTGGTTCCCCGGGAGCAGGAGATTCTCGCCGAGGACCGGGTCCCCGACGACCTCCGCGACCAGGCCAAGAAGATGGGGCTCTTCGGTTATGCGATCCCGCAGGAGTGGGGCGGCCTCGGGCTCACCCTCGCGCAAGATGTCGAACTCGCGATGGAGTTGGGTTACACCTCGCTGGCACTGCGCTCAATGTTCGGCACCAACAACGGCATCGCCGGGCAGGTGCTCGTCGGGTTCGGCACCGACGAGCAGAAGGCGCGGTGGCTCGAACCGATGGCCTCGGGTCTGGTCGCCTCGTTCGCGTTGACCGAGCCGGGCGCGGGGTCGAATCCGTCGGGCTTGCGCACGAAAGCCGTTCGCGACGGGGCAGATTGGATCATCAACGGGCAGAAGCGGTTCATCACGAATGCTCCGATGGCCGACCTGTTCATCGTCTTCGCCCGCACCCGGCCCGCCGACGACGACGGTCCCGGCATCGCCGTGTTTCTGGTGCCCGCCGACGCGGCGGGTGTCGCGGTCGGCGCCAAGGACGCGAAGATGGGCCAGGAAGGCGCGTGGACCGCCGACGTCAGTTTCGACGACGTCCGCGTGCCAGACGAAGCATTAGTCGGCGGAAGCGAAGACATCGGCTATCGGGCCGCGATGACCTCACTGGCGCGCGGTCGTGTGCACATTGCCGCGTTGGCTGTCGGTATCGCGCAGCGTGCCCTCGACGAATCCGTTGCCTACGCCGCGACGGCAACGCAGGGCGGCACGCCGATCGGCAATTTCCAACTCGTACAAGCGATGATCGCCGACATGCAAACCGGAGTACTGGCCGGACGGGCACTCGTCCGCGACACTGCCCGGGCTTGGATAACCGGCGCGGATCGTAGGATCGCACCGTCGGCGGCAAAGTTGTATTGCACCGAAATGGCAGGCAAGGTAGCCGATCTCGCCGTGCAGGTGCACGGCGGCAGCGGATACATGCGCGAGGTCCCCGTCGAGCGGATCTACCGCGACGTACGACTACTGCGGCTGTACGAGGGCACCAGCGAAATCCAGCGGCTGATCATCGGGTCGAACCTCGTCAAGGCGGCCCAGAAGTGACTGGACGGCTCGAGGGCAAGGTCGCGTTCATCACCGGAGCGGCGCGCGGCCAAGGTCGTGCACACGCCGTCCAGATGGCCAGCGAGGGCGCCGACATCATCGCCGTCGACATCGCGGGCAAGCTTCCGCCCTGTGTCCCTTACGATTCGGCGACACCAGACGATCTTGCAGAAACCGTGGCGCTTGTCGAGGCGTCCGGCCGCAAGATCCTCGCCTCCGTCGTCGACGTCCGGGACGCCGGCGGACTTAACAAGGCTGTCGACGACGGCGTCGCTGCCCTGGGCCGACTCGACATCATCGTCGCCAACGCCGGTGTGTCTGCCCCGCAGCCGTGGGATGCCATCACAGTTGAGGACTTCCGCGACGTGATGGACATCAACGTCACCGGCACCTGGAACACCGTCATGGCGGGCGCGCAGAAGATCATCGACGGAGGCCGCGGTGGTTCGATCATCTTGATCAGCTCCGCCGCCGGCATCAAGATGCAGCCATTCATGGTGCACTACACCGCCAGCAAGCACGCGGTCACCGGGATGGCGCGGGCATTCGCCGCCGAACTGGGTAGGCATTCGATCCGCGTCAACAGCGTGCATCCCGGTGCGGTCAACACGCTGATGGGAAGCGGCGACATGATCGGCTCACTTGGCCGTGCGATCGAAACCTATCCGCAGCTGGCGCAGATGATCACGCCGTTTCTGCCGACCTGGGCAGCAGAGCCGGAAGATATCGCCGATGCGGTGTGCTGGCTAGCCAGTGAGGAGTCGAAAAACGTTACCGCGGCGGCTATTTCGATCGATCAGGGCATGACGCAGTACTGACGACCAGAGAATCACCCAGAAGTCTCAGCCGATGAAGCGGACGATGGACTCGGCCACTGCGGCCGGCTTGTCTGATCCTTCGATTTCCACGGTGGTCGTCAGCGTTGCCTGCACCGCGCCGTCCAGTTGGTCGACCTTGGCGATCTCTGCGCGTGCCCGGATCTTCGCCCCGACTTTCACCGGGGTGATGAACCGGACCTTGTTGTAGCCGTAGTTGATGGCCATCGTGATGTTGTCGACGCTGTACATCTGCGACGTGAAATGCGGCAGCAGCGACAGGGTCAGCAGGCCGTGCGCGATCGTCCCGCCGAACGGGCCGCTCGCCGCGCGCTCGGGATCGACGTGGATCCACTGATGGTCGTCGGTCGCGTCGGCGAACAGATTGACGCGATCCTGCGTCACCTCCAGCCAATCGGTCGGCCCGAGCTGGCTGCCCTGGGCAGCGACGAACTCGTCCAACCCACTGAACTTCTTCACCACTTCTCTCCTTAACCGCTAAAAGACCACCGTCTGGTTGCCGTATCGGATGATGCGGTCCTCACAGTGCCACAGCACCGCGCGCGACAGAACAAGGCGTTCGACATCAGCGCCGAGGCGTACCAGATCGTCGACGCCATGACGGTGGTCCACCCGCACCACGTCCTGCTCGATGATGGGACCGTCGTCGAGGTCCTTCGTGACGTAATGAGCTGTCGCACCGACAAGTTTGACGCCCCGCTCCTTTGCCCTCCGATACGGCGCTGCCCCGATGAAGGCGGGCAAGAACGAATGATGAATATTGATCATCGGACAGCCCACTTCTGTCAGAAATTGCGGTGTGAGGATCTGCATGTAACGCGCCAGCACCACCAGATCAACGTTTCCGCGCAACAAGTCGAGTTGGCGCCGTTCGGCGTCGGCGCGAATATCTTTCGTCGCGGGCACATGCAGGAATGGCACAGAAAATGGCCTTACCTGATCTGCAAGATCAGGATGGTTGGAAATCACCATCACGATCGACATGTCGAGCTCGCCGCGGCGGTTGCGCCACAACAGATCAAGCAGGCAGTGATCCTCCCTCGACGCCATGATTGCGACACGTTTCGGCTTGGCCGCCTCGGTCAACCGGAAATCCATATCGAACCGCGAGGCGACCTGTTCACGGAAATCCCGTTCCAGCCCGTCGCGCGCAGCCGTCAGGCCAGGCAAGTTGAATATCGTCCGTTGCATGAAGGTGCCGCCGGACTGTTCGGTGGAATGCTGATCCAGCGACACGATGTTGGCGCCCGCGCCAGCCAGGAACGCGCTTACCGCCGCTACCAGGCCCGGTCGGTCGTCGCAGCGCAACAGGAGCCGACCCACATCCTTCACTGGCAAACCTCCGCGACCGGCGGTCGGGTACTCTTCCTCCATCTGATTCAGGGTTCCACCCTGTGGGGTATCCGGTCGCAAAAACTGCACATATGGATCCGGCCCTCGCCGGTGCGGACCGGTTAGGCGCGATTGGCCGGAGCGATAACGGGCTCGGGCGCAAGCGTGTACGACGTCGAAACGCGATAGTGCGGACGGCAGCGGCCGCGCCTTCCTACACCGCCAACGCCCGAATTCCACTGGCTCAATCAACGCACAGCGAAAAGATGGCAGAAACCCTTACGCTGCCGTCAATGCAATTAATGGCATTGGCTGACAAACTTCGCCAAGAAGTCACACTAGGGTTGGTTACCTGTGCAAATTCAGTGGGGCGGGATTGCCACAAAGCGGCCAGCCGCTTGCTGTGCGACGCGATATTCGTGCGCCGACATCGAAGCGCAGGAAAAGATCCTATTGCTAGCTGGAATCCAAGTAACTCGTGGCGAGATACTGATCAACGACAGCGGGCCACAACGCCGTGTTGGCCGACTGCCCGAGAAGGGACAAGAATGACCGCTCCCCAGTCTGCGGCCGCCGGCCGCAACTTTGTCAGCCTGAACCGGAGTCCAAGTTGTTGGGATCCAGATAGTGAAACCACAATCGTATTCGCACAACCAGCGACCGAACGGGATCTGTGGTTGGACTACGTTCGTGGCGCGTGTGAAAACTACCGCAAACACGGCGTGGAAAGGGCGCTCGATATGGATGCGCTCCGCAGCGGCGCGGACACCGTTATTTTCGCGGCCTGCGTGAACCAAGCGGGCAGGGTTGTTGCCGGTCTTCGCGGGCGAGGCCCCTATCAATCCGCCGACGAATGTCACGCACTCCTCGAATGGAGTGGTCAGCCAGGCTACTCGGCGGTCCGAAAAATGGTTACCGACCGATTGCCCTTCGGCGTCGTCGAAATGAAAACCGCGTGGGTGGCCGACGATCCCGAGCACAGCCGGCAACTCACGAGCGCCATCTCCCGCACCCCCCTGCACGCGATGCCACTTCTCGATATTCAGTTCATTGTCGCCACGGCCGCGTCGTATGTGCTCAAGCGTTGGCTCTCCTCGGGTGGACAGTTGGCCGCAAAGATTCCCGCGACGCCGTATCCAGACGAGCGTTATCAGACGAAGCTGGCGTGGTGGGACCGCAGCACATTTGCCAATCACGCTGATCCCAAACAGCTTTCAATGTTCTTTGCCGAGCAGAAAGAACTCGCCGCACGAATCGACCAATCGGCTGACGTCGTCGCCGCCGGAACTATGCGATGAGCTCTGGCTCCGATGATGGCCAGCGGTGTAAGGGAATAGTTTTCGGCACCGACGACGCCGCCGGTGTGGCGCTCCTTGACGATCTACGAGCCGATGGACGGATCGAGTTCATCGACAATGTGGGCCAACAGTCAGCTGGGCTGCGGGGGCTGAAGCCAGCGCCGCCTGCCGAGATCACGGCCGAGCCGACGCGGTGGGTGTACTACCCCTGGCGGCGGACGGTGGTCAGTGTGCTCGGGCCACGGGCATTTCGGCTGGTGCGACTCGATCGCAACAGGAATCTGATCACCACCGACGAGCTCGATCGGCTCGGTCAGCTTCGGATCGGCGTCGTCGGGCTGAGTGTCGGCCACGCCATCGCGTATACCCTTGCGGCGCAAGGCTTGTGCGGTGAACTACGGCTCGCCGACTTCGACGACGTGGAGCTGTCCAACCTGAATCGGGTGCCAGCGTCGGTGCTGGACCTGGGCGTGAACAAGGCGGTGGTGTGCGCACGGCGAATCGCCGAGCTCGACCCGTACCTGCCGGTGACGGTGACTTCGGACGGTGTCACGCCGCAGACAGTCGGCGACTTTCTCGAGGGCCTCGACATCGTCATCGAAGAATGCGACTCGCTGGACGCGAAACTCCTTGTCCGCGAAGCCGCCAGGGCACGGCGCCTGCCAGTGTTGATGGCAACCAGCGACCGCGGCCTATTGGATGTGGAGAGATTCGACATCGAACCCTCTCGTCCGCTCATGCATGGGCTGCTCGGTGATCTGGATGCCGCCCGCCTGGGCGATTTGGGCAACAGGGACAAGCTGCCGTACGCGCTTCGGATGACCGACGCGACGCGCGTGTCCCCGCGAATGGCCGCATCCCTTGTCGAGGTAGGCAAGACCTTGTCGACCTGGCCGCAGCTCTCGTCGGAGGTGGCCCTGAATGTGTCGGTCGTCGCCGAAGCGGTCCGGCGAATCGGACTGCACGAGAAACTTCCCTCGGGCCGGGTACGGATCGATACCGCAGCCGTGCTCGACGAACTCGCTGAGCCCCCGGTAACGCCGCTCGATCCCCCGCCGATCGAGGAAGCGCCCCAACAGGCGGCGCCAGCCGAGACTTCGGAGATCATCGCCGCTGCGATTGGTCGCGCGCCCTCGGGCGGCAACGCACAGCCATGGCGCATCGAGGCACATGACGGCGCGATACGCATTCAGCTGGCGCCCGAGCACACGACGGCGATGGATGTGCAATACCGCGCGAGCGCTGTGGCTCTGGGTGCGGCGACGTTCAATGCCAGGGTCGCGGCGGCAGCACATGGCTTTGTCAGCGAGGTGGATTTCCAACCGGGCGACGAATCGTCTCCACTCAACGCGATCGTGCGCCTCACGGCGGGCGTCGACCCGGAACTCACCGCGATGTACGACGCAATGCTGCGCAGAGAGACGAATCGGCGCCGGGGTGAACGTATCCCGATCGCGGCGCAAACCCGCGAGTTACTCGGTTCGGCCGCACGTGCCGAGGGCGCCCGGCTTCAGATTCTCAGCGAGTCAACGGACCTCGGCTGCGCCGCAACTGTTCTCGCCGCAGCCGACCGCATCCGTTATCTGACGCCACGACTGCACGGGCAGATGTTCGCGGAGCTTCGCTTCCCGGGGGATCCTGCACCCGAGTCCGGTATTGATATCCGCACACTCGAACTCGATCCCGCCGACCTGGTGATGCTCGACATTTTGCGACGCCCCGAGGTGATGACCCACCTCGCGGCATGGGACGCCGGCACCGCGCTGGGCGATGACACGTATGAACGGGTGACCGCGAGCGCCGCCATCGGCATCATTTCCGTGTCGGGCAAGAGCCTGGCCGACTACGCCCAGGGCGGGTCTGCCGCCGAATCCGTATGGATCACAGCTCAACAGCATGGCCTTGCCGTCCAACCCGTTTCGCCGGCCTTTCTTTATGCCCACGACGACGAGGATCTGCGCGAGCTCTCGCCCGCTTTCGCCGGGGAGCTGCGCGATCTGCAATACAATTTCCGCAAGCTGGCCAACACCGAGGTAACCGAGTCACAGGTGCTGGTACTCAGGTTCAGTCGCGCACCGCGACCGTCGGTGGCAAGCCGGCGCCGTGGGCTACAACGAGTCTCGTCACCAACGGGCTGACTCCGATACGGAGGATCAGGTGTCAAGCAGCCTGGAGCTGGTCGTCACGTCAGTCGCTACCCAACTGATGGGGGTGAATGCCGCCACCTCGGTCGAGGTGAGCCAGCGAGTACTGGCGGACCTCGTCGAGTACTTCGACGTCGACGTCAGCTTCCTGCGGCGCAACGATCACAGCATTCGCGCCTCGATTCTGGTGGCCGAGTGGCCGGTCCGGCCCGGAATCCCCGACCCGGATCCGCTCGCCGTCGTCTATTTTGCTGACGCTGATCCGGTTTTCGCGCTCGCCGAGCATCAGAAGGAACCCGTCGTCTTCCGCCCGGAACCCGCGACCGACGACTATCAACGCACGATCAGCGAGAGCAGGCAGATCCCGGCGACCTCGATGGCGTGTGTGCCGCTGCTGTCGGGCGATGAAACCTCCGGTGTGCTCGGCTTCGTCAAGTTCGGCGACCGCGACTGGTCCGCGGAAGAACTCAACGCACTCAAGGCGATCGCTTCGCTGTTCGCTCAGGTGCAGGCTCGTGTGCTCGCCGAAGAACAGCTCCGCTACTTGGCCGAACACGACGACCTGACCGGTCTGCACAACCGGCGCGCGCTGTTGGCGCACCTCGACTCGCGGCTGGCAGCGGGCCAGCCGGGGCCGGTGTCGGCATTGTTCTTCGACCTGGACCGGTTGAAGGCCATCAACGACTATCTCGGCCACACGGCGGGCGACTGGTTCATCCGCGTTCTCGCCGAACGACTGCGCGAAGGTGTCGATGGTCCGAGCCTGATCGCCCGGCTCGGTGGCGACGAGTTCGTTGTCGTGCCCGCGAAGCCGATGGCCGCGGATGCCGCAGAGGCGCTGGCCTACCGCCTGCAGTCGACGCTGCGCGAACGGGTCGCCATAGACGGCGAGATGCTGACACGCACGGTGAGTATCGGTGTGGCCCTTGGTGTTCCGGGTCGTGACACAACGTCGGATTTGCTCAGGCGCGCCGATCAAGCGGTGCTGACCGCCAAGGGCTCGGGCGGCAACAAAGTTGCAGTGTTCTCCGACGAGATGTCGCTGGAAAGCGAGTTTCGCAACGACATCGAGCTCCATCTGCAGAGCGTGATCGAAAGCGGATCGCTTCTGCTGCACTACCTGCCGGAAGTCGACATGCGCACCGGCGAGATCCTGGCCGCTGAGGCGTTGGTGCGCTGGGAGCATCCCACCCGCGGACTGCTTTCTCCAGATTCGTTCATCGGAGTGGCCGAATCGATAAACCTCGCAGGCGAATTGGGGCGCTGGGTGATGCGCTCGGCCTGCGCGGAATTCGCGCGATGGCGCGCCCGCGGGGTGGGGCTTGACGCAGTGCTGCGCATCAACGTGTCACCAGTGCAATTGGTCACCGACGGCTTCGTCGAGTCGGTCGCCGGCATCATCGCCGAATTCGGCCTCGACGGCGGATCGGTCTGTTTGGAAATCACCGAAAGTGTTGTGGTTCAGGACATTGAGACCACTCGAATCACGCTCGCCGGTCTGAAGGACGCCGGCGTGCAGGTCGCGATCGACGACTTCGGCACGGGATACAGCGTGCTGTCACATCTGAAGTCCCTGCCGGTCGACACCCTCAAAATCGACAGGGGGTTCGTCCGCGATCTCGGTGCCAATCCCGGCGATCTCGCGATCGTGCGTGCAGTCATCGCACTGGCCGATGCGTTCGGTTTGCAGCTGGTAGCCGAGGGGGTGGAAACAGAGGCGGCGGCACTCACACTGCTTCGCCACGGGTGCTATCGCGCGCAGGGATTCCTGTTGTCGCGCCCCGTCGTCGGCGACGCAATGGCGGCCCTACTGGCCAGGGGACGGATACCCGTCGACTTTTCCGCAGCGCCACGTCTGTAGGTGGCTGTGCGTCTCGTGCATGTTGACGAATAAGCGACCGGTCACGGAGCGGCAGTTGGATGCGACACTTTTGGTGAAGGGCTGCGATGTCAGCAGCTCGACGCGACCGAAGCGACTGGCGGTCTGGCCGACGAGGCACAGGCGCAGCGAAGCGTCATCGGTGGGTAACGCCTGACCAGTCGCCAAGGCCGCGTACGGTCCGCCGCCGGCGACCGCCACACCGTGTCGGGCGCGAACGGCAACCCGGCCTTCCGGGGTCGTGAACTCTGCACCGACAACGGCCCCCTCCTCGAACACGATCCGTTCGAGCGACGTCCCGTGGTGAACGACGATGTCGCGGTCTAGCGCCTGTGTGTGGAGCCAATCCAGGACGGAGCCGCCGACATTGGCGGGATCAGGTGTGATCGAGCCGAGTTCGGCGACCTCGATCGAATCACCGTCGACGGTGCGCAGCGTGGTCGACTGCCAATCGGCCACGCGGGTGTACAGGTAGCCGTACGGCGAAACCAGGCAACGCGCCGCCCAATCCCGCAGACGGGCGCCGACGAAAGGCATGACGACACCGCGCGGGTCCACGGGCTCCGCGTGATCCACCACCCTGATTGGTACGTCGGCGTCTCGTGCAGATCGGGTCAGCGGACCGAGGTCCGACGACAGGGAAGCAAAGTACTCATTCGTTTCGGGATCAGAAGTATTGATGTCGAGCCAATGCAGCCTGTCGACTCGGGAACGGACTGCAACGGCCGCTCCGCCGGGGCCCACGTCGTCGCGCGAGCTACCGACGAAAACGTCGCCGCCCATCTCGACAACGGCCACAGCGTGAGCCAGCCCCGCAACCGCTGCGCCGGTACATATGACGTCGACTTCGTCGTCCCAGTTCACTGTTAATTACCTCGGAATTGCTAAATCGTCTGACATCGGTACAGACAACGCGAACTTCGTTGTCGCTGCGACGGCCCTGCAAGCCGAGTTTTGGCGGTCACGCTCGACAAATAGGCTGCGGCGTTCAAACGGGCGACAGGGAGTTGCCACAGCCCGCGCGGAGGTTCGAGGGGGTTTGCCAACGCGGACTATGGCAACCGTATGAAAATACCACTGGGATTTGTTCGGTGATAGGGCAATCCGGCCCGGTATAGCCCGGCTGACCTCGGAATCCGCCCTCTGTGACCGCCCGGCGCGCACCGAACCAAGAGTCATCACATTGAGTACCTTACATACCTTTTGGCTGATACGCAGACAAAAAAATGACTTAAGGTATTGACTGTCTGGTTTGCCCCATGAGCCACGGCCGGACTAGCCCAAGGAGGGCCGTTGGAAGGTTTGGCCTGCAAAACTGGGCGCGCCGACTCCCGCCGGTAATAGGCGCCGGGTGAAAGAATCACCAGAATTGATCAATTTACGGAAACCACGATTACCCGACTACCGGCGCCACTGTCCAGATTCCGAGGTTCGGAAGTGACCGAACAGCTCGACCGACGAGCGGACACCACGCGGCAACAGATTCTCCGCGCGGCGTCGCGCCAGTTCGCGCGCCGGTCGTACAGCTTGGTCAGCCTCGACGACATTCTGGCGGACGCGGAAGTCACCAAGGGTGCGATGTATTTCCACTTCCGGTCCAAGCACGCACTGGCGGCGGCAATCATCGAGCACCGGTTTGTGTTGGCGTCTGCGTCGGTCGACGAACTGCTGGCGCGCAAGCTGTCAGGGCTGGAGACACTCATCGACATCGTGTACCTGGTCGCCGTCGAAGACATCGGTGACGAGATCGCCCGAGCGGGCTTGAATCTGCTTGAGTCCATTGGCCGCACCGACGGCCTGCAGGCAGATGTGCTGGGCCAGTGGGTAGATGCGTTCGCCGCGATCGCCGGAAAAGCCGTCAAAGACGGCGACATCATCGCCGACCGCGATCCGCGGGGCATCGCAACGCTGTTGGTGTCGATGTACCTCGGTCTGCGTCAGACAAGCAATCTCGCTGAGCCCGAGCAATTTCTACATGACCTCGAGAACGTCTGGAAGTTAGCGCTACCCGGTTTCGTCAAACCTGACCGGATCGACTATCTCAATCAGTTCATCAAGCGACGCACCGCCGTAGCACAAAAGAAGGCGACACCGCTTGCAGCGGATGGTTTAGGTTAGGATGCCCCGCAGGCCGTAGCCCACCCTGGATAGGCCAACGGAACTTCCGGAGGTACTCGGACGATGGTGCGCCAAGCGCGATCCGAGGTTACGCGCAGGAAGATCATCACGTCTGCCGTCGAACTGTTCAACGAAATCGGTTATCCGGCTACCGGATTGGGCGACATCATCGAACGCGCCGAGATGACGAAAGGCGCCCTTTATTACCACTTCGATTCAAAGGAATCGCTGGCGACCGCGATCATCGAAGAGGGCAGCGCACGCCTCGCTGAGGCATTCCGAAGCATCTCCGGCTCCTCCGCGCCGGCACTGGAAGGCATCATCCACGGGATCTTCGTGGTCGCGGACCTGATGATGACCGACCAGATCGCCCGCAGCGGAACGCAACTCTTGCGGGCCTTCGGCGAGTTCAACGACGTGGCCGCACGCACATACGACGGTTGGACGGCGGAGATGACGGAGCGTACCCGTCAAGCGATGGACGAGGGCGACGTTCGCGGTGAGCTCGACGCGCGGGCGGTGGGTGAGACCATCGTCGGCTCGATGCTGGGCACGGAATTGCTCGCGAGCGCGACGACCGCGGGTGCCGACGTGCTGCAGCGCGTGGCGCGGGCGTGGCAGGTGCTGCTGCCGGCGATCGTCAGCCAGGAGTCGCGGGCGTACTTCGAGGAGTTTCTGGCGCGCGAGTCGATGCGGCACTCCCCTGCGCCGTTGGCCGAGTGACTACAGCTCCTCGACCCACAGACGTTCCGTCAGATCCTGGAACGTGGCCAACGCCACGGGATCATCTCCGCGAAGCAACGCTGACTTGCTCATCCGGGCGCGGACTATCGAGCCGTCCTGGTGCACGAGCTCGACAATCAACTCCGCGTGGGCACGCACAACTGAAACAGCGGATTCGTCGGCGGGCAGGGTGTGGAAGATCTGCCGGAACTTCAACGCCTTGACCACATCGGGTGGGTAGCCGAGCATCTCGCCGAAGGCCGCATTCGCGAACAGAATGGTGCCCTCCTCGTCGATCGCAAGCACCGGCACCGGAAAGCGTTCCAGCACGACCAGAGCCGGGAGCTCCTTGAGAAGGGCCATTGGATCCTGGCGTTCCTTGCCGTCTCGTCGCCGCTCCACGCCCCCGATTATGGCCGTTGCGCCGTGCCCCGTCACCGTGAACCTGCCCAGCGGTTAAGCGCCTTCATCCCGGGTAGCTCGCAACCACGAATGGAGGAGGAGCCATGACCACCGCACACCAACACCCGACCGCCCACCGGCCAACAAGATCCTGGGCCCGGGCGTCGGCCTCATCGATCGGATGCGCGACGCGCTCACCGGACGCAACACCTGAACGACGATTAACTTAACTGGCTCCCGGAGTTTGCCCACTTAACTAACTAGGTTTACTCTGTCCGAATGGACTTGGCCTGGTCACCTGCCGACTTGGACTTCCGCGATGAAGTGCGCGCGTTCCTGGCCGAAAAGCTGACGCCCGAACTCCGGCAGGCCGGACGCCTGATGACCAGCGTTTACGCCGACCACGAGGCGAGCATGGAGTGGCAGCGGATCCTGCACGAGCGCGGTTGGGCCGCGCCGGCGTGGCCGGTCGAGCATGGCGGCTGTGAGTGGAGCCTGACGCAGCACTACATCTTCAGCCGTGAGTCCCAGTTGGCCGGAGCGCCCTCGCTGTCGCCGATGGGTATCCGGATGGTTGCCCACGCGATCATCAAATTCGGCACCGACGTGCAGAAGGACTTCTTCCTGCCGCGGATTCTCACCGGCGAGGTGTTCTTCTGTCAGGGCTACTCCGAACCCGAGGCGGGCTCGGATCTTGCGGCGTTGACGATGGCGGCGGTCGACGATGGTGATCACCTCGTGTGCACCGGCAGCAAGATCTGGACGACGCATGCAGGCGAAGCGAATTGGATGTTCGCCCTTGTTCGCACCTCGAAGACGCGGAAAAAGCAGCAGGGCATCACCTTCGTGCTGATCGATATGACCACGCCGGGCATCCAGATCCGACCGCTGGTGATGACATCGGGTGAGGAGATCCAGAACCAGGTCTTCTTCGATGAGGTGCGGGTGCCCAAGGCCAATGTGCTCGGTCAAATCGATGATGGGTGGACCGTCGCGAAGTATCTGCTCGAGTTCGAACGGGGCGGTGGCGCAGCCTCGCCCGCGCTGCAGGTGATGGCAGAAGAGATCACGACGGTGGCAGCCGATCAGCCCGCACCGGGCGGCGGCAGACTGCTCGACGATCCGGCGTTCGCACGTAAGCTCGCCGATGCGCGGATCCGCACCGAGGTTCTCGAGATCCTCGAGTATCGGGTGCTGGCCGCACTTGCCGGCGGCGGTCACCCCGGGCCGGGTGCATCGATGCTCAAGGTGCTGGCGACCGAGCTAAGCCAGTCACTCACCGAATTGGCGATGGAAGCCGCCGGTCCGCGCGGACGGGTCTATCAACCGCACGCGACCTACCCGGGTGGGCCGGTGTCTGACTACGAGCCGCCACCGGATGGTTACGTCAGCGGCGAGGCATGGCAGGCGGTCGCCCCACTGCGCTACTTCAACGACAGGGCCGGCTCAATCTACGCCGGCAGCAAC
Source organism: Mycobacterium sp. JS623 (assembly GCF_000328565.1). Taxonomy (NCBI): domain Bacteria; kingdom Bacillati; phylum Actinomycetota; class Actinomycetes; order Mycobacteriales; family Mycobacteriaceae; genus Mycobacterium; species Mycobacterium sp. JS623. The sequence goes on along the minus strand of NC_019966.1, from coordinate 2,050,893 downwards.
GAGATTCAGCGAAACATTCTCGCCAAAGCGGCTCTGGGGTTGTGATGGACTTCAATCTGAGCAAGGAACAAGAACTGCTGCGCGACGGGCTCGGTAGGTTCCTGTCGACTAGGTATAACCTGGAAAAGAGTCGCGCCGCCGCGAAAACGGGGGCAGGCTGGCAGCCCGACATCTGGCGCGGCTTCGCCGAAGAACTCGGTATCCTCGGGGCTGCGCTTCCCGAGGATATCGGTGGAATCGGCGGTGGCCCAGTCGAAGTCATGGTGATCGCCGAGGCGCTCGGCCACGCGCTGGTGATCGAACCGTACGTCGACACGGTGGTGGTGTGCGGTGGCCTGTTGCAGCGAGCCAGGCACCCGGCGGCCGCGGCGCTGTTGGAGAAGGTGGTGGCAGGCACCGCGATCGTGGCATTGGTGGCTGCTGAACCTGGCTCAGGTGAGCATTGGCAGGACGTGACGACGGTCGCCGAACGGGCGGGTGACGCTTGGGTTTTGCGTGGAAGCAAGATCGTCGCGATGAGCGCACCTTTGGCGACGCACCTTCTGGTCACCGCACGCACGCCCGGCGGCTTGTCACTGTTCTTGGTCGACGCCGATTGGTCGTCAATCGAGGCTCATCACTACCGAACCGTCGATGACCGGCGTGCCGCCGATCTTCAGTTCGATGACGTAGCAGCGGTTCTGCTCGGCGAGGAGGGTCAGGCGTGGCCGTCGCTGGCCCAAGCAAGGGACGAGGGCGCGGCGGCGGTTTGCGCCGAGGCGGTCGGCTGCATGCGAAAGGTGTTGGCCGACACCGTCGAATACTGCAAACAGCGACAGCAGTTCGGCCAGCCGATCGGAAGCTTCCAGGTGCTACAACACCGGATGGTCGACATGTTCATGGAAGTCGAGCAGGCAGTCGCCGCGGTGTACCTTGCGGTACTCAACCTCGAGGCCTCACCCGACGAGCGCGCACGCGCGGTCTCGGCTGCCAAGGCGACGATCGGCCGGGCTGCCCGGTTTGTGGGCCAGCAGGCCGTACAACTGCACGGCGGAATGGGCATGACCGAGGAGCTGGCGATCGGCCATTACTTCAAGCGGCTCACCGCTTTACAGTACGAATTCGGCTCGACGGACTACCACGTCACACGATACGCAGAGCTGACGAAGCGCTAAGCGACTTACACCTCTTCGAATGCCGGTGGCGGCCATTCAGTTTCGCGACGTTGCACTTACTGCGGTCCTCACTCGCACTTTCTCGCGACAACTGCAATCTCGTGACGGCGAGCCGGTGCTTCGCACGCGATTACGGAGTGCGTCCTAGCGCACCGGCATCGCCTTGCTGTCGGTGAGCACCAGCCGCTGTTCGTAGGTCATCGACATCACCGAGTCGACGGCGCCTGCAGCGGTCCAGATGACCGGATATCCGACCTCGCAGCCCAGCTGTGCGGCGGCCGCGGCCGCGGTCTTCGCATCGGAGATGAGGATTTGATGTTCGGCTCGACGCCTGCCGTGGTCATCGCGGCCGTCACCCGAAAATTCGCTTGTCCATGTTTCGTAGGGTAGGGAGGTGACGTCGCGCGGATGGCTCCTGTTCCTCGCGATGAGCATCATCTGGGGCATCCCCTACCTGATGATCAAGGTGGCCGTAGAAGGCGTATCGGTCCCCGTTCTGGTCCTCGCCCGCACCGCCGTCGGCGCCGCCGTCCTGCTCCCGATGGCCTTCTCCCGACAGACCGTGACGATCGTGCGCAACCACTGGAAGGCCCTGCTTGGCTTCGCGTTCTTCGAGATCATCGCCGCGTGGTGGCTGCTCTCGGATGCCGAACGCCATCTGACCAGTTCGATGACCGGTCTGCTCATCGCCGCATCGCCCATCGTTGCCGCGGTCCTCGACCGCCTCACCGGCGGTGAGCGGTTGGGCTACAAACGCATCATCGGCCTGGCAGTCGGCATCTCCGGGGTGGCCGTGCTGGCCGGCCCGCATATCGGTGGGAGCACGTGGCCGATCATCGAGGTGTTGATGGTGGCGACGTGCTACGCGATCGCCCCGCTGATCGCCGCGCGGTACCTCGCCGACGTACCTGCCCTGCCAATGACCGCCGTGTGTCTCGGCTTCGCGGCGCTGGTGTACGCCGCGCCCGCCGCGGCCACCTGGCCCGACGAAATGCCGTCTACCCGAGTGCTTTTGGCGCTCGGCGGACTGGCAATCATCTGCACCGCGTTGGCGTTCATCGTGTTCTTCGCGCTCATCCGCGAGGTGGGTGCCGCGCGGGCGCTCGTGTTCACCTACATCAACCCGGCGGTGGCCTTAGCCGCCGGAGTCATCGTGTTGCACGAGCCGCTGACGGCGTGGAACCTGGCCGCTTTGGCCCTCATCATGACGGGTTGCGTCTTTGCCACGCGGCGACACCCGGAACAGGAACCCGACGTCGTGACTGAGGCGACGGCGGCGCCGCGGTGAACTAACCAGCGTCGCTGCCGCGGTCGTCAACGCTGTTGCCGACACGCTGGCGCCCCTCGGCGTACGGGTCTCCGGTTCGCCGCTGGGCCCGAGACAGATTCTCGACATGATCGCGGCGGCCAATCACTAACGTCGAAGCTCACTTCGAGTCGACTTCGGCCTGATACTTCTTCGACATGTGGTCGATCGCCTGAAGCTGGGTCTGCGCGAGGTCGTCGCGGACCTCGCTCGCACGCGCCGCGGCGTCCAGCGTCGGCTGCGCCTGACCCTGGAAATGTGGGATCACCTCGGCGGCGAACAGTTCGGCAGACCGCTTCGTCGCCGCCGGGTTCGCCCACTCATGGCCCATCTGCAGGAAGCAGCCGAACCCCCCGGACTGATCCCACAGCCTCTGCACCTGGGCGCGCGCATGTTCTGGCGTGCCGATCACGCCTGCGCCCGCGCCGTTGATGACGTCGACCATCTCGTCGACCTGATCTCCCGGCATGGTCATCTGCGGGAACGCGGCGACCTTCTGGAAATACCGGAACCACGGTTCGATCCCGAACCTCACGTCGGCGCGGGCCTGCTCTTCGGTCTCGGCGATGTGCATCGGGCCGACCAGCGTCCAGTTGTTGCGGTCGACCGTCGTTCCGAACGTGACCGCCCGCTCTTCGGCGATGCCCCAGTGAAATGCGAGCGCATCGAAACCCTCGACAACCAGAGTGGCGCCGATCGACAGCAAGCCAATGCCGTGCTTGCCCGCAAGTCGCGCACCCGTCGGCGAGGCCACCGCCGCCACGGCCAGCGGAATGCCGCCGTCGGAATACGACGCGAGTTGCAGGCGCGCATCAATCAGTTCGTGCGTGGGGGTTTTCGCCGACACGGTCTCCCCCGCCAACAGTCGGACGACGATGTCGAGGTTCGTCTCCAGCAGTTCGCGAGTGTCGGTGGGCGTAAGGCCGATCATCGCGCTGTCGCTCGGCAATGAGCCCGGCCCCATACCGCCGATGATGCGGCCATGGGTGAGGTGATCGAGCAGCATCAGCCGGTCGGCCACCCAGAGCGGGTTGTGATAGGCGAGCGAGATAACGCCGGTGCCAAAGCGGATTCGCTTCGCCCGTTCGGCTGCTGCGGCGATGAAGATCTCCGGTGAGCTGATGATCTCGCTGCCCGCCGAATGATGTTCGCCGTACCAGACTTCGTCGAAGCCGAGCGCGTCCAGATGCTCGGCGAATTCGAGGTCACGCTGCAACGCCAACGTCGGGTTGGTGCCCGCGCGGTGGAACGGTGCAATGAAGTATCCGAACCTCAACCTGGCCATGACTCACTTTCGCACGGGGTCACCAGTTGGTGTGGGACAGTTCGCCGATGACGGGAAGCGTCGCCGTGATCGGTGCCGGGCCGGGTGGTCTGGTGGCGGCGCGCTGGCTGTTGTCCCAGGGATTTGAGCCGACGATCTTCGAACAGGCACCGATGCTGGGCGGTCAGTGGACCGGGCTGGACGGCCGCAGCGGAGTGTGGCCGACGATGCACACCAACACCAGCCGAATCCTGACGGCCTTCAGCGATCTCGATCACGACAGCGACGTCGTCTACCCGTCAGGCCGCGGCGTCCTCGACTACCTGCATCGGTATGCCGAGGCCTTCGACCTCGCCTCACGCATCCGGCTCTGCAGTCGCGTTGAGCTGCTCAGCCGAAGCGACACCGGGTGGCTGGTGCGTCATCCGGGCGCGACGGAGCACTTCGACCGCGTGGTGGTGGCGACAGGCAGGTTCCAATCCCCCTCTGTCCCGACGGTTCCCGGCCTTGACACGTTCACCGGCTCGGCAGGCGTCAGCTCGACGTACCAGTACCGCGGGCCGGCGCCGTACCGCGGCAAGCGAGTGCTGGTGGCTGGCGGCGCTATCAGCGCGATGGAAATCGCCTCCGAACTCGCCCAGCTCGGGGCGGCTCGCGTCGTGGTGACCCAGCGACGACAGCGGTATGTGTTGCCGAAGTTTTCCTCGGGAGTCCCCTCCGACCACCGGATGTTCACGCGATACGGGGCCATCGCGAGCGAGCACCTGCCGGCAGCGGAGATCGACCGGCAGCTAAAGGAGATCGTGCTCGAGGCGGGCGGCAGCCCCGAGCAGTACGGTGCGCCCGCTCCCGACCCGTCCCTTTTCGCCGCGGGCGTTACGCTGTCCCAGCATTACCTGCCCTTGGTGGCGGAAGGACTGATCACCATCCGACCGTGGCTGGCCGCCGTTGAGAACAGGGCCGTGAGGTTATCCGACGGGACATCCGAGGAATTCGACGCAATCGTCTTCGGCACCGGGTTCGACCTGCACTTGCCGTTTCTGGACGAGGACATCCGCGCGATTGTTGACCTCGATGCGGTGCACCTGGACGCGGACCGCTGCACGTTTCATCCCGACCTGCCCGGGCTGGCGTTCGTGGGCATGTGGGATCAGTCCGGCGGCTACTTTGTGCCGCTTGAGCTGCAGGCCAGGTGGATCGCGTACACATGGGGCGGCACGGTCCCGGCGAGTGAGACCAGCCAACGGGCAGCCATCGACGCATATCGCTCACGGCGCGGGATGCCACAGAAGACCCGGATGAACCTGGCCGTGCTGACCTTCGCCCGAGCAGCCGGCGTCGAGCCCAATCCAGATGGTTGGCCACAGCTGCGCCGCGCCCTGCTCTTCGGCCCTCTTGCGCCGAGCGCCTTCCGGCTCGAGGGCCCCGACGCGCTGCCCGACGCCCCTGCCCGGTTCGCTCGCGACGCCGCTGCGTTCGGCGCCATCACCAGCAATGAACTCTCTGACCGCGAACATAGATACTGGTCGCTGGTGGCCGAGAAGCTACGTGCAAAGCGGCCTTCCAGCTAAGAGTGACGATCAGACGTTTCACGCGGATTTTGCACCCAATCTCTGTGGCAGTGCGCTAGCGTTCGAACCGGTCGGCATTCCGGGCGACCGTGAGGGGGACTTTGTGGCAAAGCATCGCCGTTCCAAGAATCGTCCAGCTTTCTCGTCGAAGCGGACGGTCCCAAAGCGGCGAAAGGCTCCCTCGGCGATCTTCCTCGGCACGACGGCGGCCGCAGTGTCGACGATGCTCGTGTTTGGTCATGCGACCAACAACACTGTGGACATCCCGCAGGTGGATCTCGCGGCGGCGACCATCGGGATCGGCGGGCGCGGGGACCCTGGTGCGGTCAACGTGCCGCACAAGCTTCAGGGCAACGTCCGTCCCCCGACGTTCAGCTACATTCCGATTCAATATCCGGCGGGCTTCGACATCGAAAACAGCACCAATGCGGGTGTCCCGGTGCTGGCGAACGCGATCACGAACCCGGCCAACTCGGGTCAGTTCCTGATGGTGGTCGGCTATTCGGAGGGCACGATCGTCGCCGAGAAGGTGCGACGAAATCTGGATCCGTCGGATCCCGGCGCGCCACCGCTGAACCCCACCAATGACCCGACCAAACCCGGATTGCTCTGGGTGATGATCGCGTCGCCGAATGTGCCCAACGGCGGCATCTTCAGCCGATTCCCCGGACTCAACATTCCGTTCTTCGTCACGTCGAATGGCGCCGCGGGGCCGTCGGAATACAACACGACTTACGTGACGAACGAATACGACCCGTACGGGGACTTCCCCGCGTACTTCAACCCGCTGTCGCTCGCGAACAGCTTGGTGGCGGTCATGTACGTACACCCGGACCAGTATTACGACAGCGTCAACTACGACCCGCTGACGAACACCACGAACGATCCGAATGTCCTGATAAACCCCGTGACTCACATGGTGAACGGCCATCCGGTGACGGACACGTATGTCTTCGTCAGGGCCGAACACCTGCCGCTGTTTGCACCCGTGAGGCAGATCGCGGGAATTCTGCAATTGACGCCACTCACCGAACCGGTGCTGGGCGCCGTCGAACCGCTGGTGCGGTTGCTGGTGGACATGGGCTACACCGATCGCCAAAATCTGAATCCCGAAACGCCCGTTCAGTTTTCGTTGATCACACCGCCGGGAAAGGTCCTCGAGACGGTCGCCGGAGTTCCTGGCGCGATCGGACAGGGTGTGACCAACCTGGTCACCGGCACCGAGGCGATACCTGGTTCCGTCCCGTCGCCGCTGTCGACGACAAACTCGCCCCCGTCGCCGCTGTCGACGACAAACTCGCCGTCGATCACGGCGAAGTCGCTGCCGCAGGACTCGAAACAGTCGCTGGCCAATAGTGACCCGGCGCCCGCGTTGACCACTCAAACTACAGAACAGCAGGAGCAGTCCGGTTCACCTACGCCGCCCACTACCACCAAGTCCAACCCGGGACCGACGCTCAGCACGGTTACCGGGGACGGCAACAAGGTCACCCCGGACACCACGACCGCCAAGACGACGACGCCCAAGCAGAATCCGTTGGGGCAGCTTGTTGATTCGATCACGAAGTTCTTCAGCCCCCAGAAACCGGCGACGTCGACACCGGGTTCCGAATCCACCGACACGAAGCCGACCGACTCGACCTCGCAGGGTTCGACGAGTAACGCCGCCTGACGCTATGTGTTCAGCGCGGTTTCGCCGATGATGCGATGCACGCGCAGGTCGTCGATCTCGTCATCGGTGAGGCCGAGTTCGCGTAGGACCTCCACGTTGTGTTGACCGAGCATCGGCGGTGCGAACCGGTGAGGGCGGCTGGGGCCGGGTGTCATCGTGAACGGCCAACCGGGGTAGTGATGCTTTCCGGTGATCGGATGCTCGACCTCGTCGTAGTATCTCCGTGCGTCGAGTTGAGGTAACTCATACATCCGGTCGGGGGTCATCACCTGCTCCGCCGGAACGCCGTGCGCACCAAGACCTTCAATGATTTCTACCGCGGTTCGAGTTCGGGTCCAATCAACAACGAATGCGTCGAACTCGTCGTGATTGGCGCAGCGAGTTTCGGATCGTCTCATCGCGGTGAGCAAGCCAGTCCAGTCGGTTTCGTCACGCACGCACAGCGCAACCCATTCGTCCTCAGCAGCGGTGGGATACACACCTTGCAAGCGACCGCGACAGCGATTGCCTTCGCGCAACTGCACGTTCGCGTTCATTGAATATTCGATCACCGGTTCGGCAGCAACACACGCCGCGACCTCAATCTGCGCGACCTCGATGAGTTGCCCTTCGCCGGTCCGCCGCCGATATTCGAGCGCTGCGAGTAATGCCACGCCGGCGTGCACACCGACGATAGGATCGGCGGGCCCTTGCAGGTTGCACGGCGGTCCATCGGCGTATCCGGTGACGGCGGACATGCCTGAGGTCTGCTCGAAGTTGAGCGCCCAACCGACAAAGTCTCGCCAAGGGCCGCGCAAGCCGAATCCCGGCATTCGCACCAGGATTACATCGCGGTTGAGGTCCTTCAGAGACTCGTAATCCAACCCGAAGTGCTCCACTACCCGCGGTGAGAAGTTCTCGATCACCACGTCCGCGTCGAGGACGAGTCGACGCGCCAATTCACGTCCGCGCTCCGAGGTCAGATCGAGGGTGATGTCGCGCTTGTTGAGGTTAGTGCCCTGCCACATGGCGCTGCGCTCATACCAGTGCTCACCCTCGTAGGACCACGCCCCTGAGTAGCGGTGTCCGTCGGGGCGTTGGATCGATTCCACTTTCACGACCTCCGCGCCGAACGCACCGAGATAGCACGTCAGGTAGGCGCCGGCCCAGAATGTGGTCAGATCCAGAACCTTGAGACCTGCGAACGGCAGCGAGGGCTCTGCGTCTGCACCGGTAGTTTGCCAATCATCAACTCCTGTACGGGTTTCGACGTGTTGTGCGCCGAGGCGCGGCGCAGCGCGCGGCGGCAGTACGGGAGTACGCGATAACCGGAACGGAGCGCCGGGCCTGCGGAACGACCAATCCGTGCCACCGCCGCCGACGAAGAACTCACGCTCTGCGTACTGCGGACACTGCAGCACGGTCGCACCATCGTTGATGGGCGACGCGGGTATTCGAAACGCCTGGCTCAACTCCAGGATCTCGGCGACGCGACGCTGGGCCAGCCACGGCTTCGCCTTGGCGAAGAATTCCGCACGTTCGGGACCGCACATCATGATCGCGATCTGGTGCTCGCCGTACTCCGGCAGATCCAGCATCGTGCACACGTCGAGCCAGTGCTGGCCCGTCAGACAGTTGATCCCGATCCACCCATCCGCGGCGCGGACAATGCCCAGGAGCAGCGCAGCCCGAGTGTTGGTGGGCAGACCAAGCTTTCGCATCCGTTCTGCCATCAGCATGGGATACGGCAACGTCGACAGAAGAGACTCCAGCACGGAAACATCCACTTCGACAGGCTCATTCGTGGCCCCCGACCGTGTCCGTAACGCCGTAAGTGCACCGAGCGCGGCGTACCCGCCGGCGACATATTCGGAAATCCGCGCACCCGCTTGCACCGGTGGCCGATCGGGGTCCCGCTTGTGTATCCAGCCCGATGCCGCTTGCATTGTCAGCGGTGTGGCGACGCGGTCAAGCCACGGCCCGTGCTGGCCGAAGTCCGAGATGCGGACGACGACGAGGCCGGGACTCAACACGTTCAATGCCTCGATGTCGAGCCCGCAGCGATCAAGTGAGCCGGGTGGAAGTGCGTCGACGAGCACGTGCGCGTGCGCAATCAGTTGGCGGGCGACGAACGGATCTTCCGTGAGATCGAGCGTGGTGCCGTGCTTTCCAGCGTTGAGATACTCGAACAATCCCGAGCGATTGGGATCGGGCACACCACCGGGGAAGGGCCCCCAGCCACGAAGCGGATCCCCTGACGGTGGCTCGATTTTGGTGACTTCGGCGCCGAGGTCGACAAGCAACTTCGTGCAGTACGGGCCCGCGATCTCCCCCGCGATCTCGATAACGCGAAGCCCCGCCAGTGCTGCCGTCACCCGGGTCCTTTCCCTCAACACATGATCTACACCTGTCGGACTAGGTGCGTCAATCACACGGGCCTAACTTCACTGCAAACCAAGGGAATACCCCTGTATTGACAGGCGCACCACCGTCCAGTAGACACGTTAGATATCGGACAGATTGGTTTGAAATGTCCGATCATGTTGCATCGGAGGGAGGCCGCGCTGCGCACCACATTCCCGCTGCACTCACCCGACTTCTACGCTGGGGACCCGTACCCGGCGTACAAGGAACTGCGGGCGAACGCCCCGGTGTGCTGGAACGACGACACCAAGTTCTGGGCGCTGCTGCGGTACGAAGACATTCGGTACGTGTCCACCAATCCGGACAAGTTCTCCTCGACCAAGGGCATCACCATCCCCGACCCTGTGATGCCGAACCCGGTCCAGGAGGGCAACCTGATCTTCACCGACCCGCCGCGGCATCGTCAGTTGCGAAAGCTGATCAATACCGGTTTCACCCGGCGGCAGGTGGCGGTCCTCGAGCCGAAGGTGCGCGAGATCGTCTACGGCGTTCTCGATGACGTGCGGCCCGGGTCCACTCACGAATTCGCCGAAGAGATCGCGGCACCGTTGCCGACCCGGATGATCGCCGAATTGCTCGGCGCCCCATCCGACGATTGGGAGAAGTTCCGCAGGTGGTCTGATGCATGCACCGGGAATGCCGATCCCGAGATCGAACTGGATTCGCTCGTGGCTGTCGGCGAGCTGTTCGAGTATTTTCAGCAGTTGATTGCCGCACGTCGCGCCGAACCGCGAAGCGACATGCTGTCGGTGCTGACCACCGCCGAGGTCGACGGTGCCAGGCTGACCGACGAAGACCTACTGAATTTCGCGTTTCTGCTACTCGTCGCTGGCAACGAGACCACCAGAAATCTGATCGCATTGGGCACGTTGGCGCTAATCGATCACCCCGACGAAACCGCCAAGCTCATCGCGGACCCAGCGTTGATCCCCGCTGCGGTCGAGGAGATGCTGCGCTGGACCAGCCCAGTGACACACATGGCCCGTGCGGCGACGACGGACGTCGAGATCCGCGGGCAGCGCATCCGCGAGGGCGACATGGTCGTCATGCTGTACGGCTCTGCCAATCGTGACGAAGAGACCTTCGGTCCCGACGCTGAGGAATTCAAGGTCACGCGGCATCCAAACCCGCACATCGCATTTGGCTGTGGTGAGCACTCGTGCGTCGGCTCTCAGCTGGCGCGCCTTGAAGCCCGTGTCTTCTTCGAGGTACTGCTCGGCCGCTATCCCGAGCTCGGGCTCGTAGGCGATGTCGACAGGATGCGGGCGACCATGGTCCCCGGCGTCAAGCGGATGCCCGTCCGACTCGGAACGGCGACCTGAGCATGTATCTGGACTTCACTACAGAGCAGAAGGAGTTGCGCGCCGAGATCCGCGGGGCGCTGGAGGCGGTCATGACACCCGAACGCATCGCGGCGGTGGCAGGTCGGATGGAGGGCGGCGAGGCCGTCAAGGACTGTGTACGGGCGCTCGGGGCCGCACACCTGCTCGGCGTTGGCTGGCCGAAAGAATATGGTGGACGGGGCTTTACCGCGCTCGAGCAGGTCATCTTCTTCGAAGAAGCGCAACGGGTGAATGCACCCATCCCGTTGGTAACACTCAACACTGTGGGGCCGACGCTTGCACAGCGCGGCACCGATGAGCAGAAGCAGAAGTTTCTGCCGGCGATCCTGAACGGCACCGTCGAGTTCGCGATCGGTTACTCGGAGCCCTCGGCGGGAAGCGATCTGGCGTCCCTGCGCACCACGGCGGTGCGCGACGGCGACGACTACATCATCAACGGTCAGAAGAATTTCACCAGTGGCGCGGCCTATGCCGACTACATCTGGTTGGCGGCACGCACGGACCCGAATGCCAAGAAACACAAGGGCATTTCGATCTTCATCGTGCCGACGTCGTCGCCGGGATTCTCGTGCAAGCCGTTGCACACCATGCCGGGGATATCTACGTTCTACACGTTCTACGACGATGTGCGGGTGCCCGCCAGTTCTATTGTCGCCGGTGAGAACGAGGGCTGGGGGCTGATCACGACGCAACTGAACTTCGAACGCGCGGCACTGGGCAACATGGGTGCACTCGAGCCGTTGTTCGAAAAGACGCTGCAGTGGGCGCAGACGACCGAACTCGACGATGGGTGCGTCATCGACCAGCCTTGGGTGCGGCAGGCGCTCGCGCGGGTCGAGGCGCAGGTCGCCGCCTACAAGATCATGAATCTGCGGGTCAATGCGGCGATGACCAAAGGCGCGTTGGGCATGGGCGAGGCGTCTGCTGTCAAGGTCTTCGGCACCGAACTGACCCAGCAGGTGGCCCGCGAATTGCTCGAGGTGCTCGACAGCGCAGGCACGCGGAGGGGCGAGGATGCGCCGCTGCGCGGGGCCCTCGAGTCGGCATACCGGATCGCGGTGATCAACACCTTCGGAGGCGGCGCCAACGAACTGCAGCGCGACATCATCGCGATGGCCGGCCTTTTCATGCCGCGCGCTCCACGGGACCTACGGGCACAGAACGGGAAGGCCACATGACTGACGAGCCCTTGCGCGGAGAAACGACAAGCACCGACACCGATTTTCGCAAGAAACTCGACGCGCTGATCGGCCAGCCGACCGGCGGGTCCGGCAAGCCGACCGTTGCACCGGACCCGGTGAACCAGCCAATGATTCGGCACTGGGCGCATGCCTTATCTGACATGAACCCGGTGTATCTCGACCCTGAGTTCGCCGAGAAATCACGGTTCGGCGGTATCGTGTCGCCGCCCGTCATGCTGCAGACGTGGACAATGCCGGCGCCGAAGATCGAAGGCATCGCCGAACGCGGCGGCGCGCCGATTGAGATGGGCCGCAACCCGGCGGCGTTCATCGAGGAAGCGGGTTTCGCCGGCATCGTCGCAACCAACTCCGAGTTCGAGATCGAACGCTACCCGCGCCTCGGCGATGTGATATCGGTGACGCAGGTGTACGAAGACATCTCCGATGAGAAGAAAACCTCCCTCGGCACCGGTCATTTCATCACGTGGTTGTCGACCTACACCGATCAGAACGGCGAAGTGCTCGGCAGACAGCGATTCCGGGTCTTCCGATTCAAGGCAGCGGTCCCCGGCGGAACGGCAGGGGCCTGATGGCAACCAGACTGGCGCCGACAGTCAGCCCGGACACCGCGTTCTTCTGGAACGGGTTGCGCGAACACAAGCTACTCATTCAGCGGTGCCAGGGATGTCAACAGGTCCGGCACCCGGCCCGCCCGATGTGCCCGGCATGCAACTCGCTGGAATGGGACACCGTCGAGTCGTCGGGTCGCGGAACCGTGTACAGCTACGTGATGCCGCAGCATCCCCCCATGCCGCTGATGGAGTACCCCTACATCGTCGTGCTGGTCGAACTCGACGAAGGAGTCCGGCTGGTGTCGAACTTATGCGACATCGCACCCACTGATGTCGAGGTCGGTATGCCCGTTGAAGTCTTCTACCAGACCTTCGACACCCTCGACGGGAACGACCTTGTCCTGCACCAGTTCCGGCCGGCCAGATAAATGACGAGCATGGACTTCACGTTCACCGAAGAGCAAGAGACGATCGCCAATATCGCCCGCCAGTTGTTCGAGCACCGCGCCACACCCGAACGCCTCACCGAACTCGAGGCGGACGATCAGCGCTACGACGCTTCGCTCTGGCGTGAGCTCGCCTCAGCAGACCTTCTTGGAATTGCACTGCCCGAGAGCGTCGGTGGCAGTGGACACGGCTTCCTGGAGCTGGCGTTACTGCTCGCCGAGGTCGGCTGGAGCGTCGCGCCGGTGCCGCTCTACGCCACGCTTCTGCTCGGCGCCGACACCATCGCGCGCCACGGCAGCGAAGCGCAACAGCAGCGGTACCTGCCCGACGTCATCAACGGGAATCTATTGCTCACAATGAGTTTGGCAGAACCGGCCCGGTCCGACCCGAGCGCCCGTTCGACGACGGCGAGCCGCGACGGCGGCCGCTGGCGCATCAGCGGCGTCAAGGAGTTGGTACCAGCGGCCCAACTGGTCAACACAGTGCTTGTACCCGCCGCCACCGACGAGGGCGATGTCCGTGTGTTCCTCATTGATACCGACGACAGCGGTGTGGATGTGCGGCCCGTCGAAACGACCAATCGCGAACCGCATGCAGATGTTTTCCTGGACGGCGCAGTGGCTTCCGAGGAGGGCTACCTTCACGCCGACCTCGATGACGTGTACGCCCGCGCCGTGGTCGGACTGTGCGCGGTCCAGCTCGGTGTGACCGACCGTGCGCTGCACATCGCGGCCGCGTACACAACAGAACGCGAACAGTTCGGCCGACCGATCGGCAGCTTTCAGGCCGTGCAGCAGCGGATGGCGGATGCGTTCATCGACGTCGAGGCGATTCGCTGGACGACGTGGCAGGCCGCGTGGCTCCTCGGTCAAGACCGGCAGGCACAGCGCGAAGCCAGCATCGCGAAGTTCTGGGCCGCTGAGGCCGGCGCGCGCGTCGCGGCGACCGCTCAACAGGTACATGGGGGTATCGGCATCGACACCACCTATCCCCTGTTCCGTTACTTCCTGTGGGCCAAACACAATGAGCTGACGCTGGGTTCGGCGTCCGCACACCTAGCGCGGCTCGGCGCCGCATACTGACGAAGGAGTGCAATGACAACGGCCAAGCTCCGCACCACAACACTCGACTGGCACGACATCAACGTCGGCGACGAGGTGACTCCGCTCGAGATTCCGGTCACCGCAACGGTGATCGTCGCGGGCGCGATTGCGTCGCGCGACTTCATGCCGGTACACCACGATCCCGAGTTCGCGAAGAAACAGGGTTCACCCAACATCTTCATGAACATCCTCACCACCAATGGACTGTGTGTCCGATTCCTTACCGAATGGGCTGGGCCGGAGGCGATGGTGACCAAATTGGCGATCCGATTGGGCGTGCCGTCGTTCCCCAACGATCCGCTGACGTTCACCGGCACTGTCACCGACAAGTCCGAAGGTGCGGACGGAGAGGGGTTCGTCGAGGTCGCATTCAAGGGCAGCAACAGTCTCGGTGATCATGTGTCTGGGACCGCGACCGTGAGCCTGCTGGAAGACCGGGTCGGATGAGCGCGCTGGGCGGGAAGGCAGCGGTCGCGGGCATCGGACAGACCGAATTCTCCAAAGAGTCCGGGCGCAGCGAGCTCCAACTGGCCTGCGAGGCAGTCAAAGCCGCGATCGACGACGCCGGGCTGCATCCCAGTGATGTCGACGGCATGGTCACGTTCACGATGGATACGAGCGATGAGATCGACATCGCGCGCAACGTCGGCATCGGCGATCTGACGTTCTTCTCCCGGGTCCACCATGGCGGCGGTGCGGCGGCGGGGACGGTGGTGCAGGCCGCCATGGCTGTCGCAACTGGGACGGCCAACGCCGTGGTGTGCTACCGCGCGTTCAACGAACGGTCCGGATTTCGGTTCGGCGGCGCCACCGCACGGCCGACCGCCGAGACGCCAATGTTCATGGCGAACTACGCGCCTTTCGGCCTCCTGACACCCGCGGCCTGGGTCGCACTGCACGCTCAGCGGTATATGTCGACCTACGGCGTGACCAACGAGGACTTTGGTCGTATCTCGGTCGTCGATCGCGCCCACGCGGCGCGCAACCCCGACGCCTGGTTCTATGAGCGGCCGATCACACTCGAGGACCATCAGAACTCGCGCTGGGTCATCGAGCCGGTGCTTCGCCTTCTGGACTGCTGTCAGGAAAGCGATGGTGGTGTCGCGGTGGTCATCACCAGCGTCGAACGAGCCCGAGACCTGCCCCGTCCCCCTGCGGTCATCACTGCCGCGGTGCAGGGTGCGGCAGCGGAGGGCGAGATGATGACGAGTTACTACCGCGACGACATCACCGGTCTGCCGGAAATGGGGGTGGTCGCCGAAAAGCTCTGGCGCGATTCAGGACTCAAACCGACCGATATTCAGACGGCGTTCCTCTACGACCACTTCACTCCGTTCGTGTTCGCGCAACTCGAAGAGCTGGGTTTCTGCGGGCGCGGCGAGGCCAAGGATTTCGTGACGGTCGAGAGACTTTCGCTCGGCGGTGAACTACCGATCAACACGAACGGCGGGTTGCTCGGCGAGGCGTACATCCATGGGATGAACGGCATCACGGAGGGCGTGCGTCAGGTGCGCGGCACGTCGTACAACCAGGTGGAAAGCGTTGAACACGTGCTGATCACGTCGGGAACCGGCGTTCCCACGAGTGCGCTGATCCTGGGACCAGACAACTGAGGCTGAAGTGATGACAGTCGAGACGACCGCGACCGACACACGCGAGGTGATCATCAACGCCGCCATGGCCTGCTTCGGCAAGCATGGGTTGACCAAGACGACCGTCGTCGACATCGCCCGGGCGGCCGATGTCTCGCGAAGCACGGTCTACGAATACTTCCAAGACAAATCTGCGATCGTCGAGGCGTGTGCCGAGCATTCGTCGCAGCGGTTCTACCGCGAGATGGCCAAGGCAATGGGCCGGGGTGAATCGCTGGAGGACAAGCTGGCATGCGCGGCGGTGTTCGTGACGAGGGCGCGGCGGTTTGTCGAGCCCGAAACATACTTCGACGCAGACGAAGTGAGCCTGCTGCTGACGAAGAACGCCGCGGTGCTGCTGCGTGAGTGCACCGAGTTCCTCGCGCCCTACCTCACCGCGGCCAAGCTAACCGGCGAGGTGCGCAAGGACCTCGATGTGACGGCCGCAGGCGAGTGGTTCGGCCGGATGCTGTTCTCGTTGTTCAGCACGCCGTCGTCGATGTTGAATTTGGACGACGACGAGGTGGTCGCGGGCTTCGTGCGATCGCATGCGGTGCAAGGATTCACGAGCAGCCGCACAGCCAGGCGCTAGCTCGATCATGATCTTGGCGGATAAACGCCGGCTGTGACGGATGTGGCCCGTGTGCACATGTGCTGATCTTGCCGGCAAGCGTGCATCTCCAGCCGTCCGCCAGCAAATCATAGGCACCTTCTGTTAAGGCTGATTTGGGTGTACAGCTATCAGAAATCATGCGTTGGCGTCGGCTATCAAGAATCCGCCAAGGATCCACCAAGCCCGCGGTCGCAATCTTTTCGTGACCGGCCCCACAGGCCGAACTACCGCGAAAGGAACGAACCATGATCGGCCTGTACGCACTGAAGCCCTGGTACACCAGGCGACTAACGCCGATTCTCAACACCGCCGTGGCGCACCACGTGTCACCTGACGTTTTCACCGCCGCCGGCGTCGTCGCGGCCGGTGCCGCCGGAGTGACCGTCGCGCTGGGATGGTGGCCGCTGGCCGCACTGCTTCTCGCGCTGCGACTGGCCGGAGCGAACCTCGACGGAGCCGTCGCCCGAGCCCGCGGGGTGAGCCGGCCGTGGGGCTTCGTGGTCAACGAGATCGGTGACCGCGTCTCGGACTTGTTGACCTTCGCAGGCCTCGCCGTGTTCGCGGCGCGACTGCACGGCCCCGGCTTCCAGTGGCTGTCCTGGTCCGTGATTCAGGTTCTTGCGGCCGCGCTGGCCGCGACGCTGCCCACGTTCGCCTCGCTGGCCGCAGCGGCGGCAGGCGCGACGCGGCGCAATGGCGGCCCGTTGGGCAAGACCGAACGTTGCTTGTTCGTGGTGCTGGCCACCGCGATCCCGTTCATCATGCCGGTGCTCTTGATGCAGATGGTCAACGGTTCGATCCTGACCACGGTGCTGCGGCTGCGCGCCGCCCGGCGTGAGCTGGCAGAGAAGCGCGAGCAGGAGGTCCTCGACGTGATCGATCTGCCGACCCGCCCGATCTTGACGGCGGTGGCAGCATGACCGCCCTCTCCTATGTGCTGCGGCACTGGATGTGGCGCATCGCTAGCGCGGTCTCTGGCGGCCTGAGCGTAAGCGGCAAGTGGCGCGGCACCGGTGGTTGCATCGTGGTGGCCAACCACTCTTCGCACGCCGACACCGCGGTCCTGCTGGCCGCTCTTCCGCCCAAGGCCAAGCCCGTGTTCGGCGCGGCAGCCGACTATTGGTTCGACGTGCCGGTGCGCCGGTTCATCGCGACGTCGCTCGCCGGCGTGCTGCCGGTGCGACGCTCGGGCGGCGGCTCGTACGACTCGCTGCTGGCCGCGGTGCGCCCCGCACTGAAGGCCGGACGCACCGTCGTCCTCTACCCCGAGGGCACCCGTTCGACCGACGGCAGCATTGGCGAGTTCCGTTCGGGTGCACTACGATTGGCGCGCGAATGCGGTGTGCCGATTGTGCCGGTGGCGCTCACGGGCACGGCCGACGTGCTGCCCAAGGGTGGCCACTGGTCCCCCGCCCCCATGCAGGTTTGGATCGGCGAACCCATCGATCCGAACACCGCATCGTCGGAGGAGCTGCGGGCGTCGGTACTGGCGCTGCGGGATGGCCTCCAATCGAGAGCCGTCAACCGCTACGCGCTGGCCGCCTGACCACGCCTACTTGGTGATCGCTTTGAACCGAATCTTCCGCCGCGCGAAGGCCAAGTAGCACACCGCGAGCACGCCGAGCATGCCGATGTCGAACGTCCATGCCGCCGCGGTGTGCTTCCAATGCGAGTCACGCGGGATCACGGCAACCGTATTCGTCAGATCGACCGTCGACGCCGTCGCAGCCAATCCCCATCGTGACGGGGTCAGCCAGGAGACCGGGTCCAACGGCCGGTCAGTCACCGGGATGAAGCCGCCCGCCAAGACGAGCTGCGTCATGACCGTCACGACCATCAGCGGCAACACCTGATTACTGTTCTGCGCCAACGCCGATACCAACAGGCCAAGGATTGCGGCCGCCACGCACGTTGCCGCGATGTCAACGAACAGCTCGAACCTTGGGCTGCCGAGCACCGAAGCGCCGAGCGGCACGCCCTTGCCGATGGTTGGTGCCGTCACGATCAGTACCAGGATGGCCGACTGAACCACCGCGGCCGCCGCGAACACCACAACCTTGGCCCCCAGATATGCCGACGTCGACAATCCGGCCGCCTGTTCGCGGCGGAAGATGATGCGTTCGCCGACAAGTTCTCGAACAGTGAGCGCCGTCCCCATGAAGATCGCACCGAGGTTGAGCAAGACCACGATCTGCTTGGGTTCGTTCGGTGCGGCACTCTCGATTGCCGCCTTACCGAAGCCGGTTTGGCCGGCCACCGCGAGGGGCAGCAGCCCGAGCAGGAACGGCAACAAGACCAGAAACACGAAATAGCCGCGGTCCGCCCGGATCAGCCGGACCTGGCGGCGTGCGACCGTCGACAACTGGCGCCATAGCCCGGCGCGCACGGGTTTACCCACCGGTTGCTTGGGCTCGGCCTGAGCGCGCGGTTCGATGGGGCTTTCGGCCCGCTCGAGGAATCGCCGATGGGCGGCATCGGGATCGGCCTCGATATCGGTGAAGATGTCGGCCCAATCAGTGCTGCCCATCGCGTCGCCCAGCTCACCCGGCGGGCCGCAGTATGCGGTCTTGCCGCCAGGGGCGAGCAGCAACACCTGATCGCAAACGTCGAGGTATGCCAACGAGTGGGTCACCACCACGACAATGCGACCGGCGTCGGCAAGCTGGCGAAGCATCTTCATCACCAGCTGGTCCAGCGCTGGGTCCAACCCGGTCGTCGGCTCATCGAGGACGAGAAGCGACGGACCGGTCAGCAATTCCAACGCGACCGACGCCCGCTTGCGCTGCCCGCCCGACAGATTCTCAATACGAGTGTCCGCGTGCGGCGTTAGTTCAAGCTCCTCGAGCACCTGGCGGGCCACCCACAGTCGTTCGTCTTTGGTGGTGTCGTGCGACATTCGCAATTCCGCCGCATACCCCAGGGCCTGGGTGACGGTCAGTTGCCGATGTACGACATCGTCCTGCGGCACCATGCCGATCCGGTTGCGCAGCAACGCGTACTCGGCATGGATGTCGTGCCCGTCGAAAGACACCAAACCGCCGTGTGGCCGAATCGCCCCCGCGATCACGTTCAACAGCGTCGACTTGCCGGAACCCGAGGGGCCGATCACCGCCGTCAGAGTGGCAGGCTTCGCAGAGAACGAAACCCGTTCCAGCAGAGTGTGATTGCCTGTGATACTCAAGCTGATGTCGCGGACGTCGAGGCCGGGCTCTGCGGCGGGTGCGCGACGGGGGACCAACGTGCCGTCGTCGACGAAAAGCATGTCGACATTGGCGATCGTGACGACGTCGTTAACGGCCAAGTAGGTTTCACTGATCCGCTGCCCGTTGACGAACGTCCCATTGCTGCTGATGTCTTGGATCTGCACCCCCTGAGCGGTCGGTATCAACCGGGCGTGATGGCGCGAGGCAAGCAGATCAGGGATGACGATGTCGTTGTCGACCTCGCGGCCGATGGTGGTCGAACCGGGCGGCGGCTCTGCACCTGGCCGCAGCACCCGAATCACATTCGTGACGATGTTCGACAATTCGGTCGGGATCGTGGTCCGATCGTCCGGCGGTTCGCCATCACGGCCGAGCTCGAATGTCACCGGCGGACCGTCGGGTTCGCCGATGTGAATGGTCTGCCCGTCGCGAATGTCCACCGATGACACCCGTTGTTTGTCGACGAACATTCCGTTCGTGCTGGCGTTGTCGACGGCGACCCACTGACCGTCGAGGTATCGCAGCAGGACGTGGGCCCGCGAGACCCCTGGCTGTGGCAGTCGGATATCCGCGTGGACGTCGCGTCCGATGACGAGGTCGCCGCCCGGCCCGAACGTGCGGTGCCAACCACCGGCGTACACGGTGATCGTGTGCAGAGGCGGCCGACTCATCATGACCACGCCGCAAACACAGCGGAAAGCCCGACCGTGAACACCAGGATGGCGATGACCAGATAGCCGCCGTAGAGCCGTCTTAGCAAGGGGTGCAACAGCTTTGACAGAACCCATACCACCAAACCGACGCCAGATATCCGCAGTCCGCGCTCCAGCAGGGTCCAGCCCGCCAGATGCCACAGGTCGATGTGGTGCTCACCGGCCGCGCGGGCATACACCTTGACCGGGATGCCCGACAAGGCCTGATGCATGATCGCGCTCGGTCCAGCAGCAAGTTGATCGAAGGCCGTCGCGACCATTCGCGGCGTGGTCAGCGGCGCCGGCAACAACACACCGCGAGATGTCAGCCACGCGTTGGTGAGTACACCGAGCACCGACCCGGCGATCACCGCCGCGGCCCACGGCATCACTCGCCGAGGAACGGCGGCGGCAAGCAGGATCAGCGCCATCTCCGCGACGATGAACCAACTCAGCGCTTCGGCGTAACCCCACAGGAACGCCACCGCCAAGCCGTACGGGGCTGCGACCAGGGCGGCGATCATCGACCAGATCCGCGACTGACGACCGCTGAACTCTGTTCCAGCAGAACGGAACCCGCCACTGCCCATCATCCGAGGAGGTAAGCCAGCGGTAAGACGAGCAACAGCGAGTCGATCCGGTCGAGCAGACCTCCGAATCCCGGTAGCCAGGTGCCGGCGTCCTTGACTTGTGCCTGTCGCTTCACCATCGACTCCAACAGGTCGCCGAGCAGGCCGCCAAACGCCACTGCGACGAGCAGACCGACCGAAATTGTGCCCAACAACGTCAGCACGAGAAACGCGCCGATGAACGCGCCGACCAATCCCCCGACCGTCTTGTTCGGGCTCAACGGCGATAACGGCTTACGTGCCCAACCGAAGCGGCGCAACCCTTTTCCACCGCACCAGGCGGCGACGTCGGCAGCGGAGGCAGCGAAGGCCACCAGGAAGGTATCTGGCCACACCATCACCAGATGCGCCAAGGACCAACAGATCCACACCGACCCGAACGCGGTGAACGCCGTACGCCTGCCGCCATGTTCGACATCACCGCCGAGAACCGAGGGCAACGCACAGGCCAACACCACGATCGGCGCGAGGCCCAACAACGACGGACGGAGCCATGCTGCCAATGGATAAAGGACACTCAGCGCCAACAGGATGCCGGTGTCGACCTTGCTGAGCTTCACCAACCGCGCGTACTCGACCACCGCGACCACGGCCAACGCGGCGGCAAGGGCGGCGGTGGGTCCACGTCCTATCCAGACCGGAATGCCGACGATCGGTGCAATGAGTACCCAGGTGGTCCACTTCTGGATCAATTCGCGCTTGCGCGACGCGAACACGGCGATTCCGCCGATTACGAGGATCGCCACGGTGATCCACATGAAGAACACGGCGCGTGCGTGAAGATGAATGTGCAGGGGGCCCAGGTCGAGGTTGAGATGCATGCGCCGATCGAAATGAACGATCTGCACGTACCAATCGACGAGCATCACGTGGCCCGGCCTCCCGGCGGATTCGGTTCATGGACACGATATGCGGTGTCGACGGATTCGGTAGCCGAAACGGACGCCGGGCATTCGACTGGCGCGCGGCGGAATGGGTGAAGTGTGGCGCGCCCACGACTCCTCCATCGACCGGGTGGGAGCACTCAAAAGGCTGCTGCCGCACTACTCGCAGGACTCACCGACCACGGCTCGTGGAGGCAGACGGAGGGATGCGCGGTGAATGTCGGCGTCGACGAAACCTCCACGCGCACAGGCGATTAACTCGTTACGGCGGAAAGACCTTCTTGATGCTGCCGTCCGAGTTGACCTGCATGTAACCAGTGCCGGGAGCCGCAGAATGGATCGCCAAGGCCGGGCCGCCGCCTTCAGCGCCCTCGACGATCAAGTACATCTGGCTGTCCTCGGGCGGCGCACCGAGGGCTTGGGGTGCACCGGCCATCGTGGCGGCCACCGCGTTGGCGTCGAATGCGCTGAGATCGGCGAGCACGTTGAATGAACTCGTCGTCGTATCCGATCCCCAACTGTTCCACTGGCCGTCGCGGTACATGAAGTCCTGCTCGACATGGCTGTTGGTCGGCGAGACGCGTTCGAGCACAGCGTAAGTCGGGTAGATCACCAATTGGAATCCCATGGTGTCGCCGAAGTGGCCACGCATTGTGTCGAGCAACCCGCGCAGCCCGTCAGACGTCTGCAGCTGTGACGGTCCGCTGGGCGTCGACTGGGTTGCGGTCGGTGCGGAAGTGGTGCCCGGGTGAGTCGTGCCGGGCGCAGAAGGCTTTGTGCTTGGCGCGGACGGAAATTGCTGCCCGGTTGGTTGAGCCCGCGTAGTCGGGCGACTGGTTGAACTGCCGTCGGGCCACACGATTACAGCGACGACGGCGACGACAATGACGACCGCCGTCGCCAGTCCCGCCAAAATCCAGACGGCGGGGTTTTGCCACCACGAAGATGCAGCCTGCGCCTGCTGCGGACCCGGCATGGCAGGCGGCGGCCACGGCGCAGGCTGGGGAGGCGCGCTGTACTGCGTGGCTGCACTGGCCGCCACGGAGCTGGATCCCGTGTCGGGGTACGGAAGCGGCGCCGACCAACTGGGCGCAGGCGGTGGCGGCGGCTGACTGGGCAGGATCGGAGCCGTCAGCGCGGCCCGGGCGGCGACCGCCAGGTCCTTGGTCGTCGAGTAGCGATCGTCGGGATTCTTGGCCATGCCGGTAGCAATGACCTGGTCCATCTGCGGTGAAATCCCGGGCTGCATGGTCGACGGGCGCGGCGGCGGCATCGTCAGGTGGTTGGTGATCTGGCGTTCCAGGCTGTCGCCAGGAAACGGCTGTGACCCGGTCAGGCACTCGTGCAGCACGCACGTCAGCGCATAGATGTCGGCCCGCGCGTCGGTGTGGTCGGTGGTGAATCGCTCGGGCGCCATGTAAGCCAACGTGCCGATCGTCGCGCCGGTGCTCGTGAGCTTGGTCGCCTCGGCCGCACGGGCGATCCCGAAATCGATGAGGTAGGCGAAATCGTCGGGGGTCACCAGGATGTTCGACGGTTTGACGTCGCGGTGCACCAACCCAATTTTGTGAGCGGCGCCCAGGGCGGCAGCAATCTGCTCGACGATCGAGACGGCGCGTTTGGGTGCCAGCGGGCCGTCGGCCACCAAGGCATCGATGGTCTTGCCGTCGATCAGCCGCATCGTCACGTAGAGGCGCCCGTCGATTTCGCCGAAATCGTGAATCGGGACGATGTGCGGCTCATCCAGGCTGGCGGCAGCCTGCGCTTCTCGGCGGAAGCGGGCCTGATACTGGGCATCATCAGCGAGGTTCGCGGGCAGCACCTTCAACGCGACCACCCGGTTCATGGCCGTGTCGTATGCCCTCCAGACCTCGCCCATACCGCCGCGGCCCAGCAGCTCAACCAACTGGTAGCGGCCGAAGGGGGTCCCGTCCACCGGCTAACCATAAGAGAGATGACGCCACCGCTTGACCTCTTCGGCGGTAGGTCGTCCTTCACCGGGACATACAGACATGGGGGCCGCGCGCGGCTCGTCAAGGCGCGGTCGCTACACAGGGTCGACGAAAACTGGCGGCTCGCCCGACATTCCAGCGACGACGGCTGCAATCTGGTTGGGCTTACCGATCAGGCCGGTCTGCAGGTCGGATTCGAGCATCAGCGCGGCGGCGGTGTCATTACTGGCCCACGTCTCGTCGTAGAGACGCTTGGCGGCGCGCACCGCGTCCGGTGACTTCTGCGCGATCTCGTCCCCGAGGGCCAGCGCCGCAGAGAGCGGATCCTCGTCGGTCCGAGTTACGAGCCCAAGTTTCAAAGCCTCACTCCCGGAGACGATGCGACCGCTGAACGTCAACTCTTTTGCGACGTCGATCGGAACGAGCCGCGGCAGCGTCTGCGTGATACCCATGTCGGGAACTAGGCCCCACTTGATCTCCATGACAGACAACTTCGCGTCCGGCGCGCTGATCCGGATGTCGGCACCGAGCGCGATCTGTAGACCGCCGCCGAAGCAATTGCCGTGTATCGCGGCGATCACCGGCACCGGCACCAATGACCAGTCGTACGTCACGCGCTGAGCGAGGTTTGCCAGCCGCCCCTCGTCGCGCTGCAATAGGACGCCGGTGCCGCCCTCGCCTGACATGAAGCTTGCAATGTCCAGGCCAGAGCAGAAGCTCTTGCCGTCGCCGTGCAGCACCACTGCGCGAACCGACGCTTCGCCTGCCAGCTGCGCGGCGGCGTTCATCAATCCTTCGAACATCCCTTGGTCGAGCGCATTGTGCTTATCCGAGCGCACCATCGTGACCGTTGCGACGCCGTTGGGGCCTGTCCGCACACGAACTCTGTCTTCGCTCACGCGTGGCAATCTACCGCCCGGCGGGTTCCCCGCGAGTCGCGGAGCCCATCGCCCAACCTGCTGCCTATCCTCGGCGAATGGTCGAGCAAAAGGATCGCGGTCCGGTCATCGATGGTGTCCTGTTCGGCCGGATCGCGGACGAAGACGTCGTGGTCATTCACACCGACGGCGGGTGCAGACCCAACCCCGGGCCCGGCGGCTGGGGGGCCGTACTGCGCCAGGGCAGGCACGTCCGCGAGATGTGCGGCGGCGAGCCGGGTACGACCAGCAACAATCGCATGGAACTGACGGCGCCGATCATGGCGCTGGAGGCGCTCACCCGACCAGTAGTCGTGCACCTTCACACCGATAGCACCTACGTCCGCAACGGGATCACCAAGTGGGTTCTCGGCTGGGAGCGCAACGGCTGGCAGACCGCCGCCAAGCTGCCGGTGAAGAACGTCGACCTATGGCAGCGGCTCCAAGCGGCGTGCGCGCGGCACCGCGTCGAGTGGTTCTGGGTGAAAGGACACGCCGGCGTCGCCGACAACGAGCTGGCCGACAGGCTGGCGACCCGGGGTATGCAAGAAGCGATCACGCTGGCGCCGGCATCTCAGCCCGCGATCTAGCGACGCCCCCAAAAGGCTTGTGCTCTTAGTGAATTCGAGCGCTGCCACCAAGCCCGATCTCGAGGACACTGCCGGTGATCACGCCCGGATCCGTGACCAGGTATAGGAGCCCGCGACTGACATCCTCGGGAGCAAGCCACGGCTGAGGAATCGGATTTCCCTTCATCATGCGACGGACGAGGTCGTCGGGAACATCGTCACCGCCTTCGGGCTGCACCATGGGTGTCTGCACCGTGGTGGGGCAGATGACGTTGACCGTGATGCCCTCCTTGGCGACCTCGAGGGCGAGCGACTTGGCGAGCCCGATGACTCCCCATTTGGTTGCGTTGTAGGCGGCCAGCTCTGGGATGCCCATGCGGCCACCCATTGACGACGTGACGACAATCCGGCCGAAACGCTGCCGTCGCATCACCGGTGTCGCGGCACGCAGAGTGTGAAACGTACCTGTCAGATTCGTGTCAACCAGCTGCTGCCAGATCTCGTCGGTGACGTCGTCCAACGGGCCGGTGCTCACGATCCCGGCGTTGGCCACAACGATGTCGAGACTTCCCAACCTGTTGACCGTTTCCTCAACGGCCGCATCTACCGCGGCGGCATCGCGGACATCCATTTCGACCGGAATGCAGACGCTGCCCAACGCCTCGACCTGCTTGGCGGTGTCGTGGAGATCGTCCTGCGTGCCTAGCGGATACGTCAGCCCCGCCATGGCACGGGGTGCGTCGGCGATGACGACGTTGGCGCCTTCGGCGGCGAGCGCGAAGGCATGCGCGCGCCCCTGCCCGCGGGCACCTCCGGTGATGAACGCGACCCGACCATCCAGAGCACCCATAGTCGGCTACGTTAACCGCGGCGATTTCTGCTTGGGGGTTGTGGGGGCTGCCAGGGCCTGACCGACAAGCAGGCAAGGGAAGCTACGACGCTCTATGCAGCCGGCAAGTCACTGGCATGGCTTGGTGCTCGGTACGGCGTCTCGCACACGATGGTCGCTGCTGAACTTCGCAAGCAAGGGGTTCAACTCCGGTTGCGTCCAGGCTGGGGTTAAGCCCTTTCCTTCCATAGCGAGTTGTACGAGCGCCCGCGCATACTGCGGTGGATCTGGCGCGTCACTGTTGACACTGGGGTCCCTAGCAGCCCGCCGCCGCTATTTGGTCTTCGAGCACTTTGGCCGACGCCTCAATGCTGGCGCGGTATGAGGGAGGCGCCGCAGTCGCCTGCGCAGCGGTGGCCCGCTGAGCTGCAATCGATTGGCGAAGCAGAGCCAGCGACTGAGGGTCCATCGTGCAGCCGCCTGCCGGAGGACCAGCGGCGGGCGCAGCTTGGGACACAGGGTCAGGGGCCTTCACCGTCCGAGTGCCCGTTGCCGTCACGGTGAACGTCCCTTGATTGGTCCCGTTTACCTGGCTCCACATCCTCTGAATCATCGACACGAGGACAGGGATTCCGCTCAGCAGCGTCCCAATGATCACCTGCGAAGTCGTGTCCTGCACCTGTTGAATGCACGTCAATGTCGCCTTGACGATCTCCACCGGATCTTGCAACGCCGAAGCGATGGCACTACCCGAGATGCATTCCAGCGCGCCGCTATTCTCCGTCAACTTGTTGACCACGCTGAG
The DNA here is from genome assembly GCF_000328565.1 of Mycobacterium sp. JS623. NCBI lineage: Bacteria > Bacillati > Actinomycetota > Actinomycetes > Mycobacteriales > Mycobacteriaceae > Mycobacterium > Mycobacterium sp. JS623. Next base: position 2,024,153 of record NC_019966.1, on the reverse strand, counting down.
TCCGAATGGTTTGCCAGCTGTTTCGATACCAAGCACGAGAACGGCAACCATCGCCAGAGCGGGCTCCGACAACAGTGCGCCGTCCTGCGGAGGGTTATCCGCGTCGAACGCGAAATCGACCGATCCGCTGGCAGGCAGCACCGACTCCTTGTCGGCGTACCGGGCGAACAGCTCCTTATAGACCGTCGTTGCCGCGATGCCGGTCAGATTGAGTTCGGCAGCCGGGGTTCCAGACGTCGCGGGCGTCGTTCGCACCCGATAGACCAACGAACTGTTGGATTACAGGGTCAGTTTGAGTTGCGAATCGTCGCCGCTGATGCATGGCCACGCAACATCTCCAGTGACGCTCGACACCGTGTACGTCACGCCTTGCGAAACAGCGGATTGGCCAACGCAATCCGGCTTCGGATTGCTAACGCCGAGAAGCTGTTTCGTCTTATCGACGACACCGCTAAAGAATTTGGAGGGATTGAGCCAATCTGGCCAGAACGACGAGAAGTGCGTCGTCGTCACCGTTATCGAATGCGTTGGCGCGTCATAGGACCCCGGAAGAAGCTCCGTTGTTCCCTCTGCCGATTTGAACCAGTATCGGTCACCGTTGTCTTCGCTTTTGCGGCTGAGCCCGGCGTGGACTCACTAGAGCAGGCGACGCCGCATGTTACTAGAGCAATCAAGGCCGCCAGTGAAATCATGCGGCGAAAATTCAACACGAAACCCCCCACGTAGCCGATCACTCATGTTTCAAAGCGTGGAGCCTTGCCCCATGGCTGTCGCAGCATATTAGCGGGATCGGAGGCAGCCGATCTTGAAAATCTCGGCCAAAGTGGAGCTATGTTGCGCCACAAGGCGATCCATCTAGAGGGCGGCGCGACCGGCCGTCACGAAGACACATACACCAGGAATTATCTGGGGTCCCGACCGAGTGTTTATGACTGTTCCCGATTAGGTGCGCCGGGTTCCAGTCGACCTAATAGGGAACGGTTTGATTGGCCAGCGTTCCCGCTTACGGCTTGACTTGCAGGCGATCAGCGGCGTCCGGTCATCGCACTAGGCCGCCCGCGCCGCAGATTGACCGGCATTCAGCGACCCTTCGCCGGGCGGCGCGTCAGGCGTGGGTGGAGGCGGTTGAGCCGAGGTAGGCGGCGATACCTTGGGCGACGGCCGATGCGTATCGTGACCGACCCTGGTCGCTGGTCAGCATCGCGGCGTCGGCAGTGTTTTTCATGTTGCCCATCTCGATCAGGATCGACGGGTAGCGGGCCAAGTTCAGCCCGGCCAGATCGGCGCGCCCGTACAGACCGTCAGTACCCCGGTAGGTCGACGGCTGCAGTCCGGCCGCGACGAGTTGGTCGCGCATGGTCTGGGCGAATTGCACGGCGGGTCCGGCTTGGGCGTCGTTGAGTGGCGGGTTGGAATAGTTGACGTGAAAGCCCCGGCCATCGGGTGGGCCGCCATCGGCGTGGATGGACACGATCGCATCGGGCTGTAGGGCGTTGGCCATGGCAGCGCGTTGGTCCACACAGGGTCCGAGCGCATTGTCGTTACCCCGGGACAACGCGGAGCGCACGCCCAGCGCCGTTAAGGCCGCCCGGGCGCGCAGCACCACATCCCAGTTGAAGGTGTGCTCGGGGTATCCGTTGTCGGTGCAGGTGCCGGTGGTTTGGCATTCCTTGGTGCCGCCGCGGCCGTTGTTGACCTGTCGGTTGATTGAGGCGTCGTTAGCGCCGTTGTGGCCGGGATCAAGGAACACGATTCGGCCCGCGATCGGCGACTTCGCGTCGGCTTTCGGCGCGGCCAGCAGAGGTAGTGTCGGCAGGCTCAACAACACCGGCGCGGTTGCGGCGTATTTGAGCACGTCGCGCCGCGATACCGAATCACGGCATCCCGATCGTATGGCCGAATCGTTGCCTTGCACGACCGGACCGTATCGAGTCCGCCCTCCTTGTCCCGGCTGACGCGCACGACCGATGCCGAATCGTTGTCGGACGCCGCCCCCTGCGTGCCGACAGCTTCATCCCGACGGAGGCCGTGACAGATACGACGCGTATCGACAAACCGGCCAACACCTACGCCTATTCGTCTATTAGTCGACGGGTCCAACCACTCCTGGCATGCGCGCTGTTGCGCGTCATCGCGCGACGCGATCGGCGCGGTCCCCGGTGGACGTGGCGGGGCAGAGGGGACATGTGCCGTACAGGTCGACATGGTGGGTGATGTCACGGTAGCCGTGCTCGTGGGCCAGTCGCGTGCAGAGGTGTTCGATGTCGTGGGCGGTGAAGCCGACAGCTCGACCACACTGACGGCACACGAGGTAATGGCGGTGGGCGGGTGTGGCGCGGAGCCGGTAGAGGGTTTCACCATCCTCCCCGCGCTGGGATTCGGCGATGTTTTCCTCGGCGAGGTTGCGCAGAATGCGGTAGACGGTGGTCAGTCCCATCCGAACGCTGTGATGTTGGCGGATGTCGGAATGCAGTTGTTGGGCGGTGCGGAATCTGTCGCTTTTGCCAAGCTGCTCGAGGACAGCCTGGCGCTTGGGTGTTCGTCTGCGGCCTGCGACCGGTCGCGCGGACATCGTGGTACTCCTTGCTGACGGTCAGGGCGACACGGGGTGCCGTCGTGTGGTGCGGCTGGCCAGCGTGGCGAGTGCGTAGAGTGCTGCGGCAGTGGTGATGATCGTGAAGCTGGCGGGTGCTTTGGGTATGGCGTAGGCCACGCTGATGCCGATCCACACAGATACCGCGGAAACCGTTGCGGCAAGCCAGAATCCGCGCCACGGTCGACTGGTCAGCCTGGCGGCCGCTGCTCCGGGTGCGGCGAGCAGCCCGAGCACCAGGAGGGCACCGATGGCGGGAGTGGCCACCGCGACGGTGGCGCCGGTGGCGGCCAGAAACAGTGCGCCGAGCAGTCGGGTGGGAACGCCGGCCGCTTGTGCGATGGTCGGGTCGATCGTGGTGAACAGCAGGGGCCGCGCCATCGCCAGCAGGGCCACGACGACCACGGCTGAGGCGGCGACGGTCGTGGTGGTTGCCGCCGCGCTGAGTCCAAAGATGCTGCCGAACAAGACATTCACGTTCGCCGCGCCGTTACGGGTGCTGCCGTGAGTGGTGTAGTACGTCAAGAACAACACACCCAGGCCCAGCATCCAGGCGAAGAATGACCCGATCGCGACGTCGTCGGCGCCGCGGCGGCCGCCATAGCCCAGCGCCAGTCCGGTCCCGACGGTGGCAGCGAAAAGCCCGAGGAGCGGGTCGAACCCGGCGGCCAGGGCGGCCATCGCGCCGGTGTAGGCGACATGGCCGAGGGCATCGCCGGCGAAGACCTGTCCGCGCAGGACCAGAAAGTAGCCGATCATTCCGCACAGCACGGCCACGGCGGTCCCGGCGAGCAGGGCGTGGGCGATGAACGGGTGGGCGAGCATGTGCGCCAACCCGCTCAGTGGTTCGGATGCGGTCGTGGCGGTTGTGGTCATGTCGCCGCCACCGCGGTGGACATCTGGGTGATCCGGGCGCGGTTGGCTGCCCAGTCCGCGACGCCGCGGTAACTCGCGGCCAGCAGGTAGGTGGCGAAGGCGAAGCTAGTGACCCAGAATCCGATCGGATACGACGAGAAGAACGCACACGCGATACCCAGCCAGGTGATGGTCACGGCCAGCGCGACCGACAGCGCGATACCCCGTCCCGGGTGGGCGGTGAGATGAAACGCCGCGGCCGGGGGTGCCACCAGCAACGCGAACACCAGCAGGCTGCCGGTGATCTGACTGGCGCCCGCAGCGGCAACACCGAGCACCAGGAGAAACGCTCCGGACAGCAGCCGCGTGGGAATTCCATTGGCCGCGGCGGTGTCGGGATCCAGCGACGCCCATAACAGGGGGCGCCCGATGGCGGCCATGGCGACCAGACACATCGCCGCGGCGACCGCGAGGAACTGCAGTTGCGCAGCGCTGACCCCGGCGATGGTGCCGAACAGCAGGTTCGTCAGCCCAGACAAGAATCCGTGATAGAGGCTGACGAACAACAGACCTGTGGCCAGCGCCAGCGCCTGCACGGTCCCGATCACCGCGGACTGTTCGGTGAGTCCACCGGCCCGCCCGGGTGGCGACCACAAGGCGATCGCCACCGCGGCGAGGATGCAGGCCGCGAAATAGCCGTAGGCGGTGGCCACTCCCAGCCATGCTGCAGCGGCCGCCCCGGGAAACCCGACGACCGCCAGGGTGTGTCCGGCAAAGCTTTCTCGCCGCAATACCATCATCCAGCCCACCACCGCGGCGACGACGGCGACCACGCTGCCGGCGCCCAGCGCGGTGACCATGAACGGGTAGGCCAACATCTGCTGCACATCCACAACCGGATTCCATGTCGGCTGCGGGTTCATCAGGTAGGTCCGTGGGTGTGGTCCGGTGGTACGTCGGGTTGGCCCACCACGAACATCCGGCCGGCGCGATCACGCAGTACATCGATCGGGATGCCATAGAGCGCCGTCAGCTGATCGGCGGTGAGGATCTGTTCGGGAGTGCCGCTGATGGCCGCTCCGTGTGCGAGGTACACGACGCGGTCGAGGTAGGGCAGGATCGGATTGACATCGTGGGCGACCATGATCACCGCGACGCCTTCGCGCCGGCAGATGTCGCGCACGAGGGCGCTGATAGCGGCCTGGCTGGGCACGTCGAGACTGTCCAGCGGTTCGTCGAGCAACATCATCTGTGGTCGGCGGATGAGGGCCTGTGCGATCAATAGTCGTTGTTGTTCTCCGCCCGAGCAGCGGCCGATCGGGCGTCGCGCATACGCCCCGGCGCCCACCACGTCGATGACCTCTTCGAGGCGGCGCCGTCGCTCAGCAGCGCGCCGGGGGGTCAGGACTCGGGCCAGCCACGGTATCGGCGTGCCCCACTTCGAGCCGTCCAATCCCATTGCCACAACATCGATTCCGCGAATCCGCAGGCCCGCGTCGAAGGCTCGCCGTTGTGCCACGTAACCGATGTGACCGTTGCGCTTGCCGGGCCGCGCGCCGAGGACATCAATCCTGCCGCGCGCGGGCGTGAGGCCCAGCAATGTCTTGAGCAGCGTGGACTTACCGGAGCCGTTGGGGCCCAGTACGGCGACGAATTCCCCCGGCGCGACATCGAGGTCGACACCGGACCATATCGTTCGACCGCCAAGCACAGCTGATGCGTCGCGCAGCCGCACTGCGGGTGAATGGGCGTCGGGCGGCGCCGTGTTCGCGGGGCCGTCGTGGCGGCGGTGAAGCGTGATCACCTACTTTCCCGTGGCGGTGTGCAGGGCGTCCGATAGCGCCGACAATTGCGCTGACTGCCAATCTTGAAACGATGCTGTGGCCGGCGATAGCGTTTCTGTCACCGTGGCCACCGGGATCCCTTGTTTTTTGGCCTCGTCGACCTGAGCGGCCACGTCAGGGGTGCTGTTCTGACTGTTGAACACATACACCTTGATCGCTTTGCTGGAAAGCTGCTGGTCCACTGTCGCCTTGTCGGCCGGTGAGGGGTCAGTGCCCTCGCTGATCGCCTTGAGGAACTCCGGCGGGGTGATCAGGTTGAGCCCCAGGGCATCTGAGAGCGGGGAAAAGATCGACTCACTGGCTCCCACCGGGGTGCCTGCATACTTTGCCTTGATCGTGGCGATCAGGTTGTGGTACTGCGACAAACCCTGATCGAGAAACTGTTGATGTTGCGCGTCGAAATAGCCGGCGTCACCGGGGTCTGCCTTCTTATACGCCGCGGTGATCGCGTCGACGACCTTGGCGACCGAATCCGGCGAATACCACTGGTGCGGGTTGCCGCCCTCACCCACCCCAACCACATCACCGACGGTGACCACGGTGCGCCCGGAATTCGGGTTGGCCGCAAGCAGTTTGTCGGCCCAACTGTCATAACCGATCCCGTTATCGATGAACACCTTCGCGTCGGCCACGGTCCGGGCGTCGTTGGGCGAGGGCTCATAGTCATGAGGGTCGGTGTCAGGGTTGGTGATGACGCTGGTCTCTTGAACACGATCCCCACCCAACTGCGCAGCGATGCTGCCCCACGCGTTGATCGTGGCGACCACGGCCACCTTCGTCGCCGGCGCCCCGGGGGTCGAACTGCTCGCACTCGACGATGACGACGGCGAACCGCCGCACGCCGACACACTCACCATCACCGCTGCCACCGCCGCTGCGGCCGTCAGGTGCTTGACACTGCGCTGACCCACCACTTCGCCTCCTTATCGGACATGAAAACGATTTCCATTATCGTGTCGAACGGTAGCAGCCGACTGGCTCATCCAAAAGCCGGGGATGCCTGTTCACAGCGGACCTACAGACGCCATGAGCACTCGTTTCGACCCGCGGGTTGGCTGATCACGCGCTACTGTCAAGCCGCCGGGAAGGAGCGTGCGATGTGGTCGGCTGGCGACGGGCACCACGACGACATTTGCCGCGCCGCGGGCGCTTTCACCCGATTCCGGTGGAGGTGTGCTGTCACGGCGCAGCGTGGTTTTCGCAAACTACGCCCGGTGTTCCTCGTGAGCCCGGTAATCGTCGCGTCGGCCATTGTTCTCACCGTCGGACTGACCCGCATGGACACCGGCACGTCTGGCGGCACGGAGATCGCTGCGGACACCCGAATCACTCGCACCGTCGGCGCGGTCGTCGGGACGGGTGCAACGGCGCGAGCGTCGCTGACGGCATCCACGCCGGCGAAGGCTGCATCCGTCGATGCGCGACCGGCTGATGCGCTGCTCTGCGCGTCATACTCATCGATACACGCGAAAATGCTTGCACCGCACAAAGCTTCGGGCGACATATGGGCCGCCAACCGCTACCGACTGGCACTCTCCCAGTACGCGGATGCAAACGCCGATATCCGAGCCGCTATCACCGCTGATGTTGAAGCGCTGGAGGTCCAAATCGCCGCTTTCCCAGAGCCGCAACCCTACGAGCAGCCGCCCGTTTGGCACGTCGAGGAACCACCGGCCATCGTTGCGCGCATCAATCAAGCGTGTCGACCCACCGCTCGATAACTCAAGCCCCAGACGAGCGCGTGAACCGGACCTGCCCGCTGCTGATGATGCCGCTGTTGATCACGCCGCCCGGTGCGGGTGTCGATGCTCACCGCGGGCCGAGTCGCCGCTGCCGACGGCGTCGAACTCAAACCGTTCGTCTAAGACCGCGTCGCGAGCTCATAGCGGATCAACCTGGAGCTGTTTGCCACCACCGCGACAGATGAGGCGTTGTGCAGGATCGCGGCCAGCACCGGTGAGAGCGCACCCCCTGCGCCGAGCAGGAGTCCAAACGCGTTGACCGCGATGGACATTGCATAGTTCTGCTGGATGACATCGACGGCGCGCCCGCCAAGCGCCCGAACGTCGAGCAGGCGACGCAAATCGTCGCTGGCCAGCGCCACATCGGCCGTCTCGACCGCGACATCCGTTCCACCCAGGCCCATTGCGATGCCGATATCAGCGGCCGCGAGGGCCGGCGCATCATTGATGCCGTCGCCTACCATCGCGACGACATGGCCAGCATCTCGCAATGCATTCACGACATCGAGCTTGTCCTCGGGCATGACCTCGGCTCGCCACTCGTCGATGCCCAGCTCGTCGGCCACCGCGCCGGCCGTCTGGGGATGATCGCCTGTCAACATCACAATGCGCCGAACCCCGTTCGCGCGCAAAGCCTCTAGCACCGACTTTGACTCGGGCCGCAGCTCATCGCGCAGGCTGATCAGACCTACCAGCATGCCGTCCACCGCCAACAAGAGTGGTGTCTCGGCGTGTTGTTGAAGCTTCGTCACCCATTCTGCGGCCGGTTCCGTCACGATGATGTTTTCCTGCCGCAGCAGCGAGGGACTGCCCAGCAGCAGCGTGCGGCCATCGGCCCTCGTGCGCATGCCCAGACCAACCAGCACTTCGCATTCTTGGTGCGGCGGAATTGCGATGTGTCGATCCTCAGTCGAACGAATGACCGCCTCGGCCAACGGATGGCGCGAATGGATCTCCGAGCTGGCGGCGTAGGCCAACACCTGCTCGGGGTGCCAGGCATCGTGGAACGCAACGATATTCGTCACCACCGGTCGGCCGACAGTGAGCGTACCGGTCTTGTCGAACACCACTGCGTCGACCCGGCCTGCCTCCTCCAGATGCGATCCGCCCTTTATCAGGATTCCCCGCCGTGCCCCGTTGCCGATCGCCGCGCTGATCGCCGTCGGGGTGGCCAGACCGACCGCGCACGGGCAGGCCACCAGAAGCATCGTCATCGCGCGGCGCACGTCGCCGGTCAGCAACAGTGTCGCAGCCGACATCAAAAACGAGGCCGGTACGAACCGGCGGGAGAAGTTCTCACCAACGGTTTGGATCGGCGCGCGGTGCTGCTGCGCCTCCTCGACGCGGGCGACGATGCGCCCGATCGTGGTCTGTCGGCCCACCGCACGCGCTTGCACGACCAACCGGCCGCGGACGACCACCGACCCGGCGTGCACGGCAGCCCCCGAGGTGACGCTGATCGGCAGTGTCTCTCCGGTGATCGCGGACTGGTCGACGATGCCCTCACCGTCAACTACGTCGCCGTCAACGGCGATCGCTACCTGTTCGTGCACCACGACGTGGTCACCGACACGCAACCCATCCGCGGCAACCTGAATCTCTGTGCCATCGGCGAGCCGGATCCACGCCGTGTCCTGATTGCCCTGCAGCAGGTTCGTGATGGCCCGCCGGGTGCGGCGCAGCGTTAGATCTTGAAGGTATTCACCGATATTGAGCAGCCACAGCACGGTCAGGGCGACCACGTTCTCGCGAAGCACCAGGCTCGCAATCGTGGCCGCCGAGACCAGCATGTCGGTACCCGCAGACTTCCCGCCGCGCAACGATCGAAGCGCGCCGCGAAGGAACGGGTAGCCGGTTACGATTGTCGCCCCAGTGGCGAACAGTCGACTGGTGGGGCCGAGCAATGGCGGCCTGGCGAATCCGTAGCGACGAATCCCCAACAGTGCCAGCGCAATAGCGCCGATCGCCATGCGGACCACATCGGCGTTGCGGACGTCGGCAGACCGTGGATCGCGTGCCGGCACCAACGCGCGTGGCACCTCTTCGGCGGCCGAGATCGTCTGCAGCACCGCCGCGGTATCGCATCGTAGGGGTGAGTACCACACCACGACGGACGCCGTACGCGGATACGCGTGCACGGCCCGCACACCCGTCAGTGTTTCGACGGCGTCCTCGATCGCGACGGCCCTGACGGCATCGGACCGAAGCCACGGCACCCGTACCCGTATCCGGCCCGCAGCATCGGACACGACGTTTAGCCCGACCACGCGATCAGTGCTCGTGGGTGTGCTCGGGTTCGGTAACCGCGGGTGGCGGGACCTGCTCGCCGATGCGCTCGCGCGCCTCGGCCATTACGTCGGCGATGTTGAGCCGCGCGGTCTCCGCAGTTTCCTCGGCCTTTCGCGCACCACGCAACGTCCATTCGGCGGCCGTCACGCTCGCTTCACGGATCGGCAGCTTCCCAAGAGCCTTGCGCAGCGCGTCGTATGCGGCGACGCCGACAGCGCCGGTGACCACGGTTGTAGCCGCCTTGGCCAAAACTCCGTGCAGAACCATTGGTCTCTTCCGTTCTCTCAATGTGGCTATCGCCGGAATCGGTTCGAATCTAGTCCACCAAGCCCGGCGACCACCCGACTCAAATCGCGCCTGCGGTCCCTAGGCGAGTTAACGCGTCTCATCGAACGGCAACAACGCCATCTCCCGCGCGTTCTTGATCGCTCTCGCAACCTGACGTTGTTGCCGCGGCGACAGCCCCGTCACGCGTCGCGACCGGATCTCGCCGCGCTCGGAGACGAACGTGCGCAGCAGATGCGTGTCCTTGTAGTCGATGATTGTGACGCCGAGGGCCGGGAGCGGAGTCTTCTGTTGCCGCTTGAGCTCTGGCAGTGGCGGCCGGACGCGTCCCAGACTTCTTGGCCATCAGATACTCCAACGGCGCGTGAGTTCGCCGATCAGCTGTGTCGGAAAGTCTACCCACGCACGAGATTTGCCGAGCGTGATTGAGAAATCGCCTGGAGCCTCCACGAACCGGTGAGCATCCACCGCGCGGGCGAAGCAAATGTGGGCAAGCACACCGTCCCCGCCCTGACACGAAAAGTCGGTCACTATGCCGCGAGACCACAATGCCTCGAGCAGATCCCGGATGCCTTCGTCGACCTCGACGCCATTCGAGGCCGTCACCTGTCGGTGTGCGGTTGCGACGTTCATCACCAACTCGCCTTCGACACACCCGGCAGCTCACCGCGATGGGCTAGCTCACGGACCCTCACCCGGGACAGCCCGAACTTGCGTAGATGGCCTCGGGGCCGGCCGTCAATCGCATCGCGATTGCGCAAACGAACCGGGCTGGAGTCCCGCGGAAGCCGTTGCAACGCAGTCACCGCCGCCGCACGTTCGTCGCGCGTGCTGGACGGGCGACGGATGATCTCCTTCAATTCGGCCCGCCGTTCGGCATGGCGTGCCACCAGTTGCCGGCGTTGTTCGTTCTTGGCGATCTTGGATTTCTTGGCCATCAGCGCTCCTCGCGAAAGTCGACGTGCCGGCGCACGACGGGGTCGTACTTGCGCACCACCAGCCGGTCGGGGTCGTTTCGCCGATTCTTTCGGGTGACGTAGGTGTAGCCGGTGCCCGCCGTTGACCGCAGCTTCACGATGGGCCGAATGTCGTTGCGCGCCATCAGATCCTCTCTCCACGCCGACGCAATCGAGCCACCACCGCCTCAATGCCGTCACGGTCGATGACTTTGATCCCTTTGGCGCTGACCCGGAGTTTGATCCGGCGCTCCTCCGACGGCAGGACATACGTCTTGGTCTGAATGTTGGGATTCCACCGCCTTCGGGTGCGTCGGTGCGAATGCGAAACGGTGTTGCCAAAGCCTGGGCCTCGGCCGGTGACCTGACAGTGCGCGGACATGTGCCTCTCATCCATCATGCTCTAACGTTAATGATTATCGTTTTCAATAGTACAGGAGGGTGAATGCGGACTCCGGTAGTGCTGGTCTGCGGCCAGGGCGATACCGATGCCGTCGCCGAGGTGTTGGGGCACGAGCCCCGCACGGTGATCGTCAGGCACCGATTCGACGGGCAGGTCGTGGTGCGCAGCGTCGGCAACTCGCAGTGGCCGCTGGAGATGGCCAACGGCTGTGTGGCGTGTACGGTGCGCGACGACTTGCTGGTGCTGCTGCGGCGGTTGCACCGGCGCGGCGACATCGACAGGATCGTCGTCGTCCTGATGCCATGGTTGGAACCCGAACCGGTGTGCTGGGCCATCGACAATGTTCGGGTCCACGTCGGCGCTGGCTTCGAGGACGGCCCCGCGGTGCGCGATGTACGCGTCGACGCGGTGGTGTCGACCATCGACACGCCCAGGTGGCTGCGCCAGGCCCTTGGAGATGACGAGCTCGACGACGGTCGCACCACCGCGCAAGTGGTGGTCGGCCAGGCTGAGTTCGCCGATGTGCTCGTGCTGACCGAGCCCGAGCCGACGACGCTGTCGGTGCTGCGGCGCCTGGCGCCCCGGTCGCGCATCACCGTCGGAACCGACTGGCTCGAAATGGCGCTGAGTCACTTGGAGCCCGATGCGCGTCGTGGGCGAAGCAGCCATCCGCACGATCCGCTGCTGGCTGGACAGCCGTCGCTGGACCCTGCCGGCGACGTCGGCCTGCTGTTGTTCTCGGCCCGCCGCCCGTTTCACCCGCACCGGCTGCACGCTGCGCTAGACCTTGTGCTGGACGGCGTCGTGCGCACCCGCGGCCGGCTGTGGCTGGCGAACAGGTTCGACGACGTGATGTGGGTGGAATCCGCAGGAGGCGGGCTGTTGACTAGCTACGGCGGAAAGTGGTTGGCGGCAATGGATTCCAATCAACTCGCCTACGCTGACCCGCAGCGTCGCGCGGTGGCCGCCGCGGACTGGGACCCCGTCGTTGGCGACCGCCACGTCACGATCACCGTGCTGGTGTGCGGTGCGCAACCCGAGGACATCGTCGACGGACTGCGGCGCGCCTTGCTCACCGGCGATGAGATGTCCCGCCCCGACGACTGGGCCGGTTACGACGATCCGTTCGGCGACTGGCATGAAGATCCGTGCGAGCAGGTTCCCGAACCGGCCGACGTCGCGCCCACCCAGGATGGAGAGCAGCGATGAAATCGACGTTGCGTGATCACCGCGCTCGCATACCAACCACCTGCCTCTACTAGGCCGTGTAGTAGGAACGCGGTAACGTAGCGCGCATGAGCACGGCCAGGACCCGCGCCCGCTATGGGCGGGGCGCACTGGTCGGCGTGTGCTCGGCAGTGATATCAGCCGCGGCGCACGGTCTGGCTGGCGGTGAGGTGCCCACGGGTGCCTCGCTGACGATGGTGATTGTGTTGTGCGCGGTGGCCGGCGCGATCGCCAGCAGTGTCGCCGTGGACCGCCGCGGCCTGCAGGTCGGTTACCTAATCGCCGCGCTGCTGGGGGGCCAGCTGTTGGCGCATCTGGCGATGACTGTCGCCGCCTGCCACCCACCGATCGGGCCGCTGCTATCGGCGTCGATGCTTGGTGCCCATGCGGCGGGGGCGCTGGTGTGCGCGTTGCCGATCGGCGCGGCAGAGCACCTGTATGTGGTGCTTGCCTCGGTGCTGGCGTGGCTAACCGTCTTCTCGGTGTTTCGCCCCCGCACTGCTGCGCGCGGACGGGTCCGCTGGGCGAATCCGCCTGTCCTGCAACCACTCTTGCTCCAGTCGGGTCGAGGCACCCGCAGCCCCCCGTGGGCTGCGGGTTTGACCTACTAACGCAACCGATCACCGCTGCATCGACCCGCTGTCCACGTCGGCGGGCCGGGCTCGGGTCGCCTCACTGTGTCGGCCGCTTCCAAAAGCGCTGCGGCACGGGGACATTTGGCCACCGTCTGGACCCACCGAGGGAACCGGCTGGGCGTTGGGCCGGGCACCGCTGCGTGGCGCGCTGCGCCAACTCAGCCCGCTAGGGGTAATCACTGTCGCGATTGCCGCGATCGCTGTCGGCTGGTTCCTCCCGCTGTTCGGGGTCAGTCTGCTGGCCTTCCTGCTCGTCGAAGCAGGCATCTCCGTCGTCAAGAACATCCGCACCCACACCAAACCTGTAGAAAGGCAGACATACTGACATGTCGAACTCCACCACCAACACCCGAGCACCGTTGACCATCCGAGCCGCCAAGCTCCTACTCACCGGCGCGGCGCTTAGCGCGGCGGCGCTGATCGCAGCGGCGCCGGCCTCAGCTCACGTCCACGTCGATGCCGACCACGCCGAGCGTGGCGGTGACGCAACACTGACCTTTCAGGTCCCCAACGAATCCGACGCCGGCGCGGCCACAACCCAATTGACGATCCAGCTGCCCAACCTGACATCGGTGACTACCGAACAAATGACTGGCTGGACGGCGCGGCTGGACCGCGACATCGCCGCGGGCACCGTCCGATCCATCACCTGGACCGCCGCTCCCGGAGCCGGCGTCGGCCCCGACCAGTTCGCGCTGTTCCGAGTCGCGGTCGTGCTGCCCAACACCGACACCGTCAGCTTCCCTGCCACCCAGACCTACAGCGACGGCACCGTCGTTCGCTGGGACCAGCCGACACCGGCGGGCGGCGCGGAACCCGAACACCCTGTGCCCGCACTGACACTCACAGCGACCAGCACAACCGAGCACACCCAAGACGAAACACAAGCGCCGGCCTCAGCGGCGAGTACCACCCCGGACACCACTGCACGTTGGCTCGCCGGCGCAGCACTCGTCGTTGCCGTCGCAGCAACCGCACTCACAGTGATCACCCGCCGACGGCAACACCCCTGACCGCACAGGACTGAACCGGGGTCATGAAACCGACCCGCTCGTGCCGTCGCCGACGGGTCGGTGCACACAATGCGTTTTACCGGTAACCGTCGTCCCACAACGACCCACCGCCGCGGAACAGCCCAGGCGCACTTGCCAAATCACGGAGGACATCACTCTCGCACCCACAGTCAAAACCATGACGACAAGGCAATGCGGTCAACCGCCTCAAGGGCGCGGAGAACAAGCGACAATCGTCGCCGCACCGCTCGCTCGCTGATAACTATTGCCGACGCCCGTCTCTCGGATGCCGCACGTGGTGTCACGGTCAATGGGCTCCCCTGTGACAGAGATAAATGGTCTTATCGTGGAGCGTTCTCGTCGCCTTTGATGATTCGTCGGACAACGATGGGGCATTTCCTCCGACCAGCAGCAGATGCCGGAGGCCGGACCTTAACGCATGGTTGTTGGCGCGGTCGGCCCGCCGTGCCGGATTGACCTTCGTGTTCAGCGGTCTTACTGTCAGCGGGCGGGTGGTGACAGGAATCTGGTGGAAATCCAGAACGGTCGCGCCACTGTGAGCACGCCCATCCCGGTGGGTGTGCGAGTCAGATACTGAGCCACCCGCATCCGTTATCTACATTTGGGGACGCTGAATCCCCGGAGGGAGTCACACCATCATGGCCACGTACGAAACACAGCCCAAGCTGGCAGTTCAACCGGTCAGCGCATCGGCTCAAGCTGCGTTATGGCTCGTCGGGGCAACCCTTTTGGGCTTGGTCCTGTACTACTTCATCGGGATCGATCAGGGCGCAACGTCGGTGTTCGGCAACGACATGCATGTGCACGAATTCGTCCATGACGCCCGCCACTTCCTCGGCTTCCCGTGCCACTGACCACTACATCCACGCACAGGGAAGCGATACTCAATCATGGAGAAACGCATCAGGAGCCCGAATTGCTTCAGCGCCAACGGGAATGACTCACGAAAGGGCTGCCGTGAACGCCTTTGGCTGCAGGCAGCCATTCCACGATGCCGCGTGCAGAGCGCAACTCGCGCGGGTGCTCGCCCATGGCGGCAGTCGCAACGTGCGGCGTTCTGTTTTGCACCGCAGTATGACGATCGTGAGTGCGACACGCTCGGCGGTGGGTAGCCGCTATACCCGCCACGTTGATTTTGCGCCCACTATGGATGTAATTTCTCGTCGCTCGCCCGTCTACCCTGTTGCGCGTGACGCACTCACACGCGTATTCGCATCACGCCGGCCCTGCCCCACTCGGTCCGCTGGCCGCCAAGGTCGTGGTCGGCCTCTTGATCGCCATTGGCATCGCCGTCGTGGTCGGGGCGGCATGGCTGTGGCCGAGCCAGTCGAAGTTCGACATCCCGCGGCGGTTTCAGAACGCGGCGGGCAGCGCCGTCACCACCGAAGCCGGGCACGTAGTGTCCAACAATGCCGCGACCTGCGGCGGCCCGTCAGTGGGGGCGGTGCTCACGGCGAACCCGCCACCCGCTCAAGGTGAGGACACGCACTGCGTGCACACGCTCGTCGCGATCGACTCCGGCCCGAACGAGGGCGCGAAGACACTGCTGGAGAGCGGCGTTGGCCCCGGCCAGTTCCAGTTCGCCGTCGGTGACCGCATACGGTTGAGCCGTCTGGTCGAGCCGACAGGAGCGACGGCCTACTCGTTCTACGACTACGAGCGGACATGGCCGCTGATCGCGCTGTCCGCCGCATTCGCGGTGGTGGTCGTCGTGATCGCCGGGTGGCGCGGTCTACGCGCGCTGGTCGGCATCGTCGTTGCGTTCGTGGTGCTCGTGGTGTTCATGCTGCCCGCACTGCGGGACGGAGCCGCCGCGATCCCCGTCGCGTTGGTGGCGTCGGCGGTGATCCTGTATGCAGTGCTCTACCTCGCCCACGGTGTCAATTTGCGAACCAGCGCGGCATTGCTCGGCACCCTGACCTCGCTATCACTGGCGGCGTTATTGTCATGGTGCGCAATCAAAATGACTCATGTCACCGGCCTGTTTGCGGAAGAGAACAACACGGTCGCGGCGTACATGGGCAATATCTCGATCAGCGGCCTGTTGCTGGCCGGGTTCATCATCGGTTCGCTCGGCGTACTCAACGACGTCACCGTCACACAGGCATCAACCGCGTTCGAGCTGGCTCAGGTCGAAGGAAGTTCCCGGGGCGCGATTTTCCTCGGCGCCATGCGAGTGGGTCGCGACCACATCGCCAGCACCGTCTACACGCTGGTGCTGGCCTACGCGGGCAGCGCGTTGCCGCTGCTGCTGTTATTCAGCGTCGCCAATCGCGCCCTTGGTGATGTGTTGACCAGCGAGAACGTGGCTGTCGAGATCGCCCGCTCGGCGGTCGGCGGCATCGCGTTGGCGCTGTCGGTGCCGTTGACGACGGCGATCGCGGCAGTGCTGGCGACACCTGCTACCGCTGCGGCAGCTCCCGCAGATAGGCCCCGGAATGCGTTAGAACAGCGATGAGGCTGGTGGCGACCCCACCCTCCCCGAAACTTGGGTCACTGTACGGCAATTCGGATCCGACACCACGACATCGAGCCGCGAAACGCAAACCGCATGTTCCACCGGATGTACGAAGGCAAAGGCGCCGCAGCTCCGGCTCCACGATCTACGACACTCCTGCGCCACATTGCTTTTCCCGATGTGGGTTCAGCCTGCGACGGTGCAACGCATCCTGCGGCACAGTTCCATTACGGTGACCACTGGTACATACGTAGAGGTGATCAAGGCAGTCTAGCGGGATGCCCTCGACTCGATGGGCAGCCTGATTCGCAGTGCGGCGGATACCGCCGTCAAACCATGATGAGTCCTATTCCGCCGATCCCGTCGATTCGCCGCTGGACGCATCACTGGTTCCTGGCGACGATTGGTATGTCTCTCCACCCGTCGTTTGTCACGGGCTGGGCTCTTCGACGCCATGGCTAGACCGCCAGACGGTGGATGAGTCGGACTCGCCGCAGTGTGGTCAAACTCCGAGTGTTCGAGTGTGGTGACGATGTTTGAACGAACAACTGTCGTCAACTCGGTCCCAGACTCCGAGGCCTGAGCCGCCAAGCCACAGACTGCGTAGTCAAAGAGTGGAGCTAGGGGGACTCGAACCCCTGCCGATTACTGCGTAAATATAGCTTGAGCAGGGATAATTGTTATCTGGGTGCGTTACGTGCCGTGCTCGCGGCCTGGCGAATGCGTGCGCGTGTTACGCGACGTAACAGTGCTGGCAGCCAGGTCACGAATTGCGACCCGCGTTCCATAGACGGCATCTGTGAGCAGACGACCGTGCCGATAATGTCCCCATCAGTCGGTCGGCCGCGCTATGTTCACTGCGCTGTGTCGCCCATTCGGCGCCTGCGACAGAGGCCGCCGCGACAGATAGGGTCGGTACGATCGCCTCCTCCTCGGCGACAACTCCGCGCCCAGCACAAAGCGACTTACTGCGCCACCCTGGGCCGGGCGAAGATGGTGTTGGTCGGCGATGCCTAACAGCTGTCCCCGGTCAAGGCGCGCGGCGGCATGTTCGAGCAGTTGTGTGCCGAGTTGCCGTGGAGCCAGCGGGTCGGCGACATCGGCGAGTCGAATCTCGCGTCGTGCGTTCCGCGGCCGGACGACAGATAAGTTGGCATCTTGAATCACCATGCGGAGTACACGCTTTCGGCTCCGCATGGTCGGATGTGGCACACGCCACACATCATTCACAGCCTCGTCTTCGCGGCCACACATCTACCGCTCACCATCGGTCGGCAAAGTCAAGATATGACCGAAATACCCGAAGGGCCTGGCAATCCGCCCTCTGAACCAAACCTGCAAGAGACGACCGAGCCAATACCCGAAGTGACACCCGCACCCGACATCGAGGCGGCAGGACCCGCATCGCCTACCGCCGAATCGCGTTCGCGGTGGCGTTGGCCGACGAAGACACGGAACCGAATCGCAGCGTCAGTCGCAGTCGCCGCCGGAGCTGCCGCCATTGGCGCGGCTGTGTTCACCGGCGGACTCGCCGTCGGTGCGCACACCGCCGGACACGGTGCAGGTCACCACCAGGGGGGCCACTACTCAGCGGCGGCGGCTCAGCGTGAAGGCGCACCGGTGGAACAGATTTGGATCATCCCCGGAGGCCCGGGGGCCACAGGACACGACGGCTTCATCATCACCGGAACTGAGTCGGCATCTATGGCCAGTCCAGGCTGACACCGATCGGATTTGTGGCGGTAGAGCGAATCTCTCGGTTTTCAGCGCCGCCAGTACCACTACGACGCGGGCCGCCACGACCGCGAGGCCGAGAGGAGCTCCTGCCTGGAGGGCCAGCAAAACTTAACCCATCACGGCCTGGCACATCAGCACGTAGTCAACGTCGCGCTTCACACGGCCCTCGCCTTTAGGCCAAGCGGCCCAGCCAGTTCGGACAGCGTCGGCAACAGCTTGTCGGTCCCGCCGATCACCTGGATCACGACGTGGTTGGCCCCGGCACGCAGATGCTCGCGCAGGCGACTGGCGATGTCGTTCGGGGTGCCGTAGGCGACGAGGGCTTCGATGAACTTGTCACTGCCGGGCGGGGTGAGGTCGGCGTCGGTGAAACCCAGCCGCTTGAAATTGTTTACGTAGTTCGTGAGGCCGAGGTAGTTGTACGTGTTCAGAACTTTGCGGCCGACCGCGCGCGCTTCCTGGGCGTCGGTGATCGGCAGCACTTTGTGCTCGGGTGCCAGCAGTGCGTTGGGCCCGATGATTTCGCGGGCCTGTGCGGTGTGTTCGGGTGTGGTGTTGTACGGGTGTGCCCCGGCGGTGCGTTCAGCGGCCATCCTCAACACGCGCGGCCCGAGCGCGGCGAGCACACGCTGATTGGCGGGTACGCCATATTCGTCTAGCTCGTCGAGGTAGTCGACCATCGCGTCGTAGGGCTTGCGATATTGCTCGGTGTGCTCGGGGTGGCCGGCCCCGATGCCGAGCACGAATCGGCCAGGGTGGGCAGTGTTGATGCGGTGAAACGACTCGGCGACGGTTTTGGCGTCCGCCGTCCAGATGTTGACGATGCCGGTGGCCACCTTCAGTGCGGTGGTGAACGCCAAAAGCGGCTCGGCGAACGACAATTCGGCGGGCGGTGAACCAGTGACCCATAGCGTGCCGTAGCCGAGCCGTTCAATTTCCTGGACCTGCTCGGGGGTGACTGCCCGTCCGAGGTCGAGGAACCTGCTGCCTGGGTCCCAGGTGAAGACGCCGAATCGGCCGAGGTCTATGTGTGGTGTTGTCATTGAAGTGCTCGCTGCATCAATGCTTGCTGAACCCGGTCGGGCGAACCACGATGACCACCCAGTCCGGGGCGTCGGAAGGAGCCTCGCCTGGGGGCGGGGCGTCGGGAGGAGGTTCATCGCCGCTGTAGCGCTTGGCGATCCGCCGAAAGAAGATCGCCGCTGGATCGGGCTCGATGCGTTCGACGTCGCCGCGCACCTCCAGATACCGGTAGGGATCATCGGGATCCGAGATCGACATCGCAACCCGCGGGTCGCGTTGTACATTGCGGTACTTCTGCCGCTTGGTGGTGTGCGCGAATCGCAGCAGCTCGCCGTCCCAGTCGAACCAAATCGGACTCACTTGCACCGAGCCGTCGGGCCGGGCCGTTGCCAAATGCCCGTACAGCGGGCGTTCAAGCAGATCCTGGTAGCCGGCGGGAACCGCAATCATATTCGCTCCTATCTAGATTTGTTCTGTGCCGACGATTCCGGGGAACTGTCGAGCGATGTGTTTGTACGAAAGCCGTTTCACCGCAGGGATATTCACGGTGGAGCGGCTGGCGCGGTGGTTAAACCTGGGCCATGCCACCATCGACGCTCAGCTCGACGCCGGCCACGAAGCTGCTGTCGTCGGACGCCAAAAACAGCGCAGCGGCGGCGATCTCTTCGGGGCGACGCAACCGCTTGAGTGGTACCGCCGCGGCGAACTGTGCCGTGTCAGCCTGGTCGTGCAACATGGGAGTGTCGACCGGGCCCGGGCTCAAGGTGTTGAACCGGATGCCGCGGTCGTTGAACTCCTGGGTCCAGGTGCGGGTATAGGACCGCAGCGCGGCCTTCGTGGCGCTGTAAGCGCTGTAACCGGGAACGCCCAATTGGCCGGAGGTGGATCCAATCAGAACGACCGAGCCGCCGGCACGGATCAGCGGGAGTGCCTTTTGAACCGTGAAAAGCGTGGCGCGGGCGTTGAGGTTGAAGGTGGCATCGAAGTTTTCTTCGGTGATTTTGCCTAGCATTTCGGCGTCCGCCCGAGCCGAATTCGCCACCAAAATGTCCAAGCCGCTCTCTTGGTCGAGGACTGTCAGGAACAACTTGTCCAGGTCAGCGCTGCGCGTCACGTCGCCGACGACGGTGCTGAGGCCGTCACCGATCAACGCCTTGGCCTTATCCAGCTCGCGTCGGCGGCGGCCCATGATGAAGACGTGGGCGCCTTCGTCGACGAACCGCTGTGCCGTCGCCAGCCCGATACCGCTACCGCCGCCGGTGATTACGGCGACCTTGCCAGCCAGTCGCGTCATTAGTTGATCCTCCAATTCCGTGTTGTGTGCCGGACGGTGCCAGGTCAGTAGTCGGCGGGCTGATTGAAGACGATTGCGAGGCTGACGATCTCGCCGTCGCGCACGCTGAAATAGCTCGTCAGAACAATGTCGTCGGGCAGATTGGTCCGGTCGAACGTGCCGTCGTAGGCCCCGCGCACCACGGTGTCGCCGTAGTGATCGAATACCTCGAGCACGTCGATCCTCACCTTGTCGCCGACCATCTCCTTGGCCACCCAACGGCGGATCGCGTCGATTCCGACGAATTCGCGGCGATTGTCGTTGACATAGGCATCATCGGCGAACGTGGCGACCGCGAGATCGGTGTCGCCAGCATTGATCGCGTCGATGTGGTCGGCAACGACCCCCGTCAGGTCGATCTCTTTCATGATCTGTCTCCCACTCAGTGGCCGGCGCGGTGTTGCAGCCGGTGATCTCACCGTCCGCGCTCACACTGTGGGCGAGTCAAGACGAGTTCGGGGCGTGACTCTCCCCCTAGGGGAGAGTGCACACTGAAGCCATGCCCGCGCTGTTGGCCATCGGGGACTTCTCCCGTGCGACGCAACTGAGCGTGAAGATGCTGCGCCACTATCACCAGATCGGGCTGCTCGAGCCCGTTGATGTTGATCGCGATACCGGCTACCGCCGCTACAGCACCGACCAGATCTCGACAGCACAGATCATTCGCCGCTTCCGGACTCTGGAGATGCCCCTCGACGAGATCCGCACCGTGATGAGCACCACCGACATTCGTCGACGCAACGAACTGGTCAATGCGCACCTCATGCGGCTGGAATCCCAACTCGCGCAGACCAAGCAAGCCGTTGAGACTCTTCGTGAGCTCCTTGAGCCCGGGCCTGTTTCTGCGGGGCGGATAGGTTACCGCAGAGTCGAAGCCACCGAGGCAGTCGCGATCAGCGAGGTCGTCGACGTAGGCGATGCACTGACCTGGGTCCAGGGGGCGCTGGCCGAGTTGTATGCCACCCTCACTGCTCAAGGCGTGCGCGTCAGCGGCCCGGCTGGGGGCATCTTCGCCGACGACCTAATCGCCAGCGACCGAGGGCAGGCGACCGTTTTCGTTCCCGTCGGCGGCGACTTCCGACGTACCGGACGCCTCACCGAACTCGTGGTACCAGCCGCCGAATTGGCCACCGTGGTGCACGCAGGCCCGTATCGCGACTTCGACCTGGCCTACGGCGACCTGGCCACCCACGTCGCCCAGCACGCGATCGCCGTCGATGGCCCGATTCGCGAGTACTTCCTCGTCGGCCCCCACGACACCCGCGACGAAACGTCCTGGCGCACCGAGATTGGCTGGCCGGTCTTCCACACCACAACCGCCTAACCCTGCCCACACGCCGTCACTTTCATGCCCACCGAGAGTGCCACCCGGCCCCATCCAAACGACCGCCCAGAATTTGCGCGCACGGTTGCCTGCTGGCCGACGAGATGTTGCGGGGTGACGAGGCGTCGGTGAGGATCCACGTCCATCGGTGTCCGTCCCATGCGCTGACACCGCGCACCCTCTACAGCAGGCCTAGCAGCCGCAAGTTCGAGACGTATGTGACGACGACGTCGGGCGCTGCAAACGTCGGCGCGGGAGGAAGCCGTTCGCCCCGTGAGAGCGCATCGGCCACCGTTTCTACGATCATTGGTGTGTGGGCGCGCGCCAACCTGCGTCGTGCTGCCCTGACTGCCTCTTGGTGGTGATCATCCTCGCGCTGCTGGTCAAAAACGACCAATCGGGTCGGTGCATGGCCCGTCAGCACGAGTTCGAGCGCATCGGGCAGGTAACCGATGCTGGCGGCGATCACTCCTGGCTTCGCCTCTGCGACGATGGTCTTCAGTTGTGTTACCGGTGCACCGGCTTGCAACGGAACCGCCACGGCGCCAAGACGAATCAACGCCACATCAATCAGGACGCGATCCATGCTGAGGTATCCCAGAAGACACACTCGGTCGCCGGCACGCACGGGCTTGTTTGTCCACGCGCTGGCGATCGCGCCCGCGCGCTCCCACAGTTGCCTGTAGGTGATCGTTTCGAATCGAGGTAGAGGCTCGGCGAAGGTGCGTCCCGGGTCGGGATCTTGGACGAACTGCACGGCGCGCTGTCCGAATGCCGGGCCGTCGGCGAAGCCGACCGGCTCATGTGGGTTGTCAGCCGACATCGAAACCTCCTGATCGGTGTTGACCGCAAGCAGGCAGCCTTGTCGGCTAGCTGGCTGGTGTGGGGCAGCTGATTTCGTTGACGGCGAAGGCGATTTGCCTTCGAGAGAAGCCACATCCGGCGAAGTTTGACGCAGGGCGGCCTCGGCTGGCAACAATGTCGGGAACCCGGCAGAATTGCACGATCACTCCGCTCGTGAGCTGCGTATGGAGGCTTCGAATCAGACGGCTTCGGACGCCAAACCCGTTGGCGCCGACTGGGGCTTCGGGTCTGCGGCAGCGTAGCGGGTTAGTTGCTCGATCAGCGGCAGTGCAACGCGCATGGCCAGACCAAGCGAAGCCTCCTCATCGGGTGACAGGTTGTCCAGCAGTTCCGCCAGCCGCTCGCGTCGGGATTCCTTCAGCTCAGACCACGCTGCGCGCCCAGATTCGGTGATATCGACCAATGTCGCGCGCGCGTCCTCAGGATCGATCAGCCGTACAACCAGGCCTTCGCGCTCCAACCGACCCACCAATTGAGTCATCGCCGGCTGGCTGACACCCTGCGAGCACGCGAGCTCGGTGAGCCGAGTTGGACCGTCCTCGCGAAGCGCCCTTAGCGCGGCTCGAGAAGTAAGGCTGGTGGCCCGGGAGATGTGCCGCACGAGCAGCACCGCGGCCCGGTCGAGGGTCTCAGCGATCCCCTCTCGTGTCCCTCTAGAGCGTTCTTCGTGCATAGGCTAATTTATAGCAGTAGCTTATGTATCTGTCTAGCAGACGGGCCTGAACCCAAAGCAAATCCTAGAGTTATCTGCAACACATGCCGTGTTCTATATAATCTTCGTATGTTATTGCTATACCATGACGAATATCGCATCGTTGTACCCGCGCGGCCGTGCTTGCCGTCCAAGGCGATTCGCCGTTCAGCAGAAGCAAGTGAGGGCCATCTTGATTGGACCGCCCGGGTCGGGAAAAAGCACACAGGCTTACATGCTTGCCACCAAGTTCGCGATACCGCACATTGCCCCAGAGCAACTCATACGCGAAAGCATCAGCGTCGGATCACGACTCGGTGTGGCAGCCAACCACTACCTCGAGACGGGTGATCCTGTGCCATCAAATGTGATGAACGCTCTGATGGCCGACCGGATCAGCCAAATCGATTGCCTTCGGCGCGGATTCATCCTGGATGGCTATCCACGCTTGCTTGAGCAGGCGGTGAGACTGACCCGCTCGCTGGGCCCGCGATACCACCATCGACGCGGTGCTACATCTACAGGTGCCCGACACCGAGCTGCTCGCGCGAGCAAAGAACAGTGCCCGCGCGGACGGCACCGATGAAACCATCCAAAGCAGGTTGCACATGTACCGCATGCGCGCCGCGCCGCTGCTGGATTACTACGCCCACAATCTCGTCCCTGTCGACGGAGCGGGCTCAGTGGATGAAGTCTTCACGCGCGTGCTGCAGGCGTTGGGCCGATAAAGGGGAAGCGTCCGCGTGATGAAGAGAAATTTGGCTGGGACACAGCGACAACCTCGTCGACAGACCGCCCGACAGTCGGTGAGCCACGCTGAGCCAGCGTTGGTGAACAGGCCCGAGCCACTGGGGGGCCCAGCGGATCTCGCATGGGCGCTCGCCGACGCGGCCAAGCCACACCTGAACGCAGCCGAACGAAGTGACGTGTACATAGCGATCGGTCTCAATGAAACGTTCGTAGCCATCAGAAATCTGATCACGTCAGCAGCAGACAAGAGGATTGCCCTTCCGGCCGACCTGATCGACCGGTGTCATGACTGGCTCGACGTACACATCGGCCACGAGGACGAGCGGTATCTTCGCGGCCTCGTCGAGCAGGTTCTGTCTCCATACGCCAGCCGGCACAAGTAACAGGACTGTAGGGAGCATCCATCTATGAGCGAGTACGACCTTGTTGTCATCGGTTCCGGTCCCGGCGGGCAGAAGGCGGCTATCGCGGCAGCCAAACTCGGCAAGTCGGTGGCGCTGATCGAACACGACCGAATGCTTGGTGGTGTCTGCGCCAACACCGGAACGATCCCATCGAAGACGCTTCGCGAGGCGGTGCTGTATCTGACCGGCATCACTCAGCGCGAGCTCTATGGTGCGAGTTACCGCGTCAAACAGCACATCACACCCGCCGACCTGCTCGTCCGCACCCAGCACGTCGTCGATAAGGAGCAGGACGTCGTCCGCGCGCAGCTGATGCGCAATCGCGTCGAGCTCTACACGGGCCACGGCAGGTTTATCGACGAGCACACCATAGCGATTGCGGACCCGGCCGGCGGTGCCTGTTGCTCCGTGCGCGGCGAGTACATCGTGATCGCCACCGGCACGAGGCCGGCGCGGCCCCCCGGGGTCAAATTCGACGAACAGAGGGTGCTGGACTCCGACGGAATCCTCAATCTGAAGTTCATTCCGGCGTCAATGGTGGTGGTGGGTGCTGGAGTGATCGGCATCGAGTACGCGTCGATGTTCGCCGCCCTGGGCACCAAGGTCACCGTGGTCGAAAGGCAACACACGATGCTGGATTTCTGTGATCCCGAGATCGTCGAGGCCCTCCAGTTTCACTTGCGCGACCTGGCAGTGACGTTCCGGTTCGGCGAGGAGGTGACCGCCGTCGACATCGGCTTCTCCGGCACCGTGACGACCTTGGCCAGTGGCAAGAAGATACCCGCTGAGGCTGTCATGTATTCGGCTGGGCGCCAAGGCCAAACCGATCAGCTCCGTTTGGCCAATGTGGGGCTGGAGGTCGACAGCCGCGGGCGGATCTTCGTCGATGAACAGTTCCAAACGAAAGTCAACCAGATCTACGCCGTCGGCGATGTTATCGGGTTCCCGGCGCTGGCTGCCACGTCGGCCGAACAGGGTCGGCTGGCGGCGCACCACGCGTTTGGAGAGCCGGTATCGGACATGCCCAAGCTGCAGCCGATTGGCATCTATTCGATACCCGAGGTGTCCTACGTCGGCGCTACCGAAGTCGAGCTCACCAAGAACTCGATCGCTTACGAGGTCGGTGTGTCGCGCTTCCGCGAGCTGGCGCGCGGTCAGATCGCAGGCGCCTCTCATGGGATGCTCAAACTGTTGGTCTCCCCCAACGATCTGAAATTGCTGGGCGTGCACATCTTCGGCACCAACGCAACCGAACTCGTGCACATCGGCCAGGCGGTGATGGGCTGTGGCGGCACAATCGAGTATCTGGTGGATGCGGTGTTCAACTATCCGACGTTCGCGGAGGCGTACAAGGTTGCGGCTTTGGACGTGATGAACAAGATGCGCATCCTCAGCCGGTACCGCGGCTGATGCTGTTTCGCGTAAGCACAAACGGCAGGTGGCTTTAGCGATCAAACGTTGCAGTCATCCCGCGGCCAGCGCCGCCGCACACGTGAGCGTTGGCGCGGATCGACATCGCCTGCCGGATCGCCTGGTTGATGACGTGAGGCGCTTCATACGGCAGCATGTGACCGGCATGCGGAACGTGGACATGGGCGGCTCCACGGATTTCGCGGACCAACTCGCGGGAATGCACGGGCGGCGTCAACAGATCAGCGCCTCCACTGACCACGACCGTCTGCGCGCGGACGGAGCCCAGCGCACAGTACACGTCGTAGTCACATAAGGTCGGCAGGAATCCGGCGGCGGTTGACACGGCTGTTGTGGCAAGCGCTTCAGCAGCGGTGGCGGCCAGCGCTGCGCGCTGCGCGGGCCCGCAGCTGCACCATCGGCTCAGCGCCGCGCACATCGGCCCTGCCAGCAATTTAAGAGCCGAATCAGGAGTGTGACGAATCAGCTTGAACAGGAGCGGTGTGGCGGGGGTGCCCAACAGCCGGCCAAGGCCGCGTTGGGTGAGTTTTCCAGCAGCGCTGGCGACGAGGACCAGTCCGTCGGGATCGAGCGATCGTTCGCTGGCAGGGCCGCTGAGGTACGCCAGCGCTACCATCGCGCCCATCGAGTGGCCGACCAGGGTCAGTGGCGCGGTGACGTTAAGCGTTCTAAGCACTTCCTGTAGGTCAGCGGCGAGCCGATCGATCCGGTAGGTGCCGATGGGAGCGACGCTCGAGCCCCCGTGACCGCGGTGATCGTAGGCAACGATCCGCGTGTTGTCCCCGTAACGCCGGAGCAGGTAATCGATTTGGCGTGCCCAGGAGGCACGACTAAGGCATAAGCCATGAAGGAAGACAACGGTGTGGGTACGGGCCGGAGGGTCGTAGTCACGTACGGCCAGCTGCACGCCGTCGCTGGTCGTTACCACATTGTGCCGCCAGCTGATCGGAGCAAGATGCGGTCGGCAATGGTCCTTCTGCAACATGCAGCAGGGGTGGACGTCGCGATCGCGGCAACGAGTAGAGCAGATCCCAAGGCTTGCGACCGCATTCATAAGCGGTCGATTTCACGGGACAGGCGGGCGACCTCAAGATAGTACGGCGGGGAGTACGGACGCCGATGTGATGCGTTCGTCCAGTCCGCCAGCGCTCGCCACAGACTGGTGAAGAATCGGCAGCCGGGCCCGTGACGCTGTGGCGCCACAGTGGCCGCGGTGTTGAAAACCACTTCCTGTTCCAGTGCATCCGCGGTCGTGGCGGATGACCATGGTCGCTGCTGTATTGCCCTCATCTCCATGCCGTATCGGGCTAACGAAGCCATGCCGTGCCGGTCGCCGACACAAACCGATGACGTTGTGCCGTAAGGGCAACCAGCTGATCGACCCTTGACGAGCTTGGCTGACGGTCGACCCGTACCGCCGCGGGAACGTGGACCGACAACGGAACCAAATACTCCGCGATGAGGCGACGAAGGTACTGCTCATCCTCATGCCCAACATAGGCCTGAAGCCACGTTATGCACTCTTGCACCAGGTCGGGCCGCAGGGTGATTCGCTTGACGGCAACCGATTTGACCATTCCCCGAACCGCTGCGAATGTCTCCCCAGCGCCGATTGCCATGAAGACATGATTGCGTTCAATCCCGCTCAGGTACGGCTTGACCGCGTCCGCGAGCGTCCATGCCAAACTGGCCTCACGCGAAAGTTCTTTCATGTCAGCCAAGAACCTTCATGAGTTCCCACGGGCACACCACGCGTAGGCCGCCGTCGTCTGGCTTGACCTGGACCAGTACTGTGCCAACATCAGTGACAATGCCGACGTGCATGCCGTCGCGGACCCTGTCCCCTATCTGAAAGTTCATTTACAACCCTCCAACGAGTTCTAGAACCATTGCCATCGCGGACCTGCGAGCCAAAGGTGCGTCATGGCCACTGCCGTCCGTAGTCGAGTCGGGGGACGGTCAATTCGCGGCGACGATGCCAAGAAAGCTTGCCCCTCCCATTGCGCCAATAGACCTTGTAACCAATCGCGTTCGTGTCGACGATGATGCCGACACCGCTCCTAGTACCTGCTCGCAACAGGACGCTGTCACCGATAACCGGAAGACGCGGATTGCGCCCGACAATCATTGCCAGTCTCCGCCCGATCGATGCCTGATCTCGGCGACGAACCGACGCCCGTGGTGGTCTACAACGTCCCAGGAATAGGGGCCGCGCAACTGTGTAATGCCAAGCATGTGGACGGTTCGGCGTGCATCCATCTCCGAGCGGATATTGGCTACCCGCTGACCGTGACTAGTGATGAGTGTCCACACGGCTACACCAATAGAAAGTCGTGGGCGGAACCAGACCCGGCCAAATAGATTGCGGTGTCCGGGGTTTCAGAGTGTGTCATTGCCTTCATGACGGGGACCTTCATGTACGTGTGATCGGTGGTCGAGCGAGTCGCCAACCTCGAATGATTGGCGACGCTAGGCGTGGGCATGTTGAAGCGTGCTGCCGGCCAGCTGAGCCGGCTGATGCTCTCTGCCGGGTCGGGTCATCACTTTCCCCACAATCTAGCTATCTATCACCTGACGATTAACGTCATGTGTCAGCATGAACCCGCACCAAAGGCGCTGTCAAGACCCAATCGATGTCTTTTGGTAAGGCTTCAGACGAGTGACGCATCTCGTATTTTGTCGCGCCGGAGACTCTACGGCGCGGGGGTTCAGCGCGCGAGGTTCGACGGTTGCCGGTGGCGCGGCCGTGTCAGCTGATCACGCCTCTGCGGGAGCGTTTGGGCTGGTGAAGGCGGGGGCGACGAACCGCCGTAGCATCGAGCGGTACCGCTTGAGGTCGGCTTCACCATCCTCGAGACCGCGCATCAGCATCGTCCCGAGGCCTCCCAACCACAAGTGGATTTCCGCCCGCGGCAGACCACGCGGCAGTTCATTGTTGGCGATGGCGGCGTCGAGGTACGGATCAAAGAGTTCGGCTCTGAGCATCTCTGAAGTTCCTGAAGTGATCATTCGCCGGCCCAGGTTCGTGCCATCGGGGTCGATCACGTGCCGCGTCAGCGGGTCCTGTCGGGCGTGCTCGGCGATGTAGAGGAGACCTTCGATGATCTGATCCCGAAGGCTGCTCTGCCGGGACATGGACTTGTGTGCTCGGTTGATCAACTCCCGCGCGTGCCTGATGTTCAGCTCGATGAGCAGATCGTCGCGATCGGCGAAATAGCGATACACGCTGGGCCGCGACAACCCGACCTCGGACGCAATGTCATCCATCGTGGTCTTGCGAATTCCGTGGCGAACGATGCAGCGCTCCGCGGCGGCCAGGATTCGCTCACGCGCATCGTCCGCGCTGGCCAGTGCGGACGGCTGACTGCGTGATCCTCGGGGCATGCAGCTGATATTACACAAGACGTCAAATGTCCGGTGCTGCGCAGCCCAGGTTTCGCGCGGTTAGGCCGACTTGACAGTCAGGCTGTCGTGGCCCAGACTAACGACTGACATTTTGCGTTGTTTGTCAGCCACCGCGACATCCATCGATTCCAAGGGAAGAAGATGACCAGAGTTGTCAAACGTGCGTGGGTACCGATGGTGATGGTGATCGTCGTGGTCATCGCGGCGTTCACGGTCTCGCGACTCCATGGGATCTTCGGCTCAAGCGTCTACCGTCCCGATGTCGGCAACACCGATGCGATCGTCCAGTTCAACCCGAAGCGGGTGCTCTACGAGATTTTCGGCCCCCCAGGGACGGTCGCCGACATCAACTACCTGGATGAGAATGCACAGCCCCAGCGCGTCGACGCCGCGACGTTGCCGTGGTCGCACATGCTCGTGACGACGTTGACTGCGGTGGCTGCGAACGTGGTGGCGCAGGGTGACAGTGCCAGCATCGGTTGCCGTATCACTGTCAATGGTGATGTGCGCGACGAGCATTCGGTGGATGCACATAACGCTGAGACCTCTTGCCTGGTGAAGTCGGCATGAGCACGCGACACAGCTTGCCTCCCGACAAAGAGACTCGTCCCTTCATCGCACGCGCCATCAGGTTGCTTTCGGTGCCAATAATCTTGGGATGGCTGGCGCTGACCGTCGTGCTGAATGTCATTGCGCCGCAGCTGGAAGAGGTAGGCGCCGAGCACTCTGTTGCGATGACGGCCAAGGATGCTCCGTCGACGATCTCGATGATGCGCATCGGCAAGAACTTTCAGCAGTTCGATTCCGACACCACAGCGATGGTGCTGTTGGAAGGACAGGACAAGCTCGGTGACCAAGCGCACCAGTTCTACGACACGCTGATCGAAAAACTCTCGCAAGACACCACGCATATCGAGCACATCAACAACTTCTGGGGTGACCCGCTAACCGCAGCGGGTTCGCAGAGTGCTGACGGCAAGGCCGCCTATGTGCAGTTGAATCTGCGCGGCGATCAGGGCGGCACCGAAGCCAACGAGTCGGTGAGCGCCGTGCAACGCATCGTCGACGGCGTGCCCCCGCCACCAGGGGTCAAGGCCTATGTGACCGGTTCTGGACCGTTGGCCACCGACCGGCGCGTATACGGCGATGAGGGTGCAAAGAAGATCACCTTCGTCACCCTGGCGGTGATCGCGGTGATGCTGTTGCTGGTCTACCGCTCGATCTTTAGCACGGCCATCATGCTTTTCACGATCGCAATCGAACTGGGGGCCGCCCGCGGTGCAATCGCCGTGCTGGGCAACAACGACCTCATTGGCCTGTCTACATTTGCGGTCAATCTGCTGATCGCCCTTGCGATTGCGGCCTCGACCGACTACGTGATTTTTTGGGTGGGCCGCTATCAGGAGGGCCGATCGCGCGGCCTGGATCGCAAAACTGCCTACTACAACATGTTTTCCGGCACCGCCCATGTGATCTTGGGATCGGGCCTGACCGTCGCCGGAGCGATGTATTGCATGAGCTTTACCCGGCTGCCCTATTTCCACAGCCTCGGTGCGCCGTGCTCGTTGGGTCTGCTGGTCGTACTGACGGCCTCAATGACGCTGGGGCCAGCGATCGTTGTCGTGGCCAGCCGGTTTGGCGTGTTCGATCCCAAACGAGCCCACCGCGAGCGGGGCTGGCGCCGTATCGGCACCATAGTGGTGCGCTGGCCCGGTGCCGTACTGGTCGCCACCACCGCGATCGCACTTGTCGGATTGCTGGCGCTACCGGCCTACACCACCAACTACAACGACCGCTACTACATACCCGCCTACACCCCGGCCAACGTCGGCTACCACGCCTCGGATCGCCACTTCCCGCAAGCCCGCATGGAGCCGGAACTGCTGATGGTCGAGGCCGATCACGATCTGCGCAACCCCGCCGACATGCTGGTACTGGACCGCATCGCCAGAGGTGTCTTCCACATCCCTGGGATCGCACGGGTGCAAAACATCACCCGGCCGCTGGGCACGCCTATCGACCACAGCTCGATCCCGTTTCAGATCAGCATGCAAAGCGGTCAAACCATCATGAACCTGAAGTACATGCATGACGCGATGGAAAACCTCAACAAGATGAGCGATGAGCTGCTAGCGACCATCAATATCAGCCAGCGCCTCGCCGACCTTACCCATCAACTGACTGGCGTCACTCACGACTTGGCTGGTCAAACTCATCAAATCCAAGCCGACACTGAAGACTTGCGCGATCACGTCGCCGACTTCGACGACTTCTGGCGCCCGATCCGCAATTACTTCTATTGGGAACCCCACTGCTTCGACATCCCGATCTGTTGGTCACTGCGATCGGTGTTCGACACCCTTGACGGCATCGACACGCTCACCGACGACATCGGCAACGTCACCAAAGACATCGACAAGCTCGATGTCCTGCTGCCGCAATTAGATGCCCTACTGCCACAGTTGATTACGACCCTGCAGACAGTGCGAGGTCTGACGATGACCACCACAAGCACGTTCTCCGGCCTGATCAACCAAATGGACGCGTTCTCGCAGAATGCCACCGAAATGGGCCAAGCGTTCGATGCGGCCAAGAACGACGACTCCTTCTACCTGCCGCCCGAGGCGTTCCAGAATCCGGACTTCGTCCGCGGCCTCAAGCTGTTCTTGTCCCCAGACGGAAAATCCGCGCAGTACATCATCACCCACAAGGGCGATCCGGCCACCCCAGAAGGCATCTCGCACATCGACCGGATCATGCAGGCCGCCGCCGAAGCGGTGAAGGGAACACCGCTGGAGAACGCCAATCTGTACCTCGGCGGCACCGCGGCCACCTACAAAGACATGCACGACGGCTCCATGTACGACCTGATGATCGCCGTCACGGCATCGGTATGCCTGATCTTCCTCGTGATGCTCGGCATCACCCGCAGCCTGGTCGCCGCAGCGGTCATCGTCGGCACGGTCACTGTCTCGCTGGCGTCATCCTTTGGGCTATCGGTGCTGCTCTGGCAGCACATCTTGCACATGCCACTGAACTGGCTGGTGCTCCCGATGGCCATAGTGATCATGTTGGCCGTGGGATCGGACTACAACCTGCTACTGGTCTCCCGCTTCCAGGAAGAGATCCACGCAGGGCTGAAGACCGGCATCATCCGCGCCATGGGGGGCACCGGCGGGGTCGTCACCGCCGCCGGCATGGTGTTCGCCTTCACCATGGGCTCTATGGCCACCAGTGATCTACGCATCGCCGGTCAAATCGGCACCACCATCATGCTCGGACTCCTCTTCGACACATTTGTCGTCCGTTCATTCATGACGCCCTCGATCGCCGCGCTGCTGGGCCGCTGGTTCTGGTGGCCACGACGAGTCCACACCCACGCCGCACCGCAGGCGTCGGCTGGCTCCCCGGCCACAGCTCCAACAGCAGAAGACGCAACCACCACACAGCCGCTGAGCGTGGGTCCGATGAATCCCGAGGGGGGACAATGAGATTCGGAACGGTTTCTGCACTGGCGCCGATCGCTGCCGCGGCGGTCGCGCTAGCCGCCCCAGCGCACGCGGACGTCGACACCGATTTCGCCAATCAGCTTCATGGCCACGGCATTTACGGGCAGAAGGATTACAACGCATGGCTGGCCAAGATCACGTGTGATCGGCTTGGCAGCGGACGGGACGCAACAGCCGAGAAGTCCGCCGAGTTCCTGTCGCACAACCTGCCGCGTGGCACCACCACAGCGCAAACGTGGCAGTTCCTCGGCGCCGCGATCGGCACCTACTGCGATGACCTGACGCCGAGGCTCACGACAGTCGCGGAACCCAACCATTGAGATCACAGGAGGCACAGATGCAGCGACCAAGGCGCGTGCTACGAGCCTGTAACAGCCGAGTTCTAGGAGCCGGAATCGTGGTTCTCACAGGCGCATTCGGGGCAATGCTGTTACCCGGAAAAGCAGCAGCCGACGCGACTGACGACTACCCCATCCCCCATCGGATGATCGTCACAACCTGCACGAGCGAGCAGATCCTTGCCGCTGCAAGGGATTACGCGCCGATCTATTACCAGAGATACATCATTGACAAGCACAACAAGTCGCCGGAGGTTCAACAGGCCGCCATCGACAACGCGCACTACTTTTACTCGCTTAGCCCCGCCGATCGGCGCGCCTACTCTGAAGAGATGGTGACCCATTTCGCCGATCCCATGACGGCCTCCTGGCCGAACTGGGCGAAGGTCTTCTTCAACAATAAGGGCGTTGCCGCCAAGGAGACGGACCATTGCGCCGACTACCCGCCAGACGACATGTCCGTCTGGGACGGGTGAATGGATACGGCACGCACTGTCACCATCGCGATGGTTGTCGTGATGTGCGGCACCGCAGCAATTGCCCATGCCGATCCAACTCCTCCGGATGGACCGAGAACAACCATCGATACTGATGGCACATACGCGATTGGGTCAGAGATAGCGCCAGGCACGTACAGCTCTGCGGGGCCTGCCGGGGATAGCGCGTGCTACTGGAAACGCGTTAGCGGCACCAACGTTGTCGATAACGCCCTAAGCAGGAAGCCCCAAGTCGTTCAGATCGATTCGGATGACAAGTCTTTCAAGACCGACCACTGCCAGTCGTGGCAGAAGCTCGACTGTGCGGCTGGCTGCCCACCCGCTGACCCTGCTCCCGACGATGTCGCCGACGAACTCAGGAGTTTCGTTGCCGGCGCAGGCAAGTGAAACGCTGCCACACAGAAGGCTTTTGGCCGACCTACTGCACGTGAGGAGATCATCGATGAAGGACACCACGGCACCGGTAAACCTTGGCGCGATCGGGGTACATTACGTCGAAGGCGAGCTGACTCCGGAGGCGGCGGCCCACGTAGAGCGCCTTGGCTACACTGCTTTGTGGATCGCGGGCACACGCGAACCCAAGCTGACAATCGTGGAGCGGATGCTCGAAGCAACCGACACGCTTGTCGTGGCCACCGGCGTCGTCAACGTCTGGCACATGAACGCCCGAGCCGTTGCAGACACATACCACTGGCTTGACGCGGCTTACCCGGGACGATTCCTGCTCGGTATCGGTGCAGGGCACCGCGAATCGGGTGCCGACTTCCGCTCCCCGTATCAGGCGGTGGTCGACTACCTAGATGTGCTCGACGAGCGCGGCGTGCCCAAGCAACGGCGGGCGCTCGCCGCGCTCGGCCCGAGAATGTTGAAACTTGCCGCTGAGCGGTCAGCCGGTGCCCACCCGTTTCTGGTGACATCCGCGTACACCCGGCGGGCGCGGGCTCTGATCGGCCCCGACGCGATGCTCGCGGTGGAGCACAAGGTGGCCCTCGGCGACCTGCACAGCACCCGCGGCGCCGGTCGTGAAAACATCGCTGCGAATCATCTCCGGCTGACGAACTACCGGGCGAATTTGATGCGCATGGGCTTCGCCGACGAGGACTTGGCCCACGATGGTAGCGACGAGCTTATCGACGCGCTGATCGCGCAGGGTGATGCGACGACCGCGGCGAAGCAGCTGCGCGCCCAGCTCGACGCCGGCGCCTCTCACCTTGTCGTGAACGCGATTCCATCGTCGGATCGGCTGCCCATTTTGACCGCGCTTGTTCCCGAACTCGAGCTCGCGCGCGGGTAAATCTGGCCGATGACGCGCCTCCGAAGGCGCTCACGACAGACTGGCCGGAGTATTTGACCTGGGAGTTATGTGCGGGCCGCGGGCGTCGCGCGGCGTTCCCACCAGTCCGGGTTGAAGCCCTCGGAATCATCGAACGGGGTCCAGCTGTACGTGTCCGCTCTGCCGCGCCATATGTCAATAAGTTCAAATTCCCCCATGGCCGCAGAGTGTAGGGCCGGTATCCGAAGCGACGTCTCCATCACGTTGGAGCCAGGTCCAGCGCCTGCAAGAAACTACACAACGTCGCGGAGGGTTGACACACGTCGCAGAGGCGATCAGATCGCAGCTGGTCCGATTGGCGCATGCCCGTGATCCGGCCATTCGTGACGCGTGCGACAGTGCTGGCGGCCGGTCGGCGGGATACACCTCACAGGTTCCACACCCGCCGCCGCCCGTGGCCAACCTACAAGATGGCGGTCGATTCCACCCGCGCCTACGAGTGTGATTAGTTGGCCAAGGCGCGCTGCCTGTGCAGGAGGCTGGCGTTGAAATAGGTCAGGTAGGCAAGTGTGGCTGCTAGGGCGGGTCGACGAGTCCGAGAGTTGAGCAGCGCTAGACCGAGTGCAGCTTCGATGCTGCCGTTGATGAGAACGTGGGCACGGATGTTGTCCTTGAAGGCCAACCGATTCACCGGTTCGAACGCAGGTGGGCACACTAAGTGCGCAACGCCGGACACCGTGAGGGCAAGCCCGCCGAACAATGCCCATCGTTCAGATGGCTTGAGCTTCGACTTCATGGCGTCGACCCCTCGTGGAGGATGACGGGTAGTTGGGTAGGCCCGCGAAGTGAGCTATTGGTGGACCACGTTGTGGGTCCGGTGGTTTCGATTCGCGAAACGCGGTCGACCAGTTCACGGAGTACGGCCTGTGCCTCCATGCGGGCCAGTGGCGCTCCGAGGCATAGATGTGGACCGTAGCCAAAACCGACGTGGGAGCGTGGGTTTCGGTCGGCGCGGAAGGTGTTGGGGTCGTCGAAGGCAAGTGGATCGCGGTTGGCCGCTCCGAATGACATCAACACACGCGAGCCCGATGGGATGGTGACCTCGCCTACTTGATAGTCGGCACGGGTGTAGCGGTAGAGGTTCTGAATGGGGCTGGTGTAACGGACATGTTCTTCGATGGCCTGCGGGATGAGGTCCGGATTGGCACGGATCATGTCGTATTGATCGGGATGCTCGGCGTAGGTGTGCAGCATCCCGCCGAGCAGGTTGGTCGTGGTCTCGTTACCGGCGATCAGCAGCAGGATGGCGATATAGAACAACTGGTTGTCAGTGAGCGCTCCGTCGGTGTTGTGCTCCAACAGGCGTCCGAGGACGGTGTCCGATCCCTTGAGCTCTCCATCTGCGAGGTGCTTCAAGAAGTAGCGGTGCAGCGCTACAGCGGCCCGCATGGATCGCGCGGTACTCACGACACCACTGAATGTAGGGGTGAAGTTGATCAGTTGGGTGCTGTCGTCTGACCAACGGCGGAAGTCGGCGATGTCGCTCTCGGGGACACCCAGGATGGCGGCGATCACTCGAAGCGGCATCGGCATTGTTAGCCGCTCGACGGCATCACAGTTGCCAGCAGCAATCATGTCGTCGACGAGTTCGGCGGCAAGCTTGTCGATGATGGTGCGCCAACTGTCCAGTGCACCTTTTGTGAACGCCGGCTGGACTTGTTTACGCAGGCGGCTGTGCTGCTCGCCATCGGTGACCACTACCAGATCGGCGACCATCCGTACTCGGGTCACTCCATGGCTGCTGGTTACCCGGTCTGTGTCGCGTAGGGCTGCGCGGACATCGTCGAGTCTGTGCAGAATCCAGGTCGCGCGCCGGGGGTTGTAGTGGACTCGTCCGCTGCGGTGCAAAGCGTCGTAGGCAGCGTGGGGTTGTGCGGCGACGGCTGGGTCCAACGGGTCATAGCCGGTATTGACCGCGCCCGTCCAGCCGCTGTAGCCACGTCTGTGCGTGCGGATCGCCGCAGAGACGTTCAATCGCCCCGCCGCAATGAGGGGCGAGAACATCGAGGCCGCGCCGTCAGCGGCCCTTCCAAGCTTCAAGATTCAGCACACCCTTTCGACAGCACTTCCCCCAGAGTCATTACCTGCCGACCGGGCGGTCAACGGTTGGCATCAAAGTTGAAAGGCTCACCACATTGCCGGTTACCACTTCTGTCCTCGGGAATTGCGCAGAGCTGCGAAAATCGATGAGGCATATCACCGAATATGTCTCGTGGTGAGAGAACGGATTTCTTGTCTGTCTGCGCCTCAGCGGGAAGGCTGGTAGCCGTGGGACGGAAAGACTGGGTCCTCAGAGCGGACCGTAGCGCGGAAGCGCGTGACCGGATTATGTCGACGGCCTCAGAGTTCGTCTCGCGCAATGGTTTTGAAGCGTTCACCATCAATGCGCTGGCTGCGGAGTTGAATTGCTCGCCGGCAACGATCTATCGCCACGCCGGAGGGAAGGCGGAGATCCTCGAACGTCTTATCTTTGCGTTTTCCCAGCGGATAATCGGCTCGATACGGCAAGCCATAGCCGGGTTGGAGGGAACCGAGCGCGTCGCGACTGCCATCATCGTCGCGCTCGACCTCATGCGGGGTGAGCCGCTCGGAAAGCTGATGATCGGAGGCCCTAGCCCCGACCGCGACGCTGGCACCGTGACCGCATCGCCGTTCGTGGCCAAAATGGCCGAAGAAATGATCGGGCGCAGCGACCCGCTGGCCGCGCAGTGGCTTATCCGCATCACCTTTGCCTTGTGGTACTGGCCCGCCAAGGACAAACACACCGAGCACGAACTGGTGAAACGGTTCGCCGCACCATCAGTGACCCTGGGACTTCGCTGATTGACTGCGCCCTAGCTTCGGAGGCAAACCGGGGAATTGAACTAACACTGTTCGGTGAGAGCTCGGTACACGGGTCGCCCTGCGCGAACTTCTGCAAGATAGCGGGGACAGGATTCGAACCTGCGACCTCTTGGCTAGAAGTCCGCATATAAAGACCTTCGCTCGCGTCATGGCCCACCAGCCACGGTTGGGTCGCCGAAACACTCGACAGCCGCAATGAAATGGCGCGCCTCGGTCGCCCTATACCGGCTGATCTCCTCGACGTCGCGACCGCATGTTCCTTATAACACGGTCGTGTGTGAAAGCGCGAGGAGTGATGAATGTCAATCCGCCTGGGTAATTTTCGTCAACACCAATGCTGCTTCGTTGTAGGGGAACAGCCGATAGAGCGATCGGGGTGCCGGCCTGATAAGGGGCGCGGCCTCAGCTTTACTGACGATGCGCGGGCTGCCCAACGCGAGGGCGTTGCCCCGCTTGTGCAGTACGGTCGGCCCGCCGGCCAATACGTTTTTGACCCAGTCCGTTTCAGGCCCGTAGCCGATGAGAATGACGAAGCCGTCCCGGGTCTTGAACACCAAGAGGGGCGTTCGATAATGCCTGCCTGACTTGCGTCCGGTGTGCTCGAGCGTCCCTAGGCACGGAAGCCACGGTGTGAGCGAGCGAGCCACAGGATTAGTGACACGGCGATTGAACTGTGCGACAGCACGAGGCACTCGCATGAAAATCCTTTCTCACCATATGCAGTTCTGGTCCGCCCGGGTGACTGCAGCGGGTCTGGCGTGAAACCTACGTCGTTGGAACCTCTTTGGGCCGATCCATAACGGCTCGCCCAATTTGGCACGTATTTCCCCCACGGGTCGGCGTACTGACCGGGTGCGTTCCGATACGGCGACCGGCGCGCCATGACCACTCGCACAAGCCGGGCGATGAGCGGGCCTTGGTAGCGCAACAATCGGTACTTCTCGACAATCCGGCCCGCAGTTCGGGCCACGAGTGGTTCTGGAAATGCAAACGCCTCTTGGGCGCGGGTGGTGTCCATCCAGTCGGTGACGAACCAATCGTCGTCGCTGTTCGGATCCCCGGGCCGGCCCGGTGGCATGGCGCCCGGTAGACCCAGAGCCGCGACGAGGCCCGAGGTGACCTCCGCGTACGTCAAACGGTGGGAATCGTCGCCACGGTTGCCAAGATCATGTTCACGTCCGGGTCCACCGGCATGCCGTTGTGATTGCCACCGAAGCAGCGGCGTCATGGGCGCCGACTCGATGTCGGCAAGCGGTGTCAGGCCCGGCACGGTGCATACATCCGCTGAGCGAAAGCTGCTTGCGC
Source organism: Mycobacterium sp. JS623 (assembly GCF_000328565.1). NCBI lineage: Bacteria > Bacillati > Actinomycetota > Actinomycetes > Mycobacteriales > Mycobacteriaceae > Mycobacterium > Mycobacterium sp. JS623. The sequence continues at coordinate 1,985,044 of NC_019966.1, read as the reverse complement.
CCCATTGAGGATGGTCGGCATCGGGGAGCGGCGAGTCGGCCATCACCATTGCGAACACCCTCAAAGTCAGTCGAGCCACTGTCTATCGCTCACTTAGCGTCGATGGGACCTGACCTCGCACGTCAGCGGCGACGTCGTCTTCAGCGAGGAGGCCGATGGGGGCGGTGAGGCGAGACCGCGCGGTGGCGCAGCACCAACAGCAGGTGGCGAATTTCCTCCTCCGACAAGGTGACTAACTTAGATTCGGCCCGGCAGTTGGATTCGGGAAGTGCATTCTCCTGCGACTCATCGCGCGCGTCCAAATGAGGTTTCTCATTTTCACTCTTCACAACTGCCCACCCCTAGATGCGTGCGTGCGGCGAGTTGCGCGAAGCGATGAGTCAGGTGTGATCCACATGCCCGAAACGAAACACCGCCCGGCCGCTGGCCGAAAGCCATTGCGTCGGGCGGTGTTCGGTGACAATGGTCTGTTTCAGACGCCGATTGCAGTCGTGCGGCCGTCGGGCGCAAAGTTGTCAACCGGCGCGGAGACGGTCTTGCGGTATAGGTAGCCCAACTGCTTGGCGACGAAAGGCAGGCTGACGACGGGCGCGATCATCCACGGCAGGTTCTCGTAGATCAGGACGATCGAGACATCCCAGAATCCATGGCGGGGAAAATTGGGGAACCCATGGCGTGCTTCGGCGACGAAGTAGATGAAGAACACCGTCAACATCGCCGACATGGTCGCAAAACTCCACCACAGTGGCCGGATGCGCTTGTGGGGGTCGTTGCCTGCCTTCCTCAGCTTCCACCACGAGAACAGCAAAACGGCAGCACCAACCACGACGACCAGTTCCATGGCCCACAACGGCCCGTCGCTATTGAGATACCGCACGTCATTAATGCCGTAATACCAAAAGACCCATCCCCACCGCTGCTGGTCGTTGATGTGCATCCACCCCGCAAGATCACCGACCAGCCATGCCACTTCCCACCACAACTCGCTCGCCGCGCCCGCGATGCAGAACCAAAGCATCTGAAACTCGTTGGCCTTTTCCAGCGTTGTTCGCGTCTCGCCCGGAGCGTTGATCCACGATGCCCCGAACATGACGAAAACTGGCGTCATGAACAGGAAGCAGGCAATGACTCCTGTCAGGGGCACCATGGGGATCCAGCCCACGCCGACACCAATGATGCTTCCGACAGCGACCGTGGCGGTGATCGCAGAGCACCAGGCGTAGACCTTGACGCGCCGCTTCGCCCATGGTCTAGCGAAGTCGTGTTCTTCCTCGCGCATCGTCACGTTAACCCCTTTTTCAATGTGCTCATCTGGCTGCTCAGCGGTCTAGCAGAACATTAGTACTGATAAACAGAATCATGATTCTGGTAAGATAGCAGCGTGTTCGCCGCGGCGCAATGGGCTGTCCCGCCGTGGATCACGTCCAAGCGGGCGACACGCTGGCTTGCACGCGGGGTGGGCAGCGCTCAGTCCACGTCTGCGGCTTGCCCGCCTATGATTCGAACGTCAGACCTCGGCAGAGAGGTGGCCCTACGTGGTGGCAGAAGAGTTGTGAAAGTTCCGAATATTCGCGATGCACGCCGCGACATGTACCGCCAGCAGATCATCTCTGCCGCAGAGTTCGAATTCGCCAGAGCGGGCTTCGACAAAACGAAGGTCACCGACATCGCTCGGACCGCCGATGTGTCTCTCGCGACGGTGTACAAGAACTTCGCCGGTAAAGACGAGATTTGGGATGCGCTCAATCGTCAACGAATGGACGAGTTCATCGCTGCGGGACGGCAAGCGCTAGAAGACGTTGACACGCCGCTCGACCGGTTATTCAGCGCACTGCGGGCACTAGTCGTCTATTTCACCGAGCACCCGAACTATCTGCGCCTCCACATCAACGAAGGGTTGAACTGGGCCACCGCAGGCGTCGACTGGGGACGTGGGAACCAGCGAGCCGCATGGCAGATAGGTCTTGACACCATGGTCGAATTGGCTGAGGACGTCATCGCTTCTGGCGAGACGCCGTCAATGAGTCCATCGGTGTTGGCCGGCTTGGCGGTGTCGGCGTTGCAGGTCTGGCTGACTGATTGGGCCAACTCTGGATGCGACCGTCCCGCCGACGAAGTGGCAAGGGAACTGGTCGAACATATGAAACGGTCGCTAACGATCCGCAGTGTTGCAGAACGGTCTAGTTGACACCTGGGATGTTGGTACCCCGTGATGCTCCGGTGCCGGGCCTCGAGCGGTACATCATATGATCGTCTCTGGCGGCGGTTGGTAGACCTCCTTGAGCATTCGACGTAGCACCTCGCCAGATGCGCTGTGTGGGATCTGTGCGACGAACAGGACTACTCGTGGTTGCTTGCAAGAAGCAAGTCGTTCACGAACAAACGAAATGAGTTCTGCTGCTTCGACTTCTGCGCGTGGTTCCACTGCGATGACAATCGCCTCACCGTCAACTGCGTCGGGGACTCCGAAGGCGGCGCAATCCGCGACCGACGGATGCCGATGAAGTACGGCCTCGATCTCGGCAGGGGCGACTTGGAACCCACGAACCTCTATCATCTCCTTTAGCCGATCCGTGATCCTGAGATACCCGTCAGCATCGACGGTTCCGATATCACCCGTCCGATACCATCCGCTTGCGAACGCCTCGGTTGACGCGTCCTCTGGTAGATAGCCGGCCATCATCGAATCCGACCGAACCTGCACTTCACCTGCTTCCCCAATCGACGCGATCTCTCCGGTATCCGCAGCGACGATACGGACCTCGACCCCGGGTACGGCTGGACCGACGGTATCGAGTCTCGGCGCATGAAGCGGATTGCAGGCGATGACGGGCACTTCGCTTGCGCCGTAGGCTATTACCCAGCGAACGCCTGCTCGTCGGCTCACAATCTCGGCGACGCTCGGCGCGAATGGAGTCGCACCCCAGACCATGTACCGAAGCGACGAAAGGTCGTATGACTCAAGCGTGGGATGAGCGGCCATCGCCAGCGCGATTGGTGCCACCGCCATCTCAGATCGTGATCCGATCACGATCGATTGTCCTCAACATGGCATCGACGTCGAACCTGCGGTGCAGTCGCATCCAAACGTCATTCTCCATCGCCGTCACGATGTTCAAGAGACCGAGAATGTGCGGAGGGGGGGTTAATATCTGAATCCGATCCGCCGACGTCAACCCCAGTACCGTCTGCCATTGCGCTCGCGCCGCGGCAAAGGAGCCATAGGTGTGTCGCACCGCCTTCGGCATCCCCGTTTTTCCAGAGCTCTGCAGCCAAGTGCAACTGTCCCAGCACCTGTCTGCGAATGCAAAGAAACTACAAGCTCGAACCTTTGTCGCTCTCCGCCTTTGGCGTCCAGTCGGCGCCAAGTGCCGCCGCCCGCCGTTTCAGCCGTCTAATGTGGCGCGCGGGACACGCGATACAGCCGCACACGGCCGGGCACGCCGCGCAGATGTTGCGCCCCTGCCGGGGACCACACGAGTCCTGCGGCTGTACCGACTGTCTTGCGTGCAGAAGCCGTAACCACGACTGTGCCAGCGCGTGCGAGTCCGGTGACGCGGCTGGCGATGTTCACCGGGCTGCCGAACCAGTCCCCTGCACGGCTGACGGCGAGCCCCGTCGCCACACCCCCACGCAATTGCGGTAAGTCGTGGGCGGCGGCGAGGTCGATCAGGTCCAAGAGGGCGGCGATCAGCCGATCCGTGTCCGTTGACACGAACATCGCTGCATCACCAATGGTTTTGACAAACGACACCGGCGGCACAGCAACGTCATGAGCCAATTCGCCGAGCCTGCCTGCCACGCGTTGGAGATCCTCGGGCGGCAACATCTCGCCGAGCCGGGTGAAACCGGCAAGGTCGGCAAATGCAACCGCAACCTGGCGGGCGCCGGGAAGCCGTCCAGTTGCGCGTTCGGCGGCGGTGATTCCCTCCCCTTCGAACATGTGGCGTACCTGCAACATCAACAGGCCTTCAACCATTCTCTTGAGCGAGGGAATGACGGCCTGCGCCAACGCGTCGGCGGACTCTGCGACATCAACCTCGCTCGCTCCAGGTGTTGCGAAAGCCTTGAAGGCCGGTTCGCGCATCATGGCAGCTCCACGGCGTAGTCCCTCCGCGAGCACCCTGACAATGGCAAGCATGTCATCTGGATCGACACCGAAGTCGAGAAGATACTTGGCTCGCGTCGCGGCCTCGACGTCGGCCCGCGGCAATACAGCAGCGTCGGGATCATCGATACGGGGCAGACCCGCGGCTCGCTGCATCCCCTGTAGGAGCTCAAGGTCAATGCCGGTCGCATGCACCATCTCACGCGTGGAGACATACACACCGTCGGCGCCCATCGCGCGGTTCGCGGGCAAAAGCATCGGGGTCACCGACGCCGAGATTTCGTCGGCCGTGAAGCCCCGCCGCATCAACCACGCGATCAATTCGGCCCGGTCTCGTCGAGCTTCACCCTCGAGTCCGTCGAGCAGGGCCGACGTGCCGACGCTCGCTGCGGACTGATCAGCGTCTTCCTGTGCCATGACTAATCTTCACGCGCAACCGGGTGTGGTTTCTACAGATCGGCGACCCTGCGCAACCGTCACCGGTTGCCGTCTCTCAGGTCATTCTTCGATCACACCAAGAAGCCCGCGGCGATGCGAATCACGAAGAAGCTTCTTGTCGTACTTGCCGGTCGACGTTCGGGGCAGCCGATCGACGAACGTCCATCGTTCCGGAACCCACCAGCGCGCCACCTTGTCCCGCACGAACTCTTGCAGCTGCGCGACGCTGACCTCCTTACCAGAGTCCAAGACGACCGCGGCAAGCGGACGTTCCTGCCATCTGTCGTCGGGCACGGCGATGACCGCAGCCTCGAAAACCGCTGGATGTGAGGAGATCACGAGCTCCAGTTGTACCGAGGAGATCCACTCGCCACCGGATTTGATGACGTCCTTGGCGCGATCAGTCAGCGTGACATACCCGTCGGGATCAATCGAACCAACATCGCCGGTGACCAGCCAGCCATCGCTGAACGAGTCCTCCGATTCCCGCCCGAAGTAGGCACCGGTGATCCATGGACCTCGCACCTGCAATTCGCCGACCGCAGTTCCATCATTCGGCAGCACCGTTCCCTCACCGTCGACGATTCGTATCTCGACGCCGCACACGGGTCGCCCTTGGAGAGAGCGCAGTTGCCAGTGCTGTGCCTCCGGCAGTTCGGCAGCCGGCTTGGAGATCGTGGCCAGCGGTGAGGTCTCGGTCATCCCCCACGCCTGGGCGATGTATACCCCATACTTCTCCTGGAAGGTCCGCATCAAGTGCGTCGGAGTCGCTGAACCACCACAGCCGACCAGACGCAATGACGAGATATCCGCGTCAGGCCGGTCCTCGAGGTATCGCAGGATGTCGTTCCATACCGTGGGGACGGCACCGGCGATCGTCGGCCGCTCGCTCTCAATGAGTCCGACCACGGGTTCTGCTTGCAGAAAGCGGTCCGGTAGCACCAAGTCGGCGCCGGCCATCATGGCGGCGTAGATCAACCCCCAGGCGTTCGCATGGAACATCGGTACGATGGGCAGCACGACATCGTCGGGTCCGACCTCGAGTGCGCCCTTGGCGCAGATGCCCATTGAGTGCAGGTATGTCGATCGGTGGCTATACACAACACCTTTGGGATTGCCCGTTGTGCCTGACGTGTAACACATTGCGGCGGCGCAGCGTTCATCTAGCTCCGGCCAGTCAAAGCCAGTCGGCTGGCCAGCGATGAAATCGCCGTAGCGCACAACCGATTTCCCGGTCTCGGCCAAGTCCGCCAAATTTCCATTGCCGGTCACAATGACGGTGTGCACCAGCGGAAGCTCGGGCAAAACAGAGGCCAGTTGCTGCGTCAGGCTGCCGTCGACGATGACGACTTCGTCCTCGGCGTGGTTTGCGATGAAGCTGATTTGCTCTGCAGCCAAGCGGATGTTGAGGGTGTGCAGCACCGCTCCCATGGCTGGAATGGCGCAGTAGGCCTCGACGTGCTCCTGGTTGTTCCACATGAAGGTGGCCACTCGAGTGTCGGCGGTTACTCCAACATCGCGTAACGCGTTGGCCAGCTGCGCTGTCCGCAGGCCGACTTGGTGAAAGGTCGAGGCTCGCACGGTGCCGTCGGGCTGGAGCGTTCGGACCTGTCGCTGCGCATGCACACTGGTTCCGTGTCGGAGGATCGCGCCGACCGTCAAGGGGTAGTCCTGCATCGTGCTTTTCACGTTTCGACCCTTCCGCCCCGCCGCCACTCAAACAGCAGAAGGTCAAGATCGCGCCGCAACAACAGGCTTGACTTCATCGTGTCATTGCACCGGCTACACCCCGATTTCGCCGAGTCGCTGTTCCGCGCTGCGGCACACGACGGGGGCCGCCGCGATCACCGCGACGCGGCCGCCTCATCGCCGTCGCGGAGCCGCTCAGTGTTGCCATCATTGATCACGGTCGGCCCGAATTGGCGTACCTGCGGCACCGTGGTGACCATGTGCGCCGATGCTCGTTCAGAGCGGCAGGCGATCAGATGTGGTGTGTCGCCGGGGAAGCGGATGAAGTCACCGGCTGACAGGTCCACCGGCTCGGTGACCGGGCCTGCCCATACTCGTCCGGAGATGACATACAGGTGGTGCAGTGTGCCGGCAGAGTGCGCACCGATGACGCGAGGTTCTCCATCCACCCGCTCGAGCTTGAGCGTCAACGTCCGCACATAACCCGAACCGTAGGTTTCGTCGAGGATCCGCTCGGACCGTTCCGCCCCATCCACCCACGAGCCCTCGTAGTGGCGCTTTACATAGACAGGCGTGCCCCACTCGGTGAATAGTCGCCGCGCAGGCAGGTCGAGGGCAGCGCCGAGCTGAGCCAGGGTGTCCACCGTCGGGTTGCCGCAGCCCTGCTCGATTTTCGACAGCGTCTGTTTCGATAGACCAGATCGGCGGGCCAGCTCCCCCATCGACATGGCGCGTTCTCGACGGAACCGCCGAACATTGCGGGCTACGAGCTCGTTTTCAAGCTGCATCCCGTCACTTTTGACGGACATAGCGTCATTATTGAGCGTTTCGCCGGCCACACCAGCCTCGTGTGAAAGACAGGTATGCCGACAGGTATGGCATCGGGTATCCCCACCGATGCGGCACCGTCGACGCCACGGCCATGGTGGAACCGTTCACTTAAAAGTGACCGTGTAGCCAATTTGATTTGACGACCCGGTCTTGTCCGTGGAGGTTTTGCACCGCATGACTATCACCGCCGTCGAGCCGATCCGTGACGACCGGGCGGCGATCGACAAAGCGTTCAGCTTGCTATCAACCCTGGGTGAGCACCGCGCTAGCCCGCTCGGAGTCAGTGAGCTCGCCCGCCGGACACAGTTGAGCAAATCGACCGCCTTCCGCGTTCTCGGCATGCTTGAGCGCAACGCGATGGTCGAGCGCGTCGGGGCCAAGTACCGGTTGGGAGCGCGCCTGCACGAGTTGGGCAGCAGCGTGTACGCGCCCGGCCACGAGCGGCTCCGAGACCTCCTGTTGCCGTTTCTGGTGGATCTGTTCGAAGCGACCCGCCGCACAGTGCACTTGGCTTCCCTTCATGGCAGCGACGTTGTGTACCTCGCCAAACTGTATGGCCACGGCACGGCCGCGGCGCCGTCCCGCATCGGTAGCAGGTTGCCTGCCCATTGCACAGCGGTGGGAAAGGTGCTGCTGGCCTACGACGCCAAGGCGGCCACGGCCGCGCTGGCGACGCCGCTGATTGGCTTGACACCCCGGTCGATCTGCGAGCCGGACAGTCTGACCGCAGAGTTGACGCGGGTGCGTCGCGATGGAGTCGCGATGGATCACGAGGAAAGCCGATTGGGGCTGACGTGTGTGGCGGCGCCAGTCATGGGGCGGTCGGGTCGGCCATTGGCGGCGATGTCGGTATCCGCCCCCCTCGGAACGGACATGCGCCCAGTGACTGCGTCCCTGCGGCGGGTATGCGCGTCTGCGTCACAGGCCCTGTCACGGTCCACGGTGGCTCGGATTGCCTAATCACGCACCCGGGACCCGCTGAAGGTCTATGTTCGAGACCCAAACAGGCTCGGCGACAAACAATCTCAATTCAGCACCTGGGACGTCGACGTCAACCACGGGCCGAAATTCAGCCATTTCGGCCGCCAGAGCCATATCGGTCTGGCCGGCCGACGCGGCGAAAACTACTCGGCGGCACAGTGGATCAGCTTTGAACACCGCCTCGGAAAGTTCCGCCAATGCGCGCGCGAACGCGTGCGGCGGCACATCATTCAAGCCGAATACTTCGATGTCGTGGGAGCTCACGGGATAGGTGTCACGCAGGCGGCTGCTTATGCAGCGGCGGACGCCCAATTCGACGACGCCTTCGCCCTCGAATCGCACCTGCACAACAGGATCCCCGACGTTGGTCTGCGCCCACCCTTGCGCAAGCGGCAATTCCGGCAATGCCGTCATAGGTGATCACCGCCCGCAGCGGCGGCGAAGCCGCGCACTCTGATTCCGCCGTCGACTTCGATCGCGTGGCCGGTGATGTTGCCACTCTGCTCGCGGGAGGCCAGCAGCACATACGAACCGGTGAAGTCGCGTGGATCGGTGCTGGAGTCGTGCAACGGAATTGGTGGCGGCGGGGAGTCGGGTGTCTTTTTGGCGAACGAGGCGGCCAGGGTGCGGGTGTTGAGGCCGAGCGTCTCCGGGCCGCGCAGATTGGTGTTCATCGCTCCGCACGCCACGCCGTTGACCCGCACCTTGGGCGCCAATTCATACGCGAGTTCGCGCATTAGGCCGAGGCAGGCGTGCTTGCTCGCGGTATAGATCGGCCCGCCGCCGTTGACATAGAACGAGGCGTTCGACAGCGTCATGACGATACTGCCGCGCGTCTTGACCAGTTCCCGCCAGCAGGCCTCGGCCGCCAATAGGTAGCCCTTGACGTTGACGGCGAACACCTCGTCGAAGGCGTGCTCCAGTTGGCTCGCAGTCAATTTGGTCAGCTGCCGCTGGTAATCCCACACTCCGGCGTTGGCGATCAATGTGTCGAGCTTGCCGTACTGCTTCACCGTCTGGGCCACCGCGTGGTGTAGCTGCTCCGCGTCGCGCACATCGGCGCGCACGGCGTGAACCCGCGATGGATCGGGGCATTCATCGACCACCGTGCGCAACTGGTCGAGGTCGCGGCCGACGATGGTCACCGACGCCCCTTCGGCGACGAATCGTTCGGTTACCGCGCGGCCGATCCCAGAGCCGCCGCCGGTGACCAATGCGACATAGTCCTTCAACCAGCCGCTCATGACCGCTCGGCCAGGAAGTCGATGACGAGGCGTTCGAAGTCGCGTTGGCGCTCGAGCTGGACCCAATGACCGCAGTTGCCAAAGACATGCAGCTGCACATTGCGAATGTGCTTGAGCATGATCTGGGATCCATCGAGGGTGATCGTGCGGTCGTCACGTCCCCACAACAACAAGGTCGGCGCGGCGATCTTGTGCAGGTCCCGCCACAGCGGGTCCATGCCATGTCGTTTGGTGAACGCTGCGTTATACCGGTGGTAGAACTTGATGTGGCTCGGGTCGAGTGACGCTTCATAGCGGGCTCTTACCACATCCGCACCGAACTGCTTGTGATCGAACACCATCGTTCGGATGAAGTTCGCCATCTTCTTCTCCGATGGGCCGCCGCCGTTGTAGTAGCGGAACATCTCCTTTTGTCCCTCGGTGGGCGTAGGACCGAATGGCAGCCAGCCACCCCCGGGCGCCATCAGAACCAACCCCGAAATCCGCTGCGGCTGGGCCTGCGCCATCGCAATCGCCGCCGCCCCGCCTAAGCTGTTGCCTAACAGGTGAAATCGGTCAATCCCGAGTTCGTCCAATGCTTCAAAAAGCGCGCCCACAGTAATTTCCGTGATGGACGCCGCGTCGAGATCGTCTTCGGAGGGGCGGTAACTGCCGCCGAAACCCGGCTGATCGGGCAGCACCACCCGAAACTGCTGCGTCAGGGCGGGCAGGTTCTGGTGATAGTTGCTCACTGCAGATGCTCCCGGTCCGCCACCGTGCAGCATCACCAACACGGGGCCCGAACCCGCCTCCGCAACGGCGATCTCGCCGTGAGACGTGCTCACCGTAAAGTGGCGTAGCTCCATGGTTGTGTCGACTTCGGTCGTCGGCATGGCATAACTCCTGTCGGCGGTTAGAAGAACGTCGAGATGTTCTTGGCTTGCAGAACGTTCTGGTCGAGTAACACAACCCGCCGTGCCACCTGCAGACCTGCGGACACGCGCCGGAGAATGTCGGTGCGTCGCCCCGCGAAGATGTTTTCTTCGCGCTGGAGTCGATTGCGGTAGACCAGGAAGGCCGATCGAACCTCGAGATCATCGACGCTCAACTCGCGATGCTGGCTCGGATCGACATGGCGGACAACGACGTTGGTGATCAGGTGCCTGGTCCTGGACGGGGGGTCCTCTGCCCACGCCATCCCCGAGTCGAACCGTCGGATCCGCCACGCCAGGCTCTCTTTGGTCTCGTCATAGAATGCGGCTTCACCGCGGGCCGCGATCGACAGGGCCTGCTGGCGACGCAGGCGATTGGTGCGGGTTGGCATCCAGTAATCCAGGTCGTCGGCCAGCAGTTCGAGCCAATCGGCGAAGCGACCGTCGTCCAGTAGTTCGGCTTCCTCGTAGTAGAACTGTTCAACCTCGAAATGGACGTCGCGGCTGGCCCGCTCGCCGGCCATTGGCCCGCTGGTCGAGGGCTCAGTGCTCACCATGTCATTTCACCTCTTCGACTGATCGGCGCCGCAGGAGTCTGCGCAAATCGGTTGCAGGGTCGCTGAGTTCGGCGGCGTCGACCTCGACGGCATGTTCGATCATTCGGCGTGCCGCACGTACGGCGGTTGAATCACCGACGCTGACCGCACCGACGACGTGGCGACCACTTACGGCAAAGACCGAAAATGGCGGCTGTCCTAGCTGCCCGCGCGGCACGAGCTGATCGGTATCGTTGAGCCGGCCAACCACTTCCACGTGTGCGCCATAGCGATCCGTCCAGAACCAGGAGGCCGTGTCGGGCGGCGGAGCTGCTCCCAGTATTGTCGCGGCGGCTCGCTGTCCGTCTTGCTGGGCGGCTTCCCAGTGCTCGCCACGTCCGATCGGCACACCATCTATGTGACGATGCGCGGCATCACCGACCGCAAGTACCGCCGGGTTCGAGGTCACCTGTCCGGCGTCCACCGCGATGCCGCCGCGCCCAAGGCGCAGTCCGCCCGTCTGGGCCAGCGATGTCTCGGGTGCCATGCCGACGGCAAGCAGCACCACGTCGAAGACCTGCGGTTGGTCGCGGCCAGCGAGCTCCGCCGATATGCTTCCACCGGCAACGTCCAAACTTTGGATTGCTGCGGATACGGTTGTGGCACCGTGCCTTTCATGCATGCCGTGCAACCAGGTGGCGACATCGGGAGAGAACGCCGACGCCAGCGGGGCTGCAACAGGATCCGCGATGACCACCTCACAACCCAGCTCACGGGCGGTGGAGGCAACTTCGGCTCCGATGAGCCCCGCTCCGACGATGAGGATCCTGGCGCGCGACGCCAATGCGACCCTGAGCCGATCAGCGTCGTCGGCGGTGCGCAGTACGTGTATCCCGGGGTTGGTGACGCCGTCGACCGGCGGCCGAGCGGCCCTGCCACCGGTAGCCAGAACGACCTTATCTGCGGGCAGCGTGGTTCCGTCGCTCAGCTCGACGGCCCCGAGATCTGTTCTCAGTTCGTCAACACTGGTCTGAGAGATCAGTCGCACACGGTGGTCGTCGTACCACTGCGGCGACTGCAGCGCAATGCTTTTGAGGTCGACACGACCGGCGAGGTAGTCCTTCGACAACGGGGGGCGGTCATATGGGAACTCACCGGCGTCGACCAATGTCACATCACCATCAAACCCACCCGCCCGCAGCGCAGCGGCGGTGCTGACGCCGGCGATGCCTCCGCCGACGATCACGACACTGTGCACCGTCATTGCCCCGCCTGTGGGAAGAGGAAGACGTCGCCATCGCGTACCTCGACGCGGTGGGCCACCGCATCACAAGTGGCCGGAAGGCCTTGCACCTTACCCGTTTTCAGGCAGAACTTGCTGGAGTGAAGTGGGCACTCGACATAACCGTCCTCGACCCAGCCCTCGGCGAGCGACGCCTCTGCGTGAGTGCACGTGTCGTTCAAGGCCCACACGCTGCCGTCGTCGTCACGTAGCAGTGCGATGTCATCGGCGGTACCGGTGATCGTTTTGTCGATCGCGATACCTTCCCCTTGCGGGATGTCGTCCACTGCGGCGACGCGGATTGGCTCGCTCATGATGTCTTCCGCTCATGCCAGGCCGGCGTGTTCATCAAGTGACGCCAGTGTGCGTAGAAGTAGCGCGCGGCTGCGTCGCTGTACAACTCACTGGTGATGCCGGGGTGCCGGTCGTCACGGCGCTCACTGCCGATACCCATCTGGTAGTTCAGCGGCACGGAATTGGTGATGAAGCCATGTGAAATCGCTTGGACTTCACTCCAGTTCTCGCCGTCGTCTTGTTCAAAGATGCCGCTGGGACCGAACGTGCGCAGGTTGTACAGGCGCTGTGCCTCGCGGACATGCTCGGGCATCGACTTGTCCACGATCGTCCAGGCCCAGACCTCCATCCGGTCGGGGCCTTTCGGATGCCACACACGTATCGATCCGTTGACCGGAAGGTAGGAGAAGTTCGGGAAGACGTTGCCGTGGCCGGTGGTCAACGGGCCCTCGACCCGCGCGTCGCCGAGGCGTTCTCGCAGAGCGGCATAGTCCATCCACTCATGCACGGTTTGCGCGTCGAATCGATTCCTGGGGTGCACGGGGAAACCGTGTCCGTGACCGTTCGGGTCGGTGTACTGCCGCCCTGTGCGGTGCACCACCTCGTCTTTCGGCTTGCCGTCGGGTGACAACACCGTCAGCGCCGAGGCGTGGCTCATGTTGACGTGGTACCAATCGCTGGCGAATTGCTCTGCCGCTAGCTTCCAGTTGCCTTCGAGCACCCACTTGTGCACACCGCCGACCACGATTGTGCCGTCCTCGTCATGGTCGAGCATCGCGTCCAGATACCATGCGATGTCGCCCAACGAGTCTCGTAGCGAGACCGGCTCCGGATCCCAGTTACCGAAGATCAATCCGCGATAGCTCGCCACGTGCGGTACTTCGACAAGGCCCCAATCCTCGGTGCGGAAACTGTCGGGATAGCCGTCCTTGTTCGGCACACTGACGAGCTTTCCCTCCAGGTCATACGCCCAGCCGTGGTAGGTGCAGGTGAAGCTGCGAGTAGCGCCGTAATCCGCTCGGCACACCCGCGCACCGCGGTGCCGGCAGGAGTTCAAGAAGGCCCGGATGCGCCGGTTCTTGTCCATCGTGACGATCACCGGGTCCTCACCCATGTAAGTGGTGAAGAAGTCGCCGGGGCGGTGGAATTGATCGGTGTGCGCGAGGAACAGCCAGCTGCTGGCAAAGATGCGGCGCAACTCCTGCCGGTAGACCTGCGGATCGGTGAACACCGCGCGGTCTAGCAGCCCCCCGTCGGAGTCCACCAGGCCGGACACGTCGATGTCGCGGTGCAATTCCGCGGGTCGCCGCAGCGCACCGCACGGCGGGCTGCTGACCGTTCGGGCGTCGTGGGCCGGGTCGATCGTTGACGTCATGTCACATAGAAAACTGCACGCGCCCGGTCAACCTCTATAGCGCGTTTCGCACAGCGGCACACCAGCTGGGGTTTCAGGGTCGGCGGCACGATGGTGGTGACGTGCTCGCCGCAACCGCCGTCTCACAGAACGCCGCTGACCCATTGTCTGGTCTGGTGCTAAGCGAGCTGGCCCAGCCCCGCCCCAAGCCGGGTTGGGCTGTGGTCAAGGTTGTTTCGTCCTCGCTGAACATGCATGACCTCTGGACGTTGCGTGGTGTCGGGCATCCGGCCGAGCAGCTGCCGATCGTGCTGGGCTGCGATGCCGCGGGTTACGACGAGGACGGCAACGCGGTCATCGTGCACCCGGTGATCGGTGACTATGACGCAGGCCGCGGCGATGAAACACTGGATCCCAACCGTGCGCTGTTGTCGGAGCGCCACGACGGTGCCTTCGCCGAGTACCTGACGGTTCCGCGTCGCAATCTCGTGCCCAAACCGGACTGGTTGTCGTTCGACGAGGCGGCCTGTCTGCCGGTGGCATGGACGACCGCTTACCGAATGCTGTTCACCCAAGCCAACATCCGAGCGGGCGACCGCGTGCTGGTCCAGGGCGCGGGTGGCGGTGTGACCTCCGCGGCGATCAAGCTGGCCGTCGCTGCAGGCGCTGTCGTGTACGCGACCAGTCGCAGCGAATCCAAACGTGCACAGGCGATGAGCTGGGGCGCACGGGTCGCACTGCCTCCTGGCGAACGCCTGCCCGAACGCGTCGACCTCGTCATTGAAACGGTTGGCGAGGCGACCTGGTCGCACTCGTTGAAGTCTTTGCGTCCCGGAGGGACGGTTGTGATCGCGGGAGCGACCACCGGGATGAACCCACCCGCCGACCTAGGCCGAATCTTCTACTTGCAGCAGCGGATTCTTGGCTCCACCGGAAGCACCCGGGCCGAACTTGTGGCCATGCTGCGCATGCTCGAAGCGACCGGGGTCCGGCCGGTCATCGACCGCACGCTGCCCCTGACGGACATCCACAAGGGTTTTCAGCTCATGATCGACGGCTCGCTCACGGGCAAGGTCGTCGTACACCCAGCCGCACCAGACGACCAAGGAATGTCATGACTGCAGCAGTTGTCGGCCTCTCGCACTCGCCACTCATAGGCAAGAACGATCCGCAGCCGGAAACGCTTGACCGTGTCAACGCGGCGGTGCAGGTCGCAAGGGCGTTCCTCGCCGACTTCGCGCCCGACCTTGTGGTCCTGTATGCGCCGGACCACTACAACGGTTTCTTCTACAAGGAGATGCCGCCCTTTTGCCTTGGCACAGAGGCGCATTCGGTCGGGGACTTCGGTTCCGCGGCTGGTCCGCTGTTGGTCGACACCGCGGCGGCCAAAGCGCTAGCTCAAGGGGTGCTGAACCGTGGGGTGGACCTGACAGTCTCGGCCCGGATGACCGTCGACCATGGATTCGCCCAGCCGTTGGAAGCGCTGTTTAACGGCATCGACCGCGTCCCGGTGGTGCCCATCTTCGTCAACGGGGTGGCCACTCCCCTGTGTCCGGTCCATCGCATTCGCGCGCTCGGCACCGCGGTGGGCCAGGCGGCTGCTGAGCTCGACCGTCGAGTGCTGTTCGTCGCTTCTGGTGGCCTGTCGCATGATCCGCCGGTGCCGGTTCTCGACGGAGCGCCGCCCCGCGTCGCCGATGCGCTGATCGGTGGCCATCCGCCGACGCCCGAGCAGCGCAGCAGGGGTGAAGAACGCGTGGTCGAAGCAGGGCGACGCTACGCCGCGGGCTCGACATCGATGATTCCGATCAACCCGGCGTGGGACAACCGCCTTCTCGACCTGCTCGAGCGTGGTGATCTGCCCGAGTTCGATACCTGGAGCGTCGAGGAGATGGCCGCCCAAGGCGGCGGCTCGAGCCATGAGGTGCGCACCTGGATCGCCGCCTTCGCTTCGCTGGCCGCGAGCGGCGACTATCGCATGAATTACCGCTTCTACGAGGCGATTCCGGCGTGGATCGCGGGATTCGCCGTGGCGACCGCGTCCCAAACAGGGACTTAGCCTTAGCCCGACCGAGGGGGTACAACACGTGCACGATGAGGACTGGGAAGAGGTGGCTTGGGACGCGGACGAGGTCGCGGCCCCGCTCGATCTACTCTTGTCGGGCTCGACGCTGGGGGTGGCGCGTCGCCTGCTGCCGAACGCGTCGTCGAGCCGGCTCGTAATAAACCTCGCCAAGCAACCGCGCACGGTGACGTCGCAGACGACCGGCCTTGTGCAGGAACTAATCTCGGTAGTCCGGGGCAGCTCGGAAATTGAACCCGCCAAGGGTGACAAGCGGTTCGCCGACGCGGCCTGGCGGGCCAATCCGTTCCTCAAGCGGACGATGCAGGCTTATCTGGCGGCCGACAAGACCGTCGAAGGGTTGTTCAGCGCCGCGGATCTGGAGTGGCGTGACGCCGAGCGGATTCGCTTCGCTCTGGACTTTTTCACCGAAGCGCTGGCACCGAGTAACAATCCCCTGCTTAACCCGTTGGGGTGGAAGGCCTTGATCGACACCGGCGGCCTCAGCGCATTGCGAGGTGTGCGGCACTTCCTCAGTGACATTGCGTCGTCGCCACGGGTGCCTGCCATGGTGCGTCAGGATGCCTTCACTGTCGGCGAGACGGTCGCTGCCACGGTGGGTTCGGTGGTGTTTCGGGCCGAGGAGTTCGAACTGATCCAGTATGCACCGCGGACCGAAAACGTTTGGTCAGTACCGCTTTTGATCGTTCCTCCAGTGGTCAACAAGTTCTATATTCTTGACATTTCGCCCGGCCGAAGCATGATCGAATACCTCCTCGATCAGGGCGTGCAGGTGTTCACTATCTCGTGGCGCAACCCGACCGCGGCCCAGAAAGACTGGGGGTTGGATACTTTTGGCCGCGCGGTGCTGAATGCGCTCGAAGCGGTCGAGAAGATCACCGAGACCACCCGAACGCACCTGTTGGCCGCGTGTTCGGGCGGAATGCTCGCCGCGATGTCCGCCGACCACCTCGCTGCCACCGGTGATCTTGATCGGGTTGCCAGCCTCGGATTGATGGTGACCGTTCTCGACCAATCGAAGGCCGGATTTATGGCGGCAGCGGTCGACGAGGAAGTCGCCAAGATCGCCACCGCGTTGTCCGCCAGGAAGGGATACCTGGACGGCCGGTCGTTGGCCGAGGTGTTCGCATGGCTGCGGCCGGCGGACCTCGTGTGGCGGTATTGGGTCAACAACTACATCGAGGGCAAGTCGCCGCCGCCGTTCGATGTGCTGTTCTGGAACGCGGACACGACGCGAATGCCAGCAGCACTGCATCGTGACATGGTCAAGATGGCCATACACAACGTGCTTGCTCGCCCGGGTGCGGTCAGCATGCTGGGAACGCCAGTCGATCTCAGTCGGCTCATCCTCGATAGCTACGTGGTGGCAGGGATCGACGACCACATTTCACCGTGGCAGGCCTGTTACCGAAGTGCCCAACTGCTGAGCAGCGAGCACCTCCGCTTCGTCCTGTCGACCAGCGGGCATATCGCGTCGATCATCAACACGCCCGACAACACAAAGTCGACGTACCGTGTGGGCGATTCGTGTGAAACGGATCCGGCCCTGTGGGTGCAATCGGCCGAGACGCACAGCGGTTCCTGGTGGCCTGATTACGTCGCCTGGCTCAATGAGCGTAGTGGTGAGCAGAAGACTGCTCCGCAGAGTCTCGGCGGTGCCGGCATGGCGCCGCTTGCACCCGCGCCCGGCCGCTACGTGCTTGACCGATGACCATGGATCACCTTGTCCCCGTCCTTGGACAACAGATTCGAGTCAAGGTTCGCCCGGGGACCGGTGTGCCGTTGGTGTTGTGTAACGGCATTGGCGCCGGGCTGGAGGTCCTGGATCCCCTTGTGGAACAGCTGAACCTGGACGCCACAGTGGTGCGCTTCGATGTCCCCGGTACGGGTGGCTCACCGAATTCCTCTCTGCCGTACGGATTTCCGTATCTCGCGATGGTGTTGAGCCGATTGCTCAACAAGATCGGCCTGGCCGGCCAGCCCGTCGATGTGCTTGGCCTGTCTTGGGGTGGGGCGCTGGCACAGCAGTTCGCGTTCCAGAATCCACGCCGCTGCCGAAAGCTGATCCTCGTATCGACGGGGACGGGCATGCTGATGGTGCCCGGACGCCCGGCCGTGCTGGCAAAAATGGTGACGCCGCACCGGTTTCGGGATCCCGAATACGCGGCGTCCGTGGCCGGCGACTTGTACGGCGGATCCGCACGCACCGATCCGTTGGTGGTCAAGGAGTTGATGGACCGCCAGCGGATGGCAGGCTCTCGGATCGGCTATCTTCATCAACTGCTCGCGGGATCGATATGGACCAGCCTCTTCGGGTTGCCGCTCATTCGGCAAGAGACATTGATTGTCGCCGGCACCGACGATCCGATCATCCCTGTGGTGAATGCGAAGTTGATGCTTCTGTTGCTGCCCCACGCGGCGCTGCATCTGCACGACGGCGGCCATGTGGAGCTGATCACGAATGCCGCTCAACTGGCGCCGATTATCGAACAGTTCAGAAACCCCACGCTGTCACGGTGATCACCGGGCAAGGTACGTTTCGCACAGCGGCACATGGACTGGGGTATCGCTCGTAATTGCGCCAACGTAGAGACGTGCTAGCCGCAAACGCCGTCACCGACGCTGCCGACCGGATCGCGCTCGCCACTAGCACCGGGCAACCGACTCCACCCGTCCGCACGCTGATCGGCGACACCGACATCGAGACGGCGTACGCGGTGCAGCAGGAGCTGATCGGCCGCCGTATCGCCGCAGGGGCTATTGTTGTGGGCCGCAAAATCGGGCTCACGTCGCCGGCAGTCCAACAGCAACTGGGCGTTGACCAACCCGATTTCGGTGTGCTGTTCGCCGATATGGATGTGTCTGCCGAGGAGGAGGTGCCGTCCGAGCGGCTGTTGCAGCCCAAGGCCGAGGCCGAGATCGCGTTCGTCCTGGGCCACGACCTCGTTGACGACGACTTCTCTGCAGACGACGTCCGGGGCGCCGTCGATTACGCGGTCGCGGCCCTCGAAATCGTCGACAGTCGCATCGCCAACTGGGATCTTACGATCACCGACACCGTCGCCGACAACGCCTCCAGCGGAGTATTCGTCCTCGGTACCAAGCGATTCAGCCTCTGCGACTTCGATCCTCGCAATGCCACTATGCGCATGTACGTCAATGACAACCTGGTTTCTGAAGGATCAGGCTCCGCGTGCCTTGGTGACCCACTCAACGCGTTGGCGTGGTTGGCGCGCACCGCCGCATCGTTCGGCGACCCGCTGCGGGCCGGGCAGATCATCCTGTCTGGCGCCCTCGGACCGATGGTCGCTACTCCACCCGGCACCCGGATCCGAGCCGAAATCGCGCCACTGGGCGAAGTGTCGGCGACGTTCTCGCGAAAGGAGCGGTCATGACGAGGTCCAAGGTGGCCATCATCGGATCCGGCAATATCGGCACCGACTTGATGATCAAGATTCTGCGCACCTCCGAGAATCTCGAGGTCGCAGCGATGGTCGGTATCGACCCCGACTCCGATGGGTTGGCTCGCGCGAAGCGGTTGGGAATTCCCGTCACCCATGAGGGCGTGGACGGCCTTCTGGCGATGCCCAACTTCACCGACATCGAGATCGTGCTCGACGCGACGTCGGCGCGTGCCCATATCGCCAACGCGGCCGCGCTTGCGCCCCATGGTAAGAAGCTCATCGACCTCACTCCGGCGGCAATCGGTCCGCTTGTCATTCCGACGGTCAACCTCGACGAAAGCCTCGACGCCGGAGCTGACAACGTCAACATGGTGACGTGCGGCGGGCAGGCGACCATTCCCATGGTCGCGGCGGTCTCGGCAGTCACGCCCGTGCATTACGCCGAAATCGTCGCGTCGATCGCATCCAAGTCAGCCGGACCCGGCACCCGCGCCAACATCGACGAGTTCACCGAAACCACGTCGCACGCAATCGAAAAGGTTGGCGGCGCTGCGCGTGGTAAGGCGATCATCATCCTCAACCCCGCCGAACCGCCACTGATCATGCGCGACACCGTTTTCTGCCTCATCGGTGACGCCGACCACGACGCTATCCGGCGTTCAGTGGCCGACATGGCCGACCGCGTTTCCCGCTACGTCCCCGGGTATCGGCTCAAACAAGATGTCCAATTCACCGCGCTCGAGCCCGACGAACCGATTCACACGCTGGTGCCCGACGGCACCGGCCCTGTGAACACCAGGGTGGCGATCTTCCTCGAAGTGGAAGGCGCTGCACACTACCTGCCCGCTTACGCCGGAAACCTCGACATCATGACCTCGGCGGCCATCCGCGTAGCCGAAGCAATCGCCCGGCGGTCGAAAACTCCTGCCGCGGAGGCAATGTGATGAACCGTCGACTGTATATCCAGGACGTCACCTTACGGGACGGGATGCACGCGATCCGCCACCGCATCAGCACCCATGACGTCGGCCGCATCGCGTCCGCCCTCGATGCGGCCGGTGTCGACGCGATCGAGGTCGCCCATGGTGATGGCCTTGCCGGAGGCTCGGTGAACTACGGTCCCGGCAGCCACACCGACTGGGACTGGATCGAAGCGGCCGCAGCCAACATTCGCAACGCCGTGCTCACCTCCTTGTTGCTGCCCGGCATCGGCACCATCGCCGAACTCAAACGCGCACATGATCTCGGCGTGCGCTCGGTGCGCATCGCCACCCACTGCACCGAAGCCGACATCTCAGCCCAGCACATCGCCACCGCGAGAGAGCTCGGCATGGATGTATCCGGGTTCCTGATGATGAGCCACATGGCCGCGCCGGCACAGCTTGCCGCACAGGCCAAACTGATGGAATCCTATGGCGCCCACTGTGTATACGTCACCGACTCGGGTGGGCGCCTAACGATGGACGGTATGCGTGAACGTGTCAGCGCGTACCGCGATGTCCTCGATCCAAGCACGCAGATCGGCGTACACGCGCACGAAAACCTCTCGCTGTCGGTGGCCAACAGCATCGTCGCCGTCGACGAAGGCGTGACCCGCGTCGACGCGTCACTGGCCGGGCAGGGCGCCGGCGCCGGAAACACCCCCATCGAGGCGTTCGTCGCGGTCGCCGATCTGCAAGGCTGGCACCACGGTTGCGACCTCCTTGCACTGCAGGACGCGGCCGACGACCTGGTGCGGCCGCTGCGCGATCGACCTGTTCAGGTCGACCGGGAGACGCTCACGCTCGGCTACGCAGGCGTGTATTCGTCATTCCTGCGACACGCCGAAAACGCTTCCCGCCGTTATGGAATCGACGCGAGGACCCTGTTGCTGGAGGTCGGTAGGCGTGGCCTTGTCGGCGGCCAAGAAGACATGATCCTTGACATCGCACTCGATCTATTGGCGAGTGCGCCCAACGAGGGTGCGCCGCTTTCCACATAGCCGTATGGCGAGGAATCTCCGACCGTTAGTACCGCACACCTTCTGGAGGAAATTCATGGCTTTGCCTGATGTTCTGTCGCGACCGCTCGCCCTGCCCGTGGTGGCCGCGCCGATGTTCATCTCATCGGTGCCCGACCTCGTGATCGCGCAATGCCAAGCAGGCGTCGTGGGATCGTTTCCGGCGCTCAATGCACGCCCTTCATCACTGTTGGCGGACTGGCTGGACCGCATCGTCGAAGAGAACGGGGCCTACGCGCGAACGCATCCCGATGCGCCCGTCGCGCCATTTGCAGTCAACCAAATCGTGCACCGCTCCAACGACCGGCTCGACCACGACATGAACGTCATCGTCGAACACCGCGTGCCGATCGTCATCACCTCGCTGGGCGCGCGGCCGGAGATCAACGACGCGGTCCACTCGTACGGCGGGATTGTGCTGCATGACGTCATCAGCAACGAGTTCGCCCGCAAGGCAATCGACAAGGGTGCCGACGGAATCATCGCGGTGGCCGCAGGCGCGGGCGGTCACGCCGGAACCCAATCCCCGCTTGCGCTCATCCGTGAGATTCGGGACTGGTTCGACGGCCCGCTGCTGCTGTCAGGGGCTATCGCACACGGCCGCTCGATTCTTGCCGCACTGGCCGCCGGCGCCGACTTTGCCTACATCGGCTCTGCGTTTCTCTCGACTGTCGAGGCCAACGCCGCGCCCGCCTACAAGCAGATGATTGTCGACTCAACGGCCAAAGACATCATCTACTCCAATTTGTTCACCGGAGTCCACGGCAATTACCTGCGCGGCAGCATCGTCGCCGCCAGACTGGACCCTGACGACCTACCCGAATCAGATCCCTCGGCGATACGGCGCGCGTCTGCTCGTCGGCTACGGCGGCCGCGGGAACGCACGCCTACAACACGGCCTCTAGCGTTGTCCTGTCCAGGCTCTGCAGTAGGTCAAGCTGTGACGCCGTCTTGGGCAGCTCGTAGCGGTAGAAGTACCGCGCGGCGTACCGCTTGCCGTCGTAGAAGCTTCCGTCCTTGTCTGCAGCCGCGATAACCTGCTCGAGCCAGATCCAGGCAATGACGATGTGTCCGAATGCTTCTAGATAGATGGCACTGTTAGCGAGTGTGACATCGAGTTCATCGCAACTCAACAAAGTCGCCGTGGTATCGGACAGCCGCCGCCATGCCCAATCCAGTTGCCTCGCTAGCTGTTCAGGTTCCCCACCGAGCAGATCGGCTTCTGCGATCGTGCGGGCTATTTCGCCAGCCAGCAGCCGAAGACCGGCGCCGTCGCGCTGACGCACCTTGCGTCCCAGCAAGTCGAGGCTCTGGATCCCGTGGGTGCCTTCGTGGATGGCGTTGATCCGGTTGTCCCGATAGTGCTGCTCGACGTCGTATTCGCGGGTGTAGCCGTACCCGCCGTGGAGTTGGATCGCCAAGTCGTTGGCTTCCAGACACCATTGCGACGGCCAGCTTTTGGCGACAGGGGTCAGCAGGTCGAGCAGCAGTGTGGCCGACTCGGCTTCGTCCCGTGACTCAGCACCAGCCGCGATGTCGACTAGGCGGGAACAGTACAGCACCAACGCGAGCGCGCCCTCGACGTAGGACTTCTGGGCTAAGAGCATCCGTTTGACGTCGGGATGCTCGATGATGGGTACGGGTGGCGTCGCGGGATCCTTCGAAGTGATCGGACGGCCCTGTGTCCGGGTTCTGGAGTACTCCAACGACTTCAGGTGCGCGGTGTATCCCAGTGCTGTCGCCGCCGCCCCCGTCATCAGCCGTGCTTCGTTCATCATGTGGAACATGTATGCGAGTCCGTGGTGTGGCTGACCCACAAGGTAGCCGATTGCCCCGGCGCGGCCGCCCGGGCGGAATGCACCATCGCCGAAGTTCAGCAGCGCGTTCGTCATTCCGCGTTGGCCCATCTTGTGGTTGAGCCCGGCGGTGACGACGTCGTTGCGTTCGCCAATCGAGCCGTCGGCGTTTACGAGGTGCTTTGGCACGATGAATAGCGAGATGCCTTTGGTGCCGGCCGGTGCGCCGGGCAGCTTGGCCAGCACCAGATGCACGATGTTTTCGGTCATGTCATGATCGCCAGCAGAGATCCACATCTTGGAACCGAACAGCCGGTAGTCGCTTGAGTTTTCGGGTTCTGCGCGGGTGGTGATATCGGCCAGCGATGAGCCGGCGTGCGGCTCAGATAGGCACATGGTCCCGGTGTACCGACCGGACAGTATGGGCGACAGTAAGGTCGCGGTTTGCTCGGCGCTTCCAAATTTTGCAAGCAGATTCGCATTGGCCAAGCTCAGCAGTGAGTAACTAATGGTGCTGAAATTGGCGGCCTGAAGCCACAGATGCGCTGCCGTGGCGACAACGGCGGGAAACTGTGCCCCGCCGTGCTTTTCGTCCAGACTCATCCCGAGTAGGCCCGTGGCGGAGAATGCGCCGAAGGCATCTTTGACCTCTGGAACCACGGTGACATTGGTGCCGTCAAAGACGGGTTCGTGAACGTCTGCGAGCTTGTTGTGGGGCGCGAAGCACTTCTCTGCCAAATGCTCGCAAAGGGTGAGCACGTCGCCGAACGACTCGGTGGAGTGTTCGGCGAACCGTTCACGCTTCGTCAATTCGTCGACGCGGAGCCATTCGAATAGCAGGAAATCGATATCGCGGCGGTGCAACAGCAGAGACTTCACGGGTCTAGTGCACCCTGCCTATGCGCCGCCGTACAGGCGTTGTGCCGTCTATCGGCACGCCCCATCTGGCCACTGCTACCAGTGATTCCAGTGCAGGACGTGGTCGACAGGGGCGCGGTTGACCGGGCCGAATCGGCCGATGGGGTAACCAATTGGCACGACGGCGAATGTGCGGACATTGCGTGGTATCCCGAGTATGCCTTTGAGTTCCCGCTCATACATCGCATGCCAGGTGGTCAGGCTGGCACCCAGGCCGGACTGGCGGGCGGCCAGGAGCAAATTTTGAACCGCTGGGTAGACGCTGGCGGCGGTGGATAGGCGTGCGAACTTGCAGAAGTTCGCCCCACCCGTTGCGCCTCGGCGGATACCTAGCTTGCCGAAAGCACGTGCGACCGTCACAGCATTGGCGAGCCAACCGTGCATTATCGACGACATATCACAGGACACCACGATCAGCGCTGGCACGTCTTCGAAGTGGTCGGCGAGATACTGCGACGCCCCCAACGTGCGCTGCCATTGCTTCGGTGACATTGTCGGTGGACATGCTTCGGCCTGAGCGGTGACGTAAAAGCCTTGAAGTCGCCTCCACAGCGGCGCAATTCGTGCGATTTGGGTTCGGTCGTCAACCACGATGTAGCGAGTGGTCTGCGAGTTGCCGCCGCTGGGCGCCCACGACGCAGCCTGGATCAGCCGTTCGATCAGCTCACGCGGCACCGGCTCTGGTCTGAGTCGGCGCATAGCGCGCATCGTGCTCATGACGTCATACAGATCACGGCCCGGCGGCCGCGTCCCTGGAGGCAGTTCTTCCGCCGGGTCCGGCGGGATAGCTGCCGTGTGCTCAACGGGCGACGCAGTGATGGGCTGATCCACTATTGGTGTTTCTCCTCGTCTTGGCCGGTGGAGACTTAGGAGGGCTCAGAAACTGGCCGCGCTAGGTATCCGATTGACGCCGGGTCCGTCCCGGCGCCGGCAGCGGGCTTCGGCAGAAGGTCATCAGACGACCTACTTCGATGCGTTCGGGAGGAGTGCGCAGCCAAACTCGACCAGCGGCGCACAGCAGCGATGATGGTGACAGCTATCGGAATGAACAGCGGCGACAGCACTACCATGAGAATGGCTGCGCCGGAAAGGTATTCGGACATAGCTTCAGGACTCCCTCCGTCGCACCGCGTCACTGTGCAACACCTCTCACAGCATCGGCCGCAGTGGCGCAGACCACATCGGTTGAGGTACCCGTCCCCATACCTGTGGGCATACCTGTCTTTGCCCTAAGCCATGTTGCATTCGGGAACCGGTTTCTAGCGTTGAGGTGGCCAGCTGGTGAGGCTGGTCGACGCCAATTGCCAAGGCACGGGACCGGTCATCTCGCGGTGACCCGAGTGAGTAAGGAGCGATGAGCTCAAATGGGTGGAGTCCTTGAAGGTAAGCGAGCGCTCGTTACCGGCGGCCATCGCGGCCTAGGGCGCGGGATCGCCGAGGCGTTCGTTGCCGCGGGCGCAGCCACGGCGATTGCCGACATTCAGGGAGCCGAGGCCACCGCGCGCGAGATCGGCCAGGGCACAATCGGTGTGGCATGTGATGTCCGCTCCACCGAGAGCGTCACCGGCGCGATCGCTGAGACCACACGTGCCCTCGGTGGTCTGGACATCTTGGTGAACAATGCCGGCGTGGAATGCCTTGCCCCGCTACACGAACTGAGTGAAGACGAGTTCGACCGCATGGTGTCAGTGAACCTGCGTGGCACCTGGCTGGTCTACAAGCACGCCCTCCCGGTGCTCCTCGACGGTGGTGGTGCAGTCATCAATATCGCCTCCATCGCGGGGCTGGTGGCGTTCCCGCTCCTCGGTATCTACGCCGCGACGAAGGGGGCGGTGGTGCGAATGACTGAGGCGATGGCACTCGAATTGCGCGACCACGGAGTACGCGCCAACGCAATATGCCCGGGGTTCGTCGACACCGAAATGGTCCAACGCTCGGCCATGGATTTCACAGCGGCCACCGGTATGCCATTCGACGAGTTAGTCAACAAGGGTCAGGGGCGGCTCGCAAGACCTGACGAGATCGCGAGCCTCGCGGTCTATCTCGCCTCCGACGCGGCGTCGTTCGTCAACGGAACCGCCATCGCCGTCGACCGGGGAATGAACCTTCGACGGGGGTGAGATTTCAGGAGGCTCGGCGAGCCATCCACGCGGCCACCTGAGCTCGGGAACTGAAACCCAACTTGGCTAGTATCCGCTCAACGTGACCGTCGGCCGTTCGTTTCGAGATGACAAGCCGCTCCGCGATCTCGCGATTCGAAAGACCGGTTTCGATCAGCGCAGCGACTTCGAGTTCTCGCTTCGTCAACGGTTCGCTCGGTAAGCGTGCGGATCTATGCGCCCCGTCGAGCACACCGAGCACGAAATCGATCACCTCGTCGACATGGTGGAAGGGACTTGCACCATGTCTCTGGATCGCAGAAGGCTCGGGCTGATGTGGGCTGTGCGCCACGGCGAAACCGGACAATCGCGGGCCGAACGCGTCGATCGTGGTGCCCATGGAGCGCCACACGTCAGCCGCGGTACGTGACAGAACCTGCGCCCGGGCGAATTGCTTGCGGTCGTTGGCAATCCATGCGAGCAGCTCGGTCGTGAGCCCGACCGCAATACCGTCGGTGAGCGTTCGCCGGATCATTAACGCCTGACGTGCGGATCGTTCTGCCTCATCAAGGTGACCCAAGGTCCAATGCGCCACGGCGGCCGCCCACTCGGCGTACCCACGCGCGGATCGTTCGCCATAGGTCTCGCACAAGGCCGCGGTTTCGCGGGCTTCGGCCAGCGCTTCCTCCGCGCGGCCATCGAGAGTAAGCGCGCAGGCAAGCATGTAGCGAGCCGTCAGCTCCATCTCACGATCTCGACGCGCGCCGTGCCCCTCCACAGCGAGCCGAAAGCCGTTCACGGCCTCGGCAGAATCGCCGGCGAACAGCGCCAGCAGCGCCCTCCAGTGGTGCACATGCGCGTCGAGCATCCCGTCATTCAATTGCTCGGCAACCACGGCCAGTTCATCGAGCCAGCGTTGGGCCTGCTCATGATCGCCTTGCAACGACGCAATCCAGGTGACCACCCACAGGCAGTCCGCCCGCGCAGGCGACGCTTCTGGCACGGCCGCCAGCATGGACTCGATCCGCATGCGGCCTTCCGCCAGCCGCCCACCCGACAGCCACAGATAGCGCAGCCACGCAAGCAGTAGCAGCCCGGTCTGCTCCTCGCCGGCCGTCGCGGCGCTCCACTGCACTGCGGCCACATAGCTCGGATGATCGAGGCCCATCTGCAGGATGAGCGTGTCCTGATGCGGGCCACACCACTGCTGCAACATCTGCCCGGCCCGACGCAGCATCGCATCGCGGTGTCTGCGGTGCAATTCATCGGTCTCGCCGGCTTGGTCAGCAAGTTCGGCGGCCACCTCACGCACGGCCGCCCCGAGGTGGTATCGCATGGCAGTCGCACTACGGTCGGTAAGCAAAATCGATTGGGCGACAAGCCGATCGATGGCATCGATCACGTCATCGGGGCCGAATTCGCCGAACGCACAGACTTGCTCTGCAAGTTCGAGGTCGAACGTGGCGGGGAACACCGACAACCGTCGCCATAGCACCTGCGCGCTCTTCGGGCACAGTTCGTAGCTCCAGTCCACCATCGACCGCAATGACCGCTGACGCGGCGCGGAGCGCGCATCCGAAGCGGTCAATGATGTCAACCGCTTGCTGAATCGCTCGACCACCTGCTCGACCGTCAGGGCTCGCAATTTGGCCGCCGCAAGCTCTATGGCCAGCGGCGAACCCTCCAACAAGCGACACAGCTCTATGACGGCCACAGCATTGTCGTCGGTGATATCAAAGTCCGGATCGACCGCGCTGGCACGCTCCAACAACAGACTCACCGAGCCGTCGGTGATCAGCTGTTCGGCCGGCGTGCCCGGTTCGGGCACGCTCAGGGGTAGCACCGGCCGAAGCGCTTCGCCGACGACACCCAGCTGCTCTCGGCTGGTGGTGATCACGCGGATTTGAGGCGCCTCGCGGAGGATGACCGGCAGCGTCGTTCGCACTGCCGCGACGACGTGCTCGCAGTTGTCGAGGACCAACAGCAGTTTGCGGTCCGGCAGGAAGGACAGCAGCTTCTCGCGGAGGCCGGTCGCGGACTGGTCGCTGATACCAAGGGCGCTGACGATCGCCGACTCGACCTCGGCGGCTTCGGCGCCGACGCTCAAATCGGCGAGCCGCACCAACCAGGCGCCCTCGGGAAATTTCTCGCGTGCGCGGTATGCCACCTCCAAGGCAAGCCTCGTCTTGCCGACCCCGCCGGGTCCGGTGAAGGTCAGCAACCGCGACTGCGACAGTGTCCGCAACGCGGCATCGAGGTCTTGCCTGCGGGCGACGAGCCGGTTCAACGGCGGACCGACCCGCTCTCCTCCACGTCGAGGGCCCAGACCTGAGCTCATGCAGAAATCCTAGGTGGGCGACATGTCACGAATCGCCGAATTGGACGGCGAGTCAATCGCGGCTGCAGGGAACTGAAGCTCGCAGATGACTGAGGATGAGCGGATTCACCTTATGAGGACATTCGGCACTGGCCAGGTGCGCTGCTGGGGAGACGATTTCCAACCGCGCCCCAAGGACATTGGCCGCGATGCGGCGCGCGTGCTCGGGCGGTGTTGCAGGGTCGTTCGCTGCCGCGATCACCAGCGTTGGTGTGGTGATGTCGCCCAAATCTGAGGCGATATCCATCGTTTCTATCGCTTCACAGCAGGAGGCATATCCCTCGGCCGGGGTGGCCTCGACCATGGCCTGGTAATTGCGGGCCCGTTGAGGGTGGACCGCTCGCCAGCGTGGCGTGAACCAGCGTTCAACGACCGCCTTCGACACGGCTCGTGTACCGCTCTTACGGACCGTTGCGGCGCGTTCCGCCCAGCCGCTGGCCGGCCCCAATTCCGCCGATGTGCAGCACAACGACAACGACATCAATCGGTCGGCGCCGTGTTGGGCCAGCCACATCCCGACCATGCCGCCGAGTGACAAACCCACGAAGTGGGCACGCTGTACATTCACGTGATCAAGTAGTTCGACGACGTCGCCGCCTAGGTCGGCGAGGCTGTAGGGTCCCGCCGGCACCGGTGAGAAACCGTGACCGCGGTGGTCGTAACGCAGCACGCGGTAACCGGCCGCAGTCAGGGCGCTGACCTGTGGATCCCACATGCGCAGGTTGCTGCCGAGCGACCCGCTGAGCACTACCGGCTCGCCGAGGAGTGGCCCCTCCCAGATGTAGTGGAGCGGCACCAGGGTCATGATTTGTCCTGGAGTGCACGCAGCGCCCGCAGTTCCGCCGCGGACGGTGGTGCGCTGACCTCAACCTTGGCGGCGGTCCGCAGTTGCCAGCCTGTCGCGTCGCGAACGTCGTCGACGGTGACACCAGGGTGCGTTGCTGCCAGGACAAGTTCACCGGTGTGGTCCGGGCGGAGCACGCCCAGGTCCGTGACCACCACGGTCGGTCCTGCGCCGCGCAGCCCGAACCGGTGGCGGTCTTCTCCCCCGTGCCCGTGTCCAAGCGAAGTGATGAAATCGACCCTCTCGACGAACGTGCGATTCGATTGCCGCACGACGACGAACACCTCTTTACACGCCGCGGCGATTTCGGGGGCGCCTCCGGCCCCGGGCAGTCGTACTTTAGGCTCGGCGTAGTCGCCGATCACCGTCGTGTTGATGTTGCCGTACTTGTCGATCTGCGCCGCGCCGAGGAAGCCGACGTCGATGCGGCCGGGCTGCAACCAATAGTTGAACACCTCGGGGACACTGATCACCGCGTCGGCGGTTTCGGCGAGGATGCCGTCGCCGATGGATGCCGGCAACCGGGCCGGCTTGGAGCCCAGCGTTCCTGATTCGTACACCAGCACCAGCCCCGGCGCATGCGTCGTTCGAGCCAGATTGGCCGCGGTTGACGGCAGTCCGATTCCGACGAAGCAGCGGGTGCCGTCCCGCAGCGCCCGTGCGGCCGCCACCGACATCATCTCATCCGTGGTGTAATCCAATTGCTCTGTGCCAGTGGTGTTTTCGGTGATCGTCATAAGAGCGCTCCAGACTCGGGTGACGTCGCGAACACGTGCTCGTCCAACCACTCGCGAAACACTGCGCGGTCGCGGCTGATCGCGTCCCAGGCCGCGTAGTATGCGTTGTCCCGCTCGGAATAGTCCTGCGCATATGACGGATGGGCGCCGCCTGGTACTTCGGCGACTGCGGTCAGCACCCAGGTCGGCAGGACGATCGCGCCGGGCAGTGGGGTGAGTTCGTCGACAATCTGTTCGACGGTGACCAGGCAGCGGCGCGCGGCCAACACGGCTTCCTTTTGCACGCCGAGTAACCCCCACAGCTGCACATTGCCGTGCCGATCGGCCCGCTGTGCATGGATCACGGTCACGTCGGGGTTGATCGCGGGTACCGCTGCGAGTTGCTCTCCGCTGAACGGACATTCGATGGTCTTCACCGTGTCGGTGACGGTCGGCAGATCGGTACCCAGGTATCCGCGCAACACCGCGAACGGCAGACCGGAGGCGCCGGCGACATAACGGTTCGCCATGCCGGCGTGGCTGTGCTCCTCGATCTGCAACGGGGTCGGCCATCCGTTCTGGATGGCATCGCGAAAGCGGTGCAAGGAGCCGACTCCAGGATTACCGCCCCACGAGAAGATGAGCTTGGCTGCGCAGCCTGCACCGATCATCTGGTCGTAGACGATGTCGGGCGTCATGCGGACCAGTGTGAGATGTCGCTTTCGCTGCCGGATGATCTCGTGCCCGGCGGCGACCGGAATCAGGTGAGTGAAGCCTTCCAGCGCCACGGTGTCGCCGTCGGCCACGAACTGCGCAACGGCGTCGCTCAGCGATGTGATTTCAGCCATTTGCGCCCTCGGTGATAGCGGAGGGGTGAGTCGCCAACGGGGTCACCGCGATCCGCATGAATGCAAACAGCGGCAGCTGCCACAGGATGGCGTGCAGCTCGTCGTTGTCGGCGACGTCGAAGATGCTGAGATTCGAATACTGCCCGGCTATCCGCCAAATGTGGCGCCATTTGCCCGACCGCTGCAACTCTTGGCTGTAGGCCTTTTCTCGGGCCAAGATGTCTGCCTTGGTCACGGCGTCCATGTCGGATGGCAGGTCGACGTCCATCGTGACGGCGAAAATCACGTTGTCTCCCAGTTGGATTCAGTCTGCGTCGAGAACGAAGTCGTAGTTCACTTCGAGTCCCTGGCCAACAACGGGTGTCGGGTGCAAGATGAGCTCGGGCTTGACCGCTGACGCGATGTCGGTGTGAAGATATTCACCACCATCGAAATAGAGCTGGCTGGTGATCAGCCGATAACCCGGCGCCGACACTTTGACGTGCAGATGCGCCGGCCGCCACGCAGTCCAGCCAGCCGCGGCCAGCAGGGTGCCCGTAGCACCGTCGGTCGGAATTTGGTATGGCGCAGGCACAATGGTGGTGATGTCGAATCGACCTTGCCCGTCGGCATGTACCACACCACGCAGGTTCCACTCGGGAAGTCCCGGGGCGAACTGCGAGTAGAACCCGGCATCGTCGGCGTGCCAGATGTCGATCGTCGCGTTGTCGATGGCCCGACCATCCACCCGCTGCACCCGGCCGGCGAATCGCAGCGGTGTGCCGGGTTCGTCCTCCCGCATCGGCAGCGTCGTCTGTGCGGGCAGCGATGGGGCACCGGGGACGTAGTAGGGACCCTCGATTGTTCCCTTGCTGCCCGGCCGTTCGGCGTTGACTTCCTGCTCCACGGCGTGTTCGAGGAAAACGTCGAGGAACAGCGGCCATTCGCCGTCGAGGCCCACCTGAATAAGCCAGGCCTTGAGGGCGTCATATTCGGGGTAGGTCAGGTGGTGCCGCCGCACGATGTCGTGGGCGGCGGAAATCATCTCTGACACCAGGGTGTTGACGCGCTCGGTGCTGGCGTGCGCGCCGTCCCTGGCCCTCTGCTGGAATCGTGCGGTGGCCGATGCCCCAGATTGGGCTGCGGTCGCGATATCGGTCATGTGCTACTCCTTTGGGCTGGTTGAACCGCACGACTCAGCGGTCTTGGCGATAGTGGGCGAGTTTGTCCTCATCGATGTGCAGTCCGAGCCCCGGACCTTTGCGGACCAGTGCTGCACCGCGGTCAATCTGTAGTGGTTCGGTGAGCAGGTCGTCGGCCATGTCGAGGAAGTTGGACAGTTCAGCCGCGCGTCGCGATGTCGCTTCAAAGGCGGCGCCGAACGCCAGGGCGCACAGCGACCCGATTTGGCCGTCGATTTGGTTGCCAATCATGACTTCGACACCAAGTCCCTCGCACAGGTTCAGGACGCGCTGAGAGTAGGTGAAGCCGGTGCGGGCCGTCTTGATGCTGATCCCGGTGGCGGCACCAGAGAGCAGTTCCCGCACGACTTCGGCTGGGCGGGTGGCACTTTCATCGGCGAAGATCGGGATGGTGCTACGCGAGACCAGCCAGCGACGGCCGAGGACGTCGTCGGCGGGGCACGGTTCCTCGGCGAACGCCATATCGAGTTCGGCGAACACCCGCAACGCGCGTGCGGCTTCGCTGACTGCCCACCCGCGGTTGGCGTCGACGTAGAGTTCGACGGCAGGGCCTAGGGCGAGCCGCAGCGCCCGGCACGCGCCAAGGTCTTGGTCGATCGGCCGACGTCCCACCTTGACCTTGAAGCTCGTGATGCCGAACACATCGCGCATGTGCTCGGCCTCGGCGACCATCTCGGCTGCGGGGGCGAACCCAACCATATGGGAAACGCGCAGCCGGTCGGTGAACCCGCCGAGCAGTTCGGTGACCGATACGCCAAGCGACTGCCCGATCAGATCCCATAACGCCATGTCGATGGCCGCCTTCGCGGTGGGGTTGCCCACGGTGCGATTCATCCGGGAGTGGATCAGTTCACGCTGCAGCGGGGACTGACCGATTATCTGCGCGGCGAAGACGTCGTTGATGACTGCGATGATGGATTGTTCGGTCTCGCCGTATGTGAATGGACGCGGGGGCGCCTCGGCGGTGCCCACAAGACCGACGTCGGTGTGAACGCGCACGAGCACATGCTCGGCGACGGTGACCTCGCCGCTGGCGAACCGCAGCGGTTTGCGGTACGGGATGGCGAACGGAATCGCCTCCAGTTCCGTGACTTTCACATCATCTCCTGATCAACGGGCCTCGTACCAGGGTGACGCCGGCCGCTCGGGCGGCCGAGTCGAAGAAGTCCTCGCGATAGATGTCACGGGGGAACAGACGCGCCTTCATCAACGCCTTCACCGTGTCTGTCACCATCGCCGGGCTCCCGCACACATAGGCGACATGCCCGGCGGCGCGTGGGTAGTCCTGCGCGAGCAGTTCAGGGACGCGGCCTGTGCGACCGTTCCAACTGTCACGTGACAGCGCCGGCCGGTAGCTGAACCATTCGTGCTCGGCGGTGAACGCTTCCAACCAATCGTGCTCGTAGAGATCGTCTTTCGTCGCAACACCGTGGTAGAGCGTCACGGAACGCTTAGATCCGATCTCCGCGAGGTGCACGGCCATGGATTTGAGCGGGGCCAAACCCGTTCCGCTGCCGAGCAATAGAATCGGATCTTCTCGCGCAGGGCGCAATGAGAACCTGCCGTACGGTCCCGACAGCGTCACTCGCTCGCCTGCCGTCATCGACTTGAATATCCAGCCGTCGGTGGCTGGTCCTCCCGCAGAGCGTTTGATGTGCAACTCGATCCGATTGGCTTGCGACGGGGTGCTGGCGATGGAATAGGGACGCTGTTGGGCGTCTGGCACGTTGAGCATCACGTACTGCCCCGGGTTGAACCGCAGCGGCGTGTCCAGGTCGATGGTTACCCGGCGCACGTCGCGCGCGATGTCGACCACGCTGTCGACGACGCCGCAATGATCCCGAACCGGATGAACATCGACTCCGTCCTCGACGTCGACGTCGGCTTCGACCACCAGATCGCCCCGAGGCCTGGCGACACACAGCAGCGCACACCCCTCGGCACGCTCGCTGTCGAGAAGCGCATACGGTGACGCATCACCGAAGTCAACCTCTCCGTCCAGGATTTCAGCTTTGCATGTCCCGCACGTGCCGTGGGTGCATGCGTGCGGCAGCCAAATCCCTTCCCGCAGACAGGCGTCGAGAATGGTTTGGTCCTCGCGGCAGTCAAGCTCTGCGCCGAGTGGTTCGATGGTGATCCGGTGTGTGGACATGGGCCGCTTCCCCGGCGCCTAGGTGGAGAACTTCAGTAGCGCTTTGTGCCCCACCCCCAGCTGCGCCAGCGATCGATCCGCCGCAGGGCTGATCGGCTCGTCGAAGAGCCGCCAATCGCGCACAGTGTCGGGGTCGAAATCGGGGTCGGACGCGGCCCAGGGATACACCGTTGTCTGGAGGAACTGGGCGAATGACGTCGCCTTCGGCACACGGAAGCACGCCGCTGAACACAACAGCGGGTTGCCGTCCCACAGGACGTACACGAGCTGGTCGTCGCCAAACACCTCTGCGCGGTCGGCCGATGGGAATTCGTAGTTGTACAACGCCTTAACGGTCATTTCGCCGTCCCCGTCTCGTCGGCGTGCCACGCTGCCCACGCCAGCTGGTCGGCCGATCCTCGGTACTCGCCGTTTTCGCCGTCCTGGATGCCGTACCAGGCCAGGACCTCCGGTATGGTGGCGCCCCCGCAGTTACCCTGATAGATCTGGTGCACCGGCAGCCACGCCTGCGCGTACTTTTCGGGTTCGCGGTCGAAGATCCACTTGCAGCCGTCACTGCAGGTGTGGAACGCCTCGCCGCGGAACTCGCTGCGGCGCAGGCTGATCCGCGTCGGATCGCTGACCTCGCTGAACGCCATCGGGACCTGGCACACCTGACACAGTTGGGGCAGGCCCTGGAAGAAGACACGGCCACCGGCTTCCTCGATCCGCCGATGCTTGTTCCAGACGGGTCGGTAGTAGCGGTCGAACGTGTCAGGGTACTGCTGCGACAACCACTCCATGTGCTTGTCATTCGGAGTGTGGGTCGTCAACGCGGCGGCAAACGAGAAGTTGTGCAAAATGCGATAGACCTCGTGAGAAAGCCTGTCCTTCTCGGCAATTGCGTCGTTGACGTGGCGCGGCGGGTTGATGCCGTAATAGGCCAGGTCCGGAAACAGGCCGCCCAGCATCTGTTCTTCGAAGTAGAGCTCGAAGGCCTCTTTCCAGCACATCACCGGCTTGGGCAGCATGTAATCCATCATCGCGGCGACCAACGCGGACATGCGGTACGCCCGCCAGAACCACTTGTCGATCCAGTCCTGGATGATCGGCACGTTGCCTTCGTCCTGTTCGAGCAGGAACTTGATCGCCTCTAATCCCAGTGTCATATGGCGACTTTCGTCGGACTGCGCAGAGAACCCGAAAGACATCGTGGGCAGGTCGCCGTTGAAGCTTGCGCCGCTCATGAACGGCACAAACAGCAGGTTGGTCAACAAATACTCGAAGCTGAACGAGATCGAGATGAGAAACTCGAACGGACCCGCGGCCATCGCGTCATCCAAAAGCGATTTCGGGACTGACAGGTACCAGACCCGGTCGTGCATCTTCGACCAGCTGTGAAACCC
Organism: Mycobacterium sp. JS623; assembly: GCF_000328565.1. NCBI lineage: Bacteria > Bacillati > Actinomycetota > Actinomycetes > Mycobacteriales > Mycobacteriaceae > Mycobacterium > Mycobacterium sp. JS623. The sequence goes on along the minus strand of NC_019966.1, from coordinate 1,949,574 downwards.
GCCGTAGTACTTGTTGTAATTGCTGATGGTGTGAATCTGGGTCTGGCAGTGCCGTAGCTCGTCGATGCTCTGGCACAGCGCAGCGAATCGAGGCGCGGGGCCTTCCAGATGCCTTGCCAGGAAAGCGAAATGGCGGTGTGCGGCGTATTCCAGTGGCGTGACGCCCTGGATGAACAGCTTGATCGCGTTGAAATAGCTGGCGTCGGACAGGGTCAGGTGACCCTGCCCTTGTGCGAAGCTGTCCAGGACGGCGTACAGGCGTTTGTCCTTTTCCGCCTGGTACTTGTAATACGCGTCGACGGTGAGTCGGAAGGGATCTTGCCACCCGTCCCAGTCGTGGATCTTGATGCCCTCATAGCGGGTGTACGGGAACAGTTCCTCCCTTGAAACATAGCTGGGTTCCCAATCCAGATCGCGCGTCAGGCGTGCGTAGCGTTCCTTTAGTGGAAGCTTCTTGCGGGTCGGTTTGGCGGCTTCAATCGTCACGTCAGTGCTCCCATTTCACAATGATTTGGTCGTCGTCCCACTCGGCGAAGTTCCCTGCATACGACACGATCGCCAGCTGGAATTCACCTGTCTCCCAGTCACGGCCGAGCTTCTCTTCAACCGTTTGCCGGTTGATGACGATCTGCCCGACTGACTGGAGTTTCACCAGGCCCGGCATATGTCGAATGGTCAGGTCCGGATTGTCCGCCTTGATCGCTTCTATGAGCGCGCGGTTGTCTTCGGATTCCTGAATGTCTATGCCGACCTGGCGAACAGTTGGGCTCATGCCGCACCTGCTGTCGTCTGCGCCCAGGCGGGCCCGGTGGTGCCGGCCAGCAGCTCGGTCGAGCGCACACTCGGCTCGCTCGCATCGATCGCGGCGGCCAGGGCGGCGACTGCACTATGCACTCGCGGTTGCCACCTCTGTGTTATCTGCGCGAGCGTGGCTCGGTTGTTGTCACCGTGGTTCGGGTCGTCACTCCATTCGCGAGTCAAGGCGTCAATCCATTTGCGGTGATCTGCAAACCAAGCCGTAAAGTGCTGGGCGAGCATGCTATAGGCGCCGGCACCGCTCATAAGGGCGGCATCATCGAGGTCGCGGTACAGCACCGGATAGATCAGCGAATCGACCAAATCTATTGCGAGAAGGCCTTCTGCCCAGTCCGACACCACCATGATTTCCTCCGCGAGCCGGCGCAGCGGCTGCAGGTGCTCGGTGTCGAGCCAATTGTGTTTCGCGGTATCGAGCGCGTCCGCCCGGCCGCCCGCGAGTTCGAGGCCGATGTGAGACAGCATCTGGGCGTTGCCGATCCGGTCGAACGCCGCGAACGTGCAGCACTGTTCGATGGATGTGCCGTCGGCGAAGCGTGCACCGGCCACACTCACCAGCTGCGCGGCCGACTCGAAATGCCTCAATGGAACGATCACCGAGACCAGAACTTCGCGCCAGGCGTCTGGCATCCGCATTAGCAGATCGCGCTCCTGGATGTACCCCAACGTCTTTGCGAACGCATCATGCAGAGCGCAGCGGGCGGTGACATATGGCGTGTAGAAGTACTGCCGAGGATCGACGAAACTGTAACTGTCGCTTAGCTGTAACGCGGTGAACCGTGGGTCGTACAGTTCGCAGTCAGGTGCCCACGTCGGCCGGTAATGGAAGTTCTCCTGAGGTTGGACGTCGACGGTGCCCTCCAGATAGCGGCTGGCTGGCTGATCGCCGTATCGGTCGATGAGGTTCTGATAGGTGTTGCGCTTGGCTTCGATGACCCGGTAGCGCAATTCATATTGCACGGGCGTACTCCTATATCTGTTTCAATTGACGCTGGCGCCAGCTACCAGGTTGAGTAGCAATGCGCGCAGCTGGTCTTCGCCGGTGAGCTGTCGCAGCGGCTGCGGTGTACCTGCGTACGCCAGCTCTGCTGTCGCCGTCCGACCGGACACCGTGGTCCGTATCCGGGCGACACGGTCGCGGTAACTGAGGCTGAAAGCGAGCTCGCTGGGGCCACTGTCGTCGACCAAGGTGATGGTCTCGCCGTTCGCGGACAACACCGCGTTAGCTTCGCTTACGAGCTGTTCTGCCGATGAGCGGATGACCACCTGAGAATCGGTAGCCTGCGCGACCGGCCGAGTTCTGCTCGGCTCGGTCCGAGGTACCGGAGGCGTGACTCCGTCGATCAGGTCACTGACCTCAATCATGAAGGGCGTCAACGGCTTACCCCAGCGCAGGTTCGGTCGCAGCCAGCTGTGCAGACAGTAGCGGCGTAAGGAATTCCGCGATCGCCGTGTGAATTTCGGCCGCCCGGGGTATTGCGCCCGACAGCTCAAACGCGGCGTGGCACAGCCTGTCAATGCGCCGGCAGACGGTCGGCACTCCAGCGGTAGCCAATGCTTGAGCGTAGTTCTCGGCCTCGTCGCGCGTCGGGTCGATTTCCATCGTGACGACCAGGGCCGGCGGCAACCCGGACAGGTCCTCTGCTCGCGCAGGCGAGGCGTGCGGTGACACTGCATTGGCCGGATCACCGAGGTACAGCGACGCCATCCGCATGGCAAGTTCCATCGAGATGATCGGCCCGTGCGCGAACTGCCTGCGCGACTCAGTGTCGGCGAGGAAATCGACTGGTGGGGTGATGAGGACCTGCGCCTGCAACTGCGGGCCACCTTCATCGCGCAGGCGCAGTGCGACAACCGCGGCCAAATTGGCGCCGGCACTTTCCCCGGCAACCGCGATCCGCTGCGGATCACCGCCGAACTCGGTGATGTGGTCGGCGGCCCAGCGTACCGCCGCGACGGCGTCGTCGGTGGCCGCGGGGAACGGATGCTCGGGGGCGAGGCGATAGTCCGGCGACACGACAACAGCACCAACACGACGCGCCAGGGTTGCGCAGGGCTCGTCGTAAAGGTCGAGGCTGCCGCCGATCCAGCCGCCGCCGTGGTTGAAGACCACTACCGGCAGGGGACCCTCGACCGGCGGCCGGTATACCCGCACCTTGCGATGCCCCCCCTCGGTCGGATACCGCGCATCAACGATGCTGACGTCGTCGGCGACCGGCAGCTGCATGTGTTTGAACGAATCCATGGCGGCCCGGGCCTCTTCGAGCGTGCAGTCCTCCAACGGCTTGACGCCCATGTTCTGCAAGCCGGCCAGAAAGAACACCGCGGAGCCGTCGAGCTTGATCAAGCTGGACAGCGGCCGGTTCTCTCCGTCAAATGAGAAGCCGGCGTAACCGGTGGTCTCGACCTCTGCGCAAATCGCCCGGTACATCGGCGCGCCGGTGAACAACGAGAGCGGCGTGCGCGGCTTGCCGGGAATGTTGTCGCCCATGTACCACGTGGTCGCCGTCGGGAACAGCGTCGCGTCGGCGACCTCCCGAACCAGCTCGTTGTACCGGTCCTCAGCCAAGTCGGTCACCTCGGCCGTGGTATGACCGTGCGAATCGAGGTATCCGATGAGGTTTCCGACGAAGTCGACGCTGTCTTCGATCGCGATCGGATTGTTGAAAAGAGCTGCGGCACTTTGTGGTCCGTTGATGTGGAACAGGTTCGGGAACCCGTGGGTGGCTATCCCGAGGTAGGCGCGTTGACCGTGCGCCCAATGATCGGTCAGTTTTCGACCACCACGGCCGATGACACCCATCCGCGCCAGGGCTCCGGCGCCAACGTCGAAGCCCGTGGCCAGGACGATCACATCGAACTCATACTCGTGATCTGTGGTCGCGATGCCCTTCTCGGTGATCCGCACGATCGGCGTGGCCCGGGCGTCAACGAGATGCACGTGCGGCAGATTGAAAGCCTCGAAGTAGTTCGACTCGAATGTGGCGCGTTTGACCCCGTACGGGTGATCGTTCGGGCACAGCAGCTCCGCAAGCTTCGGGTCGTGGACCCGCTCGCGGATCTGCTCCCGGATGAAGTCCGCCGCGGTCGCGTTGGCCACAGGATTGAAGATCAAGTCGTAATAGGACGAGGTGAGCATCCGAAAGCCGCCACCGTTGTAGAACTCGTCGTAGACCTTGCGGCGTTCTTCGGGCGTGTCCATCAACGCCGATCGCACGGCGCGCGGATATGGCGCGCCGGCAATGCTATTGCGGGACTCCTGCCGATTTCTTGAGAAGTCCGCCACAGCCTGTGCGAAGTCTTCGTCGGTAAGCGGCCGATTGCCAAGGGGGCAGGCGAAGTTGGGAGTGCGTTGGAACACAGTCAACTCGCCGACCTGTGGAGCGATGGTTTGGATGACCTGGATTCCGGTCGATCCGGTGCCGATCACCGCCACCCGCTTGCCGGTCAGGTCGACCCCCTCGGCCGGCCACTGACTGGTGTGCAGCACTGTGCCGTGGAAATCGTCCTGGCCGGGGAAGTCGTTCTTCTTGAACACCGAGAACGCACCGGCGGCGTTGATGAAGAACCGGGCGGTCGTGACGGAGCCGTCGTCACTTCGGACGGTCCAGCGGTTGGTCTCCTCGTTCCACACCGCCGATGTGACGCGAGTGTTGAACCGGAAGTGGCGGCGCAGATCGAACCGATGCGCGACGTGGTTGAGATAGGCCAGGATCTCCGGCTGCGCGGCGAAGCGCTCGGTCCATCGCCATTCCCGCTGCAGCGCTTCATCGAACGTGTAGGAGTAGTAGATGCTTTCGAAGTCGCATCGCGCTCCGGGGTACTTATTCCAGTACCACACGCCGCCGGGGCCCTCGCCTGCCTCGAAACATTGCACGGTGAGTCCCTGCACGTTTCGCAGCCGGTGGGTGGCATACAGGCCGGAAAAGCCGGCGCCCACAATTACTGCATCAACGTCTCTGTTGGTCATGCAGCAACGATGCTTTGATGTGACCCTTCGCACATCGGCCTAATGACCCCAATGGATACCTGTCGGGATACCTGTTTCTTCCGTCAGACGTTGCGCAACTGTCTCCCAGTGTTCATCCCTCGCCGAGGGCATATGCCACCGCGTCGTCGAGACGAAGTGACTGGCCGGTTCGACGGGCGGTCTCGTAGGCTTGCGCGTCAATGGAGCTGCGGATGCGTTGATCGCAATCCGCATGGAAGGCAGCCAGATTCGGGAAGAGGAACGCGTAGTTGCCGGTTGCGCCGCCCAGTTTCTCTGCGGCGGCCAGCATGACCGCGGCCTGTGCCTGCCTGCCTTCCTCGGCGGCGATCCAGGCCAGCACCTCCAGATAGGACGCGGCGGTCCGGGTATCGCGCAGTTGCTGAGCCAGCTGCAGACCGTCTTCGAGCAACTCGACGGCCTGTTGGCGCTGCGCATTGCGCCAGCTTTCGATGCCGACACTCCACACCGCCCACGAACGAATCACCGATTCACCGTGTGATTCCGATAGTTCAACCGCTCGTTGATTGAACGCGAGCGCGGCATCTGCATCACCGCGCAACTCGTGTGCCCGTCCAAGCAGTACCAGCGCCATCGCCAGTGTCGTGAGGTCCGCAGCCCGATCGACGGCGGTGTCGAGGCACAAGCAGGCGCCGTCTGCGTCACCCGCCAACAGCGCGGCGAACCCGTCGGCGACAGCTATACGCGCCCACGCCCCCGGATCCTCTAGCTGCTCGGCCAGCCCTCGAGCTTCCTGCGCGCGGGCCGCCGCTGCGGACAAATCACGCTGGCCACAGGCCAGCAAGCTCGCATAGTAGAGAGCCTCGATTCGTTCGGTTGTCGCCTCGGGCGGCGTCGCGGCCAGCGCCCGATCCAGCCAACGGCGTCCCTCGCCAAACAGACCGTGCGTCGCCCAAAACACGCCGAGGTCAGTGGCCATCCGGACCACGACCTCGGGAGACGCGGTCAGGCCGAACTCGATCGCCTCCCGTAGATTTGGCAATTCTCGTTCGAGGCGCGCGATCCATTCGATTTGCCGAGAACTGAACCACTCCGCTGCAGCGTCACGCGTTAACCGTCGGTACGAATCGAGGTGGCGGCGCCGCAGTTGGATGTAATCGCCCGTTTCGTGAATCTTCTCGCGGCCGTAGTCACGCAGCGTATCGAGAAGCCGAAAGCGCACTACGCCGTTGGATTCGGTGCGGATCAGAATCGACTTGTCCACCAACGAAGTCAAAAGATCGATGAGATCGACCGGATGCCCCTCACCGCAAACATCCTCTGCGGCTTGAAGTTCGAAGCTGCCCGCGAAAACGGACAGCCGCGCCCACAGCCGCTGTTCGGCCGGGGTGCACAGGTCATAGCTCCAGCCGACGCTCCACGCCAGTGATTGTTGACGCGGCGGCGCGCCTCGCCTGCCTCGGGTCAGCAGCGCGTATCGGTTATCCAGGCGCTCCAGGATCTGCTCGGGCGACATCGCGCGCAGCTTCGCTGCGGCCAGTTCGATCGCCAACGGCAGGCCATCCAGCCGGGAACAGATCGCAGCAACGGTGGCCTCGTTCTCGGCCAGCGCGAAGCCTCGTACCGCGGCCGCGGAGCGCTCGGCAAACAGCATCACCGCGTCGTCGGCCAACGGGGACAGTGGCAGCACCGCCTCCCCGCCGATGCCCAGACCCTCGCGGCTTGTCGTGAGGATTCGCAGATCGGGGCAGGCGCGCAGCAGCATCTCAGCAAGCTTTGCCGCGGCGTCGACCACCTGCTCACAGTTGTCGAGGATCACTAGGAGTTCGCGGGAGCTCAGGTAGTCGATCAGCACCTCGTTCAACGGCGCTGCGGAATCGTCGCGCAAACCCAGAGCCGCAGCGACCACGTCGGTCACCGCGCACCCGTCGCCTAGTTCACCTAATTCGACGAGCCGCACGCCGTCCCGAAAGGCACCGGAAATGTCGGCCGCTGCGCGCAGCGCTACTCGCGTCTTCCCCACTCCGCCGATCCCGGTAACTGTCACCAGCCGGTACGTAGTGATGAGGCTCTTCAGCGCCGCCAGTTCTGCGCCGCGGCCGACGAAACTGGTGAGCTCCAAAGGAAGATTGCTCAGCGTACGGCGCAGCCTGGACGGGGCCACCGGCCCTCGCCCCGGTTGATCCAGCTCGGGCTCACCCTGGAGTGGTATCTCGTCGACAGGAATGCCGTAGTTCTCCTGGAGCTGTCGGAGCGCGTCACCTAGCGCCAACGCTGACGGACGGTCTTCCGGGTCGCGCGCCATCGCGCGTTCGATCACGGCGGCGACGTCATCTGGAGTGCCGGATTCGCGCAGATCAGGCGCCGGCTCGGTGGCGATGCGCAGAAACTGTGTCACCAGCTGTTCGCCGCTGCGACGTTCGTAGGCTGCATGTCCGGTCAGCGCACAGAACAGCGTCGCGCCCAGTCCGTAGATGTCGGAGCTCTTGCTCGGTGGATCACCGCTGAGGATTTCCGGTGCCGTGAATGCCGGTGAACCGGTGAACGTGCCGGTAGCCGTCTTGAACGCTCCAGTGACATGGGCGATCCCGAAGTCGCTCAGCGCTGGCTCTCCGTAGTCGGTATACAAGATGTTTCCCGGCTTGATGTCGCGATGCAGTATCTCGGCGCGGTGCGCGGTCTCCAGCGCGCCGACCAACTTCACCCCAAGACGCAACACTTCAGCCAGTGGCAGCGGACCGTCTCGGCGTATGCGCGCATCGAGGGAACCGCGCCGGTAATAGGTCATCACGAGATACGGATAACCGGTGTCGGTTCTGCCGACCTGCAGCACGCCAACGATGTTGGGGTGACCAGTCAGCCGGCCCATCGCCCGCTGTTCACGGACGAACCGCTCCCGGTTCTCCTCAAGATCAGCCGTAAGGACCTTCACGGCCACCGTGCGGTCCAATTCGGCCTGGATGCAGCGGTAGACGATCCCGAATCCACCGCGGCCTATCTCTTCGGCATCGTCGAATCCGGCCGCGTGCAACTCCGCCGCGACGGCAAGACTCACGTCGCGCTGCGTTGTGAACGGATCCGGCATCGACTACCTGCGATTCACCCCGACTGCAGCGTCAGCCTACCTCCAGGAACAGCAAACGCTGATCTGCTCGGGATCGATTCTGCATCTGCTCGGGCGTAGATGGCCTTGTCGGGATCGACGCGAGCCAGTCGTACCGCACGGTGCAGGCGCGAGATCAAATCGAGAGGGGCTCCGCTGGAGTCGGCGACAGTCCGGGCGGACACCAGCGTGCCATCGTCGCCGTACACGCGGTTTGCGGGTAACAGAATCGGGCTCGGTGTGTTGCGCACCTGATCGACGTCGAAACCGTGGTCCAACAGCCAGCGCAGCAGTTGCTGTCGTTCCTGCCGTGCGCGGCCATCCAGTCCGTCCAGCAGTCCTGGCGGTGCCGGCTCGGGATCCACGGCGTCAACGTACACCGCGTTGGCCCGTCGGCTGGTGACCTCTTTGAGCCGGGGGCATGTTTGCCGCGCGGCCGATCGCCGTCGATGAGGCCTGCGCCGAGGGCGGTCAGATGCGGCGTTCGTGACCGCGCCAGTACGGCTCACGGATGTCCTTCTTGAGCACCTTGCCGTTGGGGCTGCGCGGCAGAGCATCGACGAACAATGCCTGCTTGGGCGTCTTGATGCCCCCGAGCTTGGGCCGGCAATAGGCCAGGAGTTCATCTTCGGCCAGCTCCGCGCCCTCGTTCAGCTCCACCACCGCGGTGACCGCCTCGCCCCACTCCGGATGGGGGACGCCGATGACCGCACAGTCCTGCACTGCGGGGTGAGCCCAGATGACCTGTTCCACTTCACTGGGGTAGACATTGAAGCCGCCGGAGATGATGAGGTCCTTCTTGCGGTCGGTGATGTGCAGGTAACCCTCGTCGTCGAGGTGGCCGATATCGCCGGTGTGCAACCAGCCATCAATGATCGTCTCGGCAGTCTTTTCCGGCGCGTTGTAGTACCCCTGCATGACCAGATCGCCCCGAACACAGATTTCTCCGGTCTGGCCGGCGGCCAGAATGGTGCCGGTGTCATCCATGATCTCGACACGCACCATGGGTGCAGCGCGCCCTGCCGCCGACAGCCGGGCATCTTCAGCGATCTCGTCACCCCGGAAGTGCTCCTCTGGGCGAAGATACGCGATCGCGGTGGGCGCTTCGGCCTGTCCGTAGCCCTGAAACAGCACCGGCCCGAACACCTCGATCGCGCGGCGCAACTTCTCGGTCGACATAGGTGCTGCGCCGTAGATGAGGTATTTCAGCGAGGAGAAGTCCCGCTCCTCGATTCCCGGGGTTTCCAGCAGCCGGTAGATCACCGTCGGGGGAAGGTACATCTCCGTAACTCGATGCTGCTCAACCAATTCCAGCAGCAGGTCGAGGTCCACCCGGGTCATCACCACGACGGTGCCGCCGCGCGCCGTGCACGGCAAGGTCAACGTGCCCGCGGCGTGGGTCATCGGTGCGGCGACCAGGTTGACGATGCGCTCGTCAGTGGAGTACGGGGCGGCGAACATGTGGTGCAGCGCGCTCACCGACAGGCTGCGGTGAGTGTTCATCGCTCCTTTGGGCGGTCCGGTGGTGCCGCCGGTGGGCATGATGCCGGCCACCGAGTCCTGATCGGGAATGAACTGCGGCACTTGGCTACTCGCCGCCTCGATGAAGGTTTGCAGCACGACGCCGTCGACCGCCGCAGCGGCCGCGGTGTCGTCGCCCAGCGAAATCACCGTGTGAAGTGCGGTCAGTTCGGTCCGAATCTTGTCTACGACCGGTAGGAACTGCTCCTGGCAGAACAGCACTTCGCAGTCAAAACCTGCCAGAAGGTGCTGGATCTCGTCAGGCGGGCTGGCAGGGTTGACGGGCACCCAAGCCATACCTGCCCGCCACAGACCCAGCACGCAGGCCCACGCCAGCGGGTCGTTTCCGGCCAGCACAGCGCCTTTCACCTCGCGCCCAACACCCCGTGCCAACAGCGCATTTCCGACACGACACGACAAATTTCCGATTTCGTCATAGGTGTAGGAACGTTCACCTGCGATGAACGCCGCGCCGGTGGGATTCGCACGCCAGCCGCGGTCGAAGAAGTCGGTGACAGACACTGCTGCTCCCTTCGTCAGATCCGTCCGCTGCGGTGCAGCAGCGAGGTCAGGTAGCCGAATTTCATGTTGAGAAGATGGTTTTCGCCATCCTCGATACGCGCGGCGCGTGCGTCGCGGAACAGTTTTTCCATCGGGTACTCGCGAGTCAGCCCGTATCCGCCGAACAGTTGCAGCCCCTCGTCGGCCACT